>JBEBUV010000047.1:0-29686 GCA_040393085.1 Pedobacter hiemivivus | reverse complement strand
AAGGATTTACCGCAAAAACCGTAAGCTCTATTGCTTACGGCATTTGCGATAAATGTAATGCTATTTAGTGACCTTCGTGGCCATCAGCGCCATGCGCATGACCATGAGCCAATTCTTCTTGTGTAGCTTCACGTACAGCTAAAATTTCACCTGCAAAGATTAGTTCTTTTCCAGCCATTGGGTGATTTAAATTAACGTTAATCACATCCTCATGAACAGCAGTAACACCTGCTCTGAAATGATTACCTTGATTGTCTTGCAAAGGAATTACATCACCAACTGCTGGCAAATCAACATCCTTAAACATATCTATAGGCAAATCAGTAAATGCTCCTGGATCGATTTCTCCGTAGCCATCAGCTGCAGAAAGTTCAAAACTATAAGCATCACCAACTTTTAAGCCAGCAAGATGTTCTTCAAACTTTGGCAACATCATTCCTGTACCATATAAAAAAACAAGAGGATTTTCTTTCTCTGTTTTTTCTACAAAAACTTGTTGTCCTTCTTCATTAGTCGTATGCAATTCATACGTTAATGATACCACTGTATTGGGCTTAATACTCATTAGAATGTTATTTAGTTATTAATATTAATGCTTCATCAACGGTTGACACCGGCAACTGGCATACTTTATTTCGGCAAATATAGATTTTTGTTTCAAT
This sequence comes from Pedobacter hiemivivus, assembly GCA_040393085.1. Classification (GTDB taxonomy): domain Bacteria; phylum Bacteroidota; class Bacteroidia; order Sphingobacteriales; family Sphingobacteriaceae; genus Pedobacter; species Pedobacter hiemivivus_A. The sequence continues at coordinate 29,024 of JBEBUV010000047.1, read as the reverse complement.
GCTTTGCTTATCTTTTAACAAAGGAAGGTCGGAATTTGTTCCTCCTAATGTAACTTTATTAGGAATATAATGCCTATTAAGCTCATGTCTTGCTTTTCCGAGATCATTTCCTGTCAGCGCAATTTCATTAATACCAAAGACAGATTCTAACAATTGTATGGCCCAATTTGAATAGGCAGATCCATAAGTTTTAATCTGTGGAAGTACCGCAGCAAGCATCCCCTCTGCTTTTAGCAGATATTGATCATTATCGAACAATAAACCTAATTTATGCAGGTTTTGTGCCATTGTAGAGTTAGAAGCAGGAATTACATTGTCCATAATTTCATGTTTACGTGCAATCAAAGCCTCTCCATTCCCTGCGGTATAAAATAACATCGGACTATCCTTATCTTTAAAGTTTGTCAACACATAATCAGTTAAGCCTTTGGCTTCTTCTAACCATTTTTCATCAAAATCGTATTGATATAAGGTGATTAATGCTTCAATAAAGAAAGCATAATCATCTAAGAAACCTGGAATAGTGGCTTTATTATTTTTAAAGTTCCTATACAAACCACCATCGGTAATTTTCAGATTGGCTAGAATAAATTCTGCGGCCCTTTTTGCAAGGCCGTAATAATGAGTATTCTCAAATATCCCAGCACATTCTGCCAGACCTTTTACAGCCATTGCATTCCAGGATGTTAAACACTTATCATCTAAACCTGGGCGTACCCTTTTACTACGCTCGTCAAGCAACTTCTGTTTTGCAGCTTTTATTTTCTGTTGCAAGGCCATAACCGTAAGCCCTTTAACCTCTGCATACTCTTGCTCATCGAACTTCCTTAGCAGAATATTAGTTTGCTCTTCTTCCCAATTCCCCTCTTCAGTAACATTGAAATAATCTGCTAGTAAAGCGGCGTCATCACCAACTACAGCTTCGAATTCTGCTTTATCCCAAACATAGAACTTTCCCTCTATGCCCTCACTATCTGCATCAAGTGCCGAATAGAACAAACCATCATCAGAAGTCATTTCACGTTCCAACCAAACAATTGTTTCTTCAGCAATATCTTTAAATAATTCTGATTTTGAATATTGAAAGGCCTCAGCGTATAAACTGATCAACTGTCCGTTATCATAAAGCATTTTCTCGAAATGAGGTACATGCCAGTCTCCATCTACTGAATAGCGGGCAAAACCACCACCAACATGATCATAGATACCACCCATAGCCATCTTTTCTAGCGTTAGCAGTGCCGAAACATGAGTACCATCATCTTCCATAAGATGGCTGTAACGCAACATAAATTGCCAGTTATTAGGTAATGGGAACTTCGGGGCGCGATTATATCCACCCTCCGCCATATCAAAATATCGTTTCCAGGGCTCAATTACTTCAGTTAAATGAGTTCTGGTATATTCATCGACCTTAATATTAGGAATAATCTTTTCTGCATTATGAATGCCGTCAGTTAAGCGATCTGCATATTGCATTGCTTTATCTGGCTCGTTTTTCCACATATCTGCTACGCTTAACAACACATTTATCCAATCGGTCTTTTTGAAATAAGTACCTCCATAAATTGGTCGCTGATCTGGCAAACAAATACAGTTTAAGGGCCATCCTCCACTTCCAGTCATCAACTGTATAGCCAGCATATAAATCTGATCAATATCTGGCCTTTCCTCTCTGTCTACCTTAATACAAACGTAATGTTGGTTCATCACTTCGGCCACCTCATGGTTTTCAAAGCTTTCCCGCTCCATTACATGACACCAATGACAGGCCGAATAGCCAATGCTCACCAATATCAATTTATTTTCGTCCTTTGCTTTCTGCAAAGCTTCTGGCCCCCATTCATACCAGTTTACCGGATTATAAGCATGCTGCAGCAAATAGGGTGAAGAAGCTTTTATTAAGCTATTGGATTCTGTATTCATAAGATAAAGATAAAATTTATGTTGTACTTTTACGTTAAACCAGAGTCAAAATGAAGATAACCTATACTGAAATTTACCGCTTTAGTATCCCTAGTGAACCCTTTGTAATTGCCACAGGAACCATGCATTTCGCTCAGAATGTATTGATAAAAATCTATACAGATACAGGTATTTATGGTATAGGAGAATGTTCTGCTTTCCCGATGATTGTCGGTGAAACACAGGAAACGTGTTTGGCAATGGCTAAAGATTTTGCAAAGATTCTTATCGGTAAAGATCCTTTGGATATCCCTGAAAGGATGAACGACCTGATGGGCTATGCTGCGAACAATAGCACGATTAAGAGTGCTTTTGATATGGCTTTATTTGACATTTCAGCAAAACATGCAGGTCTGCCTTTATATCAGTTTTTGGGTGGACAAAAGCGTACTGTTGAAACGGATATGACGATTGGTATTGATACACCTGAAAACATGGCTCAGTATGCTATAAAATACAAAGAACAAGGATGCAGGATTATTAAAATTAAGCTTGGCAAAGATGTTCATGGCGATATAGAGCGTGTAAAACAGATTAGGGCAGCCATTGGCGAGGATATAGCACTACGATTAGATGCTAATCAAGGATGGAGTTTTGATGATGCTTTGTTTGCCTTGGGTGCAATGGAACCTCTTAACATTCAATTTTGTGAACAACCAATGCGTACCTGGTATGATGACTTATTGCCGGAGCTCAGTTTAAATTCACCCATTAAAATAATGGCTGATGAAAGCTGTTATAACCATCATGATGCCAGAAAGCTGATCAATAGCAAATCCTGCGAGTATCTTAATATTAAATTCTCTAAATCGGGCGGTATTTTAGAAGCTCAGAAAATTCACGAGGTTGCCTTACAAACTGGCGTAAAATGTATGATTGGTGGTATGTTGGAAAGCCGGATTGCTATCACAGCCAATTTACACTTTGCTTTGGCGAGTCCGAATGTAATATTTTATGATCTGGATAGTTGCCTGTTGGGGCATTTAATTGATCCGGTTGAAGGTGGCCTGATCTACAATGGCTTTTTTGTTGAAGTACCAGATACACCAGGAATAGGTGCCGATGTTGACTGGCGCTTTTTACAGAACTGCGATAAATGGATTGTGTAATGCTTTTTATCTTTTAATGGTAATCGTACGTCCTGTTACCAGATTAAAAGTATAGATTTTATACAGTCCATCGTCAGAAGTTTCTACACTTTCTACCAGACCTGTTTTACTAAAGGTATCTGTAACCAAATCTCCTTTTTTTACGTCCTGTAATACTTCTGATGGTGTTTCTGTGTTTAGTCTGATCATGAGGCTAAATTATGTTATTTTTCTGGTTAAATCTTGTTTTAAGTATCAAGTGGTATACCCATTGCTGAGAGGATTTCGCTAATAGAAAAGTAAGCTCCACATACAAATTCATCCGCAGCGCCATAATAAATGGTTAATTGATCCCCATCAACGACATGTCCGTTTGTAAAAACGACATAACCAAAGAATCCACTTAGCTCATAATGTTCTGTAGGAACCATGATGGGGTCAATTGTTCTCGCTATAACAACTGAGGGATCATTAAGATCCATTAAAAATGCACCGAGACAGTACTGATGCTCCATATTGGCACCATGATAAATTTCCAACCAACCTTTTGCTGTCTTTATTGGAGCAGCTCCGGCCCCTACTCTTGCTTGATCCCATAAACCGGCTCTTGATTTTATAATACATTTATGATTCCCCCAGTGTAATCCATCTGGAGACTCCGCAAGCCAGATGTAATTACCGCCAATCTCCTTACTGCTAGGCCTATGTAAGGCATAAAACTTACCATTTATCTGTTCTTCAAATAGAGCTACATCCTTATTGTGTGGAGGAAAGATTATACCCTTCTTATCAAAGTGCTGCCAGTCTTTCGTTATTCTTAGCCCTACACCCACCCCACTCTCTGAAACGGCAGTATAGGTCAGATAATAGTTATCATCTATCTGGCTCACTCTACAATCTTCAATCCCATATCTTTCTAAATCACCCTCACCAAAAAGGGAGGCTTGGATGCCTGGATCAGGTTGAGAAAAGTGTACACCATCATCACTACACAATAGCTGTAAATGAGAGATGGTAGTTAGATAATCCAATCCTTTGTAGTTTATTATTCGTGCATCGTTTGCAATCAGATTTGGATCGTTTAATGGGACTTCAATGATTTCCATTTTACCTTGATCATTAAGCACTGGGAAAAAGATCACACCCTCCTTTTGTGCGATACTTTCAGCTACCCGTACCAATAACCAGATTTTTCCGGCATAACGGAATACTCCGGGATTTAAGAGGCTGATAATTTGAAGATCTTTAGTACTGGCCTTCAAATCCTTTGGCATTAAGATCGGATTACCGGGGAAACGTTTGGCAAGATCAGTCATAAATTAAAAACAGCCCAAGGTTTAAATAGTTTGGGTGTACTTATAATAGTGTAGCAGGGCATTCAGAAAATGTTCACATTCCTAAATTTAATTGTAGCGAATTCGCCACAATTACTCTTCCTTAAATGCTGAGGAGATTTTTTTAAGTTTATCTAGTTCATCTGATAAATTCGGATTCCTCTGATAATGTATCGAATAGTAAGACAACTCCTCCATTTGCTTTAAATAGCTTGCTTTATCACCATTGATTTTAAACAGACTTATACCAGGATTAATCTGATGAAAAGAGAGTGCAACACTGTTGATCAATACATTCCCAACGATCGAACCCACGACATTCTCTTGTATAGAGGGTTCTTCTTTTCCCCACTCATCAACGTATTTACCCTCACTATTCAATTTGTATTTTGTCTTTTCCTCTTCACTTGGTGTAAAATCTTTTGCTTTATATTTCTTTTTAGACACCCGCATTTTAATCGTTTCTATAGATTGAAATGGTATAGCCTGTGGACCTTTATCAGAATGAATGATGATCTTATTAGAATCAACTTTTTGCAATATCCCTTTATGCTTTGTATTATTATTAGTTTTAATTATTGCCAGATAAGGCTTAATAGATTGTGCACTCGCCGGCAATATGCTCGCAACTACAAATGCTAATATCATATATCCAATAAATTTCATATATCAGTTCCTTTATTTGTTAATTATACAATTTTAATTGCAAAATATGCCATAAAAAATGAAATAGCTCAAACCACTTTTATTGATTTACTATACACTGGTGCAAACCTAGAATACGCTTTAGAATATATTGTATCAACTCTGCTATCATTCGTTCTATTACCAATAATTACAAGAAAAATCAGCAGGCGCATATAGTGTGTTTTTGTGTACAAAAGTGACTTAGAACGCTTATTGCGCATAATAAACAAGCTATCATTTTTATTACCTCTACTTTTAGGTTATGAATCAGAAACATAACATTAAAAAATCCTTTTTTATTTTTTTTGGATCAATGTCGGGCCTATAGGAGGCTGGTGAGCAGCCTAAAGGTAAAGTCGAATTTAAGAGGTACCTCCTTGCTCTCTCGTTCTGCTTTGTTCGGAAAAATCCAATACACCTTAAATCTTTAGAGGAACAATATAAAAGCATTTTAAGAAAAAACTATTCGACTCCTGACGGATCCCAAAAAAATTCAATAAAACCAGCAAGGGAGTAGAAAAAAAGATCTTCTTAATAATTCTATAGCCTTAAACTGATGCGGGCGTTTGAAAAAGAATTGTGGAATGCTCATCAAAAAGGTGAGAAAATTAAGGTGATGAAAAATTATCATCAGAGAGCCCGGCATTTCTTACTTTGATCAGCTTACTATTACAAAATCTGAATTATTTGATCAGTTGTTTGAAGTGAAAATCTCAAATTGATTATTACAGCTTTAACACTATATTCGGAAAACGTTTTGAATGAAACCTGAAATACAAACACTACATAATGTCTGGTCGGACAACAGAGCGATACTGGAAACAAACAATCAACAGATATCTTTTAATGAGCTAACGAATTCAATTATCAGTACAGGTCCGTTTTCTTATTACATCATCGATTTCTTCGATATGTCTATTTCTCACATTAGTGATTCACTGTATGAAATGCATGATTTCGACTCAAAAAACACTTCGTTTAACGATATCCTTGGTGCTATTCATCCAGATGATATAGGTTTTGTAATTAAAGCAGAAGAGTTTTTAGCTAATTATTTTTCAGAGAAAGTTGGCCGTGATAAATTAATGAGCTATAAAATTAGTTATAGTCATAGGGCCAGGTTAAAAAATGGAGAATATGCTTTATTTAACCATCAGGCGCTTATGCTTACGCTAGATGAAAAAGGCGGGTACGGAAAGTCGCTAAATATTCATACCCGAATTGATCATCTTAGTCATATTTCTAACTATAAAATTTCCCTGATCGGTTTACATGGCGAGCCCTCGTACCTAAATTTAAGTATTGATGGAAATTCTGAAATACCTGCTTCATTTACGAGAAGGGAAGTTGAGATCATTAAAAATATTGCTGAGGGTTTGAGTAGTATAGAAATTGCTGATAAACTATTTATTGCCGAATCAACTGTAAAAAAACACCGGAAAAATATTTTAGCTAAGGCAGATTGCAAAAACACTATTCAGCTGGTTAAGACATGTATTTTGCAAGGTTTAATTTAATACCAAACGGCTCTAATCTCTATGAAAGATATAAAAGACGAAATGCTGTCAACGTTTGGATTGAGTAACGAAAACAGTCTTTTGGATATTCTGGATGATTTTAAAGATGAAGAAGAAATCAGAGAATATTGCTGGTTGGTATTAAAGGCCTATCCCGATCTGAAAAAAGAAGATTGGCTTATTGGAATTGAAGGAGGAGATTTCATTTACAGCTTTGAAGGTAACCACGTTTTTATCACTGATGATATATGGAGCTTTAATTTAGTAGCCAAACAGCCTGTATTGGAATTACTAGCAAACAAAATGAGATCGCTAAAATACTATAAGAGGATCTAAAATACCCCTGTTTAATAGTGTCATTTTAGTTGATATTTTTAGCTTAAATAGTATAAAAACAAGCTTTAATTAACATATCTTAGTCTCCATATTAATTTTATTCTAGTGAATACTATGAGAAAAAAAGTATCAATGAAAGATATTGCCCAGGAACTTGGTGTATCAACTGCATTGGTGTCGTATGTACTTAATAATCAGCATGAGGATAGAATAAATAAAGATACTGCCGAAAAAATCAGACGGTTGGCTGCTGAACTTAATTATCAGCCTAATCAAATTGCAAAAAGCTTAAAAAGTAGTAAATCAAATACCATTGGTCTTATTGTAGCTGATATATCTAATCCTTTCTCTGCAAGCTTAGCTCGAATTATTGAAGACGAGGCAAAAAAAAGTAAGTATACAGTAATATTTGGAAGTGCTGATGAAAGCGCTAAAAAATCTCAGGATCTAATTACTTTTTTGCTAAATCGTCAGGTTGATGGATTTATAATAGCCCCTGCAGAAGATTCTGAAAAACAATTACTATTACTGAAAAAACAAGGTATCCCATTTGTATTGATAGATCGCTATTTTCCTGATCTTGAGGTTAATCGTGTCATACTGAATAATTTCAAAGCAGCCTATAATGCTGTGACTCATCTGATATCAAATGGATATCAAAAAATCGGTATGATAAACTTTAAAACTAAGCTTTATCATTTAGAGGAACGTGTGAGAGGGTATAATGAAGCGCTTAAAGATCAAAACATCAAGAGTTCAAAAGACAATTTTAAAACGGTTGAAGAAAAGGAAATTAAAACCGAAGTTAAATTATGTATAGATGAACTTCTTAATAAAAAAGAGCCTATAAATGCTTTGTTTTTTGGTTCGAATAATTTAGCTCTGGAAGGTTTGGCATATATTCGTAGCTTAAAAATCAAAGTACCTGAAGAATTAGCTATTGTTTGTTTTGATGAAGATAAGGCCTATGATTTGTTCCATTGTCCACTGACTTACGTCAAACAGCCATTGGTAGAAATGGGAAAGAAATCAGTAGAAACATTATTGGCCTCTATCAAAGAGGGAAGTAAGCATACAAGTATTGTTTTAGATGCCGAACTAATAATCAACGAATCCTCAATTAATCACCACTTATGATAAAATTTGGAGCATCAATGCTTTCCTGGATTACAACATGGAACCCTGAGGCTGGTTTGTATGCAATAGCAAAAACTGCAGAATGTGGTTTTGACATTTTGGAAATCTCCTTACCTGCATCATTAAATCTTGATGTAACAACTGTTAAAAAACAACTTTCTTCCTTTAATATTGAGGGTAGGTATTCATTAATATTACCTAAGGATTTTCATCTTCCTCTCTATCCTGATAAGGCATTAAAATTACTCAATAATGCTGTTGATCTGGTAGAAAAGATGGAGGGACATTTTTTAGGGGGTGTACTTTATTCGGCTATAGGAACTTTTACCGGAAAACCTTGCTCAATGGAGGAGCATGTAATTATAAAAGATGTTTTCACATCGGTTTGTAATCATGCCGAAAGTAAAGGAATTACTTTGGGCCTGGAACCAATTAATAGGTATGAAACTTATGTATTGACGTCTGCAAATGAAGTATTAAACCTTGCTACTGAAATTGGTCATCCTGCACTTGGACTAATGCTAGATACATTTCATATGAACATAGAGGAAAATGATTTTTATACTCCTGTATTGGCAGCTGGCAATAAACTAAAATATGTGCATATGACGGAAAGTGATAGAGGAATGTTAGGGGAGGGAAATGTACATTGGGATGATTTCTTCAAAGGTCTGGCACAGATTAATTACTCAGGAGATCTGGTCCTTGAAAACTTCACTTCTCAGGTACCTGGAATGGCTGAAATGACTTCACTATGGCGCCCCTCAAAATATGACCCTATGTCATTAGCAAAAGGCAGTCTGGATTTCATGAAACAGAAAGCACAACAGTGGAATCTGGAATTCAGCAAAGAATCATAACGATTAACGGCCCTATTATGGGCCGTTAATTCATTTTATTTTTCGTTCATAAATAATGCCGGATAATCAGTTTCAATGATATCTGGTTTCTTGATTAGCTCTTCTGAGTAAGCTTTTACTTTTTCAAGATCAGTTTTCTTTTTATCTGCTGTAGGATGTATGGAAATGAAGCACATTACACCCCTATTACGAAGGTAGGTATAAACACTTTCATGTGCTGGATTCATAGTAGGACCTACATAAGCCATAATACGGTTAAAAGGAATTTTTGTAGCAATAAATGCATCCAGGTCTGATTGGTTTTGGATAGCGACACATAGCATCACTTTATCTAACCTTTCGTAATAAAATAGCGCTTCTTTCATAGACCTGACACTCAAAACGATATTAGCATATTTTCCATCTTTAAACATATCGACATATTTCTGCCATGGAATTCCTTTATTATCAAGATTGAAAATCGTTTTATCTTTCCCCCATTCTAATGCCTCACTTAACGTTGGTATCTTAAAGGATGTTATGTTCCCCTGGCGGTCTTTAACTTTAGCTTTTTGTAATTCTACATAAGTATAGTCTGACACCTTTCCTTTAAAATTAGTCGTACGATCAAGAGTTGCATCGTGCATCAATACCAATATAGAATCTTTGGTAAGTCTGGGATCAATCTCAAAAAATGAAGGTAGAATAGTCAGTGTTTTTGCCATTGCTTCAATCGTATTTTCTGGAAAACCGGGCAGCATACCACCTCTATGCCCTGAAATGATAACGGGCTTATTCGTTTCATAATGAAAATATTGTTGTAACTCCGAAAAATTAGTCAATTTCACTGTATGCATGGCTTGCTCCTGTGCTATCGAAGAACCCGAAGATAGCAAGAGGGCAATGAGCCATGCTAAACTTATTCTTTTGATCTTATTCATATTGATGTGTGTTTTTAAACTTTAAAATGTCTTGTGATTCATATACAGGACAGGCTCCAGGGAAAGTAGCAATGAATGCACTAAGAGCAACAGCTTCTTTCATACAATATGTTAATGAATGTCCTTGCACCTTATTAGCAATAAATGCTGCCAAAAAAGAATCGCCACTACCAACAGTATCACAAACGTCGATCTTTATGGCGTCTACCTGGATAATTTCTTCACGGGAATAATAACTGGCTCCATAAGCACCTTTAGTAAGGATGATTTCTCTTAATGTATTAAACTTGTTGAATAGTGTTTCCGTATTTTGCCTTTCATCGGTTGAATCATCATTCAGCCATTTAGCCACAAGCAGGAGCTCATCATCATTTATTTTAAGTGTCTGACAGCGAGAAATCAGATCCACAATAAGTTCCCTATTATAAAAAGGAGCACGCAAATTAATGTCGAATACAGCCCAGCTAGCGTTCGCAATGCATTTAAATAAACTATCTCTTGATGCACAATTACGAGCAGCCAGACTACCATATACAAAGGCAGTAGAACCTTTTATTTCTTCCCCCATTTCATTTGTATAAGGAATATAATCCCAGGCAACCTCTTCAACAATCTCATATTCTACTTTTGTATTGTCTAGTATATGTACTTCGACTGTAGAAGTAGGGTATGCTGCTGTTTTAAAGCAATATTGATAATCTACTCCTAGTTTATTTAATGCTGTTATAATTGCTGCCCCATTTTCGTCATCACCAATCTGGCTAATAATTTTACTCTGAATGCCATACTTAGAAAGATGGTAGCACACATTTAATGGGGCTCCTCCTATTCTCCTTCCTTCTAAAAGATTATCCCACACTACTTCTCCAAAACAAATAACCTTTTTATTTTCTATCATGAATATTTAACTAAAATCTTATCTATTAAATTATTAATTGTCCCTTGTTTTATGCTCTCCATGTAGGACCGGTAAATACCAAGTACTTCTGAATTTTCACTTAAGGTTCCAAATACAGGGCTATAGTGGATAAACCAGTTCCAATCTCCCGAAGCTTTCTCAAATAAAGGTAGCCATTGTGAGACCATTTGATCTTGTACGTCAGCCATACGATTTTTGTTGAACTCTTTCTCGAGATATACCCACCATGCTGCAATAATTAATAATACAACATCCTTTTTCGGCTCATCTTTTTTAAGCTGGGCCTGGAGTATTGGCAATACAAACTTGGGTATCTTATCTGATGAGCCAGAAATAATACGAGCGGTACTATCATTGATCATCGCATTAGAAAAACGCAGTTTTACTTTCTTGTAATAATCAAGATAACTTAGGCCATCGATTATTCCCAGAGTTGGGATGACCTCCTCCTGAATGTAGATATCATATATACTGGAGATCGATTCGTCAATAACAGCATCATGTATACGATTGTAACCAAATGCATCTCCCAAAAGACCTACAAGTGTATGCCCACCATTCAATATCGATAATTTCATGGCTTCGTATGGTCTGACGTCATTAACAATTTCAACCCCTACTTGTTCTAAGGGAGGAAAATCTGTATGCTTATTATCCTCCAGCACCCACTGAAAGTAATCTTCACAGACCACCAGGCAATTATCTTTTATCCCATACTTCTCTTCAAAATCCGTTTTATCCTTTGAACTGGTAACCGGTGTGATCCTGTCAACCATACTATTGGGAAAGCGAACATTTTCTTCAATCCAGGGTAAAAGAGAAGCATCATATGCTTTTACGAACGTCATTAATGCAAGCTTTAATATATGACCATTCTCCTGAATATTATCACATGACATTAAGGTAACTGGCCCATTATTGTTGAGCTTTCTTAACAAAAAGCCCTTTGCTAAAAAACCGAAAACTGTCTTAGGATGATCTCGGTCCATCAGATCGGACTGTACCGATGGGTTTCCAATCAAAAAGCAATGATTTTCATAATCAATGTTATAACCACCCTCAGTAATAGTAAAGCTAATAACCTTGGTTTGCTTGTCAGAGATACGCTCAACTATCTCGTCAGTATCGTTTTTTGCATGTAAAATAGATGTTATTGAATTGATAACCTGAACATCTTCTACTCCTGTAGGGCTGCTCATCTTTAAGCTGTACAAATGATCCTGGGCACGTAAATTATCAACCAATATGATATCAGCAGGCATTAAGCAAACCCCAGTAATTGCCCACTTAGCATATTCTTGAGGATTACTGTTTATTAACCGTTGAATTGCATAAGCCTGATGGGAGCGATGAAAACCACCTATCCCAATATGTAACATCTGTGAATCAGCACCTTTCAATGAAGTCGGGACCTTAATCCCCTCTTTTGATTGATCTAGTAAATTATTGTTAAGTATTTGCATATTCTATTTTTGATGGTGTTGAAATACTACTGCCAATATGATAATAACACCTTTTATAAGTTGTTGCAGATATGAAGTAACATCTAATAGATTCATGATGTTTCCTATAAGGCCAAGAATTAACACTCCTAATAATGTATTTAAAACTGTCCCTCTACCCCCTGACAAACTTGCACCACCTATTACCACCGCAGCAATTGCATCCAATTCAAGGCCTACGCCAATGTTTGCTGTTCCGACTCCTGTTCTTCCAACCATCAGCAATGCAGCGATAGCCGTTAAGAATGCAGCAATAATGTATACTGAAAATTTCACCCGCTCAACTGAGATCCCTGATAAACGAACGGCTTCTTCATTTGAACCAACGGCTAAAACTTTCCTTCCAAAGACATGATAACGTACACCAATAAATACTGTAGCAAACACAATAAGTAAGATCCATGCTGAGTATGGCACCCCTAGAAATGCACCTGTACCCATTACTAATATTGCTGATGAATGCTCCCCTACACTTATTGGAGCACCTTTAGAAAGAAGGAACCCGCCACCACGTACAATGGTCATCATAGCAAGAGTTGCAATGAAAGGTGCAATTTTTCGATAAGCGACTAAATATCCCGATAGCATACCAATTGCCAGGCCAACTATTAGCGATATCGCTAATGCTACCGGAAAGTAAACCTCATAAGACAAAAGTGCAAATGTAACACCTATAGTTGCGACTATAGATCCTACTGATAAATCAATTCCACCGGTTAATATGACTAAAAACATTCCAATACTAATCAGACCGATAGGTGCAACCTGGCGTAACAGATTGGACAGGTTATTGGAGGTAAGAAAGGAGTCAGAAACCAGACTCGACACGACCAGCAATAATAAAAATATAATTAAGGTATTGTTCTTTAAAAGTTCTTTTTTCATAATCTAATATCTATATGGCGCCAATAGCCATTCTTAAAATTGCTTCTTCATTAAAATTCGGACGTAAGACTTCTCCTTGAACTATACCATTTTTAAACACCAAAATTCGATCGGAAAGTCCCATTAATTCATCCATATCTGATGACACCATCAATACAAAGACACCATCATCTGCCAGTTTTTGGATAATATGATAAATTTCCGACCGCGCACCTACATCAACACCACGAGTAGGTTCATCGATAAGTAGTACATTTAAATCTAAATTGAGCCATTTACCCAATATCACTTTTTGTTGATTACCTCCACTTAGTGATGACAAAGGGTTGTCTGAGTGACCAACTTTAATTTTAAGCTGAGCAATAAGCTGATCAACCAATTGATTTTCCCGAGAGCCATTAATAAATCCCCAACGGTTAGCTATTTTATTTAAGTTGGCCAGCGAAATATTCTGCTTGATACTTAAATCAAGCACTCCACCACTTTTTTTACGATCTTCTGGAAGCATACCCCAACCCTGATCAATTGCCTGTCCCGGATTTTTGAAACTCCATATTTTCTCCTCATGTGAGATCTCATTAGAATGTATGTGGGCAGCACCGAATAAAGACTCCAAAACCTCTGTACGGCCAGAACCAACAAGTCCCCCTATTCCTACTATTTCTCCTTTATGAATATTAAAACGAAGAGGTGTTTTTGAAAGCTTAGTATGCAGGTTCTTTATTTCGACCTTGCTTTCTATATCGATATCTTTAATCTTAGTGGGGTACATTTGTCCCACTTCTCTTCCTATCATTAGAGATACAAGCTCGTTTTTATCAATGGTTTTAGTCTGTACTGTATTTATTGTCTTTCCATCTTTAAGGACCGTAATCCTGTCTGTAAGTTCTAATAATTCCTCTAAGTGATGGGATATATAGATAATAGATACGCCTTTAGCTTTTAACCCTTTTAGCATATCAAAGAGCTTCTTAACTTCCTGAGGGCCTAAAACTGCAGATGGTTCATCAAGAATTAACAATTTAACATTTTGAGATAAAGCTTTTCCTATTTCAACTATTTGCTGCTGAGCAACTGTTAAAGTCCGCACTGCCGCTTTTACATCAATATCAAATCCTAAACTTTTAATCAATGTTTCAGCTTCCTCATGCAAATGGCGCCAATTAATCCATGAAGTTTGTTTCAAACGGCTAAAAAAAAGATTCTCCGAAACCGAAAGATCAGGCACTAAAGAAAATTCCTGGTAAATAATACTTATCCCATGCTCCTGAGCAATATGAGGAGAATTCTTTTCGATCTTATTCCCATTAAAATAAATCTCCCCCCCATCAGCAAGATGGGCACCTGAAATAACTTTCATTAAGGTAGATTTTCCAGCACCATTTTCTCCCAATAAAGCATGAATTTCTCCATCTTCAATAGAAAGGTCTACTCCTTTCAATGCATGAACGCCGCCGAAAGACTTTGTAATATTTTTTAATTGTAGCATAGGAAGAATTTAAAATAAGGCCTTAGGATCATAATATGCTCCCACATTCTTTTTGCTTATTAATACTGAGGGTGTATAATTTAGTTTATTCACCTTTTCACCATTAAGATGCCTTGCAACCATCTCTACTATAGTCTCACCTAATATTTTAGGACTATTTTGAGCTGTAGCTGCAAATTCACCCGTTTTTAGCATTTCATAAGCTTCTTTCTGTCCATCAAAACCCAAAATAGTAATCTGCTTTTCTTTGCCCATCTGTTTAATAATCTTGTATGCACCCAATGCCATTGCATCATTTTCGGCCAATAAAACATTAACATAAGGATGCGCGGACAGGATATCTTCCATTGCTTTCAATCCCCCGTTATTGTTCCATCCACCCCAGCCATGTGCTACGATATCGAAATTTGTCTTTGCATTCCTATGTAGTTGTCCATCCACTAAGCCTCTTACAAAGCCTAGTCTTTTTTCACGTCCTACCGGATTGCCCTGGTTGCCGCTTATAACCGCAATTTTCAACGCCTCATTTTTTGCTTCAGCAAGCCATAACCCCAGCAACTCCCCATTCATGGTGTTATTCGCGACTACTGAAGAGGTATAAGAAGCTTCTTCATCAATCATAGAATCTACTATGAAAATGGCAACACCTTCCCTTACCGCTCTATTCACAATAGGCACCACGGCTTTTGGATCTAATGGATTAAGCACCAGTATTTGGACACCTTTTGATAATAAATCTTCTATTGCAGCTACCTGCTTGGCCACATCTTCCTGACCATCGGCTGTAAAATATTGCATACCATATTTTTGTACACTCCTTCTCACTTCATCTTCCAAAGCAACATAATAGGGGGCCACCATTGATGGTCCACAATAACCTACCTTAATGTTAGAAAGATCTTTTTTAGAAGTGTAAGCGGCCATCTTTGCCTTATCACTTTCCTTTTTAACAGCTAATTTATCTTCTTTAGGCAAACAGCCAATAAGAAGAACCATAGGCAGACATATAGTATACAGTAAATTAAACCTGAATCTCATCATATATTAATAAAAAAATGTTCTAAATATTACTTCAATGTAATCCAGGAGCCATTTGCTTTCACCCACTCGGTTACCGCTACAGGCACATCTGTACACAAGTAATCACTTCCCAGACCTATGCCCAATATAAAATCTTCAACAGAAAGACCTGGCCACAAACTCACCACAAAACCCTGTTTTTTTGCTTGCTTCACCATAGCTCTAGTTGTCCCATCTATATTACATCCCACGCGGTCAATCCCAAGCGCTTTCGCTTCATCCAGCACCTTTTGAGACAAAGCTTCCCATCTGATTAACAACAACTTAACAGATGGATACGTACGCTTCAAATATTTCAAAGGTCTATCATCAAAGGAAGTCATCAGATAATCGGAACCCATGGGTTTATTTGCATGTATTTTGGCATACAACTCATCACAATATTTAGTCAATACGTCCAGTTCATAAATCGGCTTATTTGTTTTCATTTCGAACTCAACATATAGACCTGGCTTGCTGTTGAAAAATGTTAATGTCTCATCCAAAGTTGGAATAGCATTTCCTTTTTTAGTACGTAGCGCCTTAATTTCTTTCAGTGTTGATGATTCAATTGAACCCTCAGTACCAATAATTCTTTTAAAATCAGCATCATGGAACACCACCAAATGATTATCCTTTGTTCTTCTAATATCAATTTCGTATCCTCTCAATCCTTTTTTATATACCTCTTGAAAAGCAACAATCGTATTTTCGTCAAATTCCATTTTACCACCTCTATGAGCGAAAATCTTAACAGAGGATTGTTGTGCATAAGAAAAGGAAGTGCAAGCAACAATAAGTGTTGTGCAGAGTCCGAATCGGAGTATATTAACTCCTTGTTTAAGTTGTTTTGTTAGCATTATCATAATTAATTTACGTCAATTAACACTTTTATAGTTTTGGATGCATTTTCTTCAATAAACTGATAGGCCAGATTATAATCCTTAAAATCGAATCGATGCGTGATCAATGGCTTTAAGACCAATTCACCTGATACAAGATATGTTAAAGCTTGCTGATAATCTTCATGTTTATACATCATAGAACCTTGAATAGTAAGTTCATGCTCTCCAACAAAGCCCATATTTAACCTTGGAAATTCTTCATATACACCGACAATCAAAATCTGACCAGACTTTTCTACATTATTAATTAGATTGTGAAGTGCAGGTTCTACGCCCACAGCTTCAATTCCAACCTGAAAACTTTCTCCATTTAATATCCTTGCAATGCCATCTTCAAATGTTTCTTTACTGAGGTTGATATGGTCTTCAATACCAATTGTCTTTAACTGGTTTAAACGAAAATCATTAAAATCAGTAACGATTACCCTTTTTGCACCCCTAATCATTGCAAATTGGGCAATAAGATTACCAATAGGACCAGCTCCTGTTACCACGATATTTTTAGTCTCAATATCTTTGATCAATGCTGTTGCATGTGCAGCAACAGCTGCTGGTTCTAACAAAGCTATTTCATCATAACTTATTTTATCAGAAACTACATAAGTTCTTTCTTCAGGGAGAACAAAATAATCTCTTGCTGTACCTGATGCCTGAAAACCCTCAACTTTCAAATTGGAACATACATTATAAAGACCGGCGCGACAAGGTCCACAAGTACCACACGTCAATTGAGGCCTCCCTGTCACCCTATCTCCTATCTTTACGCTTTTGACATTTTCCCCTATACCTACGACTTCGCCACTATATTCATGGCCTTGAATAACTGGAAAAGGAGTAAAAGGATGTTTTCCTTTGTATGCATGAATATCAGAACCGCAGATACCTATTTTCTTAATATTAATTAAGACATCCTTTTCGCCCAATTCAGTTGGAGCATCAGCTTCAGAGAAAACTATATTTCCTGGAGAAATTAATGTGGCTTGTTTCATTTGTTTCTATTTTTAATTGTCAGATGGGATCTAGTTTATATTTTCAGTGAATTGTAACCAATCATCGGTTCTGAAAAGAGATACTGGAAGACCATTTGTAGCATACAGTTTAGTTTCTGCCGTTTCGGAAAAAGCATACCGTACAGCTAAAGGCTTCTTAACCTTATCGCTATAAACCAGAAGTTTGTCATTTAAACTTTTTGCTTTTGCCTGATGAAATACCTTATCCTCACCGGCTATAAAAAGACCCTCGATTGCCTCACCCTTAAGGGAGAATGAATTTCCGGCCATATTAAAGAAAGAGACTTCTATCTTATTTCCTTTAATTTCATAAGATTTATATAGCGGGGAATAAGGGTTAGTATTTTTAATCTTATAATTTTCAAATAAAGCGATATTTGCAAAACGTTTAGCCACCTCTCTCTTTTTTATAGGATGGATATTCTTAATATCCGAAACCAAATCAGAGGTCATTACCATTTTTACACGGTCATTATTTAATGAGGTTAACGTTTGTTGCTCACGCAAATAAGCTGCTTTTGGCAACACCTTATTCTTATAAGTATAAGGTGCAATTTGTGCGAAATAAAAAGGGAATTCATGATTCCAGGATTGTCGCCAGCTTTTGATCATAGTAGAGAATAACCTTTCATATGAATCATAAGAAATTACATTATCCTCACCCTGATACCAAAGAACTCCTGCGATTGAATACCCGATAAGCGGATGAATCATACTATTCCAGGCTCTACCCGGAAGGTTTGGTTTTCGAGGCGCAACTTTTTTGAGCTCCGCAGCCTTCAATAAAATCGGGTCGGCATTGATCAACTCTTCTGGTGTCCATACCTCAGCACAAGTGCCTCCCCAACTTGAATTAATGATCCCCACAGGTACATTTAATTCTCTGGAAAGTTCCTCCGCAAAAAAATAACCAATTGCACTAAATGTAGATGCACTTGCAGAATCGCAAAGTTTCCATGAATTAGAGAGATTATCCTGTGGATAGGCCGAAGCGATGTTACTGACATTTAAAAATCGAATTTTACTGTTTTTAATATTTGGAAGCACATCTTTCATCTGCTTTAAATTATTGCCTGCATTCCACTGCATATTAGATTGGCCTGAACATAACCACAACTCTCCGAAAAGAACATCATTAAGAATAATTGTGTCTTTTCTCGATATGATGGTAATGGAATGGCTGCCACCAGCCTTAGCCGTTGCCAGATTTAGCTTCCACTTTGCATCACCATCTGTGACTACCTTTAAGGTGTCTGTCGACCAGCTTGGAAGCACTAATACTTCAGAGCCAGCCTGGCTCCAGCCCCATAATGATGTCGTAGTATCCCTTTGTAAGATCATGTGATCTGAAAAGAAAGCGGGGAGGCGAAGTTGGGCAGAGAGCTTATTTGAAAAAACTCCCAACCCAATAAATATCAAACAAATTATATATCTCATCTTACCTTAATTATATGTACCTATTCCAGAAAAGTCAGTTTTCAGACTATTAGATTTATAAACATTACCAAATCGATCTGTTGCACGAACTTCAAAATTTGCCTGAGTAGCATTTCCCACTAATTTGCCAACATAAAAATGACTCTCAGACCGATCAAACGTAGAGCCTTTTGCCTTACCCAACTCTTCAAGATGATAATAGGTTGCCCAAAAATCACGTGTCGTTTTTTGGGTCATATCCTGAACCTTTATACCATCTTGAAACAACTCTATTTTCCAATCCTTATCGGCATTCCATACATTCGCAACTATCCATCCAGAACCTCCAAGGTTTAAATTAACACTTGCACCAAACATATATGTGTAGTTATTTGCGGGACCAAATATATGTTCAGCATTATAAACCCTCATTTGAAAATCGTCTGGATAATTGGTTGATTTATATTTCCAATTTTTCATTTTATTACCTTCAATTTCATAAATAGCGTAGCCATTTGGTGTCCCATCAGCACATATCGTTGAATTCCACCACGCACCACCTGCAGT
The DNA here is from genome assembly GCA_040393085.1 of Pedobacter hiemivivus. Lineage (GTDB taxonomy): Bacteria > Bacteroidota > Bacteroidia > Sphingobacteriales > Sphingobacteriaceae > Pedobacter > Pedobacter hiemivivus_A. The sequence continues at coordinate 9,428 of JBEBUV010000047.1, read as the reverse complement.
TCCGTGCACATGCTCATAAATTTCTTTCCCTTTTATATCATGAATATAATTTGTTTGGTAATGGGTATGTCCGTTTAGAATATGTGCTTCTTTAAAGGTACTTAACAACTCTAAAATCTCTTTATAATAATCAATATGATTATTAGTGCTACCATTTCTAAATGGTATGTGGCAGGCAAAAACAACCATTTTATCTTTACTTACATGTGAAAGATCTTCCTGCAACCATTTCCAATGGTTTTCTGTCAGTCCTCCACGGTAATCTTGTTTATCCAAATAAATAACATTGTCAACTACAACCACATGAGTATTAGCTCTATCAAATGAATAATAAGTAGGTCCAAAATGTTTCCGAAACCCTTCCTCACTAACATCCTCACTGGTAGCAGTCTGTAAATGGTCATGATTACCAATAGTTTGGAAAAAAGGAAGCGGCTGACTGGCCATTGCTGATTTCATTTCGCCCCATAATTCTGGAGTATCAAAAATAATATCACCTAATGTCAAACCAATTACATTACTATATTTAGAAACATTAGACTGAATATCAGCTATAGTTTCATTCTTAAAGCGAACAAGTTCTGCCATGTTTCTACATTGAGGATCTGCGACAGCAAAAAGAGTGAAATTTTGCTCAACGGTCTTTTTGTTGAGTTTAAAATCATGACGAATCCTCTTTTCTTTGCTGACCAACTCCTGATAAAATATGGGATAATTATTTTCATCTACCATTATTTCACCATCTGCCGGTGTAGTATAAAAAACGAACTTTGCCTTTTTATGTCTTACCAACTGGTATACACCATTCTGATCTGTTTTTGATGTTGTATACCCATCACTAACTACAATATCTTTTAGCGGTTGGTTATTTTGATCTGAAACAAGACCATATAAAGTTGTTGCTTCATTTAAATCGGTTTTTACCGGAACTCCCTGGTCCGTATTCTCTATAGTTTCTTTCTTTTTGCAAGAACATAGAGCCATATAAAAGAGCAAAAGAAAACTTAAATTTTTCATAATTATATCATCTAAAATTGGGCTTATTTATTTTCCCACAAATAATTCTGTTTCAAATTGGGGTTTCTGATTATAGCTTCTGTTGGGATTGGCCTTAAGTATTTATACTCTGCCCAAACACGCTGATAATTCCAAACTAGATTATTATCCGTATTTATTGAAAAACTTTGGTTGGCATTACTAGAACTAACTACAATCGTATTAGCATTTTCCGAGCTTCCTACCTGAAAGTCGATCTGTCCATCACCGTTAAAATCATATTTTCCGGTTTTGTTTGGAATATACATTCCAGTCCAGGGGTTCGTACTGCTATTTAACAGATCGCCCATATGCCAACGCATCAAATCACTCCATCTTAATTCCATCTCCAGACACATTTCAATACCTCTCTCCCTGCGTACTTCAAGAATCAGTGGATCATTAATCGTATTTTGATAATAATTCACAAGGTATGGATCAGCAGTGGTAGGAAAAATAGATGTAACTCCTGCCCTGGCCCGAAGTAAAGCAATAGACTTAGTCCATTCTGAAAGTCCAAGCTGACCAAGCTCCGCTTTCGCTTCAGCATAATTCAACAGAATTTCCGCAAATCGAAATATTGGCAGACTATTCCAACTAGCGGCTCTTGACAGTATATTATCAGCATTATTATCAATAGAAAATTTTATTGGATGATAGCCTGTACGGGTTACTAACCAATTTGGTGCATACAAAGCGGTAGTACCATTATTCGTCATCTTATATTTAGGAGAGATAATCGTTTGAGCCAAGCGTGTATCCCGATCAGTAAATTCATCTGAATATGGAATGGTTTTATAGTTTGCCTTATTTGTAAAAGGCTTTCCATCTTTCATTAGATAGGTGTTCACGAAAGCTTTAGTTAATGAAATTTTACCACCGTATGTTGGTGAGTAATAAACCCAGGAGAGATCATGTAATATGGATAAGTCTTTACTAAAATAACGCCCCCAGATCACTTCAGAAGTCAATAATTTCTCTGAAGTAAATAAGCTCCGATACGACATTTCTTCATCCCCAGCCACTAATGTAAATACATTAGAATTCATTAACTGTTCCGAAGCATTTATAGCCTCGTTGAACAATTTATCTGAAGCTACCTGTGCATTTACCCAAGGCTTACCCGTAGAGGGGTCTACCTGATGGTATTTTCTATAACTTCCCTCAAATAAACACACACGGGATTTAAAAGCCAAGGCTACATATTTATTGACCAATGAACCATCTCCTTTGTATTTATCGGCAGCCAAACAATGTTCTGCAGCAAAATTAAGGTCTTCCAAAACTTTATCCATGACAAACTCTCTAGAATCTCTGGCTTTGGACATACCTTCAGCATCATTAGATTTAATTACATAATCGTAGTATGGTACTGCTCCAAATGTTTTAACCTTATCGAAATAAAACCAGGCTCTCCAGAACCTCGCAACGCCTTCATAATGATTATAGACTTGATCATTGATCTTGCCTTTTAATTTCACCATATTAACCAACATATGGTTGATATTTCTGAGGTTACTCCATGATGATTCAGTCCATCCACCTTGGTTACCAGGAGAAATATTACCATCTGGTCTTAAAAGATCGTGTGGAATATTTACAGCACAATAATCTGCATTTTGATCACTATAACCAATTGTGGTGGCAGAGGGGATCATTTTCTGTATAAAACCATTTGTATATAATTCTAAATCTGACTCTGTTTCAAAAAACTTATCTGAGCCTATGGAATCATAGGTATCCCTATCAAAATACTTTTTACAAGAAACTGTTGTGATAAGCAAAAGTCCTAATAGTATAGTGTAGGTTATATTTTTATTCTTCATAATATTCTAAGAATTAATTAAAAATTGACATTTAATCCCACGGTGATATTTTTTAGCATTGGATAAGAATATCCATTTCCAGTTCCTCCTAAACCTCCTGAAGTTGAGCTGGCAAAATCACTATCTCCTGAATCAATCACTTCTGGATCAAACATTTTAGTATACTTATACATTGGAGAATAGGTCCATAAATTTTCCGCACTAACATATACCCTACAGGCACTTAAACCAAGTTTTCCAATAATGGAAACTGGTAAACTATAATCTACTGTGATATTTTTAAGTCTGATATAAGATGCATCTTGTAAGTAATGCGTATTTTCCCATGTAAGCGGTCCATCATTTCTATTTGCGGCTAAAGAGACTCTTCTTGTCCAATATGGGTTCTTATCCATATTTGTCACCACCCAATTGTCATTAGATTTATCTACCTGAACAATATTATCCCCAGTTTGAGATTCCATTAGGAACCCATAAGCACGATTATGCTGTCCCCAGAAAAATCCGGATTCTGTCCATGGATACCATTGTTTTTTCAGTACCCCCTGGAAAAATGCAGACAATCCAAATCCTTTCCAATTACCAGATAGGTTGATTCCAAATTGATATCTTGACGAGGTATTTCCAATTATCTCCATATCTCCATGACTACTCAATGTACGGTTCCCCTTTGTCATGATGCCATCTCCATCTACATCTACAAACTTTAAATCGCCTGCGTATGCTTGGAACATTTCTCCATTTTTAAAGAAATTATATGCTGGCCCATTCATTGCTTCAGCATTACTTGAATAAATTCCTGCTGTTCTAAACCCCCACATTTCCCCTAATTCCATCCCTTGATAATAGGTAGTCAAGTCTCCATTCGCATTATAGTAATCCGTTACCCAACTGCGACTATCCCATAGCATCGCTTTTACACTATAATTAAATGGTGATTGTTTTAGTTCAAATTGATCTTTCCAGGTAAGACTAGTTTCCCAGCCTTTTGTTTTTAAGCTTGCAAAATTTCCTTTAGGTGCTGAGCTTCCGATTACTTGTGGCAAATTTGGTCCAACGGTATACAAATCGTCTGTATAACGATTATAAATATCACCAACAAAGGTTAGTCTATTGTTCAAAACTGAGAGATCAACGCCTAAATTATAAGTAGTCACTTTTTCCCATGTTATGCCGTCCGGAATCAGTGAAGGAGCATCAGTATATGGCACTCGGTTTCCGTTAATCAGAACTGAGGTCTTACTAAACGACATTGTTTCTAAAAACTGGTAGGGACTAATATTTGCATTTCCTAAGGAACCCACACTAGCTCTTATTTTTAAGTTATTTAACCAGTTGCCTGTTACTTGTTTTATCAACGATTCTTCCGAAACATTCCAACCTAAAGATGCAGATGGAAAAAATCCCCACTGAGAATCTTTAGGGAATTTGGAAGAGCCATCATACCTAAAAGATATTTCAGAGAGATATCTATTTTTATAATTATAATTGATACGACTAAAAACACCGATCAATCCCCAAGAGTTACCGCCCGACAAAGTAGAATAGTATTCTCCGTCCATCAAGGTAAAACCTGGTTTAGAAGGATAAAGATTCCCTGTTCTATAAGTTTTTTGATTTTTAAAGCGACTATCCTCCAGATTCCATCCAGCAATAACGTTTAGGTTATGCCCATTGGAAAGTTTTGGAGTATAGGTTCCAACCATATTTGCCGATATATAATCTGTATTGTATCTCCAATCTTCAAATGAGGATTCGTTATAATCTTTACCAAAAGCATTTAATCCGGTATAGAATGTGTACATATTTTCGGCACGCTGTCTTTGAGCTCTGATGGCTTTATATGTAAAATCCCCCCTCAAATTGAATACACCAGGAACGATATCTGCTAAAAGCGACGTGGTATTTGCTATTTCAAGGTTCTTGTCGTCCTGAAATGAAGTACCTTCAGCAAAGGCAGCATATCCAACCTTAGCAGCTGTTTGCGTCCAACTACCATCAGGGTTTTTTAATGTTGCAACTGGAAAACCAAATAAATCAATTTGACGACCCACAACATTTTGCCCATAATGCATCATAGGTTGCAGATAACTATTACTGTTTAAACTAGTATTATTGTCTATTGTTAACCAAGGTTTCAATTTCAGACTACCTTTACCGCGAAGGTTATACTTTTTAAAGTCCTCCTTACCTACTTTATAAATTCCATCCTGATCATAAATCCTACCTGAAAGATAATAGTTAGACGATTCATTTCCTCCGGAAAAATTAAGAGAGTGAACGTTAGAACTATTCCCTCTTTCATAGAATTCCTTTAACCAATTGGTGGAACCGTAATAAACATAATTTCCATTAGCATCGATATTATAATTATCTAAAGTTGGATCTGCTTGTCTTTTTTTTAATTCTTCAAACCAGCTGTCGGAATATGGAAAATAATTATTCATTAATGATGGAACAGTCCCATTAGGCATTGCATTCAAATAAGATTCTCTAAATCCGTTTACCCAGGCTACAGGATCATCTACAATATTGTCTTCCCACAATACAGTTCTTTCCATAAATGAACGTGCATAGCTATAAGAGATTTTTGAAACACCACCTTTAGGCTTCCTTGTTGTAATCAATATCACACCAAAAGCTCCCCTTGCTCCATATACAGCAGCAGATGATGCATCTTTTAAAACACTTACACTCAAAATATCTTCCGGATTTACCGTATTAATATCGCCCTCTGCTCCATCAATTAATACTAATGCTCCACCACCCTGACCTAAACTGTTACTATGCTCTCCTCCACCTGATTTCCTTGCTTTAAAATTATTATTTTGTCCACGGATAGTAAGGTTTCCACCATGATTTGGCTTACCATCAGCCTGAACAACATTAAGCCCCGGTATTTGCCCTTGTAAAGCTCTGGTCAAATTAGGTGTAGGTCTGTCTTTAATCACATCTCCACTAATCTCTGAAACTGCACCTACAACTGATTTTTTCTTTAAAACCCCATACCCTACCACAACAAACTCTTCCATAGTTACCACTTCTTTCTCAAGTGTAAAATCGATAGTTTTCTCACCTAGATATACTCGTTTAACTCTTGTATACCCAATAGAGGTAATCAATAAGGTATCTGAGTGATTTACTTTTATTGAATATCTACCTTGTTGATTAGTTGTTGTTGAATTACTTTTACCCCAAACTTTAATATTTACTCCAGCCAGTGGAGCTTTATTCTCTGCAGCATATACTACCCCTTCAAGCGAACGCTCCTGACCTTGAGCTCGACTGCATACAGACATAAGAAAGAAACAGAATAAGAGATAGCGAAAAAACGCTCCATATTCATGTTCTCGAATGAATTTAAAAATCACTTCCATAATTTAATTTGTTTTACCCGGTTTGTTTTTGGTTACGATGCAAGTCGTCTGCTTAAGATTTATAGAGGTACTATTATATAGATTTACATTTGGTTAGTCAATCGTTTATTTAAACGATTAAACAAATATAATTAATCGTTTAAATAAACAAAGAAAAAAAGTATATTTTTTGGAAATTAAAAATATTTGGTTAATATTTGTACCTGCAAGTCCGAATGTTTCAGTTTATATATTCTATTGGATAGACCATGTCTAACAAAATAAAATTGAATAAATATGAAATATCGAAATTATTTAAGCACAATTCTTTTGTTTGCTTTAAGTACATGTTTTTATTCATGTAGTAAAACTGAGAAAGAACCTTTTTTAAAGCGAAATTTAGAAGAACTTTCCTTTGATTATATTGAAGAAAGCAAAGAGTTTACCATTCGGGCCACCGGGGAATGGTCCATTAATATTCCGGCAAGCAATAACTGGATAAAAGTTGAGCCATCTTCTGGAACCGGGAACGGTGAGACTTATCAAAAGATTAAAGTCACTTGTTTGCGAAATACGGATGATAAACGAGAAGGCATTATTTATCTCAATGGCTCCGGTCAGGATAATGTTCCAATTAAAATTCAACAGAATAATGGTTTGTTTGAATGGTATAAACACCCAAATGGTAAATACCTATCACTTGATGGAGCCTTAATTGTTCAACAAAATTCGAGCTTACAAATTCAGATTCCATATAAGAAAGCAATTGGTAACGAATCTTTTCCAGTAGAAGTATCACTGAGCGGTAAAGGCGCAGCAGGCTTACAATTTACAGGAAGTCAAGGTAGCATTACAAATGGAGGTGATGGATATATGTATCTCCCCATTACAGGAACTCCTACTACACAGGGAGAATTACAGATTCAGGTAAAAGTAAATAATCAGGATTTTGGCACTTTGCAAACCATCGCATCGAATGGCACTACACTTATTGAACAGCATTTCACCAAATTCTTATGGGGAGGAGACTGTATAGGAAATAAGGATGGGGTAACCACTACAAAAGCGACAGCAGAAATGGCACTTTCTGATGAAACAATAGTATGTACAATCGGTACAAATGGTGCTAATGGATCTGGTGTAACATCAACCATACGAACATCAAATACAAGTTTATATCAGGAAATAGGATTAGAAAACTGGCTGGGTTTACGGAATTATATGCGTCCAGGCTATATACAATTAGGGGCTACTAGTGCAACGGGCGTAGAATTTGGATCTATTATTTCTCCAGGATTAGCTTTAGCCAACGGTGAAACAAAAGATATTTTAGTCAGCTTCAAGGTTGCTTTTTACAATTCACCATATCCCCCATCTGTTCTAGTAGGGCTTTTTCCTAAAGGAGTAATTGGTGTAAACTTAAATAATCTTAATTTATTGACCAATAGGGAAAGTATTCCACTCGCAATTGCTCAGCAAACCTGGGTCAATGTGAGTTGCGTAATTAAAAATGCTACAAATGCATCTTCAATAGCAATCTTACTACCTGAAGACACCAACCAAGGGGGAACAGTTCAGGCTTCCAGAATCTATATAGACGAAATTAAAGTGGCCTATTAATTTAACGATTATGAAAACGAGACTTTTATTAGTTCATTTAACACTCACGGTATTCATCCTAAGTATGGTATCGTCCTGCAAAGACAGACAAGATATAGTCATTAGTGATGTACACAAGAAACATATTCCAGAAAACGTACAATTATTGGAATATAATAGCAAAAGCATTGTCATTGCATGGGATTTCATTAAAAACGCTTCTTCTTATACAGTTCAACTATTAGCAGCCCCTGATTCTGATCATCCTTTGTTTACTTATACTACTACCAATAATGATTATTTTGAATTTGGAAATTTAAATTCAAGACAATCATATTATGCGAGGGTAAGAGCAAACTTTCCATATTCAGCAACATCAGAATGGATTTATGTAAGGAAAGATGCAGATATTGCGAGGATTATTCCTAATTATGGAATTGTGAATTCAGATTTTGAAATCATTAATATAAAATCTATAAATACATCGAGCTCTACTATTACTGCAGAATGGTCATTCACTGATTTTATAGGTATGGATAATGAAATTGCCAATTCTTTTGACCTGGCTCTATACAAAGATAAGGCTTGTACGGACCTAGAAATAAGCTGGACAGATTTAAGTGGAATTTTTGCCGCATCAACTGCTAATTTTCCAAAACCATTACGCTTCACTTTTTCTGGCTTGAAAAGCAGTACGGATTACTACTTAAAGATAAAGGATAAAAAAAGTGGAATAGAAACTACTCCGGTTCACTTTAAGACACTTGAGACTCAACCTTTAGCTAGTAACACCCCATCAAAAGCTGGTGATATTCTTATTTCTCAAGACTTTTCTAACTTTATACATGGAGGTGATATTTTGTTTAGTGCCGGAGGTTATACAGTAGGTACTGCACCCGGTAGAGCGTCCTGGCAAAAAGCTACGGGACCAAATCCTGTTGATGCTTCTTTAGGTCAGAATTTCTGTGATGCCACTGTTGAATTTAATGTTTTTGACGGAGGTAATGTCACCAAGGAATATACCATTGGTGTTGGAATGGATAATTGGGGGAAAAGTGGAAACACCTCTACAAAGCCCGGTTACATAAAAATTGGAGGTGCGAGTGCAGTCGGAATATTGTATACTGCTCCACTTAACTATTCAGGAACATCAACTTCAATCGAAGTTTCTTTTAAAGCTGCAGCATATTCTGAAGGAACTAATAATTTCTGTGAAAATATCATGCTTGAAGTTATTGACGGGGCAAGCTTTTCAGCAAAAGGAGCGATTTCTAATTTATCTGGAATCAGTAAAAAAGATAGTAAGAAAGTTTCCATTATCAATTCTATCAAAAAATTCGATGACTATACAGTTGTATTAAATAATATTTCTCCAAACAGCCGTATTGCCTTCTCTTCTGATCCAAGTGCTACTGCAAATAATAAAACGCGGTTCCTGTTAGACAATATTGTGATTAAATTAAAATAGACATTATTTAAATATAATAAATGGTGGGCGCTAAAAATTTATCCACCATTTATCCTCACTTTTGGTGATCTGAAAATAAAAAAAGCCGCCTAACGTATTAAACATTAGACGGCTTTAATCATTAACTGTGCCCGAAGAGAGACT
>JBEBUV010000046.1:0-30022 GCA_040393085.1 Pedobacter hiemivivus | reverse complement strand
TATCTGACCCGATTTTTCGGTAACCGGGAGTGCAACGAACACTTCCGGTATTTTATTAGATAATTGTTATAAATGATTGGTATCAGTCTAAAACAATAACCCTCCTTCCTTCCAGTTTAAAGTGTAAGTTCCCTATTTTTTCAAGTTGAATCAGCAGATCATTTAAGTCTTTTGTTCTATAAGACATACCACCTAATGCCTGACTCTGCTTAGTGTTTCTATATTCTACCTCTACATCATACCATCTGGATACCTTTTTAAGGATACTTTTAATATCTTCATCATTAAATCTGAAATACCCATTATGCCATGCCATTACATCTTCAGTATTGACTTTCCTTACTGCAATATCATCTGAACCATCTTTTACTATAGATTGCTGACCAGGCAGCAATATCGACTTACGGTTGTTCTTTGAAACACTTACAGAGCCTTCTAAAAGTGTAGTAGTAAAATCTACATCATCCTCATAGGCAGAGATATTAAAATGCGTTCCTAATACATCAACTCTGCTTCCTTTTACCAGCACATGAAATGGTATTTTTTTATTATGAGCCACTTCAAAATAAGCTTCTCCTTTAAGTATAACTTCTCTTTTATCACCAGAAAACTTAGTAGGAAATGTAAGCGATGAGGCTGAATTTAACCATACCAATGTTCCATCCGGAAGTATCACATGATATTCACCACCTTTAGGTGTTTCAATAATATTGTTCCCTACTGTAGATTGCCCCGATAATCCAGACTTTGAAAGATCATATATCAATTGTCCTGTGTTGGTTTTACGAATCGTTACATTTCCTTCATTAGCCAATTCCCCTGCAGCTACTTCATCTAATGAGATCTTTTGTCCATTTGCCAAAGTCAGCACTGCCTTTTTTGTACCGGGTACGATTGCTGCCTGATTTTGTCCAGTAAGTCTATTATTTGCAGGATCTCTTTGACCTGATCTGTTAATAAAAAACACTGCAAATAAAGCAAGAATGACAACTGCTGCGATTCGTAACCAAGTACTCTGAACAAGTCTTTTATATATTGGAATTACAGATGCCTTAACATTTAGATATACAAATTCTTCAGAGTCCTTACCGGCTGTAAATCGGGGATCTTTTTTAATTTGTGCTAAAACATCCTGTGCTTTAGTCCCTCTGAATAAAGGTCCGCCATTTACTTCTTGTAATTGCGTATCAATTATTTCATCAAGCTCTTCACTTTCCATATCATTAGAATAGGAAAGCAGATCTCTGCAATCTTCGTCGCTAATCGTATTGTCTAAATACGACTTTAACAGAATTTGTAGTTTTTCTTTGTTCAAGGTTGGTTTATATTTCCCCTTTTACAAGGGTTGGTTATAAGAGAGAACTGAAAATATCGGTGATAGGACTAGTTCAATTGAAAATAAATTTCAAACTGTATAAATTAAGGCAATAAAGTAGATCAGATCTGAGTACTTCAATTGAGCCTTTAACGTCTTTAAAGCCTCAACCATATGGTTTTTAACCGTATTTGGAGAGATGTTCAGGTGACTCGCAATTTCCTGGTGAGATAAACCATCTACGCGACTTAATTTAAAGACAAGTTGTTGCTGTTTTGGGAGCTTACTAATTACATTTTCTGTAAACTGTTCCAGTTCATTGGCTAGAATTTCTTCTTCTGTAGTATTTCTAATCGCCTGGATATCTTTCAATAGTTTTTCTGTCAACACAGAAGATTTACAAATCACTTTATAAGCATCAAAGGATAATCTTTTTGCAATCACATACAGGTATAACCACATGTTTCCAGAAGCATCTAATCGCCCACGATTTAACCATAGCCTTATAAATGTTTCCTGAACAATTTCTTCACTTTGTTCATCATTCTTTAAAAAACGAAATGCCAGCCTGTAAACTTTCTCGGAATATTGACTATAAACCATATTAAAGGCGGATTCATCGCCCTTAATAAGTTGTTCAATATTAATATGTTCCGAGTCTTTAAGCACTTATAATTCCTTTAATTAATTATCTATGGATTAAAGCTAATCATATTTTTTCATACTTATTAAGATCTGACTATTGATATCTTGGCCTATAAATGGGTCCCTCATCAGATAACAACACATTTAAAGACTTCGACTTCAGTATTTCCTTAACAGTTGTTTTACGCCCATTTAGGTAAATCTGATTTTGTATAAGTCTGATACCATGACTGTAATCAACCCAATCATACTTGTGGCCATTATACATAGGTTGAATTGCTTTGCCATCTGGTTTATGCCATCCGTAAATAACCACCCTTAAACTTTCATCTGTTGCTGTAATTTTATTAGAAATAACTACATCTTTTTTATTCCCGGCAACAAGACTGCCTTGCTTTACCCCAATTTTAAGCCGCTGCTGTTCTACTAGTTTATTATGATCCACAAAGACCGGAACAGTCGTCATTTTTATAGATGGAGGAATAGGTTCAGGTATTAATTTGTATTCAGCAGATTGATATATCTGGTCAGACATCTTTCTGGTAGGTAGACTACAATTCAATTGATTCGCGATCTTTTGTGCTGCGGAAGCCGTTAAAGGCGAATAAAAATAATCTTGATCAGAACCTATAATCAGGTAATCGGGTGCTACAAAATAGGTAATGATATATTGTTTACCATCAATAGTTGTCGTATCTGTAATGGGCAAAAAATTACGATAAAAATTAGGCACATTACCCTGTACAACTTCTTTAATCATAAATTGTTCCCGATCGGTTATTGAAAGTAAAGAATCACTAATGATAGCCACAAATGCAGAACCAGTTAAGGAGTTTACATTCCGTTTAGGTAATTTAAGATGTTGGGAATTTCCTAAAAAAGGGGAAAGAATTAAAAGAAAAAACGACAAATTTATCAACTGCTTTATCATGGCTTACAATTTAACACACTCGTTCTCTACCCAAAGTTACAAAAACAAAAGAAGCCTTTAAATCTTAAGATCTAAAGGCTTCTTTTGCAATACAGCTAAGCAGTACTATTTAAATACTACTATCCCAAAAAGAATCTTTCCAACTCTAATGGCACAATATATTGTCCGTCTTTATAAACACGCATATTTCCACCAGAAACTTCATCAATTAACATTATTTCTCCGGTCGACTTATCTCTACCAAATTCTAATTTGATGTCGTAAAGTTCTAAATTTTTAGTAGCCAACTCATCTTTAATTGCGCCACAAATAGCTTTTGTTAAAGATTTAATTTCTTTATAATCTTCGTTAGAAAGTATACCTAACATGGCTAAAGCATCTTCAGAAATTGTTGGGTCACCACGTTCATCATCTTTAATTGTTACTTCAACAAAAGAATCCAATGCTTGTCCTTCTTCACAATAAGCACCATATCTTCTAAGGAAGCTTCCAACGGCTTTATATCTGCAAATTACTTCTAAACCTTTACCAAACATATCAGCGGTTTTCACCACCATACTTACATCATCGATATCGGCAGAAACATAATGAGTATTTACACCATTCTTTTGTAAGAGTTCAAAAAAGTGTTTAGTCATTTTTAAACCAGATTTACCAGCACCATCGATAGTTAATCCTACAGTATTTGCTCCAGGATCAAAAACTCCATCAGTGCCTGTTACATCATCCTTAAACTTCAATAATACCTGGTTATTTTCTAGGCTATAAACATCTTTGGTTTTGCCTTTATAAATTAATGTCATAAATTATTATGTTATTGGTTCTAGGCTGCAAAACTAACACAATTAAATAAAAATATCTTAAAATACTTAACACCTGCTCAGCTCCTAATCTCACGACGCATAAAGAGATAGTAAGAAAGTGCAAAGCAAGCTACCGTTACCCCTATCAGACCACTTACCTGTGGCCAAACGATCATTAGGCTTTCTTTGAAAGGTAGTGGGGATGGAATTGCCCCGGCCATCTGCTCCATCGTCATGGGTCCAAGACTTCGAACAGAGGGCATTAACATTGTAGTGCTGGCATCTGTATAAAGCTGGTTGGGAGCTATACGCAATAAATCAAGAATTAACTCATTATATCCCAGGATTTGATCTTGAGTTAAAAAAGTGGGATCGGGCAAAAAGGATCTAATTGCAAGATTGATAATAATTTGATAAAATACAGTAAAAAACAACCATATCCCAATTGCCGTAAGAGCTGAAGTGGCTGCTTGTCTAAACTTGATTGATAAAACGATTGACAAACTTAACCATAAGCCAACATAGAAAATACTGATTACGATAAAGCCTATGATCCGCATCAGCTCTTGTGGCTCTATTCTTACCCCAGTTAATATCAAACCTCCTCCTATCATAAGCAAAGTCAGGATTAAGAATATTGCACCGACCATGATAAGAGCACTCACAAATTTGGCCAACAGTAAATTATCCCTATAAATCGGCTGTGCCATAAGCCTCGTAAGAGTTCCCTTATTTTGCTCAGCATTAATAGCGTCAAATCCCAAACTGATGCCCAGTAAGGGTGCCAAGAAGCTTAAAAACACATGAAAAGGCGGTGTAGAATTATCAGTAGTAGTCAGTAATTTAAGGTATAGAAATGTATGATCTGGATCATTTACATTCCCTATGGCTGATCTGATGTTACCTAAAGAGACGTACATCGATGCGATGAATGTTAATATAATCAGTCCGATCAGAACTATGAAACGCCAACTTCGGATATGGTCAGCCATCTCTTTGTGAACCATCACACTAAAAGGGCTTGTAAATTGGTTGCTTTTTGAAGTTTTAGAAAGTCTTTGACTCATCGTTCTTTTCAATTAATGTCCTCAAAATATTTTTGATATATATCATCCAGACCATAATCCTTTTGATGGACGCCCAGAATGTCATATCCATTTTCAACAAAAAAACGAACCAGTGCCGGTGTGATGACTTGTTTACAAACAAATTCTATTGTATTTTCATCTATAGTAATCTGATTGATGTTCCTCCATTGCTCCAGTTCTTGTTTCAAAGGCCAGGTCTTAGGAATCGCATTCGCTAATCTAATGGATACAATATGGCCCGCTGTGCTAAACAAGTTACCCGATAATGTATCAATATTACCCAGAGCTAATAATTTTCCTTTCACAAAAATCCCTACCCGATCACATACTTGCTGCACTTGATGTAAATGATGTGAGGAAAGCAGAACAGTTAGTCCCTGCTCTTTACTTAAGTGCTTAATCAGTGTCAGAAATTCCCGTACACCGCTAGGATCTATCCCCAAGGTTGGTTCATCAAGGATGATCACATCTGGTTGCTTAATTAATACATCAGCAAGCCCCAGACGTTGTTTCATGCCTCTGGAAAAGGTAGAAGTTTTTTTATTTAAAACTGAGGAAAGCCCAACTATCTCCAACATCTCTACTGTACGCGTTCTAATTTCATTTTCAGTCAGTCCATTCAACCTTGCGATATACCTCAGGTTTTCCAATGCAGTCATATCATCATAAAATCCCAAGCTATCGGGCATATACCCCACTTTTCTCTTCACAGAAATAGGGTTATTTGTTGCATTGTGGCCGCATACAAATGCAGAACCACTTGTTGGGTCAGTAAGCCCCAACATCATCAATATTGTAGTTGTTTTTCCAGCTCCATTTGGTCCCAATAATCCAAAGATCTCCCCTTTATAGATGTCGAGGTTCAAATGATCAACAGCCTTTTGAGAGCCATAACATTTAGTCAGGCTCTTGAGTTGTATTATAGGATCTTTCATTTTCTATCTTCTACCGTATTTGCGGATGAGATAATACACCAGAGATATGGCCAATAAAATAACCAATATACCAATCCATCCAGAGAGCAATGATGTTGTAACCACCATCCTAAAAGCAACCTGAGAATTACCATTGCTGTTAGTTGCAGTGAAAGTAGCGGCATAATCACCTGCGATTGTCTTATCTGGAACCTTTATTTTTGCAATTACTTCTAATATCTTCCCTGGCTCTAATTGCTTAATTTTTGAAGGTTCAAAAGAAGCTTCCCATTTAGTAGGCAATTGTGATGAAAAATCAATATCGTTCAATGGCAATGTACCACTATTCTTTATCTCCAAATGGATATCCTTATGGCTACCAGAGCTAAGTTCTTCACTTAACTTTCCAGTCGGTGTCGTTAATGTTATTCCATAGGATCCCTTTACAACAGCCTCCAGGTTTAGCGATAGTGAATCTCCATTAGATATTGCTTTTACGGGTAACTTGTATTTTCCAGGTTTGGTATTTGCTGCTGCATTGACTTCGATGGATACATCACGCGTGGTTCCGGGATCCATGTTTAGAGAGGTAACCTGACTGCCATCAACTTTATAGCTGATCAGCCAACCAATGGGCAGATTCGTCTTGAATTCGAAAACGGCAAGTTTCCCAGACCCATTATGTAAGCTCGTATTATAACGAAATGTTTCATTCGTCGCAGCCTCGATGTTAATTAGTTTTGCCGTAAAACCAGATTGTCCATCAATACCTGTAGTTAGACTTTGGGCATGTAGTGCCAAATGAGTTAAATAAAATATCGGGAATAACAATAAAGATTTGAACCTAGTACAAGGTTGGGTAATTGAGAATTTTGCTAACATGATCTAAATACTAAATATAAAATAATAGCTTAAAAAAAATGTCTGTTCAATATTTTCATATGGCAGAACAAATCAAAAAAACATTATAAAATTTTCAAATATTTTTAACATTTTTTAACAAAAAAAGATATCGATTATAAGACACCTTGATAAACAGCCGCCCTTTATATAGCTCTAAACTTAGATAGAGAAAGGTTACTGCTCCAAACTTTTTTTTAAAAGTTTAGTCAATAGAAAAGCCCCTTTATTTTTTTAAAGTTGACTTTGTCCAATCATTTGGGGTCACTTTATTAAAGGGGCTTTTTAATATTATTTAATTATTCAGTATCTGATTTCAGAAAAGAGCGTAACTGTTGTTCCAATTCCTGATGGGCATTCAGCCATTCCTCTACAGCAGTTTTCTCGCTCACATTATTTTCCAATGCAGCCATTAATGAACCTAGCTCTATATCATCCAATTTGAAGTTCTTAAAAAACTCAGCCACCTTAGGCTTTTCTATTACAAAATTCTTATTGGCTATAGTTTGTATGGTTTCTACATCGCCAAAAACACCCTTTGGATCATTCAGAAACTTTAACTTATAAGTACTAAAAATATAATGTGGCGACCAGCCTGTGATCACTACTGGTTGATTTGCATCTATACTTTTCTTAAGTGTAGCTAACATAGCCGCTTCACTTGCTGATTGCAATTCTAATTTTAAGTCGTAATCTTTAATCGCTTGTTCGGCTTTATTCATAATTCCGGCACCGGCATCAATACCCACGATTTTACCCTTAAAAAGTGTAGCGTTAGCATTCAACTCCTCAACACTGTTAATATTTACATATTCAGGTACCACTAGACCGATCCTTGCGTTTTCGAAATTAGTTCCTAGAATCTCAATCTTAGCACCAAATTTTTCCAGATATTCTTTATGAGTTACGGGCATCCAGGTATCCAGAAACACATCGGCATCGCCTGAAGCTACTGCAGCAAATACTGGCGCTACATCTGCATTTTTCAACATAACCGTGTACCCTTCTTTCTCTAATAAAACTTTGGTCAATTGCGTCATGGCCACGCCCTCGGCCCAATTTACATAAGCTATAATTACTTTTTTATCATTATTTGCTGTTCCTGTTCCACAAGAAGCGATTACGCCTATGATTAATGCGATGAATATACTACTGATTACTTTTTTCATGATATGTTATTTTATATTAATTAATAATGTGGTTTAATGCAACCATTAAGCTTTTCTTATTTTATCTTAAGCTTTCAATGTTTTTTTAGTACCAAACGATTGTGTAATCCGATCTAGAATCACTGCTAAAATCACTACTGCAATTCCGCCTTCAAATCCCAAACCGATCTTCAGCTGCGTAATTCCTTTAAGCACCACCTCTCCCAATCCACCTGCAGCAATCATTGCTGAGATCACCACCATAGAAAGTGCCATCATGATGGTCTGGTTTACTCCTGCCAAAATGGTAGGCAATGCCAAGGGTAACTCTACTTTAAAAAGCAGCTGACGAGGTGTAGCACCGAATGAACGGGTAGCTTCTACAATATCTTTAGGCACTTGACTAATCCCTAAAGTTGTTAGTCGAACTGCCGGCGGCATGGCAAAAATAACCGTTGCAAAAGCCCCGGGAACCTTTCCTAAGCCAAAAAACAATACCGCAGGAATCAGGTAAACGAAAGCAGGCATAGTTTGCATTAAATCCAGTACCGGTCGGATAATTTTTCCTGCCATCGGTCTTTTTGCAGCCCATATTCCTAATGGAATTCCCATTAGCAAAGCGATAAATGCTGCGGATAAAATCAGTGCCAGAGTGGCCATGGTTTGATCCCAATAGCCCATTCCCCATATTAGCATTAAGCCCATTATGGTAAAAACGGTAACTCCCCAACCCGTACGTTTCCATGCCAAAAAGGCAATCAAAGCTATTACGATATAAAAAGGAGGAAACATTAACACCCATTCCACAGAATTAACGATAGACTCAACTACAACCTTGATCAGGTCGAAAAAAGCACCAAAATTTAGTGTAAGCCAGTTTATAAATTGTTCTATATATGTTCCTATATGTATCATTATACGATCTCTTTTTGAAGATTATCAGTTGTATTTCCATTCACGTTTTCCCAACTTGTCCCCGTTGTTTCAATCAACAAGGAAGTTTGAGAAACAATTCCGATTAATTTATTTGTCTTTTCATCAACTACAGGCACAGCTCTGCCATTCTCAGCGATAAATGGCAACATTTGTTCTACTGTAGTTTCGGCGTAAGCCACTGAAATATCTTTAATAATTGCCTTTTCAATCGTATGTTCTTTCTGCAGTTTTAATTCTAAAAGATCTTTCAGATATACAAAACCAAGGAAGTGTTTGTCGATCGAAACTGCTGGCAACGATGTTAAACCAGAAACACGCATTTTACGTAAACTTCCCTCTACCCCATCCTTTTTAAAAATCGCTACGGTTGGCTTTTCAAACATCAAACTAGCTGCAGTAATGATTGATTTACGATCTACTTTCTCCACAAATGAAGAAACGTAATCAGTTGCCGGATGGGTTAGAATATCCTCTGGGGTACCAATTTGTATGATCTCTCCATCTTTCATAATTGCAATACGATCTCCCAAACGAATTGCTTCGTCAAGGTCATGTGTAATAAAAACAATAGTCCTGTGCATTTTCTCCTGCAGATCAATCAATTCATCCTGCATTTGTGTACGGATCAATGGATCCAGTGCAGAAAAGGCTTCATCCATTAAAAGGATTTCAGGATCATTAGCTAGAGCTCTGGCCAGGCCAACACGCTGCTGCATACCACCCGAAAGTTCTCCGGTATGTTGATTTTCGTAACCATTAAGGCTCACTAAATCAATTACTGCTTTTGCCTTTTCTTCTCTTTCTTCTTTCGGAACATCCTGTAATTCCAATCCAAAAGCCACATTTTCCAATACACTACGATGTGGCAATAGCCCAAAATTTTGGAATACCATGGCCATTTCCTTCCGACGAACTGCTTGTAATTCCAGGTCGCCCAGAGTTGTGATATTCTTTTCATTTAAGATCACACTTCCTGAAGTCGGTTCAATCAACCTATTCAAACAGCGTAATAAACTGGACTTACCACTCCCTGACAAGCCCATGATTACAAAGAATTCACCCTCTTCAATCTCGAAGCTAGCATTCTTTACCGCTATAGTGCAACCTGTTTCTTTAAGAATCTCCGACTTAGTTTTTCCTGCTTTCAATAATGAAAGTGCAGTATCTTTTTCTTTTCCGAAAATTAAGGTGAGGTCTTCTATTTTAAGTTTAGACATTTCTTATATTTTATGTTAAAAATAATAGCCGATATTGATGTTAAAGCGACTGTTCCATTTGGCATCCGGATTTCCTGATGCAAGGCCATTTTGCCATTCAGGGCCTAACCAAGGTTGATTTTTCCCTGCGGCCCAATCTACATAGGTAATAAGATTACCAGCAGTGGCCATTACACCCAGCACATTCATTTGCGTATCGGCATACCCAGTCTGCGTCTTATCCATATAAGAGTAGTTTTCATAAAAGGTAAGCGAGTTAATCGGACCTATTTTTACCGGCTGGGTATAGGCAACTGAAACAGTATGTAAATAAGCTTCTGTTGCCACATCATAAGTTGATCCATAAGCACCCAGGTTTAGGGTATTATTATATTGAGAAGAATCTGCCAGATGATATTGATAATACATAGACTGCAGCTTCACATTAAACTTTCCAAAATTGAGGTCAGTATGTAATGCTGCTGCCCATCTGGTCCCCATATTTCCGGTGGGAAGATTATAAACACCCCCCAGCATTCCAGAAACACCTATTCGTTTATTTTCTGAGATTAAATATTCGGTTTTAATATTTCCCTGGTTCACTTCTTTATTTCTACCGGCAACATCATAAGAATAGCGCGAAGGATCAATATTGGTCTGATCGCCAAAATCCAGTTCCATTGCATTTTTAAAGAAAGCCAAATTATAGATCCAGCGGTTGCTACGTTGAGTGAAGTTTATTCCCATTGAGGCTTTGTCTTCAAAGCCCAGGTAATAAGGGAGATTAAAAAACCAGTTGTGAGAGTTGTAGGTAGTATTCCCGAAGGGATTTTGAACCAGTCCAATTGCAAGATTGGTACTGTCGTTGAAATGATAGGTTAGGTACCCATCTTTTAAAAAGCTTCCTCCTGAGGATTTAGCATAAAACCGATATTCAGCATGAAAATCTAGTTTCTTATAGGAGGCATCTGCATTGATTCTGAACATATCCAGTCCGAAATCTCCTCCTCTTTTTACTTGTTCTTTCTTCCAGTCAGAAAGATTATAGTTAAATCTTAACGCACCTCCGATCTTGACTCGGACTTTTTCTGGTCGTAATGTATCCGGCACAGATTCTGGCGGTACTAATATTGGATCCTGGGCTAAAGTTGTTAAAGGAACAACGAGAAATAGCACTGAACAGCCTATAAGCTGTGTGAATTTTACCATAATAAAAATTAAATACAAGTCGGCTTAATTGCTGCTTGTAGTAAAATGCTTTAAATAAAACATTATAATGAAAATCCAGAGGGCAATCCCCTTAGACATTTAAACAGATACGTCGATTTTCTCTAAAAGAGAATAAAGAGCAGATGGCGACTCGCCAGCAGAAGTTTAAATTAAAAACGACACAAAGGTAAGAAAAAAAGGATAAAAACCAAGATAACCATCTAAATAATATAAGGAGCCATAAAACTATGACTCCTTATATTATTGACATTAAGGCTTAGCTACTTTAACTATTTTTCTAATTACATAGTTATTCATGTCACCAATAAAAATATTTCCATCATCATCAACCGCAACATCTGTTGGATTATAAAACCTGGAAATACCCGACATGCCATTTATAAAGCCTGGAGCATTAAAGCTTGCATTTCCTGCAATTGTAGTAACGATCCCATCTTTAATCATCCTTATGGTATGTGTTGCTGAAGAAGAACCGCCTAATTCTGATACGTAAATAGTACCGTCTTTGTCAATTTCTATACCCCATGGGTTGTTAAATCTAGCTTTTAACGCTTCGCCATCTACCTGTGCACCATCAGCGGCAGCACTACCTCCAGAACCAGCAATAGTCACTGTTTTACCGGTATGACGATCTATTTTACGTATTCTTTGTCCGTATCTGTCGGCCGCATAAAGAAAACCATCTTTACCAATACAAACAGCAGTTGGTCTGTTCATTCTCACATTTGGCCATTCGCCATCTATGATTCCGGCAGTACCATTCCCAGCTAATGTTGTTACCATTCCTGTTGGAGAAACTTTTCTAACGGCATGATTTACGGCATCTGCGACATAAACATAGCCGTCATCATCTACAGCTATCCCCGTAAGCGTATTAAAACGAGCACTTGTACCTTGTCCGTCCGAAAATGCACCAGTAGTTCCACCACCAGCTAAGGTTGATACTGTATTATTAGATACATCAATTTTTCGAATCTGGTTAGATCCATTATCTGCAACGTAGATATTTCCAAATTTATCTACTGCAGATTTATAGGGGTTATTAAAAGTAGCTTCAGAAAGTTCTCCATTAATAGAACTTTTTGCGCCTGTTCCCGCAACTTTTGTCACCACACCATCTTTTGAGATTCTTTTTATAGACTGAGCAGTTCTATCTGATACAATTAAATCTCCTGTAGTAGGATCATAAGCCACCCCGTTTGGAAGCATAAATTTCGCTTCTTCAAGTGTACCAAATATATCTCCAGCTACACCAGTACCTGCATAAGTAGAGGTGATATAGTCATATTCTACTTGTGCTGTTCCATAAGTAAACATCGGACCTTTAGAGGTGCGATCATTTACTGTAATAGTTACCGTACCTGTACTTCCATTAGCTGGTACAATTACCATTAACAAAGTATCTGAAGCACTTACAATATCGGCTTTAACCCCTGCAAATTTTACAATATTCGCTGACGCATCTTTAGAGAAGCGACTCCCTCTTATACTTACCGTTTCATTGGCCAAGGCCATTGACGGCACAATTTGAGAAATTGAGGGGTTAGTTGGTGCAAAATCTCCTGACTTGTCTTTACATGCCGTAAACAACACTGCAATTGCAAAAAAAACAATTAATATATTTTTCATCAGTATATAATTTGATTTTTAATTTAATTTTTAATCGTTATGTAGTTACCATAAACATATTCATTGCTTATGATAGCTACATCTTTCTAATTACCAGCTTTAATCAACATTTTGATAAACTTTAAAGTCATCAATATTTAACAAACCATTGTTCACCAATGATGTATTTGGGCCTAAGCCCAGCTTGTTAATTCTAAACCTTATTGCTCCAGAAACATTTACGTTAAATGTTGCCATTTTCGCATCCTTAGCTGCATTTGTAATGCTATTACCCACTTTCGTCCATGTTGTTCCTCCATCTTGGGAGTACTCTAAATCAAAAGTACTCGCAGTAATTGCTCCAACAGCCGGAACGCCGTAAGAAAAGGTAACTTTAGAGGCACCATTTGGCAAGTCGAAATTCATCTCTACGTAAGCTGATTCTTTAAGCTGATCTTTAATTCTGATGGCTTGTTTCCCCATTGGGTTAAATTTATCGACGTTAACAACACCACTAATAATACCTTGATAAATCCTCCAGCTACCAGTTTTAAACGTTACCAGATCATTAATTTCCGGCATTACATAACTAGCTTTTGTAGCAGCGTCTGCTAGTTCAAAGTCTTCCGGGAAGTTTGCATAAGCAGCACCAGTTTCATTAAACGCATCGTCTTCGTTTCTCATTTTAAATAACAACTTAGCTGTATTATAATAGTTAGAAGTTGCATTATAGTAAGTTGGGATACCCCTAAAAGAGGCCAATAATGGTAACGATTTCTGTGCAAAGTTAGCAGTAGATTTAGTACTCAAATAGATGAAGACACTTGCCTCTTCACCCATTTTCACATCTCCATCATACACTTCACCTCCAATTAAATCAGGGAAAGCTATATTAACTACCTCAACAAGTGTATTTTCATAATTTAAAAAATCGCTATAAAGCTGTGTTAAAGAAACTATACGTGGTGCAATTACTTTATTTGATGCCACCTTATTAACTTTTGAAAAGTTTAGGTCATCACCTTTAATTTTCATAGAGCCATTTTCCCTGTATAACACACAGTTCTCAATTTCTATCTTAACAGAATCCCCATAATTAACTGAGGTATTGTTGTCTGTAAATTTAAACACGATACCAGAAATTTTACCTCTAGCCGTGTTTTGTACTACAAGTTCATTCTCCTTAAAATTACCACTACTGCGGTCAGAAATTACTACACCTGAAATTTGTGTAGCTCCCATTAATTTCTCTTTAGCTAATACCACATCGTCGCCGTTATGTAAAGCTGTTACGTAACTCATGTATATAATAGGGCTAACAATACCGTCAGATTCATATTCGTTTTTTGAACATGAAGAGAGAACTATTATACCTATGAAAAATGCAAAAAGTACTTTTATATCCTTTTTCATATCAATTTTTTATTTATTCCACCAAACTTTAGTTTTCAAATCATCACCACCCATATTGGCTACTGCAATGAGATAATTCTCTCTATTTACCCTTTGTACATTTACAGGATATTTCAGCCTGGTTGGCATAATTCCATCATTTTGCAATCCAGTGCCACGAGGTAAAACAGGGAAACCTGTACGTCTGTACTCAATCCATGATTGAAAATCAGTAAAGAATAAAGTGTAGTATTTTTGAAGCATGATATGGTGTAACTTTTGAGTAGCATTATCATTTTCATACCATTGTGCTGTCGTATCTGTTAGGTATCCTGCTGGAACTGTGAAGCCCCACATACCTAAAGCAGCTGTTACGCCGGCTTCGTAGTATATTTTTGCATCAGTAGTAAGAAAACCTTTCACCGCAAATTCTGCTAAAATAAATTGCAATTCAGGATAATTAATGATATTACCTAATAATGGTTCATTTATTAAGTTTGCATTATATTGCGATTGTGGTGCAGGAACCTGCCCTACTGGATATCCACTTTGAATACCTACAAAAGCATTATCTTTTTTAGTCGACCACCTGTCACGGCGTGGATCTCCCCAATCGTTTAAGTTATTGATAAAGAACTCGCCCAAGCTATTGTTAATCTGAAAATCGATAGCACGATATTGTGAAAATTCAGAAAGGTAAGGTGCTGTAGTTTGGAATTTTAAGATTGCCGAATCGTTATTACTTGTAAAAATTGGATAATTGCTCTTTCTTGTTTCTACAATATCCATTACTTTACTTGCCACATTTAACTCACCAGTTCCAGAAACTCTTAACAATAATCTTAAGTAAAGGCTATTACCAAATTTTCTCCATTTTGCTAAATCGCCAGCATAAATTGGATCTAACTTTGCTTCTGTATCTGATAAAGAAGCTGTTTTAAATAATTCATTAGCTTCTTCTAGCTTTTTAAATAAATCTTCATAAATTTCTTTTTGTTTATCGAAACGCGGTAACAATATATCCTCTCTCCCTTTATTGGAATCAAAATAAGGTACATCACCATAAACATCAGTTAATAATGAAGACACCCAGGCATCTAACACTAAAGAGATACCCATAAAAGCATTGCTATTCATCACTTCTCCACCTTTATAAATATCTTTAATATTAGTGAGTTGCAAATACCAGTTGTTCCACATATAATCAGACTCTTGTGGCCTGATTACAAATCTGTGTATTTCGTCACTATCTGAAAGCGTAACATGAACCTGCATTAATTCATGCGTTAACCTTAAACATCTGTTCAGATTTTTTTTAAGTACGTCGTGTACTGCAGGGCCTAATAATGTTTCTGGAGTAGTATGTTTGGCTCCATCTTTACTAGTATTGAGCTTACTGAAATCTTTAGTACAAGAAACCAGGCTTCCTGTAATTAATAATACTGCTATAATTCTTTTCATCATTGTTTCTCCTTAAAAGCTAAATGATACGTTAACACCAAAATTTCTGGTAGATGGGAATTGTGCTACCTCAAACCCTCTTTGAATATCGCTACCGCCAAGCGTTCCAAACTCTGGATCGTATGCTGGCCAGTCGCTCCATACAAAAAGGTCTCTACCATAAATACCAACTACTGCTCTTTGGAATTTCATTTTCTTTACAAATTTTGCAGGTAAGGTATAGTCTATTCTTGCCTCTCTAAGTTTTATAAAATCTGTACTAAAAGTATTGGCTTCAACATTATCGCTCTTGAAATGCTCGTTATAATAGGTACCAATCTGATCTGCTACAACATCATTTGGACGGTAAGTACCATCTGCATTTAATTGTACACCATCACCAATAATGCCTGTATATCTGCCTGGTAAGCTATTGGTCAATTTACCAGCAATTGATGCTGCAGCATGTGTATGAGAATAAGCTACTGCACCATACTGACCATCAATTAAAACTTTTAGTCTCCATTGCTTATATTTAAAGCTATTGCTAAAACCCCAGTTAAAATCTGGCGTTGCACGTCCTAAATAAAAAGCTTCTTCAGTGATCACCGGATAACCTTCCGAGTTATAGATAATTTGTCCGTCAGGGCTACGTGAATATCCTAAGCCATACAAATCTCCCATTCTGCCACCTACTCTTGCTTCCATAGATCCACGAGGGCCTGTTTGCATTACATAATTATTTACGCTATCTGCCAACGAAACAATTTTATTTCTATTTGCAGCAAAAGTTACGGTAACATCCCATGTTAACCCTTTACTAGATTTAATGGGAGCACCATTTAGCGCCAGTTCAACACCTTTGTTTTGCACTAAACCAGAGTTCATTATGCTGTAATTATAGCCTGTTGCTCTATCCATAGGAACTCTTAAGATCTGATCTTTAATATTGCTTCTGTAATACGTAGCATCTATACCTAATCGGCTATTAAACAAACGGACATCAGTACCAAACTCAAGCGTTGTAGACAACTCTGGTTTTAAGTTTTCGTTTGCGATGAATGTTGGGTTTGCCATACCTGAGGAATACAGAGGCCTTGATGCATAATCATATCCAGTTAAGTATGGGGTAACACCTCCACCACCAACTTGCGACCATGAAGCTCTTAATTTCCAAAATGAAACAGCTTTAGGTAAATTAAACATTTCTGACACCAGACCACTTAAATTTACTGATGGATAAGGGAACGCCACATTTTCCCTGGAAAATTCTGAGGCTAAAACAGAAGCCCAATCATTACGTCCTGTTAAGTCTAAGAATAAACGATTTTTATAAGAAAATTGGGCCAGGGCATATATACTATTTACAGCATATTCCTTAGTTCCGGATCTTGATTCTACTCTATCTTGTACATTAGCAAAGGTATAAATACCGGGGTATCTTAATTTATCAGCATTTAATGATACTATTTTGTACTTATTCATCATCATAGATCCACCTATTGAATAAGACGCTTCAAAATCGCTGTTAATCTTTTGTTTATAGTTTAACAAGAAATCGGTGTTGGTTTCCATTTGATCAATGTCTTGTGTACGAAACATTCCATCAGGAAATCTGGCTGCATCTTTTGGTTTTTGCTGAGATCTTCCTTCGGCCGCCCAATCAATGGAACTTCTAACCATTAAGTTTAAGTTCTTTGTGAACTCGTAGGTTGCACTAATTGTACCTATTAATTGGTTTCTGCTTGACTTATTAAGCATTTCATTTACAGAAAGATAAATATTATCTAAACCGTTAGAAAAAGGTCTGATTTGCTTTAATCCCTCACTACCGGGTAGCCAATATTGCTTATACAAATTAATATCAGCATTCGGTACCAATGCTATAATATTGTACATAACCGTTTGGTTATTGTAACCCGTTGATGGTAAGTTATCACTATACTTATTGTTATAACTCAGTTTTGTAGAAATCAGCAATTTATCATTTACTTTTTGAGAGACGTTTAAAGCAATGGTATTTCTGTCGTATCCTGTATTAGGAACAATCCATGTGTTGGTAAGGTTAGTAAAACTCAAACGAGCGGTCGTTTTAGCATTTCCACCGCTAACAGAAAGGCTGTTGGTATAAGTTTGCGAAACATCGAAGAAATCTTTTCTATTATTTTTATAAGGTACCCAAGGTGTCCTTTCTTTTCCTCGGGTTAACAAATTTTGATCCCACTGGTAGTATTCCTGTCCATCAAATTTAGGTCCCCAGGCCGCACCTGTATTTTTCGTGTTAGGTCCATCTTCTGTTGCCCCCCAGGAATAATATTGATCCGATCCTACTGCTCCTTGTCCAAATTCGTATTGAAAATCAGGCCATCTGTTTATTGTACCAAAGGTAGAGTTAGAGTTAAACGAAATCCCTAATCCTCTCTGCGTTTCCTTACCAGATTTTGTCGTGATGATAATTGCACCATTAGAACCTCTGGAACCATATAATGCCGCAGCTCCTGGACCTTTTAGTACCGAAACGCTCTCGATATCTTCAGGGTTTAAATCGCTAATACCATTACCGTGATCTATCGGATTTTCCGAACCTAAATAAGAACCATTACTTTCAGATATGGTTGAGCTTACCACCACGCCATCTACTACGATTAGTGCTGAGTTATCACCACCTAAAGAACTTTCTCCTCTTAAAATAATCTTGTTTGATCCGGCAGGGCCACCACCTGATTTAATCATGTTTAAACCGGCAACCTTACCAGTTAAAGCATCTGTCCAGTTATTAGACACTGCATCCATTAGCTCCTCTCCTTTTACCTGAGTTACAGAGTAGCCTAAAGATTTCTCTTCGCGTTTTATACCCAGCGCCGTAACAACTACTTCGCTTAGAGCTTTAACATCTTCTTTTAATACAACTCTTAAATTAGTCTGACTACCTACTTTAATCTCGACTGGCTCAAAACCTATAAAATTAAACGCTAAAATAGCATCGCTATTTGGCACTGTAATACTAAAGTTTCCGTCGTTATTAGTTAGCTCGACTACCTTTGTTCCTTTAATTGTTACCGAGGCCCCTGGGATTGGCATATTGTCCTTATCAACCACAGTTCCAGTAATTTTCAACTGTTTTTGACTTTTTGGCTTTTCTACAATGACAATTGTATTTCCATTGATGGTAAAGCTTAATGATTGGTTTTCTAGCGCTTTATTAAGCACTTCTGTTAATGATGCATTTTTTACTGATAGCGTTACATTGCTAACCTTGGCAATCATTCCAGAATTATAAATAAAATTATAACCTGTTTGCTTTTCCAACTCTGCAAGTACAGTTTCTAGTTTCGCATTGGTCCTGGATAAGGTAATTTGCTGAGCAAAACTAGTTGCACTGGCTACCTGCAAACATACCGTAAGTAATAAAACAAAAGTTAGCTTCATTATGAGCAATATTTTTGTGGGTACGTAGAAAATTCTACGTAATAAAAAAGTATAATTTTGATACATTTGAATACTGGTTTAATTAATCTGTCTCTTCTTCGTTTCAGTTTAGTTACCGGAAAGCAGTTTATGCTTTGAATTAATCGGGAGAGGGTCCAAGCTCTCCTGATTTTTTTGTAACTGTTTTAGGTAGTAGAATTATTGCATTACAGTTACCCTCCTTCCATCAATCTTAAATTTCACAGTACCTGTGAGTTCTAAGCTACTTAACAACTCCGATAGAGAATTGCTCTTCAAATATTTCCCACCAAAAGCCTCTTCACTTATATTACCTTGATACTTAACATCAACATTATACCATCTACTAATCTTTTTCATGATTTCGTCAATAGATTCATTCCTAAATACGAAATATCCATTTTTCCAGTCCATTACCTCCTCCGAATTAAAACGTTGTACGCTTATTTGTTCAGATCCGTTTCGAAGTACCGCTTGTTGACCAGGTTTTAGGTATATAGAAGATGTTCCAGCACCTGCTTTAATCGCTCCCTCTACCAGACTAGCTTTTACAAGGATATCATCCAGGTAGGCAGATACATTAAAATGAGTACCGAGCACTCCTATTTTCATATCCCTGGCCGAAACCATAAATGGTTTATTCTTGTCACTAGCCACCTCGAAATAGCCCTCTCCAACCAACTCTACATTTCTCTCTTTGTCTGCAAATGAAACAGGAAACTTAAGTGAAGACATCGCATTTAGCCAAACTTTTGTTCCATCTGCCAAAATAAGTTGGTAATTTTTGCCTACCGGGGTAGATATAGTATTATAAACAAGCTTAGCATCTTTGTTTCCACTGTTTAGGTTACTTAGATTGTAAACAACTTGTCCATCACTTATTTTAGAAATTACGGTGTTATCATCTTTGGTTAAATGTCCATCCTGAGCTTGATCCAGAATTATTTTTTTTCCATCAGAAAGTGTTAAAACTACATGTTCGATATTGTTTTCTTTCTCTTTATTACTATCAGCACTTGAAGCGTATTGCTTTACATTATTGCCAGTATCCTGGTCCTGATATAGAAAAAGGCCTAAACCAAAGCTACCGATCAATAATAATGCAGCAGCATAATACATTAAATTATTGCGGTTTATTAATCCGAAAACCTTAGGGTTCTTCTTTTCAATAGATTTTAAAAAGCGAGGATTAGAAACAATACTTGCGTAAAGATCTTCATTGAGATTATTGTTTGAGGAATCTGTATCCTCCCAAATGCTCTTCATTTCAGAATGAACAATAGCATTATCGCCAGATTGATCCAACATTTCAGCAAGTTCTTCAAGTTCTTCCTTACTAATTGTATTATCTACCAGCGATTTCAGAAGAAATTGCAGCCTAGGGTTTTCCAAGTTTATAATGGTTTTTAAACGCTCCAATTAGCGTTTTATAATAAGAATACGTACAAGAGAGAACTTTGGACTAGTTCCTTATAATTATTTTTAAAAATAATTCACAAAAAACTAATAATCAAATAGATAATTTTAAAAGAATAACAAAAAAAATAACAGATAGAGAATTTCCTGATTACTAAACTGTGATCTGAGTGTCTTTACCGCAACTGCTAAATGGTTTTTTACGGTATATTTTGATAAGTTTAAGCGTTCACCAATTTCCTCATATGAAAGTCCCTCAAAACGGCTCAACCGGAAAACAATTTGTTGTTGTTTTGGTAACTCCTTGATTGCTTTCTCTGCAAAAACCATTAAATCCGATAGTATAATATCGTCTTCCGTCTCATTATGAGACTGCGAAATCCTCATCATTAACTTTTCCCGTAATACATTTGTGCTAGTTACTTTCCTAAAGTTGTCTAAGATCAAACGTTTACAAATTGTAAACAAATAAGGTTCAAGTGCTTTTTCTTGATCAAAATTCTGTCTATTTTCCCAAAGACTAATAAAAGTTATCTGTACAACCTCTTCACTCTGTGCCTTGTCCTTTAAGAAACTATAAGCAAACCTATAAATCTTCGGTGCAAATAATTGATAGATTTCTTTAAAAGCGGCCTCATTACCTTCTCGATAGCTTTTTATTAGCTCATTACTTAAATTCCGAAAAGGAAGCATATGATTAATGACTCAAATTGTGTGTTATTATTTTGCTACAGTTATCTTTCTTTAAGACCATACCCTATTGGTAAAAGTAACAAAGAAAACCGTCCAATGATAACTAATTATGTAATATTAGAATATCATTGAACGCTCACGTAATTAAATATTAACCGCAAAATAACAGTTTTAATGTTAAACACATATTAACTATGCGTTAGTAAGTAAACAATCTATTTCTTCAGAGAAGTCACTTTATAAGGCTTTTTAATAGCCTTATGAGCAGCTATTTGACCTATTTCAGCCTCTTTCTCTGTAACTTTTTCGGGTATATAAGAATTCCCGATTACACTTTCGCCGAACAGTGCCTCATACCAAGTGCAGGAAGCAATATATCTACCGATGTACAAGTTCAAATGATAACCATCCCTACAAAGGTTATCACCAATAAATGATGTGCGCCCATTTTGAATTGCAGTACCGGCTGGCACAAGTATATCAAACTTTCCTAAAGCTTTCGCTTTTTTCGATGCTTTCATTATGGATTTGTACATATTCATCTGGTCATTTCCATAATTGGCGAAATTCTTGTTCTTTGAATCTTGTGAATAAGCCCAGGTTTGGTGAAATACATATTTTACTTTAGGATTTCTCGCCTTTTGTTTAACGTAATTGAGCAACAGTGGTAGCGGTGTTACATAAGTCTCAAACTGTCCGGATTTAGGACTCGCCTGTTGCAGGCTGATAAAATCCCATTGCTCATCGGCTAATGCTTTTTCCAGAGATGTTTTTGACTCAATTACCTTTTGCCCATCCTGTCCAATCTTTCTATAGCTATAAGCAGCTTTGTTACCTTCGGCATTTTTCCAATGTAAATCTAGAGGTGCACCGCCAATATATAAGTTTCCTATAATCACATTGTAACCTCCAGCCTTAGCTAATCCAAAAAGATAATGTTCAACGGCATCATCAGAAAAGCTATTCCCGATCGCCAGGATTCTAATCACACTATCTTTATGTAGTCCACTTTCGGTCTTTACCTTTATTGGAGTAAAAGCAAATATCTCATTATTGCCTCCTAAAACAACAATTGATAAAATTAGTATACAAATTCTCTTAAACCTGTTTAAAGCACTCTTTCTCATGATTATTTTCAACATCTGAGTTCAATTTAATTTTTAATGATTTGGTTATTTTGTAAAGTTGACATCAGTCAAATCTTTATCCTGTTGTGGATAAATTTAACGCAAAATGCATATTATCTTTGAATTCTATACATTTCACAGAAAACATTATAAATCCACCGACATTCCAAGCTAATTAAGGTTCTAGTTTTAACTAATAGTCTCCAGAGTCAATTTATTATCTATATTTGATCTAAAGCCTTTCTAAATTGACTTTCCTAAACCAGATAGAAAAGAATTGGTCTGCATTAATTGGAGATGAATTGCGTTATTCTTTAGAATGCCGCATATTTAATGCTGTTAGTATTTTTGCGGCAATAGTAGCCTCATTAAATGCTATAGTAAACTTTGCAATTGGCTTAGATCTATATGGTTATCTAATGCTCCCTTTAATTGCCGTTTTGTTATTTGGTTATTATTTATCTAGATATAGGAATAAATTAAACATAGCTATTGGGATTTTTGCCATCTCATTTAACTTACTTTGTGGGGGAACTTACTATGTAGCAGATGGAGCTAACGGAGTTAACTTGTTCACATTTGTTATCATCATTTTTATTCTCAGTACAGTAACCCCAAAAAAACAATTCTGGATCTGGATACCATTAAACATCATTTTCCTGGCCATCCTTTTAACCATAGAATATTTAAATCCTGATATGGTAAAAACAATTTATGTTGACCAGCAACATAAACTTATAGATACAGCACAAACATTTTTTGAAGTTGTCTTTCTGATATCCATCATTACTATGTATATGAAAAAGAACTACAATAGGGAAAAAGAACTGGCAAGAAACAGTTTGATTGCCTTAGAAAATAGCAATCAAACTAAAAGTAAATTATTATCAATCGTTAGCCATGATCTAAAATCCCCCCTATCATCAATAGAGACCTATCTTTCAATGCTTAATGAGATGAATCTTAGTAATGAAGATAAAATGGAAATCGAAAGACAGCTACTATCGACTACTAGGCAAACCTCTGAAATGTTGCAGAATATATTATCATGGGCCAAAGATCAAATGGATGAGATTAAGGTAAACTTAAGGTCTATTTTAATTTATGACACCTTAAAACATACTGTTAGTTTACAAAAAAGAATAGCGCAGGAGAAAGAAATCGATCTAATTTTTTATTCTGATGAAAACCTTAAGGTAATTGCAGACCCGGATATGCTGCAACTTATTGTTAGAAATCTATTAAACAATGCCATAAAGTTTTCATTACCGGGCGGAACAGTAATGCTAAGCATATCTGCCCAGAATGACAAATGCATTATATCAGTAAAAGATGATGGTATTGGCATTGCAAAGGACAATCAATCGGACATTTTTTCTTTAAAGAGCAATGCCACTTATGGAACTAATAATGAAAAAGGTGTAGGCTTAGGATTGAAACTAACTAAAACCTATGTAGAACAACAAAATGGCGAAATTTGGTTAGAAAGTGAATTGAACAAAGGAACCAATTTCTTTGTTAGCTTAGATTTAAGTAAGGATTGATTTTAAGACATACTTTATTTAACTTTTATCTGATATTTCCCTGATCCTAGTTTTAGTTTAAATCCTTCAGCAGTCTTTTCTATTCCTTGAATCAACTTACTGTTTGACAACTGAATTTCATTGATGTAAATAGTCTCCTTGCTTGATGCTTTCACATAAAAATAGGCAGTGGTATTAACCGGTATTTCAAGCTGATGCACTTTATCTTTTCCGGTATAATCCCAAGCTGATTTTATCGTACCCGAAATTGAACGATATGATCCTTTAACTTGTTTTAAGTCATGACTCTGTTCTGGAATTTCAGGTGCTATACTAAAGGTCCGATACCCCCTGTCTAACATTTTTATTCCAATCATATTTTCAAAAAACCATTCATTAACAGCACCAAAAGCATAGTGACTAAAAGAATTCATGGCTGCATTGTGTACAAATCCTTTTCCTTGAATATAGCTATCCCAACGTTCCCATATGGAAGTTGCACCATTGACTACTTCATACCCCAAGGATGGATAAGTTGTACTCAACACTAATTTATAGGCCTTATCTGAAGATCCGGAATTGGATAAAGCTGGCAATAAAGGTTTAAAACCTAGAAAACCTGTAGTCAGTTTATCATTATTCGCTGTTACCAATTCTCGTAGATAGATTCCTGCTTTATCAAGATCTTCTCCTTCTAATATCCCAAAATATAAGGCATTGGCATAGGCCGTTTGAGTATGTCCTGAAAAACCGTTTTTTCCATCCACATAACCATCTCCATTTCCATAAACTGCTTTATTCGTTTTCAACTGGGAGTTTGAACCTATATAATGCTTTTTAAAAGCTTTTTGAATTGCTGTCGCCTCTTTCTTGAAAGATTCAGCATAGCTTTTTTCGTGAATAGCATTACACATCTCGTTCATCAATTTTGCACAATAAAAGTAATATAAGGTAGCTATCAAATCAGGGCTTGTCTTTTCACCTATCGATAACCAATCACCAAATCCACCTTTGGGATTGATATCACCAAATACTCCTTCCTTCAATACACCGTCTTCTGTACGTGCTTTCAAAAATGCCATAAACTTCAACATGTAGGGTAAGGATCCTTTAACAATTTCCAGATCATTATAAGCTCTAAAAATCTCATATGTACATATTATTCCAGCTTCAGACCAACCTGGAGAAAAAGTATCGGTGGCACGTATAGCACTTTCTCCTGCTGCATTAACAGGCATAGGTGAATATATCGGAAAAGCACCGTTAGGCCATTGAGAATCGTTTAGATCTTGGATCCATTTCTTATGAAAGGATGCTACATTAGAATTATAAATAGCGGATCGCATATAAACCTGAGCATCTCCTGTCCAACCCAATCTTTCGTCGCGCTGTGGACAGTCGGTAGGTACATCCAAATAATTGGCACGTTGCGTCCAAATAATATTGCTATATAATTGATTTAACATTTTATTGTCTGACGTAAAACTACCATCTTCAGCCAAACTGGAACTTAATGCTAATCCGGTCAGGAATTCAAGATTAGGTGCTTCTCTTAATCCGGCAACTTCAACAAACTGGAATCCATGAAAGGTAAAACTAGGCGTCCATGTTTCCTCGATTGTGCTTCCTTTAGCAATATAAGTATCAATACCTCTTGCTTTTCTTAGATTTTCAGTCATCAATGTACCATCCGGATAGCACATTTCACCATAGCGAAACACAAATCTATCACCGGCCTTTCCCTTGTATTTTAGTTTAACATTTCCCGCAAAATTTTGTCCAAAATCAATGATATATTTATCTGACCCTATTTTTTTAATTGATTTCGCCTTTAATTCAGCTACCACTCTAACTGGTTCTCCTGGATGTAACTGAATTGCTTGTTCTTCCTTATCCAAAAATTCTTGAATCTCTACCCATTGATTATCATTATATCCTATCTTATTCCAACCTGTTGGTTCTTTCCTTGCATCATAAGTCTCTCCTTGCAATAGATCTGCTTCTAAGATTGCACCTGTACCTGTTTTCCAACTTTTGTCTGTATCCACCCTTTTCATGGATCCATCGGTATAGGTGATTTCTACTTGTGCTTTTAGCAAAGGAAAGTCACCATAGAATCGATTAACCTGTGGAGATCCTACTAATAATGCATAACCTAAATAACCTGCATACCAACCATTTGCAAGTGTGGCACCTAATACATTTTGTCCCTGGTTAAGGTTAGTTGTTACATCATAAACCTGGTAATATACTCGTTTATTGTAATCGGTCCATCCCGATGAAAAATAATCGGCTCCTATTTTATCTCCATTGATATAAAAGTCATGTAGTCCTAATGAACTGATATACAAGCGGGCAGATTTAATTTTCTTGTCCAGGGTGACAGACTTCCTTAAGTATGGCGATGGTGGCAAATGATATTCTCCAGGTTGACTGTGCTTATTTAAATCGATGCCTATCCATTTCGCTGTCCAATCCTTTTTTTGCATTTTCCCCATCTCCCAATTCGAACTTTCACTCCATACTCCTCCTTTACCTTTTGCATCCCATACTTTAACTTTCCACCATACTTTTTGACCAGAGGCTAATGCTTTACCTCCATAGTAAATCTGATTGGTTTGGTGACTTGTCACCATCTTTGTATCCCATAAATCACCTATATCCTTATTTAAATTTGCTAATGAACTAGCAACAAGAATCTGATAGGCAGACTGATACTGATTATAACCTTTTGCTTGCAATTCCCAACTTAATCTTGGACTAGTCTCATCGATATAGGGTTTCACTTTATACTCGGTCCGTAAATAAGTCGGAGTAATAGATGCGTAACCAATTGTTACGAGGCAAAAAATTATATTTATAACTATTATAAAGGACTTAAATAGAGGTTGTAAATTCATAGATTTATTGTATAATTTTAATATCTTTTGGTGCTTTAATTTCTGATTTTATCTTACCATTTTCTTTAACATGTTTAACATAGATAATACCATAAGGGGTAGGAAATGTTCCCTCTGCCCATTTAAGATCACCTAAATTCGGTTTTATCGTATATGCTTTCCCTCCAGGTTCAGCAACTTTAATCCCTAGGACATGGGAAGATAACCAGGCGGTTGGACCTGATGCCCATCCATGTGACAAGCTATGACGATGTCCTTTGTAGCAATATGCGCCAAAATCAGCATGTATATCTACTTTACCTGCCGGGACCAATTCATCGATTCGTGAAGAATTGGGTAACCAATCCATATTAAAGTCTTCCCAGAAAGTAGTTGCACCTAAGTCTAACATGGCACCCCAATAAGTTGATATAATATCCATAGCTTCTTGATATTTACCTGCTTTTGCCATTGCTTCTAACATGTAATAACCGTAAAATGTAGAAAAATTCTTAGCACCACCTACTGCCAATACATCTTTGTAGGCTTTATTTGCATCTATTAGCCCCACTAAAGATAATAAAGCTGCCGCTTGCTTTGAATTATTATGTGGCGGCACTACTTTCCTCATTTTGGCAACTGTTTCGTCACACATTTTTTTAGAATTGCGATCTCCTAATACTTGAAATAAATAAGATGCATTTTCTAGTGATTTAATTGTCAACGCCTGCAACCCTGCATGGACAGCAATACTATCTTCGCTAGATGGCCAATCTAAAAATCGGGCACCATCCAACTGTTCTTTACCGTTGACAACTTTTCCTATGATTTGTTTTACTAAACCTTGCAAATAATCCTGTTGCTCATTTAGATATGTTAAATTGCCATGGTTCATATACCAATCATAGTGCAATATGATCCACCACATGGAATAACTACTATGTCCAGACATCCATGTTGGCAATGGTGTTGACTCTCGGGCTAAATCCAAACTCTTAGGCACTACCTCGTTGAATCCAAAAACTGTATTCAACGTAGCTACTTCAGGATGAAGATCACCTACCCAAACGAGACGATCTCTTTTGATACCATCCCATAAAAAATCTTGCATGTTTACATGAACTGTATAGGCTCCTACTTCCCAAATTTTATTTAATCGCTCGTCACTACTTTTAAAACTCCCTAAGTATGGAACGTCCCGATAAGTAGCCACTGCTCTTATTTCTCGTAGGTGCAACTCTGCATTTGGCTCTAAAAAATCAATACGTACAAATCTGAAACCTGATTCTCCTGACCGATTTTTACCTAACCACGGGACTGACATTCTAAAATCACGTAATGCATGATCATTTGTAGCTCCTTTCTCACCGATTTCCGACATCGCCTCGCTAACAGATTCTCCAAAACGTATTCTAATATTTTTTGGTAGATTATTACCTCCCCACATTCCCGTGATCACTTCGATAGAGGCATTCATTTCCTTACCAAAATCTAACAGTATACTACTTTTGGATTGATTATTATCATTTTTGAAGATAACAGTATGAGGATTGTGTAGATTGGCTTGTCCATTACCCTTACTCAGTAAATATTCCTCATGACTTACCTTTCCCTCCTTCCAAATTATACGTGTTGGATATATATATTCTTGAGTTAAAGGACTAATATATTTACTTTGGTCGCTAAACTTCTCCTGTGCTAATGCAGGAAAAATAAAGATCAATCCAAAAATAAATTGATAAAAAAAGTTACGAAACTCCATAAAGGTTTATATTGGTTTATTCAGTTTTGGTTCAATTCTTAAATATGAATATAATATTACTGTATACCATCCTGCACTTACATGCCTTAGCTATAGTAATCTTTAGTTTGGTGTGATATTTATCCGTTGATTTCCTATTCTTGATATTAAAATTATACTTGTCTGTATTAACACCCCGGATCAGAAATTAATAATCTCAAACTAAATACATCTTCATTCATCACTTTAAAAACCCCCTTTAGGGGGTATTGGATATAAGCTCCTCCATATAGATTTGCACTACAAACAATGGTAAAGAAATTTAATGTCACCAATTGTTTGCAACAGAATTTAAACAATAAACATATGAAAACAAGAATCATTCTCTTATTTAGTCTATTCATTTTTGGACTGTCGAGTTGTAAAAAAGATACAATCGCTCCTGATGAGCAACAAACACAAAGTTGTAACATCGTTAAAGTATCAAGCACTATAAAAGAACCTACTGTATGGAAAGCAGGCAATGTTTATGTTATTGATGGTACAGATGTGGTCGTAAACTCGGTACTCACAATAGAACCCGGGGTTGTTGTAAAATTAAAAAATGCTCGAATTAATGTTGTGGACGGCAAAATAATAGCCAAAGGAACTGCCAAACAACGCGTCGTTTTTACTTCACTCGCAGACGATCGATATTGTGGAGATTCTAACGGCGATGGAAGTGCAACAAAGCCCGCTAAAGGAGACTGGAAAGTAATTTCTTTAGGCGGTGGTGCAGAAAATGTATTTCAATATTGTGATATTTTTTATGCCGGACAAAACAGTGGTGGATATTATAATGCAGTTAAAATAGGAAATAGCAATGCTACTTCATTCGAGTTTGACAATTGCAGATTCGCATATATTTTATATAATAATTCGGCTTCTTTTCATAGTTCAGCTGTATTCTATGGTGGCGAATTAATGTCAGATCCAGGTGTTTCCAAATTCACTAACAATGCTATTTACGATAGTGGTAAGCCGATTTTTTTAAATATGAAGTACACAATGGCTACGAGCAATAAATTTCACAATCCTGAAAACCCTAACCAAACAAATACGCATAATGCGATTTATGTAAGTCAAGGAAGCTCTAGCAATGCAACAATGTCCTGGAATATCACAGAGGTGCCTTATGTAGTGAACGACTGGTTACAAATATCCAATGAAAGGATCCTTATCATAGGTCCAAAAGTAACCGTCAAGTTTGCTGGTACTGGCACAGGATTTTCAAGAAGTACAGCTCAAAATATACAGATTAATGCTACTGCAGTATTCACTTCGTTTAAAGATGATACTTATGGCGGTGATACTAACGCTGATGGAAATGCAACGGCTCCTCAAAAAGGAGATTGGAAAGGGCTCTATAACGGATACGGTATTATGGGCTACCAACAAGGTGCTAATATATTGTATGCGGAAAATTAACAAAGGTGACTAAAATAAAAAAACTCAAGAAGTCATTTTTACTTTTTACCGAATGATAATTATAGGTAAAAAAGCAGGGTATAGAATAGGGGCATAAAAAAACCTTTAGATCATGATCTAAAGGTTTTTTTTGTCGGGGTGGCAGGATTCGAACCTACGACCTCCTGCTCCCAAAGCAGGCGC
>JBEBUV010000045.1:0-30191 GCA_040393085.1 Pedobacter hiemivivus | reverse complement strand
GGTTGTGATAATCAATCACAGGCATTTGTTTGGCATAATCGTGATACAGCTTTTCTGCTGTTTTCGTTTCTAAGAGGAAGTTCTCATCTAAAAAATTCTTCATTTAATGCTATTTTATATATAGTATATATATGTATGTTTTATTGTAACAGGATTCTATAAAGAAACCCCTCTTTTCCATGGGATGAAATCGTCTTGAATATGACGCACTGCGCTTACCGTAATATCGCCACTTGCTACACCGATTACATAATCCAAAATACGGCTACCTGCTTCCTTAATGGTTTCATCTCCATCAATAATAGGTCCGGTATCCAAATCAATAATATCGTTCATCTTATTAAACAACTTGGTATTACTTGATATTTTAACAACTGGTGCAATTGGGTTTCCTGTTGGTGTACCTAATCCTGTTGTAAAAAGTACAATGTTAGCTCCTGAACCTACTTCAGCAGTAGTTGACTCAACATCATTACCCGGTGTACACAATAAATTCAATCCCGGTTTAGTTACTTTTTCAGGATAATCCAATACCGCAACCACTGGTGATGTTCCACCTTTTTTGGCTGCACCAGCAGATTTAATCGCATCTGTAATCAATCCGTCTTTAATGTTTCCTGGTGATGGATTCATATCGAAACCTGATCCAGCATCTGTAGCTCTTTTGCTATAAGTCTTCATCAGGTACTCAAAACGTTCGGCATCTTCTTTATCTACACAACGATCGCTCAAGTTTTGTTCTACACCACAAAGTTCAGGGAACTCCGCTAAAATTACAGAACCACCAAGCGCTACCAGTAAATCTGAAGCATAACCAATCGCAGGATTTGCTGATATTCCAGAGAATCCGTCAGACCCACCACATTCCAGTCCGATACATAATTTACTTAAAGGGGCTGGTTTTCTTTCGTTTGCATTGGCCTGAATTAGGCCCGCGAAAGTCTGTTTAATGGCTTCACTTAACAATTCCGATTCCTTACCTATAGTTTGCTGATCCAAAACATAAAGCGGTTTATCAAAATTCCTGCTTCTTTTTTCTATTTCTTCTTTAAGGATACTTACCTGTGCATTCTGACAACCCAGACTCAATACCGTTGCACCTGCAACATTTGGATGGGTTATATAACCAGCAAGTAAGCCGCAAAGCGTGTCAGAATCCTGACGTGTGCCACCACAGCCACCTGTATGTGTTAAAAACTTAATTCCATCTACATTAGGAAACATACGTTTCTGCTTCGCTTCTTTCTCTGAATAAGTCAGTTCAGCATTTAAAATATCATTAACGTTCGCCCCTTTATCATAAAGGTTCATTAATTGTTTGGCCTG
Organism: Pedobacter hiemivivus; assembly: GCA_040393085.1. Classification (GTDB taxonomy): domain Bacteria; phylum Bacteroidota; class Bacteroidia; order Sphingobacteriales; family Sphingobacteriaceae; genus Pedobacter; species Pedobacter hiemivivus_A. The sequence continues at coordinate 28,865 of JBEBUV010000045.1, read as the reverse complement.
CGACTGGTAGTTTTCATTTCTTCCGTAGCCCAAATTATTCATGAGGGCTTCTTGTATAACGTCAAGGTTTCTGTTTTCACAGAATACCATTGGAATTACCAACCAATAATTTGCAGTACCAACCTGTCCATCTGTACGGTGAAAACCATTGAAAGTCTTGTTTTCCCATTCCGTAACATCTGGTTTATCCCAGCTAAGATTTGCTTCTGCAGTATTAAACTCAGTAGCTGCATGCCTGATATTACTGGTGGTAATGATTGATCCTACCGGAATATCTATTTGCGCTTTACCAACTAAAACGCCATACATGATTAATTGATCGCCGGCAATCATGTTTGTAGTTGTAAATTTATGTTTTGCAGGTACATTATCTGTTAACAAGTACGATTGCCCCTCATAAATTACCTCTTCTCCTTTCAAAAGATCCGTAAGTGCAACAAGCACATTATCCTTAGGATGGACCTTTAATATTCTTTGTTTCATTATACTTATACTTGTAGTGATTGATTAATAGATGCTACCGCGCTGGCCATTCCATTTTTCAATATGTTATTATAATTTTCATTTACCGCAGCGTTAAAACCATTCAGTGCATTGAGATCTGTACCCCACAATTGCTGATCAGATAGGATTGAATTCACGTAATCTGCTCCCTTATTAACGGTTTTATCGTAGAAATACGCTGCTTCATCGTCCGTTATTACATACTCCTGACCTTGGTGGCTTCCGAAATACTGATTGCCATCTTTTCTAGTTGATTTCATAAACAATAGGTATGCGGCAAAACCAAATGCAATGTTTACAGGAACCTTATTGTTCAATCTATAGTAGTTCAATAATACCGGTAACACCCTGATTTTCATTTTCATGGTGTATTGAAACGTAATATTGATCCATAAATGCTCAATATTAGGATTTGCAAAACGATCAATTACCGTGTTTGCAAATGCTACTGCTTCTTCAAGATCAACAGGATAAGGAATTGCACCTACAATTTCCTGCATCATCACTTCGTTTACATATTTGCGGGTAGCTTCATTATTCATTGCTTTAGTTACCGTATCTATACCGGATAAATAAGCAATTCCTGAAGTTAATGTATGTGACCCGTTTAATAAACGAACTTTTAGTTCTTTAAAAATTTCTATATCTGGCCTTACAATCACACCATGATCGGCAGCTTCCAAACCTAATAATTCCGATACTTTTTCATCCCCCTCTATTGCCCAAAGGCGATATGGTTCGGCCATAATGAGTAATTCATCTTTATAGCCCAGACTACGTTCCAATTTATCCAATGCCGTAGCATCTGGTTTTCCTGGAACAATTCGATCTACCAATGAATTGCAAAAGCGGATATGCTTACTTAACCAGGCAGTAAATTCTGCCTCTAGCTTATTAAATACGGCAAGCTCTAATACTATAGCATTCAATTTTTTCCCATTATCAGGGATCAGTTCTGTTGCGATTACCGCAAGATCTGCCTCATCCACACTTCCCAAAGCTTTGTATCTGGCATATAAAACTGCCAATAACTTTGCCGGGAAAGATGCCGGGGGTGTTTGATCAATACTTTCATTTACCAATTGTATTCCTACTTCTGTAGTATTCGATACAATAATGCTTAATTCCGGAGAAACTGCAATTTCTAATATGGTTTTCCAATCCTGATCGGCTGTGAGCACCCTGCTGATGGCAGAGGAAATGATATTCTCTTCAACGGCTTTACCATTTTCTATTCCTCTTACACATATAGTATATAAGCTATCTTGCTCATCAAACTCTTTGGTTCCACCCTTACTGGTCGACTTTACTACAGCCACCCTGCCATTAAACAGACCGTTACGGTTTGCTTTATCTATAAAATAATCTGGCAGGCCACGTAGTAGTACCCCAGTTCCAAATTGTAATACTCTTTCAGGAAGATTAAATAATTCTTTGGCAGGCAAAGTTAAACCGGCAGTTTTAATGCCCGTAAGTGTCATTTTTGATAAATTCATATTTTATTTTAATATGGTAGTAAAACAAGTCTACGCAAATATTATAAGTTAAAATCGCTGTTTCCAGGTAATTATTTACGCAAACGTTATCGGTAACGTTTGCGTTTACTCTATATTTTTTTTTAGCCAGGCAGGGTACTTGCTATCAAATAATTTTGTTGGCCAGGTACCATACCAGGAATATCCTACTCGTCGTTCCCTTTCTATTTCAGCTACAGTTTTCATTTTTATACTATCCCTTCCAGTAAAGAATGGTGTATTGGTATCAATGTCATAAAACCTTGCCCAGATTACAGATCCTGGCTTTTCTATTAATACTCTGTCTCTTTCCTTTGGATTATTTGGATCACCTGTAAAGACAAAAGCATATCCTTCAATTTTTGATTGCTTAAACCAATTCATAGCACTATGTATGGCTTGTTTAATCTCTTCGGAGGGATTTTTAATGCGCATTAAAAATTCAGTTATACCGACCGACTCACTTCCACTTAGGGAGATTAGTTCAAATGACCTTGCTTTTGCCGGTTTCATTGTTTTCTCATCGTACTGTGCACACCAAACGGTGAGTTTCCCATTTACAACTACCTGTGTTTTTAAAATACAAGAAATACCTTTTTGAACAGATAGTTCTGCCTTAGCTTTATAAGAATCTTTAAGCTGATCGAAATCATTTTTGCCATCCACTATATCCTGCATAATATTCAGCACATTGATCATTGCATTATCGTTATACGTGATTTCTCCACGATACGAGCTATGGTCAGGATAATATTGCGACCAACCTCCATTTTCGTACTGGGCTTCCAGCAAATAATCAACACCCTTTTGTACAGCGGCTAAAAAGCGAGGATCAGACTTTGCTTTATAAGCTTTAATCAAATACTTAATTTCTTTTGATGTAGCGTTATTATCGATTGTTGCATCGCTTCGTAAAGAGTCGGCCTTAATAGCCGCTCTTTCATTTTCAGAAAGTACCTTTTCGTAATTTACTACCACTTTACCAACTGTCTTTGGCCAACCTCCAACACTTCGTTGATAGGCAAGCATATTTTCGGCAACCGGATCTAGTACGGATTTTTTTAGGTTTTCAACAGACTGCGCCTGTACATTTATACAGAAACACGCTATTCCAGTGGTCAGTAAATAAAACAATTTAGTACTTGTCTTCATATGCTATTTAGTATTTATTTCATTAGCAATACTCCTGCTGTTGCTCCGTGTCCAAATTCAACTTGTGCTTTAGCCCGTTTTGTATCTGTCCCTAACAGTTTAATATCGGCGTTTCTATCGCCATTAATTCTCATCAGTAAATCAGCATTAACATAACTTATATTCTTTAAACCTATAGACTTACCATTTTGGATATAGATTAAAGGCATAGCATTTTTGATATCCAAATGTGTATTGCTAATCTGGATATTTTTTGCTTCCTGTATATCAATCCCCTTTTTAGCTTTAATAGTTATCTGATCAAGATAGATGTCACTAATACTCATTTCAGGTAATCCCCTTATAAAGACAGCTTTTTCTGCACCATCACAAGTTACATTACTGATATAAAATTTCCTAAACACTGGAGTTTCCTCATTAACTGGTAATAGTTCTACTTTTGGTACTTCTCTTTTTTCACCTGTTAAAGGTACCGGATCAATAGCTGCATAGTACATATCAAACAAAATTGCTTCTCCGGCGATGTCTTTCATATTGATATTCCTGGCATGGATATTTTCCACTACTCCACCACGACCTCTGGTTGTTTTAAATCGTAAACCTATATCAGTTCCTATAAAAGTACAATCAGTTATAAAGATGTTTCTTGCTCCCCCCGACATTTCACTACCGATTACAAAACCACCGTGTGCATGATAGACTGTACTGTTGCGTATAATTACATTCTCTGTTGGCATTGCGCGCTGACGTCCAGCCTCATCCCGACCAGATTTAATACATATACCATCATCACCCACATCAAATGTACTTCCTTCTACCAAAACGTTTTTGCAGGATTCCAAATCCAGTCCATCACCATTTTGTGCATACCATGGGTTTTTAGCATATACATTACGGATAGTAATATCTTCTGACATAAATGGATGCAGGTTCCATGCCGCTGAGTTCTGGAAAGTTACGCCCTCAAGTAATATCCTTTTACAACTGGTTAATACCACCATATTAGGTCGTAAAAAATCCTTAATCTCTGCAAAAAATGCTGCATCTTTTTCTTTTGATAAAACACCTGCATCTTTAATCTTAGATCCTTTTAAAGAACTTTCAGTGGGATACCAGATCTTTTTATTTTCGCTTAGTACCCCACCAGAGGCAATTAGCTTTTTCCACTGACTTTCAGTTAGTTTTTCTTTCTTAACCATTCTCCAGGCGTCCCCGCTCCCATCAACTATTCCATAACCGGTAATAGCTATGTTTTGCTGGTCTTTTGCCCATATTGGCGACTGGTTACGCATCTGCGGTGAACCCTCCCAATTGCCTTCTACCAATTGGTATTCGTTAAAATCTTTGGTAAATTGTAATAATGAGTTCTTTGCTAAATGCAGGTTTACATTACTTTTCAATTCAATCGGACCGGTTAACCATAGGCCCTCCGGAATTAATACCACACCACCACCACGTTTGTTGCAGTCAATTATAGCTTGATTAATACTTTTAGTATTTAAAGTTAAGCCATCGCTTTTTGCACCATACTTAAGAATGCTAACGGTATCATTTCTAAAAGATGTTGCTGCCACTACTGGCAGGTTATCAAAAGAGTAAGCTTTCTGTGTAGTTTTAGTTTGTGCACTAGTATTAAACGACAAAAGAAATAAGGGAACAGCTAATACAGCAGATACTGTCTTTTTCATATTTAAACGTAATATTTATATTTGATTACTACTCAACAATAACAAGTCTACGCAGTTTTAGATAAGATTTAAACTAAAAGGCTGAAAATAACTGCGCAATCGTTGCCAATAAGTCTAATTTATCTTCGGGTTCCATCCTCTGAATATTTCTGCAATAGTATAGCTTTGTGCTTCTTCATCAGTAAGCTGCCGGGCCCATCTTACCCTTTTTGATGTTTCTGCCCCTTTACCTTTATTCTTATATTCGGCATAAAACGCAGTTTTCTCATTGCTTTCTTTACGCCAATTGTGCCATCCCTCTGGTCTGATTACTGCATTCAGGTCGCAATTTAAAAACACAGTTTTTGCCGCTGGTCGCCATGGTCTACCCAAGTATACTGTTCCATCGGGTGCCGATCCTTCAATTTTACAATCCTTAAAAACGTAACCATATTTTGAAGTATCAGGTGTAGAGGCAGCCGTTATATACCCTGCTTTCTTGCAATAGATAGTGCATTCTTCAAATATTGCTGTCGCCGAGCCAAATATAAAATCTACAGTTCCACTGATATAGCATTTATAAAAGTATTGCCGACTGCCCTTGCCATAGGTGTATAGGGTATCTTGAAAACCTAACATCCTGCAATTTATAAACCGTGCTTTATCTCCCGCAATCCATAGTGCAACAGCCTGTCCTACTGGTCCGGCTGTATTTTCGAATGTTATATTCTCTGCCGTAAAATCATCACCATAGATATAGAAGCCTGATGATCCTGAGGTGCCCATTGCTTCACCAAAACGGTTTTTCTTTAGTGCATAGTCGTCGTAAGTGATCACAGTTTTCTCCAGACTCTCGCCCAGCATCTTTACCATTCGTTTTGAAGCAGAAAGGTTCAATTTTTCCTTATATATACCATTTTTAATATAAATTATAGTGTATGTATTTCTAAAATCAGGAACCGCATTTATAGCTTCCTGCACCGTTTTAAAATGTCCTGTCCCATCTTTTGCTACCACAATTCTACTTTGATCTTGACTATATATTGGCAGATCGGAACTCTTATTAACGTATCGATCATTTTGATCAACATAGGCTATCTCTGATATAAAACAGGATGTTTTCCTTGTAACATTATTGCTGAATGCCTGGTTATTACTGAGTGCTACAAAGCAAACAAACAACGACATAAAAATAGATAACAACTTATTCATCAACAGATTCCGATTAATACACTTTATTTAATCACGAACAAATTACATTGATTTAGGCATAAAACCCTGAAGATTGTGGCCATAATTTGTGCAATCGTTCCCGATTGCCCTAACAGCCTGTCATTTTACCTATAATTACCTTATATTGCATCTTATTTAATTCTATGTTCGAGCCACCTACCTTAAAAGATATAGCCAATGCCTTAGGCCTTTCAACTTCTACTGTTTCCAGGGCATTAAGAGATACTTACGAGATTAGCGCTAAAACCAAAAAACTCGTATTTGATTATGCTGAAAAGATAAACTACCAGCCTAACCCAAATGCTTTAAGTTTAAAAGAACGCAGAAGTAAGTCTATCGGTGTGATTGTGAGCGAAGTTGCCAATCATTATTTTTCTCAAGCCATTAGCGGTATTGAATCCATTGCCTACGATAGAGGCTACCATGTAATCATCACACAAACTCATGAGTCTTTTGCACGTGAAAAGATAAATACACAGCATTTAGCTTCTCGTTCTGTTGATGGATTATTGGTTTCACTATCTGCAGAAACGGCAGACACTGAACATTTAAAATACTTACATGACAGAGGTATGCCTATTGTATTCTTTGATAGGGTTCCTAATGATATCGACACACATAAAATTACCGCTAATAATGAAAAAGGGGCTTTTGATGCTACAGAGCACCTGATCAATTTAGGGCGGAAGAGAATTGCACACCTGACCAGTTCCGACCACCTATCTATCAGTATTGAAAGACTAACTGGTTATACTGCGGCATTAGATAAGCATAATATTCCTGTTAATCCAGATTATATTAAGCATTGTCCACATGGTGGTATGTTTCCAGAAGAAACCGAACGAGCAATATTAGAATTGATCAACCTTAAAGACAAACCTGATGCCATATTTATTGCTGGCGATAGGCTATCTATTGGTGCGCTGGAAGTACTTAAAAAATTAAATATTAGTGTTCCCGGGCAAATGACTGTTGCAGGTTTTAGCAACTCGGATGTTTTAAACCTTTTTGAATATCCTATTAGTTCAGTAAGACAGCCAGCGTTTGAAATGGGTAAGACTGCAACTGAAATGCTGCTGCAGCTTATCGAGAGTAAATACCCGGTAACAGAGTTTGATAATAAAGTGATCGATACCGAATTGTTTGTAAGGTAATCCTTTAAAATCTCCCATATTACCGGGATTAAAATGTTATTTATTTTTGATGTTACTATTTATAACAAATACTTCTTCATTATTATAGATCTTACTTCGAAACATCCTGTCCGTTAATGACAACATTCTCAAGTTTTAAATCTTTTACATAATCAATTTTCATAGGTGTTTTTACACCGCGGATATTGCAATTGATAATTCTAAGGTTCTGTACTGGTGATTCTTTATAAGCATTAACAAAAATGCCATAATCGCCACCCTTTTCTACATCAACATTTTCCACCCAGATATTTCTGATCACCGGTAAAAAGTCGCCCGGCTTTTCATAAAACATATTACAAGTGATGGCAGCATCAGCATAAGCACCTACTTTAATATCTTTCATGAAAACATTTTCTATTGTTCCTCCTCTACTTGAGCTGGTTTTTAATCTTAAAATCCTATCAAGATTCGGGCTATCCATAATACAGTTTATAGCAAATATATTCCTTGCACCTCCTGATATTTCACTACCTATTACTACACCTCCATGGCCATCTTTCATCACACAGTTTTCGATGATGTGGTTTTCAGCAGGTCTTGCTATTCTTCGTCCATCCTGATCTCTACCTGATTTGATGGCAATACAGTCATCACCCGTATCAAAATAACAGTTTCTAATCAATACGTTTTTACAAGATTCAGGGTTTATACCATCTGTATTCGAACCATGAGCAATGATTTTCATATTTTCAAGTGTCACATTTTCGCACAATACAGGGTTTACATTCCACATTGGCGAATTAACCATCTTTACATCAGAGATTAGAATGTTATCGCATTTATATAGTTGTATAAAATTAGGGCGTAAAAAATCGCCATCACCAAAGATCCTTTTTCTTGGATCTATCTGTTTCTCATTCATTTCATGCAATAGATCTCTGGCTTTAACCTGCTTCCTTGGTTTCACATTGTTCCAGTCATACCAATCGTCGTAAGTCGCATTGCCATCCAATGTTCCATTACCAGTAATTGCGATGTTTTTCTGACCATAAGCATAAATAAGTGCCGAATAATTCATCAGTTCCATTCCTTCCCAACGGCCAAATACAATTGGGTAATCTTTTGTATCTACACTAAAAGTGATTTTTGCACTATCTGCCAGATGCAGATTTACATTACTCTTCAGATGAATGGCACCCGTAAAGAAATTACCAAGGGGTATAACTACCCTACCGCCGCCACTCTTGGCACAGGCTTCAATAGCTTTTCTAAAGGCCTCAGTATTTAATGTCTTGCCATCACCTTTTGCACCATAGTTGGTAATGTTAAAATCTTTTGCTGGAAAGACTGGGGCTTTAATTTGTTTCCTGATCAGCTCCATTTCTCTTAATGGCTCTGCTGTTGTTTTCCATACAGTACCAGTGGATTTTTGTGCTGTAGCAGATAAGGCTGCACTAGTAAAAATTAAGGCAATAAGGCATACCCGCCCTCGTTTAAATTTAGTCATTAAACTCATTATACTTCAAAGATTGAAATGGTTTATAATTTGGTTATCAGTAATAACAAAACTAATTATCGGAGGGCTTGGAAAGTTTCAAAATTTGACGGAATAGGTTCAAAAATTGACTAAAATCAGAATTTAATGGTGAATGAATGCAGATTATTTATATAATCATATCTAATTTCCCATTTGTACCTTTTACAGATTTCATTCACAATTGAAAGTCCAAGGCCACTTCCCGGGGCTTGACTTGAGGCCGAAGTGAATCTTTTAAAGAGTTTTTCTGTCTTCAATGTGGAAGAACCTGTATTAGATATCAACAGGAAATCCTTTTTTAAAGTAATATTTATCTGTGCTTTAGATTCGGTATGTCTGATGGAATTAATGAGCAGATTAGTAAGCATAATTTCTACCAATAGCCTGTTACTTTCAACAAAACATTCAGATCCCAGATCGAGTTTCAATGATTTATCTTCCAACATATCCGATAGCAATTCCAGAATCTCTTGCAGCGGTTCAGCGATGTTAATCTGTTCTGTTTTTAAGAACTGCTGATTTTCAATCTTCGCCAACAATAATAAATTCTTATTAATCCTAGAGATTCTTGATAATGCATTATTGGTTTCTTCAATAATTATAGATTGTTCTGCTGTAATGTCTTTGTTTTGTATCAATAAATCTAACTTCCCCTGTATTACCGCTAATGGTGTTTGCAATTCGTGCGAGGCATTTTCTGTAAATTCCTTTTGTTGCTTAAATACCATAACATTACTTTCTATGAGCTTATTAATACTGGTATTCATTACCTCAAACTCAGTAATGTCTGTCTTTTCAAAGGAAATAGTTTGTTGCTGGTTCAGATCAAAAGCTTTTATCTTTTCTAGGGTCTGATAAAATGGCTTCCATAATTTTGCAGATATTGTTTTATTTAGCTTTATAAAACCGACTAGCAAAACAATAAAAAATAATACCGTAACTGCTGTTATTGCGGCTATGGTTTCATAGCTTTCTTCAATATTACTTTCTACAGTCAAACTATATACATCCCCACTCAAATCAAAATAACTAACCAGTCCCTGATAACGGTCATAGCCTTCATCAGGTATATCAGAATTTTTACGATAAATATTATAGGTGCTGTCAGGCTTTCGGTTTTCTACCCGTTGTAATTTAGTTTCCGGCTGTACCCGATTCCAAACCTTGATTAGCTTGCTCAGTTCCTCCTCGTTAAGGTTCAACTTTTGCAGGTTTTTCTTTGTTGATTCACTAACAATATGATTGTGTTCATTTATTTCATGAACCCATATTTTGTCGATAATAAAAAAATACACAGGAATGCTACATATCAATACAATTAAAGCATAAGTAGCAAATACCTTAAGGGGCTTGTCCAGTAGGTTCATATTTCCCATTTATAACCATTACCATAAAGCGTTTTCAAATAGTTACCCGCTCCAGCTTCTTGTAGTTTCTTCTTTAAATTTTTAATATGGGCATAAATAAAATCATGATTATCTAACATATCTGCCAAATCTCCAGATAGGTGTTCTGCCAATGCACTTTTTGAGACAACCTTATTTTTGTTGCCAATAAAGAAGATCAGCATATTAAACTCCTTTTTAGTAAGCATCACTTTCTCTTCTCTAATTGAAACCGTTTTGGCCAGTAAATCTATTTTTATTTCATTTTGCTCGATAACATTAGCATTCCCAAAATTTCTCCGCCTGATTACAGAATATATTCTTGCTGTCAGTTCTGATAAATGAAAGGGTTTGGTCAGATAATCATCTGCCCCTAACTGAAGACCTGAAATCCTATCTTCCAATGAGTTTTTTGCTGATATAATAATAACACCGTCTTCTTTATTCTGATTTTTCAGCTCATTCAAAATATCCATCCCAGTGCCACCCGGAAGCATTAAATCTAGCAATATACAGTCATAAGTATAATCATTAATCTTATCCAATGCTTGTTGATAATCCACAGCCAACTCGCATAAATAATTCTGATCTGACAGATAGCTAATCATATTTTTAGCCAACTCTGATTCGTCTTCTATAATTAATACTTTCATTAACTGTTCACTTATATTCATTGGAATTAGGGCTTAAAGTATTAAAAAAAAATCACTTATAGAGTTTCATCACCATAGTTGGAAGTACAATCAGTAATAATGGTAAGGCTACAATAAAGCCCCCAATAACAGTTATTGCCAATGGCTGGTGTAGCTGTGCTCCTGCCCCAATCCCCAGCGCTAATGGAAACAATGCGATAATAGCCCCAAGAGCGGTCATCAGTTTAGGTCTTAACCGGGTAGATATAGCAAAGATTACGGCTCCTTCCACATTACGTTCCTTAAGGGATTCTTTAAACTGAAGAAAGGTAAAAATGGCATTCTCACCAATAATCCCAACTATCATAATCAATCCCGTATAGCTACCTACATTTAAAGGGGTCTTGGTTAGAAATAAAGCCAGATAACTTCCAGATATCCCCAGAACAGATATAATTAGAATTAAAAAGGCAATTTTAAAATCCTTGAATAAGAATAGTATCACACTAAAAACCAGCAAACTGGAAGTAATCAATATACTCAGCAACTCTTTAAACGATTGCTGCTGTTCTGAATAGGCACCCCCATATACAATGTGATAACCAGATGGAAGCGCAACTTTTGAACCTAATTGTGCTTTTATATCTTTCATCACACTGCCCAGATCTCTATTATCAAGCCTTGCTGTAACTACACCGATAGACTGCAAATTTTCCCGTTCAACTTGAGCTGTCCCTTTTACAATTTTAACTTGAGCTAATCCTTCTATTGGTATTGGTGTACCATTAGTACGTATAATTTTGAGATTACTGATATCAGTCAGCTTAAATTTCCTGCTATCGGGATAAATCAATCTTATGGGTGATAACTGTATATCGTACAAATTTCCAATCACATTTCCTTGTAATGCTGTTTGCAGCTGAAACTGAAAGTTTGCAGGGCTAATTCCAAACTGTGCCAATGATCCAAAATCCGGTTGTATACCTACAGTTGGGCCTGATAATACAATACCATCGAAAACATCTGCTGTACCATTTATATGGGATATAATTTGCGATATATCTTTCGATAAACTTTGAAGCTTTTCCTGATTGTTTCCAAAAACTTTGACTTCTATTGGCTGGGTTGAGCTCATCAAATCGCCAAGCATATCACCAATAACCTGTCCGAAATCTACTCTTAACGATGGCTGTGTACTTTCAATTTTGGTTCTAATCTCCTGACTTACCTCATCAGTAGTTTTAGTTCTGTTTGGTTTGAGCTGTATTAAGTAATCACCTGTATTGGGTTCTGTTATAAAAAAGCCCATCTGTGTTCCCGTTCTTCTTGAATAAGCTGCTACTTCTGGAATTTTCACCAATTCCTTTTCAACCTCCCTCAATATCCGGTCTGTTTCTTCTAAAGAAGTTCCGGATGGGGTATTATAGTCCAGCACAATACTTCCTTCATCCATTTCTGGTAAAAATCCTGTCTGCAAGCGTGGAAACACCAATACTATAGTGGCTACCAAGATCAACATTCCGATTATACTAACGTATGGACGGTGAATAAAGTAGCTGATCCAGCGCTGATTTAGATGCGGATGGACTTTAGATTTAACTGAATTCTTTGAAGCATCCCGCGTCAGCAATAAATAAATTACAGGTAGCCCAATCCATGTCACAAAAAAAGAACAAATTAGGGTAATAATCATAGTGTTAGTCATCACTTGAAAATATGAACCTGCAACGCCTGTCATTAATACAAATGGAATAAAGATTACAATGGTACTGATCGATGAGCCTAACATTGCTGGAAAAAGATAATCAACCGCTTTTTTCAATAAGTTTAGCGTAGGTTCTTCGGGATGTTCTTCATGTGTACGGTGTATCTGTTCTACCACCACAATTGCATCATCTATGATCAACCCTATTGAAGCTGCAATAGCCCCTAGAGTCATGATATTTAAGGAATAGCCAATACCATACAGTGTTATAATTGTTAAACAGAGTGTTACTGGAATGGTAATTAGTATTACGGCGCTGGCCTTAAATGATCGCAAGAAAATAATTGCGACAACAATTGCCAATGCGAGTCCTAAAAATAAACTATCACTCACACTTTTAACGGATTCATTTACAAAATCGGCCTGTACATAATATGGTTTAAGTTTTACACCTGTTGGCAAAATCTTTTGTAAGGCTGCTACCTTTACTACCATCTGATTAGAAAGATCTACCAGGTTTGCATTAGGCTGTTTTATAACGGCTACCAAAACTCCATCTTTCCCGTTCGCATTAACTTTTGTGTATTCAATTCCCTCTTTAATCTTTACGTCAGCTATATCCTTAATTCGCACCAGTCTGTTGGCATTTTTACTAATGATCTGTTCTTCCAGATCTGATTTTGATTTAATAGTTGCATCGGTAACTGATAGGTATAGGTAATTATAGTCTGACAGATAACCGTTTGATTTGATAAAATTAGTTTGTGCAAATCCTGTGCTGATCTGTTCGGGAGTTATTCCCAAAGCTGCCATTTTCTGCCGATTGAGTTCGATCCAATATTCTTTAGTTTTACCTCCTATAATTCTAATTTCCGAAACCCCATCTACTTGAGATAAAAATGGTTTTACAGTAAATGTTGCAATCTGTTTTAGCTCTGTAGCAGATTTACTGTTACTTTCCAAACTATAGCCACTAACCGGCAATATAGAGGGGTTCATTTTTTCTACTGATATATTTATTCCCTGTGGTAGGCTATTGCCTAATTTGGCTATTTGGGCTTCAATACGCTGCTGACTAAGGTTAATATCTGAATTGCTATTCATGTAAGCTGATAATTCAGCACTGCCTCTTGAAGTGGTACTTCTTATTAATTTTAAATCGGGAACCTGTTTTATTGCGTTCTCCAATGGCCGAGTTACGGTAACAACCATCTTGTTGACCGGCTGCAATTCTGCTTCAGCAATGACTTTTATTTTTGGGAAAGTAATTTCTGGGAACAGCGAGGTTTTCAGCTGATGATAACCATAAAGACCCCCCACTAAAATCAAGATCAGAATAACCAGTAGTGGATTTTTATGCGTTATAAAGAAATTCTTCATGGCTATTTTACTATTTTCACTTTTGCAGTATCAGCAATACCATAGTTACCGACGATAACTATGCGGTCTGTTCGACTAAAAACAGGATCCAGAATCTCTATATTCCTTGCATTTTCAATTCCTTTTTTTACTGGTATTTTTACTGCTGTAGAGTCGTTAATAAGCTTCATTACCCAAAATTCATCTTCTGTTTCATTGGTTAACACTGCTGATCGGGGTAATACTTGCGCTGCAGTGTTAGCGGCATTTATCAGCTTAACTTTTGCAATCAATCCTTCTGGTATGGCATGACTTGGATTTACGTTAATCATCATTTTTTGTACCTGAGCAACTGAGTCCAGTACAGGCATTGTGCCTGTTACATTTCCTTTCAATTGCTCTCCATCTGGCAAGGACAGTGTTACTATCTGATTTTTGCTTACCAATTTTCGAAATTCGTATGGCAGATCCAGTAAAAACACGAAGCTATTTATATTACTGATCACCGCTAAAGCTTCACCGTCTTGCACATAATCTCCCTTTTGATGGTTTACTATGGTGATGAATCCTGATTGATCTGCACGAATGTTTGATATTCCTGAAAACTTGAGTCCTGGATCTAACTGATTTACTGAGTTTCCAATGGCTCGGGCTTCTTTACTAATTAGGCTAAAAAGTAAGGTGCCGCCCTTTACATGTTTGCCCACTGTAGCCATGGCAGACTGTACATAGCCACTCATATTCGCCTTAACATAACTTTTTTGCTGATAGGCAGAAACTGCCATTAGTTCTGTATAGGTCTGAATTGCTGAAATATCTACTGTTGTAACTTGTACTGTTGAAACAGGCTCTACAGATTGGTCAGTCTCAGAATTTGCAGACTGTCCACACGCCGTTATCATTGATACGCCATACATAACAATAAGAAAAACACACAAAGGTGATTGAATAGCTTTCATAGTATTATCTTTTCCAATAGTTAAATTGACTGATTAATTTTAGGCGATTGATATTAGTTAGCCGGTATAAGTTCTGTGCAGACATATAGTTATTTATGGCGATTACAAAATCTGCAACTTTTACATCACCACTATGGAGGAGCTTACTATCGGCCTCTATCAAGGCTTTGGTATATTTTATTTGTTCATTGATTTGTAGGAACAATTCTTCTGTTGCACTCAGTTGTTGTTCTAGCATAAGAACTTGCTGATTTTGTTGATTGATAAAGAACTCTTTATACGTCGAAGTGGTTTGTTCCTGTAAACTGAGTTTATTGTACATCATTTTTTTCTGATGACCATCATAGATAGGTATCGAAACAGTGAATCCGACACTGCTACCAAAGTTTTTATAGGGCTGAAGTAGAAATGAAGAATTATAACCACCATTTATATACACACTTGCTTTTGGCTTATAGTTAAATTCCAGGGCTTTCTTTTCATTTTGTACTTTTAGGCTATCTATTTCGAATCGTGTTTCAAAAAAGCTTTTCTCGGGTTTCACTATGGTATTGACCTGTACCATTGGTTCAGCAAGACTTACATTTGAGGTATCTGTTATACCTGAAAAGTAATTTAAGGTATATAGGTCATTTTTAAATTGAAGTTCGGCCTGTTTCCAAGTTAATTGCTGCTGCTTATAAGCCACTAGAAAAGTAAGGTAATCTGTTTGTCGATAGGAATTTTCTCGTGTCAGCAATTTCAATACAGCCTCTTCTTTCTGTAATAGCTGATATATTTCATAGTTAAAAACTACTTGCTGCTGACTGGCAAAGGCATTTATATATTGATCTGTTATTACCTTTTTAAGGTCTAATTCTGATAGTTTAGTAGCATATCTAATAGAGTCTCTTTGGATGTTTAAACTCTCATTCTGATTTTTCTTTTTTCCATTTCCAATTAAGGCATAATTTACGGTAAGCAATGCTTCTAAAGATTGGCCATTAGTTAATACTTGATCATATCCATACCCTTTAATTACAGGGGCATACAAGCCTGTAGAACTTGCTGTTACCTGTGGTTTAAAGCCTGCTTTTAAGCTCATACTATCAATTCTATTCATCAGGAGCTGGTTTCCATAATCCTTTATTAATGGTGATAATTGTATGGCCAGGTTTATATAATCATTGAGCTCTCTTTTACCCATAGGCTGGCTTTGCCCCATCGTAACAGTGCTTAATGTGCATAGGGCAATTATCAATAAGTATGTTTTAAAAAGTTCCATTTAATGTAAATCCTAGACTATGCTGTTGATAAGAAGGAACCAAACTGTAATTAGCATTACTTTTACCGCTAACAAGACGCTTTAATTTAGGATACACCAGATAAGCAACTTTTGTTGATAATATTCCAAATCCTGCGCCTGCTATTACATCACTAACCCAATGCCTGTTGTTATAAATCCTTAAAACTCCTGTAGCTGTTGCTACTGTATATCCTGCATAACCATACCATGGAGAAATGTCTTTGTATTCCTGATTTAAAAATTCTGCGGCAGCAAAAGCGTTTGCGGTATGCCCTGATGGAAAGGAATTGAATTGTGATTGATCAGGCCTTTGGCGATGGGTTATTCTTTTCAGTCCATTTACTGTTCCACCCATAATCCCTAATGATAAAATGTAAACACCCGTAGCATCTATCAAATTGTTCTTTCCTTTTATTCCAGCCAAATGCAAGCCATATACCGCAGCGGCTGGGGCATACTGCAAATAATTATCCAAATGCGCAGCAAACAAGGGATGGTCTTCCTGAAGCTCATCTCTTGTCGTCAGATCCAGATCTCTAATCTGATTTTTACCTATTAAAGAGACCAACCCATAACTGATAAAGACTGTTGGGATGATAAATGCCTTTAATTTTGGTTTATAAACAAGTGTGTCTTGAAATTGTGCTTTAATCAGCACGGGTATGCATAAGTACAATAAAATCAATAATAAACAAATAGGTCTTAGTTTCATAAGTGATATTTTACTCGAAACTAACCCTCAATTTTGTAGAAATTCTGTAGAAAATTTTACAGTGGTTTATATCCTTTACACAGGTAAACTAAAAACTTCCTTTCTTGTTGTCCATTATTTCTGATGATTATTGGCTCCAATTCTATTACTGAATTAAAGTATGGCAGAACTGTTTCCGGAG
The DNA here is from genome assembly GCA_040393085.1 of Pedobacter hiemivivus. Classification (GTDB taxonomy): domain Bacteria; phylum Bacteroidota; class Bacteroidia; order Sphingobacteriales; family Sphingobacteriaceae; genus Pedobacter; species Pedobacter hiemivivus_A. The sequence continues at coordinate 11,904 of JBEBUV010000045.1, read as the reverse complement.
CTAGCCCTGATTTCTCTGCATCTGTCGCTCTTGGTTGAGAATCTATAAACAATGCATTTTTCCCTTTTAACAATTTTAAGTTGGTGCCAATAAAATCAAATTGCAAAGCATTTTCACCTATTATATTCTCTGAATAAATAAACTCTTTCATATAAAGATTGAGTTCTGCAGCTGTTTTATAGCCATCTGCTGAGAAAATAAAGTCCACAGGGTACTTCTTTTCAATTTCGGTAACCTGATGTGATAGCTCTTTCCAGCCATACCAGGTATCATCAGACAAGACCGGAAATGGATAAAATAGTACTTCAATGGCTAAGAGGATATGAACTATTAAGGAAAAAACCACTTGTATACGCAGCCATTTGAAGTTGATATATTGGCTTACCCAAATAATACCAGAGATATACGCCGGCATCATCCAGTTTAATTTCACCCAATAAAATAAAGAAACACCTATAAATAATAGAAATACTGGTAAAAAAAAGGAAAGCAAGAACAATTGTTCAGTAGGTATTTGTTTCCATTTACTTTTATATTTTTTGACCATTTGATATAAACCAATGAAGAGAAATATAAATGTTATTGGGGTTAGTATAGCCGCCTGGTGTCCTATTAATCCTAGCAGGTTTTTGGGATGTAGTGTAAAAGCAGATACAGAATGTATTCGTTCTTCACCCTGAAACCTAAAGGATGCGAAATTATTTCCAATATTCCAGATCAGTACCGGAGAAATGGCAAGTATAAAAAAGAGAAGACTGAGCCATGGCCAAATGCTGAGTAATGATTTTCGATGCTGTGCTGATATGAGCAAAAAGAGTATCATCCCGGCTGGAAGGAATATGCCTGTATATTTACTATCAAACGCAAATCCCATTGCAATACCTGCCCAGATCCAGTAAACTTTTTTCTGCTGAAATATTGCTTTATAAAGCATGAGTAATGAAACTAACCAAAATAAGAGCAATGGCGTGTCTGGTGTAGATACCAGTGAAAGTACTGAGACCATTAGTGTAGAGAAAAAAAGCAAAACAGCCTTTGTTGTTCTTTCCCTATCATAAAAACTGCGTGCTAGTTTATAAAAGAAAAAAACAGTTAACATGGTGACTGTAGAGTCTGCCAGTTTAATTGCGATTACATTTTTCCCGAATATACTGGTAAACAACCAAAGGATATAAGCTATTGCAGGAGGATGATCAAAGTAAGATAAATCCAGATGTTCACTATAAAAGAAATAATATGCGTCTTGTGGCATCGGCCCCATCAACCCTATAAACACCAATCTAATTAGCAGAATACCTGCTATAATATAAAGGGTTAAAGCTAACTGCCTGTTTTTAGTAATGTTATTTAACATCTCTTTTTGTAAAAACATAAAAGACACATAATGGTTTTATTAATGAACAATATAAATGAATTGTGTACATAAAAATAACTCGAAATTTATTGAGTTCATACATTTTTTACAGCATTAAAAATTAACGTTATATGATAGAAAACTTCCCTTTTTATCTGAGTTTAATTGTGGCTATTGTATTACTGATTATGTTAGCTAATAAAATAAAGGTAGCCTATCCAGTACTTTTGGTAGTTGCAGGTTTAGTGATCAGTCTTATTCCGGGCATACCTACCATGCATATTGATCCGGAACTTATCTTTATAATTTTCTTACCACCCTTATTGTATGAAGCTGCATGGAGTGTTTCATGGAAAGAAATGTGGAGATGGCGCCGCATCATAACAAGTTTTGCATTTGTAGTAGTATTCTTTACGGCTATGTCTGTAGCATTTATTGCAAATCATTTCATACCAGGTTTTTCATTGGTATTAGGGTTTTTACTGGGTGGAATCGTATCACCTCCAGATGCTGTAAGTGCAGGTGCTATATTAAAGTTTGTAAAAGTTCCTAAAAGAATGTCTTCTATTTTAGAAGGAGAAAGTTTATTGAATGATGCTTCTTCATTAATTATTTTTCGTTTTGCCTTAATAGCAGTAGCAACAGGGCAGTTTGTTTGGCAAGATGCCGCGCTAAGTTTTGGATGGATGGTGATTGGTGGCGTCGCTATTGGCCTGGCAGTTGGTTGGGTATTCATGAAAGCACATAGAAATTTACCTACAGATACCAATATGGATATTGTTTTGAGTATTGTTGCTCCTTATGTGATGTATCTGGCAGCTGAAGAAGTACATAGTTCGGGTGTATTGGCTGTAGTAAGTGGAGGCTTGTATTTATCGAACCGGCGACATCTCATTTTTGGAAGTAGTTCACGTTTGCGTGGCGTAAATTTATGGGAAAGTCTTTGCTTTGTATTGAACGGCCTGGTATTTATGCTCATTGGCCTGGACTTACCCGAAATTACCGCAGGACTAGGTGATGTAAGTCTATCTTCAGCAATTGGCTATGGCGTTTTGATTACAATAGTATTGATTGTTGGACGAATATTATCAGCTTATGGAGCTGTTATGGTTACACTTATTGCTCGTAATTTTATTACTGTTGCAGACAATAGAAACCCAGGGTATAAAGTGCCCTTTTTATTAGGCTGGACTGGTATGCGCGGTGTGGTATCGCTGGCCGCAGCTTTATCTATTCCGGTACATTTGGCTGATGGGTCTCCATTTCCACAACGTAATCTAATTCTTTTTATAACATTTGTAGTGATCCTTTTAACCTTATTAGTTCAAGGGTTAACCTTACCCTATTTAATTAAAAAAATACAACTTCCAAATCTCGATGAGACTTTACCAGAAGAGGAGGTATATCATAATTTAAGGAAAGATCTGGCCGACCTTGCCTTATTGCATTTAAAAACTAAGTACAACAAGCAATTGAGTGATCAACCAATGTTACAACAAATTGCAGCAAGATGGGAACAGAACAAGATGATAACAGATGATGAAATGATCACTAAGGAATATAAAGTCGTTTATCTGGATATATTAGAAAAACAAAGAGAATGGCTTTTGCAGAAAAATATTGATGATATCACTATAGATGAAGAAATCATTCGCAAACACTTCAGACATCTGGATTTAGAAGAAGAAAAGCTTCAATTTTTATAGTTCTTAGTTGTTATAAAGGCTTTAATTAAGATATCAATTTAGTTTACAACTACTTCAAAATCATCTGACATGTCTGAATTATATATTCTAAAACGAATTTCCCATGGATCTTTAATCAGCTCTCCTATATATCCCCAAAACAATTTCTTAAACCTGTCAAAATCAATATCGTCTTGACAAACAATTAAATATAGTGCATCATTTTGGACAATTACTTCTTGAACATACGTTGCCCAATGTTCTTTAATTTTAGATGGCAACCTATTAAAGTCCTGCTGCTCTATCAGCTTTGCTATTCCTGTCAACAAGCCTTCGGGCACCGTACTTAACGCATTAAGGCTCCATAAACCCTCCTGCTTTTGTATGCGCCCGATGATTTCATCTCCGTCTACAATTTGCCAGGGTTCTCCCGGATTAAACTGAATGACCTGATACGCAGGCATTCCACTTTGTTCTTCTGAAAAATAAACCAATTCGATCATTACGCAAGCTTTTTTTGTACAAGTACAAAACTACGCTAAATCAACTGGCATTTCAAAATAAAAAACTAAAAATATTAGCATTAATCTTCTGCTCTGAAAGTATTTGAAATCAATTTCCTTGGGCGTTTGTTTTTAAAATGCTCAGTTTTGTTTTCTTTACTTTGATCATCAGATGTATGAAACCTATTTGGTTTAAATGCTCTCGGTTTTTCTCCACGGTTCTCATCAGCCAATTTAACCGTGATTTTCCTACCCCCTAGCACCATTCCATTTATAGCAGCAATTGCTCTGTCGGCACCTGCCTGATCTACCATCTCCACAAACCCATAACCTTTATGCTTATGGGTAAATTTATCGGTTAGTAAATCTATGCTATGTATCATTCCATGGATGCTAAAAATCTCAATCAGATCCGCTTCCTGTATATCAAGTGGGTATCCCACCACAAATAATTTTATCATGAATTTTATTAAAGCTGCGAATTTAAGATTTTATCTGTGATTATCTGTTGCAGATGTACACAGATAAAATATTTATTAAGCTTTATTATTTTCCGATGTTAAATGTTGCCATTACCGGACGGTGATCTGAAGCATAGCTTTCTGGTATCACCTCATGTTTTAGCAATTGCCATTTAACATTTTTAGTGGCAATAAAATCAATTGTGCGACGTGGATTATCGTGTGGAATTGTCCCCGGACAATCTCCTGTACAGGTACGTTTATAGTGCTGATCCAATAAATCAATTACTTCTGTTCCTGCTACTGCATTAAGATCGCCACAAATAATTACTGGCAAAGTACTTTTTTCAAACTCCTTTAAAATACTTTCCATTTGTACTACACGGTTTTCATGCGTTTTGGTGGCATCTAAATGTGTGTTAGCAATTATAAACTTCTGTTTACCCACCTTTATTGTTGCATACCCCAATACTCGTTTTTCTGCTGTAACTTTCTGCGGAAGTGGAACTAACTTAACATCCTGAATTTTATAACGACTTAGTATAGCTATACCATAATCGCCCCCGTCATGATCAATAGCTTTATAAAACTGGTAATTTAAGCCTGTTTTTTCAGCCAGTAATTTTGCTTCATCTACTTTCCCACTACGATTTACACCTGTTTCTACCTCTTGTAAGGCTACGATATCTGCTTTAGCTTCATTAATAACTCGAGCAATTGCGTCCAGATCTATAACACCTGGTTTCGATGGAGGATTAGCGTGGTGAATATTGTAACTCATTATTCGCAAAACCTGTTCAGCTTTTTTCACCTCAGATTTACCTTGTCCCTGCACATTTACCTGTAAGCAGAATTGCAATATGGTAATTAATATAAGTATCGGCCTTGTCATATTTGATTGTTTAAATTTCTGGTTAATTTACAAATTAGTTATAACTATCCCCCTCATAGTTCTATAATGTTCTACTAATTTTCTACAACATTCCACTTATTCATATCGACAAAGATAAACCGGCTTTATCATATAAAATAAATCATGGTATAGTTGTTGCCTTTATTAGCGTGTAACTATTTGATATTAATGTAGCTGTAAGCATAACCTTTAAATTGATTATGGACAAAAATATTAAGAGATTCTGGGATTCTGGAAGTGGGAAACAGCTTATTGAATGGTCGGGAGCCAAACCTAGCTTAGATACTTTTGAACAAATCAGACATAGGCATAATGAATATGATATTTTAGGAGATGAAGCAATTAAAGAAGTTTTCAAGGATAGAAATTTCCCTGAGGCTTATGCTTATATAACTCAACTTGCTGGCACGAGAGTTTCTGAGAACGACGATCTACCTGATAACATAAAAAAAATGTTCCTATCTATGCAACAAAAACCATCCTGGTTGGATGAGGATTTACTGAAAGCCGGTGGTGATTTATGTATGCGTAGTGGTACCAATGCTTTGATCGCTTTGCGTGATTATAGTCTAATGAGTGGCTATTATTACGCTTATTTGAATAAAGCGCTCATATTTACCGGAGCGTTAAAAAAGGGGCCAGCAAAAAGAATTACTGATACACTTGATTTCTGGATTCATGTGAGCCGCCCTGGAGCTTTGGAAATTAATGCTACAGGATATCAATACATTGCCCGTACCAGAATGATGCATTCATTTTCCAGGACAATGATTCATGAAAAATATGCAAACTGGGACAATGTAAAATGGGGAGAGCCGATTAATTATTGGGATATGGTAGCCACTAATATTGGTTTCAGCCTATTTTATTTACATGGATTGCACAAACTAAGTTTAGGAATTTCTGAAAAAGAAGAAAGAGGGGTTTTTCACCTTTGGAAATACGTTGGGTATATGTTAGGTATTCCTGAAGATTATTTACCTGACAACAAAAAAGAAGCTACAGAAATGTTTTACTTATGGACTAACATTCAGACTTCTGCTGATGAAGATTCTGTAATGCTGGCTCAAGCATTAGAAAATGAAGCTATTGCATCAAATATTTTTAAAAAGGCTTACCAGAAAAATCTCCTGAAAGACCTACATATTTGTTATGTCAGATTTTTAATTGATGCACCAACTTGTGATGGACTTGGAATTTCTAAAGTTCCACTGTATGCTATACTCCCTTGGTTCAGAAAGTTTCGTAACTTTTTCTGGCAAAAATTCACAGACATTGGTACTAAGAACTACCAAAGAGCAGTTTATGTAGGGGATGTTCTTCAACGTAAAATCTCAGAAGAATATTTAAAAGCTGATGGTACCCCACATTAACTGATGGCATCGCACACTAAAGGTGATTTTATTTTTATTCCAGTCCTTCGGGGTCACGACTCGCATTATCAAACTCTGAAATTAACTTTATAGCTGCTTCATAATCATCACTTAAGACCTCAATAGATACTGGATTAGCACCTCCTGCAATAACAGCAAAGGGCTCGAGGCTTCCCATAAGTTTATTCTTTAAAAAGGATTCAATTCCGTATTCTAAAAGTAATTGCTGAACGACAGAGCCTTGCCAATAATCACCATTAAAGACTTCTACAAAAGTTGTTTTAGTGCTGTGAATCATATTGATAGATTTTAGTTCTTTATGTAATTTAACACTTATTTTTTGAATATGTTTCGATTGCGACCTCTGCCAGAGTTTTAATTCCATTTTCCAATTCTTCCTCATTCAATGAACCATAGCCTAAACGCATACCAAACCTTGCACAACCATTTTCATAAAAAGTTTCAGGAGGGACAATTTGTATGTGTTTACTTCTCAAAAGTTCAACATAGGCACTAAAATCAATTTCCTTATTAAAAGTTACCCAATAAGCTAACCCTCCTTCTGGCGCTTTATGACTAATTAAAGAACCAAAATATTTGTTCAGGCATCGCTCCATCAAATCTCTCCTGGCCCGATATGTTGAAACAGCTTTTCTGGAATGACGTGCTATGGTTCCATCTTCCATCAGATCGGCAATTGCATGTTCCAATATATTATCTCCTTGACGATCAATTTGTGCACGTAAACTAATTAATGAATTCATAAAATGGTTCGGACCGGTGATATATCCGACCCGAATAGCAGGTGCAAGAAGTTTACTATATGAACTGATATAAATCACATTAACGGCCATTTCGCTACTTGCAAGGGCTAGATTATTACCTGCTCCAAAGTGATACTCATGATCATAATCATCTTCAATGATTGCAAAACCATACTTAATAGAAAGTTCCAAAAGTCTAATTCGTCTGCCTGCTTTCATGGTCACTGTAGTTGGAAACTGATGATGGGGTGTTACATAAACTGCTTTAATCTTTTCCTTTTTACACAGAACTTCCAAAGCATCTATATTCAAACCTTCCTGATCTACTTCTATTGTCTTAACCAACCCACCTAGTTCAGTAAATAATCGTCGTACTGCCGGATAACCTGGATTTTCCACAACAACAGTATCTCCAGAATTAATGAGCACCATTGCAGTAAGGTACAAGGCCATCTGACTACCCTTTGTTATACAGATATTATCCGGATCAGCATGAAATCCCCTATCACGGGATAAAAAGAGGGTTAACATCTCTCTAAGTTTTAAATCCCCACGTTCATCGCCATAACCTAAAATGCGCCACTTGCCTTGTCTATCTAAAATCCTCCTGTAAGCTCTGGACAGTTCTTTTAAAGGGGCTAAACGGGCATCAGGAGCACCTTCGTTAAAAAAAATCAGATTTCCAGCTTCAGGTTTCTCTGTCAGCGGCGCTGATATAAACTCCCTGATTTCAAAATTACTTCCCAATCTTTCCGTTTTTTCATTGCCTTGCGATTTCATTTCAGGAAGCTCCTCCGAAACAAATGTTCCAGATTTATATCTGGCCTCTGCCCAACCATCTGCAATAAGGGATTCATAAGCAAACACAACTGTTTTACGATTCACCCCTAAATCGTTCGCTAAAGTTCGGGTACCAGGTAATGGTGCCCCCCGCTCCAGTCTTCCTTTTACAATTTCCTCCCTAAGGCTAGCAGCGATTTCTTCAACTATTGTTTTTCCTGAATCGAATGATATGTTAAAAATGGTTTTCCAAGGTCTGATCATGTGGCTTCTATAATCTTGTTCAGCAGCTTATGTATGAAACTCCAAATTTACAAGATCCTAATCAACTGGCCCTATAACATTGTAAAAACTGGATGAACAAAGTAATCCAACCATTTTGAACCTTTGCGCATCATTTAATCACATAATCTATTATAAGATGGAGAAAATAGTAAAAGCGGAAATCAAGCTCCTTGATGAATTTGCGGAATTGTTCAATAGTTATAGAATCTTCTATCGTCAGGAATCTAATTTAGAAAAAGGTAAAGCATTTTTAAAGGACCGAATAATTAATGAAGAATCTCTGACCTTTTTAGCTTTTGAAGATGGCAAGGCTGTCGGTTTTGCACAGTTATATTCCTTATTTCATTATAAAACATTGCAACGACAATGGTTATTAAGCGACCTTTTTGTTGATCTGGAATATCGTGGAAGAGGTTTGTCGGTTATGTTGATCGACAAATGTAAAACACTTTGCTACGAAACCGGGGCTTGTGGTTTATTATTGGAGACTGAAAAAACCAATGATATAGGCAATCAGCTTTACCCCAAATGTGGATTTGAGATTGATGAGGACCACAATTATTACAATTGGTGGAAAGTTTAAATAATAAGGATTCGCCTCAAAAAGAGGTGAATCCTTATTATATTATAGCAACATCTATACCTATAGCACTATATCTACAGTACCATGATATTACAACAGCTCTTTCCTAAGTTCTGCTGGTGATTTAGGTGATAGATGTCCCAATGGAATATCGAATACAGTTTTAGCTCCTGTTTGGCCTTCCTTAGCCATCTTACCAATTGCTCTGGTATAAGCTACCAAAACACTAGCAGTAAACTCTGGGTTACTTTCCAGGTTTAAGCTAAATTCTATTCTTTGTTTAGATCCATTTCCTGTAACACCAGAACGGAATACTATTCCACCATGAGGCATAGTTGAATGATTTTTCAGCAATTCTTCCTCATCAATAAAGTTAACAGTTGTATTATATTGATCGAAATAATGAGGCATGGTAACAATGGCATTTTCGATTTCAGCTAAATCGGCGCCTTCATTTGCAACCACATAACATACCCTTTGGTGTTTTTCTGCAGTTGAAAGCTGTGGATTTTCTCCGGCTCTAACCTTTTCAATTGCACTATCTATAGGAATGGTGTATTGAACTCCATTTTTAACCCCATCAACACGTCTTACTGCATCAGAATGCCCTTGACTTAATCCCCTTCCCCAGAAAGTATAGTCTTCACCTACCGGTAAAACACTTTGTCCTAATAATCTAGCCATCGAGAACAATCCTGGATCCCAACCCGTAGAGATCAAGCTCAATTTACCATGAGCTTTAGATGCCTGGTCTACCTGCTCGAAATATTCAGGGATTTTTGCATGTGTATCAAAGCTGTCCACCGTGTTAAACAGTTTTGAGATCATGACTACTTGTTCAGGTAAGTCTTTTGCCGAGCCTCCGCAAAGAATCATGACATCAATTTTGTCCTTATAATCTTCTATTTGTGAAATAGAAACCACTTTTGAATCTGTATTCAGATCTGTGGCTTGTCTTCTTGTAAAAATAGCTACCAGCTCCATGTCCGGATTTTGCTGTATAGCCAATTCAGCACCTTTTCCTAAATTACCATAGCCAACAATACCAATTCTTAAAATATCACTTACAGTGTTCGTCATCTTCTTATTTATATCCGTTTTTGTCAATTTATACTTGTTTTATACTCGTCATGTGCTCATGATATCATACAGGAATCCTAGACCGAAAGGTGGTGATTATCTTCGGGTAGGATGGGGTTTATTTGGTTTGGCTAAGATAAATAATATTGCGAATAAACAATTAATATGTACCTTACTTTAGACTTTCTATATAGAACTTATGAGATATATTTTTACGCTACTCCTATTAACTGGTTTTCATTTTCAAAGCTCTGCGCAGGTTCAGAATAAGCCAGGAGACACTACGCTACAGGGAATAGATACTTTATTAAATCAGGTCTTAAAAGATCAAAACATTGCAGGTTTTTCTGTAGCTGTGATACGAGGCGATCAAATTATATATAGTAAGGGCTTCGGCTATCGTGATCTTAAAAATAAGAAACCAGTAACTCCAAATACACTTTTTGCAGTAGGGTCAAGCACCAAGGCATTTACGGCTGGTGTACTAGGTATTTTGCAGAAAGAAGGCAAACTTTCTCTTGATGGGAACGCCACCTCTTATCTTCCACAATTGCGCTTTATGAATGACAATATGAATAATCAGATTACAGTCCGTGATTTGATAACGCACCGTACCGGTTTATCCCGCTATGATTTATCCTGGTATTTTTTCAATACCAGTAATCGTGACAGCATCATCAAAAGAGTACGCTATATGGAACCCAGTGCGGGATTACGTGCAAAGTGGCAATACAATAATTTCATGTATTTGGCACAGGGTATGATTGCAGAAAAGTTAACCGGTAAAACCTGGGAGCAGAATATAAAAGAACGCTTTTTTGAACCATTGGAAATGCTACGTTCGAATACTTCTATGACTGAATTTAAAAATGATGCTGATGCCTCCCTCCCTTATAAAAGGGATAAAAACGGGATAACAAAAATAGACTATTATAACATTGATGGAATGGGGCCAGCGGGGAGTATCAATAGCAGTGCAAATGACATGGCCAACTGGGTAAAATTATGGATTGGGGGTGGGAAATATAAAGGAAAAACTATTTTACCATCTGATTATGTTGCTGATGCAGCAAGTTCACAGATGATTATTACTGGTGGCTTACCTTCGATAGAAAAGGATATTTATATGGCTAATTACGGTTTAGGTTGGATGATCAGTTCTTACAGAGGCCATTATAAAGTAGAACATGGTGGAAATATAGATGGCTTTAGTGCCAGCGTTTGTTTTTTCCCTACAGATAAGCTTGGTATCGTTGTTTTAACTAATCAAGATGTTTCTCAAGTTCCTGGAATTGTAGTGAATAGTATTGCTGACCAGCTATTAAAATTAAATGCTATTGACTGGAATGCTAAAGCTAATAAGGCAAATAAAAAGGCAGAGGAAGCTAGGGGGAAAGTTAAAAAAGAGACAGACTTAAAACGTATTCCAAACACCAAACCATCGCATCCGTTAATAGCATACACCGGCATATTTGCCAACCCAGCATACGGAAAAATAGATATTTCTTTTAAAAATGATTCCTTGCTTGCAAAAATCGAGAGTCGAAAAGTTTGGTTAAAACATTACCATTATGATGTTTTTGATTGGATACCTATTGATGCAGCTGGAAAAACGGATACTACAGGAAGTAACCTAAAGTTCAATTTCGCCAGCAATATAGATGGTAAAATTGAAAGCTTTTCTGCGCCATTAGAACCGGGAATGAACCCTACAACCTTTACTTTAATACCGAAAGTTATTAAAGTGGATGCGAAAACACTTGAACAGTATGTTGGAGATTATACACTATCAAACATGGAAGTCAAGGTTTCCGTTAAGGAAAATGTTTTGTATGTACATGTACCTGGACAATCTGATTATGAACTGGTTCCCACAGAAAAACACACTTTCAACCTAAAGGCGTTGAAAGGTTTTAGTGTGAAATTTGAAACCAAAGGCAATGGAAATGCTGATACAATTTTCTTTATTCAGCCAAATGGGACATTCAAGGGCTTGCGGAAAAGCAAATAGCTTACAATCCCTACCCCCTATTAAAAGATAAAGTCCGTTAAAAAGGATGCTACTACTAAACCAACATCCTCTTTTTTTAGTAGTAGCATGCTTTTTTTATTATTGCCTCGAA
>JBEBUV010000044.1:0-30411 GCA_040393085.1 Pedobacter hiemivivus | reverse complement strand
TGAGCGAAGCGATTATGGAAGCTGCTGCTGATGCGTATGGAGAGGTGATACACTTATAATAGGGGACAAATTAAATGATCTGCTCGATGGCTGCATCTTCCGCTGAAAAAGCGAAAGCGCTAAGGCCATCTCCCAGACATTGAATTTGTTGTACACAAAAACTTAAAGAGGTGGTTATTTACTACCTCTTTTTTTATACGCATATTTTTTTGTGTTATTCTCCTGTAAGAGATCTATTTGTATAGCTATTAAATGTATTATTCCTGTGTAAGAGTTATAATTTAGAGGGCTATTAAATGTGTTATTTATGAATAAGAGTTATAATTTAGGTGTTTATTAAATGCATCATTCCTGTGTAATAGTTATAATTTAGATGTTTATTAGTACATTTCTAATCTTTAATTAATTACAATTTTGATGTATATTACCTCCATATTAACTTATTAGGAAAATGAATTTACATACTATAAATACAGGACTATTTAAATTGGATGGCGGTGCAATGTTTGGTGTGGTACCCAAGTCGATTTGGCAACGTAATAATCCCGCTGACGTCAATAATTTATGTACATGGGCCATGCGTTGTTTACTTATTGAGGATGGTGATAGATTGATATTGATAGATAATGGAATTGGTGATAAACAGGATGAAAAGTTTTTAGGGCATTACTATTTACATGGTGATGATACGCTGGATCGATCGTTGGCTGCAAAAGGTTTTAGCAGAGATGACATTACAGATGTGTTTTTAACACATTTACATTTCGATCACTGTGGGGGCTCTATTGTGAGGCAGGCTGATGGCAGACTTCGTCCTGCATTTAAAAATGCCTTTTACTGGAGCAATGCACAACACTGGGATTGGGCAGTAAATCCGAATGATAGAGAGAAAGCTTCATTTTTAAGAGAGAATATTTTACCTATCCAGGAAAGTGGACAGTTGAGATTTGTTGCGGATAAAGATGGTGTGGAGTTTCACAATGGTATTAATATTCGTTTTGCATATGGACATACAGATGCGATGATGCTACCTCAAATACAGTACAAGGATCAGACGATAGTTTATATGGCTGACCTATTACCCTCTGTAGGGCATATCCCCCTACCCTATGTAATGGCATATGATATGTTCCCATTACAGACATTAAAAGAAAAGAAAGCTTTCTTACAGGAAGCAGCAGACAATAACTACATCTTATATTTGGAGCATGACCCTACTAATGAATGTTGTACGGTAATGCAAACTGAAAAAGGAATAAGATTGGACAAGACATTCGACTTAAACAGTATTTAGTACAAAAAACTACTCTCATTTCTTAGAACCTTAATTTAAGTAGTTATTATGAAGCCTTAGTTTCTTATACTTGACTATAATTAAAAAACAAAATAATCAATTTCATTTTCTGATTATGTTTTCTTTTTTTTATATTGCAGTTAAAGTCAGCCTAATTAAAAACTAAAAACAAAGAATTATGGGAAAATTTGAAATCACGAAAAGAAAAAACGGAGAATTTCAATTCAATTTAAAAGCAACGAACGGTCAGGTAATTTTATCTAGCGAAGGTTATACAACTAAAGGTGCTTGTCATAACGGCATTGAATCAGTTAGAAAAAATTCTCAAGATGACACTAAATTCGAAAGAAAAGTTTCTACGAATGGTAAGCCGTTTTTTAATTTAAAAGCTACTAATGGCCAGGTAATTGGCGCTAGCGAAATGTATGAAAGCGTTGCTAGTCGTGAAAATGGAATTGAATCGGTTAAGAAAAATGGGGCTGAATCTGAAATATCAGATTTAAGCTAATTTACAAGACCGATACAATTAAGAGACTGTTTAAAAATACGTTTACTTTTATCTTGTAAATATTCCTTTATTTTCACTCAGTCTCTTAAAATCTTGTCAGGTTGACCATTTTTTCGATGGCTTTAGGGACAATAATGCAATTTCATGTACCATATTTTGTTTTTATTTGAATTAAAACGTCTTGAAACACTGACAGCAATGCAACGGGTTCAATAAGAGAAATCGCCAGTTAAGTCATATCCCCGTCAATAACCGCTTTCGACAAAATAATATTTCGTGGTCTAAATTTCCTGTATATGATTATTAATCAATCTACATCCCCTTAAACCCATTCATTTTTAGCCGCATATCCCTTAAAATAATAGACTGACAGAAGTATTTTGGAATAATATTTGCTGCAATGACAAAATAGAAATTACTGTTGTAAAGTGTAACATTTTCAGGAATTTATGTTTCAAACATGCCTTTAAATCCTTACTTTTGCACGTCAAAACACATAACGAGTACCAAAACATATAAATGAGACAACTCAAAATCACGCAATCAATTACCAATCGCGAAAGTCAATCATTGGACAAATACCTTCACGAGATTGGTAAGGTGGATTTAATTACCGCAGAAGAAGAAGTAATATTAGCAAGGAAGATACGGGAAGGGGATCAAGCTGCATTAGAACGCTTAACAAAGACTAACTTACGTTTCGTGGTTTCGGTTGCTAAGCAATATCAAAATCAAGGTTTAACTTTAGGAGATTTAATCAACGAAGGTAACTTAGGCTTAATTAAAGCTGCTAAGCGTTTTGATGAGACAAAGGGTTTCAAATTTATATCTTATGCTGTTTGGTGGATTCGCCAATCAATATTGCAAGCAATTGCTGAGCAAAGTCGTATTGTACGTTTACCTTTAAACCAGGTTGGCTCTTTAAGTAAAATTAGTAAAGCATTCTCGAAATTAGAGCAGGAATTTGAACGTGAACCTTCTCCGGAAGAATTGGCTGAGATATTAGAAACCACAGTAGATAAAATATCTGATACATTAAGTAACTCTGGTCGCCATGTATCCATGGATGCTCCTTTTGTTCAGGGTGAAGAAAATACATTGCTTGATGTATTGGAAAACCACGAACCAAATACAGATAGTAGCTTAATCAATGAGTCTCTTTCTGAAGAGATTAAACGTTCACTTTCTACATTAACAGAACGCGAACGTGAAATCATAGTATTATTCTTCGGTCTAAGTACTAATCATCCACTTTCATTGGAAGAGATTGGCGAGAAATTTAACCTGACACGTGAACGCGTTCGTCAGATCAAAGACAAGGCTTTACAACGCTTACGTCATACTTCAAGAAGCAAAATATTGAAATCTTATCTGGGATAATTACCCTAATAAATTTTCATAAAAATTATAAAGTAAAAAAGATTGGGTACTCGCTCAATCTTTTTTACTTTTGCAGCATTCTAACCAAAAAAAACTGACATGCTAAACAAGTACCAATCCGAATTCCAAAATTGGATTGAAAAAGAAAAAAAAGCTATTGAGCTGATCAATATCGTAGGACAACTATGGTTCGACAGATCGGTTGAACTTGTATTATTCCGAAAACCTTTATTTGATGTTGGCAGCAGCCAAATACTTGCACATCACCAATATGCAAAAGAAATTAGCGGAAAAGACATCAGCATCTATACTACTTTGGAGCTCGCTGCAACTATTGCAAAATGTAATCTTGCTCCTTCCAGAATAGATATTGGCAGATTGGCTTCGGAATGGCTTGCTGATAATGACAACTATTCTTCTATTCATGATTTTGTAGTAACAAAACTAAGTAAGCACATCGGAAAGGATAAGATGAACTTAACGCCAGTAGATGTTGTATTGTTTGGTTTTGGTCGTATTGGCCGAATTGCTGCCCGTGAACTTATTTTACAAGCAGGAAAAGGTGAACAGCTTCGCTTAAGAGCTATTGTTACCCGTAGCTATAGTGACGAAGAGTTAATCAAAAGAGCAGAATTACTGCGTACTGATTCTATTCATGGCCCCTTTCATGGTACCATAGTAGAAGATTTCGAAAATAAAGCGTTGATTATTAATGGACAGACTGTTAGCTTCATCGTAGCATCTGCTCCTGAATCTATTGACTATACTTCTTATGGTATTAAAGATGCGCTTTTAATAGACAACACTGGTATTTACCGTGATCGTGAGGGGTTAAGCAGACACTTGCAGTCGACCGGCATTAGCAAAGTATTACTAACTGCTCCTGCAAAAGGTGATATTCCTAATGTTGTTGCTGGAATTAATGATACCGAGATAGATTTCGAAGTAGAAAACATCCTATCAAATGCATCATGTACAACCAATGCTATTGTTCCGGTATTGAAAATTATTGATGATGCTTTTGGAATTGAAAAGGGGCATATTGAAACTGTACACTCTTATACAAATGACCAGAATTTACTGGACAACTATCATAAAAAATACCGTAGAGGCCGTTCTGCAGCATTAAACTTAGTGATTACAGAAACTGGTGCAGATAAGGCGGTAGCGAAAGTCATACCGCATTTGGGAGGTAAACTGACCGGCAATGCAGTCCGTGTTCCCACTCCAAACGTATCTCTCGCCATATTGAATTTATCATTAAATACAGTTACCTCTAAACAGGAAATTACAGAAGTACTAAAGCAAGCTTCATTGTTCGGCGACCTGTCTGAGCAGCTTGAATATTCTATATCTAATGAGTTGGTAAGTTCAGATCTGATTGGCAATAGCCATGCTTCTATCATTGATGGGCCTGCTACAATTGTTGCGAAAGACAATAAATCTGTAGTGCTTTATACCTGGTATGATAATGAATATGGATATACAAGACAGGTAATTAGACTGGCTAAAAAGCTAGCTGGAGTAATCAGACTTACCTATTATTAACAGCTTAATTTTAAGCTAATATTTAAAAGGTGTTCAAAAAGGTAAGTCTATTAGTAAACTTATCTTTTTGAACACCTCTTTATTTAATGACTAAACTAGCTTTTTTTTCTAGCTCAATCAGATTGAATTAAAACTGAACCTGTTTTGGCTTAGTTTGTACAATCTCTTCAATTTTAGTCATCACCTCATCTGTAAGTAATGGCACTACTTCTAAAGCTGTCAGGTTTTCTTTTAGTTGTGCCGTTTTGGATGCTCCTAAAATCACAGTACTTACATTGGGGTTTTTAAGACACCAGGCCAATGAAAGCTTAGCTAGTGGCACATTCAATTTATCGGCAAGCTTTTGCAATTCCTCAGCTTTCTTTAACTTTTCTTCATTCAAAACCGCATCCTTTAACCACTCCATTCCCTTTAACTCTAAACGGGTATTGGCAGTATTTTTTGCAGTGTACTTACCCGATAATAAGCCAGAAGCTAATGGCGACCAAATGGTGGTGCCTAATCCATATTCTTTAAACAATAGCAGGTAGTCATTTTCCACTTTAGTCCTTTCCATCAGATTATACTGTGGCTGCTCCATTGTTGGTCCGATTAGGTTGTACTGTTTGGCCACGCGGATAGCTTCCATGATTTCTACGGCATTCCATTCTGATGTACCCCAGTACAAGATTTTACCTTGCTGCAATAGAGTATTCATGGCCCATACAGTTTCTTCAATCGGCGTATTCCGGTCTGGGCGGTGACAAAAATACAAATCAAGGTAATCGACTTGCAACCTCGACAAAGCTCCGTTACAAGCTTCAATAACGTGCTTACGCGAAAGTCCTACCCTGTTAGGTCCTTTGTTTTCCGTACCGAAGAACACTTTACTGGATACAACGAAAGATTCGCGTTCCCATTTATGAGCTTTTATTATTTTGCCCATTACAATTTCTGATTTTCCGGCGGCATAACCCTCAGCATTATCGAAGAAGTTTACACCAGCATCGTAAGCCATTCCCATCAGTTCATCTGCAGTCTTATCGCTGATCTGTTGTCCGAATGTAAGCCAGCTACCCAGCGATAAAGCGCTTACCTGTAAGCCTGATTTCCCTAATCTTCTATATTCCATTTTAAATTGTTTTATGATTAATAATATTTACCAAATTACCATGATTAATTAAAACATTAGACCTCAGCTTTAAGTTTTTACAAAAATACGATGATGGCTTTTTCATTCAATATAATTATCTTTATTCAATGTATAAACCTCTAAAAATGAACTTCTATCTTTTAATATCTTTAGGCTTGATATTGAGCTGTAGTTCTGTAAAGCAGTCGCCCCCTACTTCTGCAGACAAGCAACTACTAAGCGATGTAAAGGTACTTTCTTCTGATGCTTACGAGGGGCGTAAAACGGGTACTAAAGGTGCTGAAATGACGAGAACATATCTTAATAAACGTTTTACGGACATAGGGTTACTTTCATTTCCTCAATTAAAAAGCTATGAACAGCCTTTCTCTTTTGAGAAGAATGGTGAAGCTGTTAATGGTAAAAATATAATTGGATATATTTCGGGAAAAACTGATGAAGTCATTGTGATTTCGGCACATTACGACCATATAGGAATTATAAGAAACGAAATCTATAATGGCGCTGACGATAATGCCTCTGGTGTGGCTGCTTTACTTAAATTTGCGGCTTATTTTAAATCGAACAAACCTTATCATACTTTAGTATTCGCTGCATTTGATGCCGAAGAAATGGGAATTCAGGGTTCGAAAGCCTTTGTAGCTAATCCGCCTATAGCTTTAGAAAAGATCAAGTTGAATGTTAATATGGACATGATTAGTCACAATGACAAAGGAGAGCTTTATGCCTGTGGTACTTTTAAATATCCGGAGCTGAAGAAATATTTCATCACTAATAACCCCAAAATTAAGGTATTATTTGGCCATGATGACCCAAAAACGGGGCGTAACGATTGGACTAACCAAAGTGACCATGCGGCATTTAATGTTAAGAATATTCCTTTTTTATATTTTGGTGTTGAAGATCATAAAGATTATCACCAGGCATCAGATGAATATGAGAATATTAATAAAGAGTTCTTTACCGATGCTGCTGCTGCCATATTGGAAATCATTAACAACATCGATAAAGACCGTAATCTGCAATCAATCTTTAGAGAAAAACTGCGATTAAACAAGGAATAACCTAATACTCTATTGCCAATAAACTGTTCAAAGGGATATGTATCCCATTCTTTAATTGAATGTACTTTTCTGTAACTGACCAAACGGTTGTAGAAACTGTTTTGGGGCCTTCCTTTGTATTAAATGAGATATCTGCTTTAGCTTTAAATTCATTTCCCAATCGCTGGGCCGAGTTTAATTTGTCTTTCAACTCTTCAGTATGGTTTTCTTCTGCAGGTATGATCTGACTGATGTCGATTGACTCCTTTTCTATTAATTCCCCTATCATAATTTTTCTTAATATTTACATTAAAAATGCGTTATAGTCTTTAAAATCGCAATAAAATAGGATAGTTCAAAGTCATTTTTACACAAGTATGTAAATAGATTTATACATATTTATGAACCTACTGACTAACAAGCTTTTATTTTTTCAATTTATACCTGGTTTCGATCATTCCAATACTACCTAAGTTTTCATTAGATGAGTTTAAGCGCATAACTTTTCCGGAAACAATGCTATTAGGCGGCAATGAAGAACTACGACTACCTTGCCCCGCCGCTACAACAGGTGCCAAAACGGAGAGTGCTTTATTCAAATAACTCTCTTTAGGGTCGCCAAAATCGTACCTACTATCATCAAACAGACTAGAAGTACCTGTATCTAAAAAATCTGGTGTCATCCCTGTGAAATAGCCACCTTCTCCTTTTGAATTCCGGGTTTCAAAACTTGGTATCCATGCACTATAACGATTCTCTAAAACTATAGGGAAGAAGCCCACAGGTTTGCCATAGGTTTTAGTCCCCACTAACTTTACACTTTGAACATGTGGCTTAATACAGTTAATGAGCATTTCACTAGCAGAGGCTGTCCCACCGGATACCAAAAACACAATATTCTTAACACCATTTAATGTGCCTTTTTTAGAAAAATTAAAGGTATTACCCTCATCAGTCCAATCGACATCATCATAAGTATACATCTTTCCAGCTGAGCTATATTGAATCTTTCCAGATCCATCGGTTAATGGCTGATTGATCAGGATATCGGCCTTTCCAGTTTTCATGGTATTGTTATATAATTCCTGATACATTTTACCTGTAGCAGTTGACGGAGCAATTAAGTTTAACAAATACTCGGCAGTCTCCACAGATCCACCACCATTATACCTCAAATCTATAATCAGATCTGTAACTCCTTTTCCAGCAAATTCAGCAAATATAGGATCAAGTTTAGTATCAGAAGGAGTTTTCCCCCCTGTGCTTAATCTAGAAAATCGGGCGTAAGCAAAATACCCTATGTCTTTCCCTCCCTGATTGATCACTTTTGAAGTAAAAACAGAACTGCTGTTGTATTTGGAAATAGTTAAAAGAACATCTGTAAATATTGACCCATCTGTTTTTATTCCCGAAATCAAGACACTATTTAATTCATTGTTTAAAATCCCATCTATTTTATAGACTTGATTATCAAAGTCAGTACCTAAAACAACATTATCAATTTTGGTGATTCTAGCTCCTCTTGTTATCCCCGCTTTATCTGCAGGAGAATTTGGATAAACACCTGAGACATAAGTTTCATAATCTTTTACAGTTCCATAATTTCCAAAAGTAACAAAGCCCATATCATAGCCAATATCATCTGCATCAAGATCTGCAAGCTTTTCAAATGAACTGGACTGATTTCCATTTGATTCCGTGTTATCTACGATATAAGCATACTTGGATCTATTTGATCCGGCAACCGTTTCAAAGTTTGAATATTTGGTAATATTAAAAAGTTCATCTTTATAATTATTCAGGTCTAGCGGAAAGGTCTTATATATCCTTGGATTAAAGACATCATAAGTTGGCAAAGTTGTATTCCACAAATAAATCTCTTTGGCATAAAGAAATAAGGAATCATTTGTCAACTCTCTTCTATTGGTTGTAGGAGTTTGTTTTGTATTCCCCCCTACTATTGGATCAACCGGATCAGGATCTGGCGTTACTTTTGATTTTTTGCAGGCTCCTAAAGCCGTAATGATTAGCAATGCTATAAGGAAATTAGATTTCCCCGACCAGAAGAGAAGTTTCATGATAAATATTTTGAGTAAACATAATGCAAAGATAAATGTAATTATGCTATAAACAGCTCATTTACATTCAAATAATCTACTTTATTTACTGTTGCCGAAGTTTCTGCAAATGCAGAGTTCCCTATCAATAATGCTTTTGTTTGATCTAGCTGGTGTTGCTCTAAAATCAATTTTAAGGCATCATTTTCAGGTTCAAACTCTTCTGTAAAAAATACGGTAAGATATTTCTCCAACCCTTTCCAGTCGGTCTGTTTAATTTTATTGAGTTGCGTAGTTGGGTTTCCTTTTACAAACAAAAAGAGCTGTTTACGCTCTAAAACAATGGCTTGCAATAACGCTGACACTTCATCATATATTAAAAGCTTTAAAGGAAGACGTGCGCTGTGCAAAAGCATATCCATGTTTACTTTGTATTTTTCAGGGATAGCGAACTTCACTGCTGTTTTCTCAAAAATATCTTGCTCACCATATTCCAGATAAGTAGCTTGCATAAAATTTAAAACATCTGTAGCATTAAGTTGCTCACCGTACTCTATAAACTGTGCAAATAGATAATATACTTGCAATAGATAATCCTTTTCAGGATAAATAACGTTATCAAGTTCAAAAATAAAGAACTCTTTTTCTTTTAAATATTCTGCGATAGTCATTACTAATTTTCAGTCTTATTGTTATCCAGGTTCAGAATCTCTATATTAAATTCATTAAATAAAACAGCTGATTTCTGAAGTTCGATCATTTCAAAATCCTGTAAGGCTAAGATAGCATCAGCACCCTCATTCAAACAGTGATTTAGTAAGTTATGGGCAATGATATCATCATTTCTTTCACCGAGGGATAGAAACTTAAACCTGGCAGATGGAAAGCTTGGCATATCACCATAGTCAGCCAATATTATACTATCATTTTCAAATTGATTGGCCTGTTTTATAGCCTGGGCAGATTTGCCTCCTGTTATTAGTATTCTCATATAATTAAACCATCTTTCATGGTTACTACTCTATCACTTATTTTAGCCAGCTCTTCATTATGGGTAACGATGACAAATGTTTGTTGAAAGTTGTCACGTAGTGTAATAAAGAAGTCATGCAAAGCACCTGCATTAGCAGAATCCAGGTTTCCTGAAGGTTCATCTGCCAAAATAATAGCTGGGTTATTAATCAATGCTCTTGCTACTGCAATTCGTTGTTGCTCACCACCAGATAATTGATTGGGTTTATGATCTGCCCTATCTTTTAAGCCAAGTAATTCCAGCAATTCAAAAGCTCTTTGCTCTGCTTGTTTTTTACTTGTTTTAGCTATAAAAGCAGGAATACAAATATTTTCAAGTGCTGTAAACTCTGGCAATAGATGGTGAAACTGAAATACAAAGCCTATGTTTTGATTTCTAAAAACGCTTAACAATTCGCCAGACAAATGGTTAACCTTAGTTCCTTTTAATTCTACATGTCCCTCATCGGGTTTATCTAAAGTGCCCAGTATATGTAAAAGCGTACTTTTACCAGCACCAGAAGCACCTATAATACTCACGATCTCACCTTTCGACACTTCAAAATCTACTCCTTTTAATATAGGCAGACTTCCGTATGATTTTTTTATACCTGTGGCTTTTAGCATGAAGCAAACTTACAAAAACATAGCAGAAGGTTAATAGGGCAAATGCATTAAATATAAAAAACCCATCACAGACATTCTCGTCAATAGACAATAAAAATTAGGATTTTATTTAATCACAAAAACACACACAACTGACTGATAATCAACACACAAATAAGGTCAGAATTATAAAAGGTATGAGTCTGGTATGAGTCTCCAATGAGTATAGAATGACTCTGTATGAGTAAAAGCCGTTTAAAACCCAGTTTAGTGCCCTTTTTTAGGCTACTTAATATATAACCAATAGTTGATATTTAAGCAAAAAACCGATAGTGAATCATAAAAGTAAATTATTTTTTGGCGTTTCAATTTTATAATATAACTTTGAATTACAAAGTACTTTTAAAATGAGCAACCAGGAAGAACAACTCAATGCCCTGAACGACATCAAAAAGCTGATGGACCGTTCGTCAAGATTCATTTCTTTAAGCGGATTATCAGGAGTTTTCGCAGGTGTAACGGCCCTTATGGGTGCTTACCTTGCTCATATTGAAATTGCAGATTTTATAAATAGCACTTCCACGTACGGCTATTCTTTAGAGGATCTGGAAGCCAATTTGCTTAAAATTGGTTTTGGAGTATTGGTTATTGCTTTAATTGGAGGCTTACTTTTAACTTTAAGACAAAGTAGAAAAAAGAAAGTACCATTTTGGGACAGGACGACAAAAAACCTCTTGGTTAATTTAGCTATCCCACTGGTTTCCGGCGGGCTATTTATTATCGCTTTACTGCTTGTACACCCTAATACTTATGGCTTAGTTGCTCCCTCCTGTCTTATTTTTTACGGCCTGGCTTTAATTAATGCCAGCAAATACACTTATACGGACATTCGATTTTTAGGGTATTGTGAAATTATATTGGGCTTGATTTCCATGTTTTATATTGGTTATGGCTTGTATTTCTGGGCAATTGGCTTCGGTATTCTTCATATCGTTTACGGTATGCTGATGTACTTTAAATATGAAAGGGCCAATTAATGAAGAACCCAATTGAGGCACTTAATAAGATATTCGACAGTCGGATCAGACTGGGCGTAATGTCTGTATTGATTGTAAACGACAGTATTAGTTTCAATGAACTGAAACAATTGTTGGAATTAACAGATGGCAACCTTGCCTCCCACCTGAGTACACTAGAACAAGCAGAATACTTAAGAGTGCAAAAATCTTTTATCGGCAAAAAAACAAATACTACATATATCATTACAGATTTAGGCAGATATGCTTTTAAAGCGCATTTAGATGCTTTAGAAAAGATGATTAAGGCTATTTAATTTTTTTTACATAATCACTTTGAAATACAAAGCACTTTCAAAAAAGAAACCTCAAATAACATGAAATCATTAAAAATCAAATTATATTCCAATGAAAAATAAATCCAACTTCCTGCTTCTATCGACCTTAATAGGAGCACTGCTACATAACTATCTATTCTGGAAAGAGGAATTAGGGTTAAATCTTTTGATTTTTAGCCTTTATATCCTTGGCGTCACTTACTTCAATCCGGAGATCATAAAGAGTCGCAAGTTTATGATATATGCAGCATCACACCTATTCGCAGCTATTTTAGTAGTCATGATCAACTCTGATTTAACCATTATAGCCTATTTTATTAGCTTAATTGTATTTATTGGCTTTAGTCACTACCAACAAATTAGAACTGTATTTACAGCAATATTTGCTGTCTTTGTACAATTTCTGACCTTACCTTTTAATGTTATTCAAAACCTGAATACTGTTAATATAGGAAACTTTAATCTCCGACCAATTTTAAAACTAGTTAAATACATCTTTATCCCAGTATTCATTGTCACCATTTTCACTGTTATTTATAGCAATGCAAACCAGGTTTTCGCACATTACTTAGACAATATTTCTACAAGTCTATCTTTACTCGTAACCGGGTTTCTTGATCTGTTTTTTGTCAATTTCGACTTCAATCGTCTGTCCTTCCTTTGTTTAGGACTAATACTTACTGGTGGTTTATTACTTACTTGTTTCAATAAAAAATTAGGAGAGCTAGAACAACATAGTAATGAAGATTTAAAAAGAATAAGAAAGAACAATAGATTAAAATCCACCTGGTTCCAAATTATTGAAGTTTTCAGTGGTAGTCTGCTATATAAAAAATTAGCCCTTAAAACTGAGTATATCACTGGAGTCATTTCATTTATCGCTCTAAATATTTTGTTACTCATCCTAAATATTATTGACATCAGTACCCTATGGCTTGGATACAAACCATCTGGTAATTTTTCTGCTGATTTACATGAAGGAACCAATGCTTTAATTTTTAGCATCGTGATGGCTATGGCAGTGATTATCTATTTCTTTAGAGGGAACCTAAACTTTTATAGCAAAAGCAAAACGTTAAAATTACTGGCATTTACATGGATGATCCAAAATCTTATTCTAATTGTATCGGTACTTATTAGAGATGGCTATTATATTGAATTCTATGGCTTAACACATAAAAGAATTGGTGTAATTGTATTTGCCTTACTTTGTATAACTGGTTTGGCTACCGTTTACATAAAAGTTGCTAAACAGAAGTCGCTTTTCTACCTGTTTAAAATCAATGGCCACATCTGGTTTGCTTTGCTTCTTAGCTTCAGTGTAGTGAATTGGGAAGCTTTTATCGCTAAATACAATATCAACCATTCTGATTCAAAAGTTATAGATCCTGATTATCTGCTTTCCTTATCAGATAGAGTACTTCCCATATTGGATAAAAACCGAAATAAACTTATTTATAGCTCCAATTTGGACACTAATCAGTTAAACCCTCAATTGCCGAACCCGAACCTAGAATTACAAAAACGATTGGATGAACGTATCAGTAATTTCGGTAAACGTTATAGAAGTACAAGTTGGTTATCCTGGAATTACCTAAACTGGCAAACACATCAATATCTAGTTAAAAATCGGCTATAACCTTAAATTAAACTTATGCATAGTTCATTATATTGGATTGACTATTTCAATAAAAATCTTCAAAAAGAAAGGGTCGATTGGAGCCTAGCTCCTTCGTTAAAGCAAACAGAAAAAAATAATATTCTAGCTTCATTACAAGCGTGGCAACTGGGTGAAACATCCGAAGGCATCAACCTGATCAGTGCTGCAATTAAACATGCAAAGCAGCTCGACGATCCTCATTATACAGATGCAATTCGGCTTTTTATTAAAGAGGAGCAAAAGCACGGCAATAATCTGGGTAGATATATAGATCTAATTGCTGAACAAAGAATTAAAAGAGACTGGGGAGACAGCTTATTTAGAAAAATAAGGGGTTTAAATACTCATATGGAATTCTGGACTATTGCCGTAATTACAGTCGAAAGTGCCGCTCAAATTTTCTATCAATGCCTGAAAGATGCCACTGAATGTAAATTACTTAAACAGATTTGTACAGATATCTTAATTGATGAGGCTGCCCATATCACCTTTCAAATAGAACGACTGAGTCTTTTGTATTGTTATAAAAATTCGTTCATGAGATTTATCTCCTATTATTTTTACACTATATTTTATTTTTCCACAATATTAGTGGTCTGGTTTGCCCACAAGCGATTATTTAGAGCTGGCAAAGTCAATTTCAACAGCTATTGGATGAAGATGAGACTCAAATTTAAAAAGACCATTAAAAAACTGAAACCTGAAGCTGAAAATATAAACGTTGAAAATACTTGTAGCCATTTGTTATAAAGCTTTTGAAGTTGTAGATTTGAACAAATTTTTTCAGCATAATGAATATCCACGAATATCAAGGTAAAGAAATACTTAAAAGTTTTGGAGTAGCCGTTCAAGAAGGTGTAGTAGCCGACACGGTAGAGCAAGCTGTAGAAGCTGCTAAAAAAATGAAAACTGACTACAATTCTGACTGGGTTGTAATTAAAGCTCAAATCCACGCAGGTGGTAGAGGTAAAGGCGGCGGCGTAAAGCTGGCTAAAAACCTTGATGAAGTTAAGGAAAGAGCTTCTGCAATTTTAGGAATGCAGTTGGTAACTCCACAAACTGGTCCAGAAGGAAAGAAAGTTAACAAGATTTTAGTTGCACAGGATGTTTACTATCCAGGGGCTTCTGAGACTAAAGAATTCTATGTAAGTGTGTTGTTAGACCGTGCAAGCGGAAGAAACATCATCATGTACTCTACCGAAGGTGGTATGGACATTGAAGAAGTTGCTGAAAAGACTCCACATTTGATCTTCAAAGAAGAAATCGACCCTAAAGTTGGTTTACAAGGATTCCAGGCTCGTAAGATTGCTTTTAACTTAGGTTTAAGCGGTTCTGCTCATAAAGAAATGGTAAAGTTTGTTACAGCTCTTTATAAAGCATACGACAACACTGATTCTGCTATGTTCGAAATCAACCCTGTGTTGAAAACTTCTGATGATAAAATCATCGCTGTTGATGCTAAAGTTGATTTAGATGAGAATGCTTTATTCCGTCATCCTGATTATGCAGCAATGCGTGATAAATTGGAAGAAGACCCTACAGACGTAGAAGCTAGTGAATCAAACCTTAATTATGTAAAACTTGACGGTAACGTTGGTTGTATGGTTAACGGTGCTGGTTTAGCAATGGCAACTATGGACATCATTAAGATTGCTGGTGGTGAGCCTGCAAATTTCCTTGATGTGGGGGGAACTGCAAATGCACAAACTGTTAAAGCTGGTTTTAACATCATCCTTAAGGATCCAAATGTTAAAGCTATCTTAATTAACATCTTTGGTGGTATTGTTCGTTGCGACCGTGTTGCTCAAGGTGTAATTGATGCTTATAATGAAATTGGTAATGTTCCAGTTCCAATCATCTGCCGTTTACAAGGCACAAATGCTGAAGAAGCTAAAAAACTGATCGATGAGTCAGGTTTAAAAGTTTATTCTGCTATCGCCTTACAAGACGCTTCAGATTTAGTAACAAAAGTATTGGCATAAGCCATTAAATCATCATAATGAAAGCTGCCTCCACAAGGGGCAGCTTTTTTTGTGCATTATATTTTATTAAAAGCCAATATAAAAAATAAGAGGCCTATATCCATCCGGATACAGGCCTCTCTAACCAAATATAAATTAAACGAGCAATGCAAATATAATTATTTCACACAAAAACACATTACAAAATCAAATAAAACTGAAATAATTTCATAACAATCAGTAACAATCACAATACAAACACACAAAACACAAAACAAAACAACTTAAAGACCACTAAAACCACAAAACAATCAACAAATCAACAAAATAAACTACACAAAAAAACATAAAAGCTACAAAACACCAA
This sequence comes from Pedobacter hiemivivus, assembly GCA_040393085.1. GTDB lineage: Bacteria > Bacteroidota > Bacteroidia > Sphingobacteriales > Sphingobacteriaceae > Pedobacter > Pedobacter hiemivivus_A. Next base: position 14,490 of record JBEBUV010000044.1, on the reverse strand, counting down.
ACAAAAAGAACAAAAAAGCAATAACTATTATTAAAAAAAAATAAAACAACTAAACAACAAGCCTAAAATGAAAAAAAATCATTACAAAATTTAAAAAACACCTAAATCACAACAGATAAATATTAGACTCTTGTATATTCACGATTTTCCTTATTTTTGACACTCTCCATAATAAAATCATGATACACAGAGAAAAAATAAAAAGTCTGCTAGAGACAAATGAATTTAACAGGGAAGTAACTGTTATGGGTTGGGTACGTACCTTTCGGAACAACCAGTTTATTGCTATAAATGATGGCTCCTGCATGGGAAATATCCAGATCGTGGTTGACTTTAATAATACACCGGATGAATTGTTAAAACGAATTAATACCGGAGCTGCTATAGCTGTTAAAGGCACTATTGTTGAATCTGTAGGCAAAGGACAAAGAGTAGACATTAAAGCTGAGCACATCGAGATCCTTGGCGATAGTGATCCTGATAAATTTCCTTTGCAACCTAAAAAGCATAGCCTGGAGTTTTTAAGAGAAATTGCACATTTACGCTTCCGTACCAATACTTTCAATGCTGTTTTTAAAGTTCGCCATGCATTAGCATTTGCTATACACCAGTTTTATAATGAAAAAGGCTTTGTGTATATGCACACTCCAATCATTACCGCATCAGATGCTGAAGGCGCTGGTGAAATGTTCAGGGTAACAACATTAGACCTTGATAACCCTCCTCGTACTGAAGATGGAAAGGTTGACTTCTCTGAAGATTTCTTTGCCCGTTCTGCAAATTTAACTGTATCTGGACAGTTGGAAGGTGAATTGGCTGCTATGGCATTCGGACAGATTTATACTTTCGGTCCTACTTTTAGAGCCGAAAATTCAAATACCACCCGTCATCTTGCCGAATTCTGGATGGTTGAACCTGAGATTGCTTTTGCTGACCTGGAAGACAATATGAATCTGGCAGAGGAAATGTTAAAGTATGTGATCGACTATGCACTTAAAAACTGTAAAGAAGAACTGGAGTTTTTAAACAATCGTTTACTGGAAGAAGAGAAATCGAAGCCACAAAACGAACGTAGTGAGCTTTCACTATTGGATAAACTAAACTTCTGCTTAAGCAATGATTTCGAACGTATCACTTATACTGAAGCAATTAAGATTTTAAAATCTTCTAAACCTAATCAGAAAAAGCAATTCAAATACTTAATTGATAAATGGGGAGTAGATTTACAATCGGAACATGAGCGTTACCTGGTTGAAAAACATTTCAAAAAACCAGTGATTCTAACCGATTATCCTGCCGATATCAAATCATTCTATATGCGTCAGAATGAACCAGATGAACAAGGAAGAAACACGGTTGCTGCAATGGACATCCTTTTCCCTGGAATCGGTGAAATTGTGGGTGGATCACAAAGGGAAGAACGCTTAGATAAGCTGACAGAAAGAATGATACAAATGAACATCCCTCAAGAAGAGTTATGGTGGTTTTTAGATACCAGACGTTTTGGTACTGCTCCACATGCTGGATTTGGTTTGGGCTTTGAAAGATTAGTGCTTTTCGTTAGTGGCATGACCAATATCAGAGACGTAATCGCATTCCCACGTTATCCTAATAACGCTGAGTTTTAAAATAAAATATAACAATACAAAAGAGGAGCTTACAATTTAATGTAAGCTCCTCTTTGATTATGAACTCCTTTTTTGTTTATAACAGTAGTACTAAACGCTACATACTGAACAATAACTAAGGCTTGCTTTTTCCCTCATCCAGGTTATCTGAAAACGAATTAGCATGTGTATAATCAATCAATGACACCTTATAATCCGTAGGTGTAAAGCTTGCCGAACTACTCAATGCCATCCCCAGTTCAAACCTTAATGGATATGGTGTTTGTAATAAACTACCCTCAGGAATATAAGGAAAGCTCTCCAGGTACGACTGCATTACGTTTGGCGCTGTCCTACGATTCACGTAAGCTCTTGTTAGCTGATATGGATGGTGTAAACCCGCAGCACCCAATAACTCTACTGCACTCGACACTGTAAGCCTATGGAAATTAAAAACCCTTACTTTTTTATCTTCAACTACCAAACCTTTCATTAAGCTTGGATCTTGAGTGGCCACCCCTGTAGGACAAGTATTACTATTACATTCCAGTGCTTGTATACACCCTAAGGCAAACATCATCCCGCGGGCTGAATTACAAAGATCAGCACCTAGTGCAATGTTCTTCACCAGATCAAATCCTGATGCAACTTTACCTGATGCAATAATTTTAATATGTTGTTTTAAATTAAAGCCCGACAACACATCATACACAAAAGCAACTCCCTCACGCAAAGGCATACCTACGGCATTTGAAAACTCTTGTGGCGAAGCTCCTGTACCACCCTCTCCCCCATCTACCGTAACAAAATCTACATAAATACCAGTTTCTACCATTGCTTTACATATAGCAAAAAACTCACTCCGGCGACCTATACACAACTTTATTCCAATAGGTTTTCCTCCTGATAAATCACGAAGCTGCTTTACAAAATTCAGCATTTCTTTAGGCGTTTTAAAAGCAGAATGTGAAGGTGGAGAAATCACATCATACCCCTCTTTAACCAATCTGATTCTGGCTATCTCCGGAGTTACCTTTTTAGCAGGCAAAATACCTCCATGTCCGGGTTTAGCACCTTGCGATAACTTAATCTCTATCATTTTTACCTGATCTGTATTTGCTCTTTTTGCAAATGCATCCGGATCAAATGATCCATCATCATGATTTCTACAGCCAAAGTACCCTGTACCAATTTGCCAGATCAGATCACCTCCCGGTCTTTCATGATAATCACTGATTCCGCCCTCTCCGGTATTGTGAGCAAAATTACCAAGCTTCGCACCACCGTTTAAGGCGAGTATAGCATTCTGACTCAATGAACCAAAGCTCATTGCCGATATATTATATATACTAGCAGCATAAGGCCTTAAACAGGCTGGCCCGCCAACCAATACCCGAGGGTCTTCATTAAGCTCGTGGTGACTGATTGCTGCAATACTATGACTTAACCATTCATAACCATTTTCGTAAACATCCAATTGCGTTCCAAAAGGAATGGTATCATTTTCCATTTTAGCTCTTTGATAAATGAGAGAGCGGTTTAATCGACTAAAAGGCTTACCATTTGTATCACTCTCCACAAAGTATTGATAAACTTTAGGCCTCAGGTCTTCCATAAAATACCTTAACCTCCCCACAACGGGGTAATTTCTCACAATACTGTGTTTTGGCTGATAGAGATCATAAATACCTAGTAAAACAAAAGGACCTGTAAAAACAAATAACCACCATAATGGTGGATAGGTAAGCCCCAACATTACAGTCAGTGCCACTAAAAATGCTGCAATCGCGATAAATGCTTTTCTCATATATAACAATTTACTAAAAAACGTATCAATAGAACAATAATTATCGGATTTCGGTCTAAGATTTGTGTAATTTTACATATGCTTATCAAAATCTATCCTGAGAACCCAAATCCTAAAGCAATTGAACAAATTGTTGAGGTCTTGAAAAAAGGTGGTTTAATCATTTATCCTACCGACACTGTTTATGGTTTAGGCTGTGATATTACCAATCAAAAAGCCATAGAAAAAATTTGTCGCATCAGAGGAATAAAGCCAGAGAAAGCCAATTTCTCTTTTATATGCTCTGACCTGAGACACATTTCAGACTACATCAAACCAATTGACACAACAACTTTCAGAGTGCTCAAAAAAGCACTACCGGGTCCTTTTACGTTTATTTTTAATGCCAGTAACAACGTACCCAAGCTATTGAGTTCCAATAAAAAAACTGTAGGTATTAGGGTGCCGGACAATGATATTGCAAGAGAAATCGTAAGACAATTGGGTAACCCTATTTTATCAACTTCTATCCGTGACGATGATGAGGTTATTGAATATTCTACTGACCCAGAATTGATTCATGAAAAATATGAAGATACGGTAGATATAGTAGTTGATGGCGGCTACGGTGATAATGAGGCATCTACAGTTGTAGACTGCACCTCTGGAGATTTTGAAGTGATTCGTGAGGGTAAAGGCGATCTAGAAAGTTACCTTTAGTTTTGTCCAAAATAGCTACATTTACCCTCAATATGGCTAAACTTATAAATCTACAAGCGTTTAAAGACTTTTTCCGTTCCGGACAAATTGGTGGTATACTATTAATGATTTGCGTAGCAGTTTCTCTGTTTATTGCAAACTCATCGTATGCCGAGGCATTTTCCAACTTCTTATCTACTGATTTCGGCTTTACTTTTGGTTCACAGGCCTACACTTTTACTGTCTCAGCATGGATCAATGATGCTTTAATGGCGGTGTTCTTTTTACTTGTTGGTCTGGAAATCAAACGCGAAATGGTTGAGGGCGAGTTGTCATCCGTTAAAAAGGCATCCTTACCCGTAGTAGCGGCCCTTGGTGGTATGCTTGTCCCTGCTTTCATTTATTTCTTATTCAATAAAGACCAAGCCACAGCCTCAGGCTGGGGAATACCAATGGCTACAGATATCGCTTTTGCACTAGCGATTATTTCTATGCTTGGAAAAAGTGTACCTACCTCATTAAAAGTCTTTTTAGCAGCATTGGCCATTGTTGATGACCTTGGAGCAATTCTGGTGATTGCTGTGTTTTACACAAATGAAGTTCATTTCGACTACCTTTTAATGGCTGGAGGAGTTTTAGCATTATTAATAGCATTCAACTTCTTTAATGTAAAGCAGTTGTTTTTCTATCTTATCCCCGGTGTTTTCCTTTGGTATTTCATCCACCACTCTGGTATTCATGCTACAATCGCCGGTGTACTTCTGGCTTTAACCATACCAACAAATGCAACAAACATAGAATCACCTTTAGAAAAATTGGAACATCTGTTAAATGGCCCGGTAAATTACTTTATCATGCCCGCCTTTGCTTTGGCCAATACCAATATTACCTTTCAAAAGGAAATGCTTAGCGGCCTGGTTTCTCCATTAGGAATGGGGATTATTACAGGATTATTTGTGGGTAAAACCATTGGGGTAACCTTATTCTCGTGGATAGCAGTAAAACTTAAGCTAGGCACTTTACCATCAAGATCAGGTTGGAAACATATTATTGGCCTAGGGATGCTTGCAGGTATTGGTTTTACCATGTCCATCTTTATCTCTCTGCTTTCGTTTAGCGATGAACTTCATGTTACAGAAGCCAAATTTGCTATTCTTTGTGCTTCTGTAATTTCAGGTCTCATCGGTTTTATCTTCTTGAAGTCAATCAACAAGAAGAAAGCAGACGCAGTGGATTAAAAGCTGCGACTACTAATTAAACTCTTTCATAAAATTCTTTATACTACCGGTTAAATTGTTCGGGTCAAGCGCTTTTACAAAAGCGCTACCTATAATTGCCCCATTAGTATATTGACAAGCTTTATCAAAGGTTGCTTTATTGTGGATACCAAAGCCGGTCATCATTGGATTTTTCAATTTCATATCGGCAATTCTAGAGAAATAACTTTCTGTATTCTGTGATAGTTCCAATTGCTGCCCGGTTGTAGCTGATGAGGATACCAGGTATATAAAACCAGTGCTCAGTCCATCTATTTTGCGGATACGGTCAGGAGCTGTTTGTGGCGTAACCAAAAATATATTGGATATACCATATTGCTCAAATATAGGTTGATAAAGCTCTTCATACTCAACAATAGGAAGATCAGGAACGATACAACCATCTACCCCTACTTCAACACAAGCTTTACAGAAGTTTTCTACTCCGAATTGCAATACCGTATTAAAATACCCCATGAGTACAACCGGAATTGTTACGCGCTGACGAAGTTCTTTAAGTTGCTCGAATAAGGTCTTCAGATCCATTCCTTGATCAAGTGATTGTTTGCTGCTAGCCTGAATAGTTGGTCCGTCTGCTACAGGATCAGAATATGGAAAACCTACTTCTATAATTTGTGCACCATTTTGTTCTAATGCCTCTGCAACTGTAACAGTATCATTTAAACCCGGATAACCGGCTGTATAATAAATTGATAATATATTTTTATTTGTTTCAAAAAGTTCTTTAATTCTGCTCATACCAAATTATAGGTTAAAGTATTTCATATAAGTATCCATGTCTTTATCTCCACGTCCTGAAAGACAAACCACAACATTTTCGCCACCTTTGAAAGTCATCTTTTCCAGATGTGCCAAAGCGTGTGCACTTTCAATTGCCGGAATAATACCTTCCATCTGTGTTAGCAACAATCCAGCTTGTAAAGCTTCATCATCGGTAATAGATACATATTGTCCGCGACCAGTTTTAAACAAATGAGCATGCTGAGGGCCGATACCAGGGTAATCTAAACCTGCAGATACCGAATGAGGTTCTACCACTTGTCCGTCATGCGTTTGCATTAAAATACTTCTGCTACCATGCAGTACACCTTCTTTTCCTAAAGCTGTAGTAGCGGCCGAGAAACCAGAATCAACGCCCTTACCTCCTGCCTCAACAGCGATCAGTTTTACATTTTCATCGTCTACAAAATGATAGAACATCCCCATAGCATTACTACCACCACCTACACAAGCCAATACATAATCAGGTTGATCGTTCCCTGTTTGTTCAATAAGTTGCTTTTTAGTCTCTTCTGATATAATAGATTGAAAAATAGAAACCATATCCGGATAAGGATGTGGTCCAACTACCGATCCGATAATATAATGTGTATCAACAGGATTATTCATCCAGTCGCGCATCGCCTCATTGGTCGCATCTTTAAGTGTTTTACTTCCTGACGTAGCTGAAACTACCTTTGCCCCAAGCATTTTCATCCTTGCTACGTTTGGTGCCTGACGCTGAATATCTATTTCACCCATATAAACCACACATTCCAAACCCCGTAGTGCGCAGACAGTTGCTGTGGCTACCCCGTGCTGACCTGCACCTGTTTCTGCTATGATTCTCTTTTTACCAAGTCGTTCGGCCAATAAAATTTGTCCGATGGTATTGTTAATTTTATGTGCGCCGGTATGGTTCAGATCTTCCCTTTTCAGGAAAATATTGGCGTTATATTTTTCCGAAAGTCGTTTAGCCAGGTATAATGGCGACGGTCTTCCCACATAATCCTTAAGCAATTGTTGAAATTCCTTTTGAAAAGATTCATCTTCAATTATTTTAAGATAATTCTGTCTCAATTCTTCAACATTTGGATAAAGCATTTCCGGAATATAGGCTCCGCCAAAATCTCCGTAATACCCTTTTTCATTTACAAAATAACTCATAGTGCTAGTTTACTCTTAAAGTCTTTTAATTTATCTATGTCTTTTAAACCCGGCGCAAGCTCAAATCTGCTGTTCACATCTATGGCATATAAACGCGGGTCATTTATTTGTTTCAGTTGTTCTACACTTTCCGGCGAAATACCACCGCTTAAAAAGTATGGCTTATTTAGTTTATAATTATGAAGGAGCGACCAGTTAAAAGTTTTTCCGGAGCCACCGTGATCTGGTGTTTGCGTATCGAATAAAAAGTAATCTGCCACATTTGAATAAGGATTTACCGTATTAAAATCAAAGCTTTCATCTACACCAAATGCTTTGATTATTTCTACTCCAGAGTCTGCCAGTATTCCTTTTAAAGCGATACAGTATTTTACAGGCTCCTGCCCATGAAGCTGTACTGCATTCAAACCATATAATACAGCAAGCTGCGCCACCCTGTTCAGTTCTTCATTAACAAAAACACCTGTTCTTCTGATTCCTGCTGGAAGATTATTGACAAACAATGGTGTTAAACCATCTACAAATCGTTTGGAATCTCTAAAAAAAATAAATCCTAAATAATCTGGCTTTAAAGTGGTTACGCTCTGAATATTTTCAGGTACTTTCATTCCACATATTTTCAGTTTAACATCCATTAGTTTAGTTTTTTAGGTTACTTAATTCTGTTTTATTTTACTGATATCCTCTTCCTTAATTTCCTATTAATCTCTTCTTTTATCTACCTATAAGTCTTTTAAAGCGCTCAAGAGCTTGTAATCCCATTAAGGATTTCTCAGCCTCATAAAAACAATCGCCAAAAGACTTGGTTTCATCTATAGTTTGAATGGCCACTGCGGCATTACACAAAACAACGCCATTTTGCGCTTCAGTTCCATTACCGTTTAACACATTCATAAATATCTCTGCAGAAGATTCCACTGTATCTCCACCTTTAATTTCATCTTCCGTTATTTGTTCAAACCCCAGATCACTAACTTTTAAGAGTGCTTCTCCTTTTTTACTAAAAGTTTTCACATCACAAGTTAATGAGATTTCATCAAAACCGTTTACAGCATGGAGTATAGTATAGTTTTTATTGGTGTTCTGATACAGATAGGCATATAAACGGGCAAGTTCCAGACTAAACACACCTACAATCTGATTTTTCGGTTGTGCCGGGTTTACCATAGGCCCAAGCATATTAAAAAAGGTCTTTACACCTAGTTCCTTACGGATTGGCGCTACTGTTTTCATTGCAGGATTGAATAAAGGGGCATGGATAAAGCAAATACCTGCATGATCCAAACTTCTTTTCAATACATCCTGACTATTAGTAAATGAATAACCTAGATATTCCATTACGTTAGACGAACCGCAGCCTGATGAAACACCATAATTACCATGCTTAGCTACCTTATAACCCGCGCCGGCAGTAACAAATGATGCCAAAGTAGAGATATTAAAAGTGTCCTTTCCATCTCCTCCTGTACCACATAGATCTACCAGTTCAAAGTCTGAAAAGTCAAGCTTAATACAAAGATCAAGCATGGCATCACGAAAACCCTGTAACTCTTCAACAGTGATATTACGCATACCATATGCGGTAATAAATGCTGCAATCTGCGATGTATTAAATTCACCAAGTGCTATTGCAGTTAAAATTCTTTGCGCTTCAGCACTGCTGAAAGTTTTGTTTTCAAATAGGTGGTTAAGTATTTTCTTCATATTGATTATCAAAAGCCTGGCTTTTAAAAAAGGTTGTAAAACAAAAAAGGTTGCCTTATAGCAACCCTCAAATATTATTATATAAAATAAAAACGTTTAATACAGGGTTACACTACGCATTTGCGTTGTGCCACCACCATTTATTAATTACGTTTGTAAGTATCATTGCAACAAATATGTAATTGTTTTTGCAAAGGAGCAAATCTTTCTTAAAATAAATTTATTTAACCAACGCTTTTTTCTCTTTGGTAAAATGGTTGAATACCAGCTTATCAGCCAATGCCGGAAATAATTTATTGATCCAAACTGTCAGTTTACCCTGCCCTGTCATGATCAATGTACGTTTACGTGCAACAATCCCATCAGCTATTGTTTGTGCTACTGTATCTGCACTCATCATCTTCCCTTCTTCCATACTTGTCTCCCCATGCGAAGCACCATCTTTAGCCAAAGCAGTGACACGAATATTAGATGCTGTAAAACCTGGACAAGCCACCATTACATGTACACCTGTTTTTAATAATTCAGTACGTAAAGATTCCATAAAGCCATTCATAGCAAACTTAGACGCCGAATAACCAGTACGCCCTGGTAAGCCACGATAACCTGCAATTGAAGATACCCCTACTACACTTCCCTTTGTTTTTAGAATCTCAGGCAGCGCATATTTAGTACAATATACAGTACCCCAGAAATTCACATCCATCAGATTTTTTATCACAGAAAGATCAAGATCATTAAATAGTGCACGCATAGATAAGCCTGCATTATTGATCAAAATATCAATCTTATCAAAAGTAATTAAAGTTTGTTTTATCAGTAATTTACAATCCTCTTCTTTACTTACATCTGTTTGCACAGCGATAGCTTTTATTCCATATCGTTTCTCCAGATCGGCTGTTATTTCACATAAGGTTACGTATTGCCTTGCTGCCAAAACCAGGTTCGCCCCTCTTTTTGCAAATTCTTCTGCACATGCCTTACCTATACCTGATGACGCACCGGTAACTATAATTACTTTATTCTTAAAATCCATACTGATTATTTAATTAATGAACCTTGATAAGGTACACGGGTAACGATTGATCTGCCTAAGGTAATCTCATCGGCATATTCCAGCTCACCTCCGAATGCAATTCCTCTTGCAATAGTAGTGATTGGAATCTGGAAATCCTTTAATCGCTTATACAAGTAAAAAAGAGTAGTGTCGCCCTCCATAGTTGCACTTAATGCCAATATCACCTCTTTAACAGGAGTAGTGGCCACACGTTGAACAAGTGAATCGATAAACAGATCTGCAGGTCCTACGCCATCCATTGGTGATATTAATCCACCCAACACATGGTATACACCAAAATATTGCCCGGTATTTTCTACGGCCATTACATCTCTGGTATCTTCAACTACACAAATAACTTCTTTATCTTTTTTATTGGATAAGCATATATTACAAGTCTGCTGATCAGAAATATTATGACATATACTACAGTGTTTAATTTCCTTTCTAAGTTTGATCACTGTATTTCCGAACTGATCTACCTCTTCCTGGTCTTTATTTAACAGATGTAATACCAATCTCAATGCAGTTTTTTGTCCTATCCCAGGAAGCTTCGAGAATTCATTTACAGCGTCTTCAAGCAATTTTGAGGAAAAATTCATGGTACAAATTTAATTAAAATAGATCAATGTTTTTCTTACATTTATCTTCCTAATAAAACCAAAATATGAGTCCAGAGATACTTTTATCATTCCTTATCGGTTACTTCGTAATATTAATCGGTGTAGCTTACTTCACTTCAAGAAACAATTCAGACAACGCTTCTTTCTTTATTGCAAACAGAAACTCCAAATGGTATTTGGTCGCCTTCGGTATGATTGGCACCGCTCTATCTGGAGTAACTTTCATATCTGTCCCAGGGGCTGTAGGTAAAAGCGATTTCGGTTATTTCCAGTTTATACTGGGTAATGCGGTGGGCTTTATCATTATTGCAACTGTATTATTACCATTGTATTATCGTCTTAATATTATCTCTATTTATACTTATCTGGAACGCCGTTTAGGTTTCATGAGTTATAAAACCGGAGCTGTAATCTTCCTCATTTCGCGTACTATTGGTTCTGCATTCAGACTTTACCTGGTCGCCATCGTGTTACAAAAGTTCATTTTCGATGCCTGGAATGTCCCTTTCTGGGTAACAATAGTTATTTGCCTGGTGCTGATATGGGTATACACACACAAGGGCGGTTTAAAAACAATTATCATTACCGACACACTGCAAACTGTATTCTTATTGCTTTCTGTAGTATTATCTATAATCTTTATTGCCCGGTCTTTAAATCTTGATGTTGCCGGAACTTTCGAGGCTGTTAAAAACAGTAGCTATTCTAAGATCTTTTTCTGGGAGGATTTTCTGGGTAGCAAAAGCCATTTCCTGAAACAGTTTTTAGGCGGAGTATTTGTGACTATTGCCATGACTGGTCTTGATCAGGATCTGATGCAGAAAAACCTAAGTATGAAAACCATTGGGGAAGCACAAAAGAACATGTTTACCTTTACCATTGTATTCGTGATCATGAATATTTTCTTTTTAAGTGTTGGGGCTTTATTATATCTTTTCGCTGCGAATAACGGAATTGATGTTGCTGCTTTAGCCACTCCCGATCACCTTTACCCTGAAATAGCTTTAAACCATCTTAATGTAATCCCTGGGATTATATTTATGCTTGGTTTAACCGCTGCAACTTTTGCAACAACAGATTCTGCCTTAACGGCATTGACTACTTCTTTCTGTATCGATTTCTTACATTTCGATAAAAAAGAAGATCAGAATTCACCAGATCTGGTTCGTAAAAGACACTTAGTACATATTGGCTTTTCGGTTTTAATGGTTTTGGTCATCATGATATTCAAAATCATTAATGATGATTCTGTAGTAAATGCGATCTTCAAAGCTGCAGGTTATACATATGGTCCATTAGTCGGGCTTTTTGGTCTGGGTATGCTCACCAGAAGAGCTGTAACAGATAAGCTAGTGCCTTATATCTGTTTACTTTCGCCAATTTTATGTTTTATCATTGATAAAAACTCATTACATTGGTTTAATTATGCTTTGGGCTTTGAATTGATTATATTAAATGGGTTAATCACCTTTATACTACTTTGGGTAACAGGAAAAACATCTACAACCCAAACCAAATTTTAATTTAATACACCAATAGAATGACAAGTGAAGAGAAAATAAGAAGTGCTTTTGAAAATAAAAACTGGCAGGAAATAAAAGTTACTGACTCCTGGCAGATCTTTAAGATAATGGCTGAATTTGTTGATGGTTTTGAGAAACTTGCAAAAATAGGCCCTTGTGTATCCATCTTTGGTTCGGCAAGAACTGCAGAGACCAATAAATACTATGAAATTGCCGTTGAATGCGGAAGATTACTTACTGAACGTGGTTACGGTGTAATTACTGGTGGTGGTCCCGGAATTATGGAGGCGGGTAATAAGGGTGCTCATACCAACGGAGGAAAGTCTGTAGGTTTGAATATTGACCTACCATTTGAGCAATTCCACAATAAGTATATCGATCATAATAAACTCCTGGAGTTCGACTATTTCTTTATTAGGAAAGTGATGTTTATGAAGTATTCTCAGGGCTTTATTGTTTTGCCTGGTGGTATGGGAACTATGGATGAGCTTTTTGAGGCGATCACTTTAATACAGACGGGCAAAGTTGCAAGGTTCCCGATCGTTTTAGTCGGAAAAGAATACTGGGGTGGATTAATAGATTGGATTAAAAATACGATGTTGCAAAAGGAGCATAATATTCACGCAGAAGATCTAAACTTGTTTAGATTGGTTGATACGGCTGAAGAGGCTGCTGAACATATATTCAGGTTCTATGACAAGTATGTTTTGAAGCCGAATTTCTAAGAGACAATATTAGTTACTATACATACTCTTTATTGGAAGACTTTCATTGTTTATTGAAAGTCTTCCTTGTTTTATTTGAAGACCATTCGTGTTTTTATCGAAAGTCTTTCTTGGTTTAATTGGGAAATTTAGAAATTAAAAAATTCAGAGATTATTCGCCTCCTCAAACATTTTGCGGAAGAGCAAAATCTTTGCATGTCGTCTCACAACATCTGAATTTTTCTTGTAATATTACACCATACATAGCGTAATAGAGAGCGTCTTAGCCTAGAATCTCACTTATTTTTTCTATGGGCCTTGCAATAATTGCCTTATCATCAGAAACCAATATAGGTCGTTCAATTAATATTGGATTTGCAACCATTGCATCAATCCAGGCTTCATCAGAAAGATCTTTACCTTTATAGCCTGTTATATAAACTGACTCACCTTTCCGAATAAGGTCATGAGGTTTAATACCTAGTTTTTCAATAATTATGCGCAACTCATTAGCAGTTGGCGTTGTTTTCAGATAATTGATCACCTCGAACTCCTGTCCACTTTCTTCTAAAGCCGTCAGTGCACATCTACTTTTACTGCATCTATTATTGTGATAAATTTGTATCATATCTTAATTTCATCTCTATATTTCTCTCGCCACCTCCTATCTGCTCCATCCACAACTCAATTAAACTCGCCACTTCAACTCTTTCTACTACTCTCTTTCTCTATTAACTAACAAAGCTCCTACTCGATCCTTTCTCCTCTTTCCATAAACTTAACTGAGCTCTGTCCTCTCTCCTCTTTCCATAAACTAACTGAGCTCCCTACCTCTGCTCCTTCTTACCCTCTCACTGGTGGTGCTTAATTTCAGTAAAAAAATGGTTCTGTTGTGAGCCGACATGCAAAGATTTTGCTCTTCCGCAAAATCTTTGAGGAGGCGAACATCAACCATTTTTTTTTACGCAAAATGACTCACACCACCAGACACCACTAATTTCATAGCTTCCGCGGCACTCATATTCAACGGCTTAATCTTCTCGTGTTTAACTATATAAACCTGTCCGGCAAACGAATAAGAAAACGGGAAATACACAACCGCTTCACCAGGCAGATCAATAGATGCCAGGTCATTCTGAGTTAAGAAGCCTATTCGTTTCAAATCTCCCTCCACTTCTACAAGGACAGGGTTATTAAACTTCTTTTCATCGCCCACAAAAGCTTCAGTAAGATCTTTAATGGAAGAATAAATAAACTTCACAAAGGGTACCTTATCCAGCAGGCGCTGAAACCACATATACATAGGTTCTGTCACAAAATAAGTAACAAATATCCCTGCTAGTAAGATTAATGAAATAACCAAAGCAAGACCGAGGCCGGGTATATTTCTACTAGCACCAGTCTTAGGATCAACACCTAGAATATTGTTTACATTTAACCAACTGTCGACTGTCGTAACTGCCCAAACTACAATAAAAATACTTAACGCAATAGGGAGTACAATTAACAATCCTTTAATTAGATAATTCAGTAGCGCCCTGCCAATTCTATTCATAATGCAAAATTAGATATTTTTATAATGGA
>JBEBUV010000043.1:0-31019 GCA_040393085.1 Pedobacter hiemivivus | reverse complement strand
ATAGTCAATTTAAAATTAATTCAATAACCTGTATAGCTATATACGGACAAGACAATTCGTTATAGTAAGTCCATAGTAAGTCCATAGTAACTCCATGGTAAGTCCATGTTTTATCTATAAAAGATGGACTTACTATACAGTTTATTTGAATAACGTATTGATTTAACCTGAATCCTTATCGAAGTGTCTTGCTTCTTCATCTATTGGTACTTTTTCCTGTTATCAAAGTTGGTTGCATGAAAAAAGGGCACTCCTTTGAGGAAGTACCCTTTCAATAAATATTAAAATTCCGGCTTAATTAAACGCCTTTTTTGCTAGTCATGTTTGCCTTTTTAGCTGGCTGTGCAGCTTTACTTGGCGCTTTTGCATTTGATGCCTTAGGTGTAGCTTTTAACTTTTTATCTAATTTATCGTCTGCTTTCAAAGTGTCATGATCATCATCAGCTGCAGGAGCAGCTTCTGTAAACAAAGGAAGATCCTTAAGGATATGATACCAGCTTACAATTTTCTTCATATCAGAAGCGTAAACTTTTTCTTCGTCATGACCTGGGGCCACTTCTTTAAAGAATGCTTTTAAAACACCTGATTCTGCTTTTGCATCAGGAACCTCACCTTTAGCAGCAACTATATTTGCTAAAACATCAGTTAATTTTAAATCATCATCCTCACCATATACCGTAATGTCTTCTAATGATGCCAGTTTAGTTGAAGTCATATTGGCTACAATCTTAACTTTTTGGGCATCCAGACCCTCAAGAACATATCCTGCTTTGTTCTGACCAACAAGTTTAAATAACCCTGGCCTACCAGATACTGCTACAATTCCTCTTAAATTCATATTGTCTATTTTTGAGTAGATTAGAATTAATCTTCTATTACTTCAACACTAATAATCTTGTCACCTTGTTGAATGCTGTCAACAACATCAACATTCTCTATTACTTTACCAAAACAAGTATGGTTTCTATCCAGATGCGCAGTATTCTCTCTGCTATGGCATACAAAAAACTGAGAACCACCAGTGTTTCTACCAGCATGAGCCATTGATAATACACCACGGTCATGATATTGGTTTTCACCTGTTAGCTCACAATCAATTTTATAACCTGGACCACCAGCACCAGTACCGGTTGGATCGCCACCTTGAATAACAAAATTAGGAATTACCCTGTGAAATGTTACACCATTATAAAAACCTTCTTTAGCTAACTTTAAAAAATTAGCAACTGTATTTGGTGCATCTTGATCGTAAAATTGAACGGTCATGTCACCTTTATCTGTTTTAATTATTGCTTTGCTCATGATAAAATTTTTGTAGAGGGCAAACTTAGAGAAATTTGTGGGGATATGCAAAAACAGAATCCTCGACTTTAAGAGAATTCGCTAGGCTACATTTACTTCACCGAATACTTCACCGAACTTCGAAAAAGTTTCATTTGCTGTATCGATAGCTTGTTGTTCTTCTGTCTCATTATTGGCATTAGCATTCAGTACAGCAACAAATTTGCCCCACATCTGTCCGGTTTCGGCTCCATATCCTGAGAAAAATGAGAATCCTGTACTGATACCAAATTTCTCCAGCATCTTTACAATGATTGGTCCGCCCATGATCGATCCTTCCATCACATATAATGCTGAAAGTGCTTGTATGGCGTTATTTATCTCAGGAGATTCTGCTTCCGGCAGTTCATCTACATTAGAACCTAAGGCTTCAATATCCTCTTTTATATGAGAAGAATTACGACGTTCTGCAAGATCAGGTAATATTCCTTTAGTAATATATGGTGCTATAGCCTTTTCAACCTGGCTAAAATAAGCATAGAAATGCTTTAAAAAATCAGCATAATCTGCATCACTACGAATGGCTTTCATTTTTTGCACTACTTTCTTTTCAAGGGTTAAGTGTGCTTCTTTAGTCGCTTCTTTAATTGAGGTGCTTAACATATCTATAAATTTAAAGGGTTAAAATAAGGTTATTTAATTTGAAATTTGGTACTTCCTTTTGGCACAACTACATATTCAAACGTAATAAACATCTGAGGAGTATTTATAAACCATTGGTCTGGGGTAAAGGCATCTTTATAACAGCTGATCATTTTTATTTTCGCATAGTCTCCATTTGCTGTACGAACAACTACTGTACGGCTTTCAGGCATGGCATGAACTACATGCTTTTTCATTGGGCTACCATCTCCTCTAATTGTTCCTAGTTCGTCATATAAATACCATCCGGTTTCAGTAGCACGAGCTCCTTCTTTATCCATACCGATCAAATTCACTCCAGTTTTAAAATCAGCATCTGCAGGAACATCTATCACATCCTCAAATGCTTTTTCAAGGACTATAATACCACCTTTACCACTGCCACCGCCACCGTAATTAACTGGATCAGCACCATTATTACCACTCATATAGCTAACCGAAAAACCACCAAATGCTAAATCCCAGCTGGTTGATTTAACTTGTTCTGCCGTAACTTCATTTTTAGTTTCAAGATTAAAATACATAGTCTTTGCACCAGTAACAGCTGGAGCAAGATTCTCAACACGTTCTAACTTATAATAGTTTTTAGACTCTTCTACAACAGGTTCCTTGTCTTTTTTACAAGATGATAGCACTCCGGCTGTCAACATTAATAGACTGAAGATTTTAATAGTTTTTGATCTTGAGTAGTTCATTATTTTTAATTATTTAATGGGTAAAAAATATATAATAGATTGATTTATTCTTTTGTGGAAAGGTTTGTACTGCCATCTTGCTGTACATAATACCTAAATGTTAAATATGGTGCGGGCCAATTGATATCACTTACCACTGCCGGAGCTCCTTTATACATGCTAATCATTTGTAGTTTCGCATACTTGCCATCAGCGGTTTTTAAAATATAAGTCCTGTTTTTTACGGGCACAGCGATATGTGTATTCATTTCATAGAAATACCAGCCATTGCCATTTCCGACATCCAACCCGGAAACATCGACCCCTTTGCTGGCAAACTCGGCATCAGAAGGCGCAGTTTTCACAGCATCATAAGCCTGGTTTACCACCATCATTGCTCCTTTTCCAGGTCCGCCAAAACCGAAGCTCTTATTATTGGTTCCATTATTAACAGAGATATCAGAATTATATTGATTGGCGAAAGCAAGATCCCAGTCGGCCGTTGACACCTTACTTTTATCTACCTTAACATTGGTTTTAAAACTGAAATAAAATGTTTCAAATTCCTCACCTCCACCGACAGTATTACCTACATCGCCTTCAACATCTTTTACCACTGTACTTTTACCATCTTCTAATTGAGGTTTAACCTCATCCTTAGTGCATGAGATGCTAACCACAGCCAGAAAGCTCAGTACCAATGCTTGTTTTAAATAGTTAGATTTCATTCTTTTATTATTTTATTGATTAACATAATTCATTAGTTTTCCTGTTTAAAAAACCTCCAGCTCAGGCCGGCCACTATTGTTCTGCCTTGTTGTGCAGGCATCAATTGATCGCGATAATTCATCAGGTTATCAGCAGTTAGCTGAAATTGTAAGCGTTTATTATAAAATGATTTCTGTACTGATGCATTCAGTAAAAAGAAGCTTCGTACATAGGTATCATAAGGATCAAGGAATTTATTGGCTTGATTATCTTCCGAAAAACCATACTTACTGCGGTAGTTTACTCTGAAAGTCCCTGTAATTCCAGTTTGTTCATGGGCGTAACTTACTTTAACATTGGCCATATGGCGGGAACGATTATTCAAACCGAAATAGTCTTTACGTGTTGATGGACGTATTTTATTGAGGTCTGTATCGTATATAGAATTGTATAAACCTGTACCATTTTTTATAGAATCTAACACCCCTTTATCTATAGCATAAAGCAATTGATAGCCTGCAGAAAAGTCTAATGATTTGGTAGCCGACCAGCTTAAACCTATTTCTGTACCTGTAGTATATGCTTTAGCAATGTTATTGTAAGAATAAATCAGTTGTCCGTTTGTTTTAACTGCCACCTGCTCGTAGTTAATAAAGTCTTTCATGTCATTATAAAAAACGTTTACATCGAGCTTTAAACTTTTCAGGGGGCTATAGTTAAATCCGCCACTATACGACACAGACCGTTCTGGTTTGAGTTCTCCGATACTTTGCGCAGATGGATAGATATTTTGGATCTGTCCGGCATCCTGCAATATTTTTATTTCGCGCCAAAATTCTTCTGCTCCTAACACTGTATATCCTGTTTGAAGATTCGTGAACACATGGTAAAGCTGTCGAAAATTGGGGGTTTTAAAACCCGTAGCTACCGCAGCTTTAAGCCTAAAGTTGTCAAACAATTGATAATCCAATCCTAAACTCGGATTAACTTTTGAGCCATACTTGTCATGGTAATCATATCTGGCACCAGCGACAACCGAAAGTTGAGGTGCAAGCTGCCAATTAGCCTGGGTATAGGCAAAATAATTGGTCATACTTTTTGAGCCCCTATAAGCAGTATTATCTAAAGATTCATAGGCTGTACCAGCACCTCCTGTAAGCTCCAACACATCCGACAGCTTTTTAATGCCTTGTACTTCGGCTCTATGTACATATTGCTCAAATTGATTGCCCGGCATGACATATCCTGTATTCAGATCAGTAATGTTTTGCATTGTTTCATACCGGGTTAAATAGTATTGACTTTTTAAACTGAACCCATTGTTAAAGTTATTATTTAAAGCAATGGAACCATTTAAATCCTGCTCATCCAATACATCTTTAATAGGATTTGCACCATAAGACATTTTATTATCAGAATATCTTGTTACGTATCTACCATTAAAGCTCAGCGAACTTTTATCGTTTAATAAATAGCGGCCTCTCCCTTGAAAGGCGAAGCTTTCAAAAGGAGGAGCGGTTTTCCCCTCGTCCAGGTATGGATTGGCGTTAAAACCATCCGTGCGGTAATAGTTACCTGACACATAAACAGAACCTTTATTACCTGCAAAAGGAGTTTCGCCTTCCAATGTTGCATCAACCATATTGAAGCTACCATAACGCAAAGCAGCCATCCCTTGTGGGTGAAGAATATTTTTACGGGTTACAATATTAATTACGCCAGCCATAGCCTCACTACCGAACAGACAAGATGAAGCACCTTTAATGATTTCAATACGCTCAATATTAGAAATGGTAATGCGGGAAAGATCAAAATTGCCATTATTACGACCCACCATGGGTTGCCCATCAATCAGAATCATGGTATAACCACTATCAAAACCCTGCATTTGCAAGCCAACGGCTCTGCTTCCAGAACCAATATCATTCACTATAGCCAAACCAGTTTGTTCCTTTAAAACCTCATCCAGGCGCCTGCTTCCCATCATTTCTATTTCACGTCTGCTGATTACTTTTGATGGCATAGCAGTACGAGTCATATCTATAAAATTTTCGGGATTCCGCTGAACACCATTCACACATACTTCCATTAATTCCTGTTCGCCATGCTTTAAATGAACAGTTAATGTTAGCGTCTTCCCTTCTACAATAGTGAGCTCTTGCTGATAATTTAAAAAACCAATTGCACTAACAGTTAAAGTATATGTTCCTGCATATAATTTACCTGTAAATTTGAATTTTCCTTGTGCATCACTAACTGCCTTTTTGTGATCCGGCTGTAATATTAATGTAATACCCTGAAGGGGTTTACCTGATTCATCAACAACATTACCCGTCACTCCGATTTTCTCATAATTAGCAAATACTGAACTGGTTACAAGTACAAACATCAGTATGAAATGCCATTTTAAAATTGTCGTATGAACCATTTACTCCGCAGCTTTATTTTTATTCAGTCTAAATAAGACTGCAAATATGCTTACATTTGTCGTGATTATAGCAACAATGATGTAAAAATTTCAAATAAAATCAGAAAATTATGATTACTAAATACATTAAAATGCAAAAGATTCTAGTTGTCTTACTAGTTACAATATTAGGATCCGTTGTGTCGGCCAGTGCACAGAAACGTATTATTACCTTAGGTGGTGCTCTTACCGAAACGGTTGATGCTTTAGGCTATGGTGCTAATATTGTAGCGGTTGATGTAACCAGTACTTATCCTTCTTATATTAATAAGTTACCTAAAGTGAGTAAAGATCGCGCCATATCGGCAGAAGGTCTTATTTCTTTTACTCCCGATTTAATCCTTGCTCCTGAAAATGCGATTTCTAAATCTCTGGAGTATCAACTGAAATCTGCAAAAATCAAAGTGGTGATCATAAAACAAGAATTTAGCACTAAAGGGGCCCCTATATTTATCAGACAGGTTGCTGCTGCTTTGGGAAATCCTGCTAAGGGCGAGCAATTAGCAAAACAGACGACTGCCAGTATAAATAAAGCATTAGCAACTGTAAAGAAGAACCCTAAATCGCCTAAAGTATTATTCTTATATGCCCGTGGCACCGGGGTAATGATGGTTGCCGGTAAAGATACCAGTATGGACGCTATCATCAGATTAGCTGGAGGTAAGAATGCTGCTCAGGGCTTTACTAAGTTTAAGCCTTATACCACAGAAGCACTGGTAACAGCCAATCCTGATATTATTATGATGTTTGATTTTGGTTATAATAGTTTAGGCGGCATGAGCAGCATATTAAAAATGCCAGGTGTAATGCTCACCAACGCTGGTAAAAACAAAAAGATAATAGAGATGAATGGTGAGTTACTAATTAATTTCTCGGCCAGATTAGGTGATGCAATTAGTGAATTGAATCGTAAATGGTAAATAAGAAGATCCTATTATATTTGCTGTTAACACTTTCCTTAATTCTTGCGGCAGCCTTTTCTATGAGTCTTGGTGCTGTTAAAATTCCTGTGACTGATGTTATGGTTGTTTTGGGCAAAAAGGTCGGGCTATTTAGCAGCATAGAAATCGCTGATCAATTTGAAGGCGTATTGAATATTGTCCGCATTCCAAGGGTTATACTTGGTTTACTGGTAGGTGCCGCGCTTGGTATATCGGGCACAGCAATTCAGGGTATTTTCAGGAACCCACTTGCTGAGCCGGGGCTGATTGGCATTTCGGCAGGTGCCTCTTTGATGGCTGTTATTATTATTGTACTTGAAATTAGTTTGCTTACGGCATTAAGTAATGTATTAGGTTACTACTTACTTGCTTTTGGTGCTTTTGCTGGTGCCGGTATTGCAGCGCTGATTGTTTATCAGATTTCACGCACGGATGGGGAGTCTAATGTGGCCACTATGTTATTAGCGGGGATTGCCATTAATGCGCTTGCTGGTGCCCTTACAGGTCTAATCACTTTTGCAGCCGATGATCAGCAATTGAGGAACATCACTTTCTGGATGCTGGGTAGTTTAGGCGGTGCCACCTGGGAAAACATAATGGCCGTTTTTCCTTTTATCATTATCCCGGTATTACTATTACCAAGAATGGGTAAAGCTTTAAATGCTTTTGCATTGGGAGAACATCAGGCTGCGCAACTAGGTTTAAATGTAAACAAGGTGAAGAGAAATGTAGTGGTTCTGGCTACTATGGCTGTTGGTGCAGCTGTGGCTGTTTCGGGGATTATTGGTTTTGTAGGCTTATTGGTTCCTCATACTATCAGATTACTCATTGGGGTTGATAATAAACATGTATTACCTGCTTCTGCATTATTAGGCGCATTTATGCTCACTTTGGCTGATATGCTTTGCAGAACAATTATAGCACCTATAGAGTTACCTATTGGTGTGATTACTGCACTATTAGGCACACCTTTATTCTTGTATATTTTAATTAAGGACAAAAAGAAACTCGTATTATAATATGTTGGTAGCAGATTCATTAACATTTAAAGTAGGAAACAGACCATTGATCAATGACATTTCATTTAGCCTTAAACCTGGCGAATTGATGATCATATTAGGTGCCAACGGTGCTGGCAAATCGACTTTGTTCCGTTTGTTAAGTGGCGACAACACTCCATCTTCAGGAACTGTAAGCTTAAATAATAAAGCAATTAAATCCTATCCAAAGACTGAACTTGCTTTAAAACGCGCTGTCCTTAATCAGCAGAATGTGATCAACATGGCTTTCACTGTGACAGAAATTGTGATGATGGGACGCTATCCCCATTACCGCAATAATCCATCTTTAGATGATCAGAATATTTGCACTGAAGTAATGAAGTTAACAGGAGTTACAGCAATGGGAAATCGTTCTTACCTTAGCTTGTCGGGCGGCGAGCAGCAACGTGTTCAACTCGCCAGAGTGCTTGCCCAGATCTGGGATGTTCCAAATGCTTTGTTATTGATGGATGAACCGGTAGCAAGTCTGGATTTACATTATCAACAACAAACACTGGCTATTGCAAAAATGTTAACCAAGCGTGGCTTTATGGTGATCAGTATATTGCACGACATTAATCTGGCGGCTCAATATGCCGATAGGATTATGATGCTTAAAAACGGACATAAATGTTACGATGGAACAGTTACAGAAGTACTAAATGCTGAAAATATTTATGAAGTATTTGATATAGATTCTGATGTTTTTACCAACCCAAAAACTTTAAAACATTTCTTTATACCAAAAAATGTTCTGGTCAATACGGTTATTAATAGCCGTGCTTAGAATAAAAATGCCCCAATAAGTATCTAAATTTTGGGGCACTTCAATCACTAAAGAAATACTATGTTTTTTTTACCAATAAACGCTATAAAGTGCTACTATCATCGCAAAAATAATTAGTGAACCTATTGCAAATGAAGTAGAAACTCTGAACATTTTTGCATCTATTTCTAATCCCTTGGCCACTATACCTTTTTTATTGTCATAGATACTGATGAAATACATACCGACCATACAGATTGCAAAAACGATTAGCATTCTATCCATAAAAGGAATCTCGAATACACCGGCCGAATTTGCCACCGCCCATCCATAATTATAAAGTGGAGAAAGATCGATTACTCCTGGAAGGAATTTAAGGATCACAGAAGCAATAAAACCCCCTACTGTAGCAAAAAGTGCTGCATTTGAAGTGGCCTTTTTCCAAAAGAAACCTAAAATAAACATGGCAAAAATACCAGGAGATACGAAGCCTGTATATTCCTGAATGTATTGGAAGCCTTGTTTACCTTCTCCCATTAAAGCATTACCAACAAATAACGAAAGACCAACAGCCATCAACATCGATACGACAATGGTAATTTTTCCTACGTTTACTAAAGTACCTTCTCCAGCGTTTTTATTGAAAGCTTTTTTATAAATATCTAAGGTGAAAATCGTTGCGATACTATTGGCCTTACCCGCAAGTGAGGCTACAATTGCAGCAGTTAAAGCGGCAAAAGAAAGGCCTTTTAAACCAACCGGCAATAGTCCCAGTAAAGCCGGATAGGCTTTATTAGGATCCTGAACTCCAGACGAGGTAAGCAAGTGATCAGCACTGATACCTGGTATTTTCTCCTTAATTATATAATAAACTGCGATACCTGGAATAACAACGATAACAGGCATCAGCATTTTTAAAAATGCGGCAAACAATAAACCTGCCCTTGCCACTGGTAAAGAAGCGCCCAATGCTCTTTGCGTAATATACTGATTACAGCCCCAATAGCTTAAGTTTGCGATCCACATACCACCGATCAGTACACTTAAACCAGGTAGATCCATATAGTTGGGATCATCTTTCTCAAAGATAAGGTGGAAATGTTCGGATGCCCCTTCTGTTAGGATAGAGAAGCCTTTAAGGATCCCCCCGTCATTAGAGATTAGGTTTAAAGCAATATAACTGGCTACAAGTCCACCAAGCACCAGGAAGAACACTTGTATAACATCTGTATAACCAATTACTTTCATACCACCCAGGGTGATTAAAATAGCAAATATGGCTAAGCCAATAATACATCCAACAATATTTAGTCCGGATATACCACTGATGGCCAATGCACCAAGGTATAAGATAGACATAAGGTTAACAACAATATACAACATCAACCAGAATACCGCCATAATCATAGCTACTTTTTCATTGTAGCGCTGACTTAAAAACTGGGGCATCGTAAAGATCTTGTTTTTCAGATAGACGGGCATAAAGAACACAGCTACGATGATTAATGTTGCTGCGGCCATCCATTCATAAGCGGATATCGCTAAGCCTAATTTAAAGCCCGAACCACTCATGCCGATCATCTGCTCTGCGGAAATGTTTGATGCAATCAGAGAAGCTCCAATTGCCCACCATGTTAAGGAACCTTCGGCCAGAAAGTAATCTTTAGAATCTGCACTAGCAGTTTTCTTCTTATAGTAAATCCAGAAACCATAGCTGGATACAATTAAAAAGTAAACTAGAAATACTATATAGTCTTTGATATCCAACATATTGGCTTTTATTAAGTTTGGTCTATTTAAAGGTTCTGCTATGTAATTACGGTTCTAAATATAGCGATTTATTAGATTTTACAATATTATTTAGGCCCTTTAATTTAGCGATCTCTTATCGCTAAATTACCATAATTTACTTCTTTTTATACCGTTATATAGGTACATTCGTTACATAAGTTGCTTTATGATTTCAAAACGATTAAGTCTTTTATTTTTCTTTCTGCTATTTAGTGTTGTACTTAAAGCTTCATCTATACTTATATATATGGATGAGGATCAAAAGAATCATCTTAAAGCTTATGGTCTCGCTTATTGGGGCATTAAACAACAAGCCGATGTAAGCTGGCTTTTAAATTACCGGGGTGGAAGCTTTTTAATCAAATACAATAAAGTGGTTGAAGACGAGTGTAAGGCCCGTGGGATATCTTATCAGGTACTTGCCGATGGCAAAGTTACTTCAATTCTGAACGAAATCAGTGATCCGCAGGTTAATATGGAAATCGTAAAGCTGGAAAAGGCGCCTAAAATGGCGGTTTATTCTCCAAAGAGTAAATTACCGTGGGATGATGCGGTAACACTGGTACTTACTTATGCTGAAATACCATATGATGTAATATATGATGATGAGGTATTGAAAGACAAACTTTCGGGCTATGATTGGCTTCATCTACACCACGAAGACTTTACAGGACAATACGGTCGTTTCTGGAGTTCATTTAGAAATGCCACCTGGTACCGGGAGGATGTTAAAAATCAGGAAGCCGCAGCCAAGCGCAACGGCTTTAATAAGGTATCAGATATGAAGTTAGCTGTTGCAAAGCGAATTAAAGAATTTTGTACAGGAGGGGGCTTTCTATTCGCGATGTGCTCAGGAACAGATAGTTTTGATATTGCTTTAAGTGCTGATGGAATAGACATTTGCGAAAAGATGTTTGATGGTGATCCTGCAGATGCGCAAGCACAAGCCAAACTTAACTTTAACAGGACTTTTGCTTTTAAGGATTTCCAGCTCGACTTAAACCCCTCCAATTATGAGTTTTCGGATATTGATGTTACGCAGACCAGAACATTAAAAGAGGACAACGACTACTTTACCTTGTTTGATTTTTCGGCTAAGTGGGATCTTGTGCCGACGATGCTCACTCAAAACCATGACAAGGTCATTAAAGGCTTTATGGGTCAAACTACAGCCTTTAGAAAGCGTTTGGTGAAACCTAGTGTGACAGTACTTGGCGAGAACAAAGGAGCGGAAGAAGTTCGATACTTAAATGGAGAAATTGGCAAGGGTCAGTTTACTTTTTACGGAGGGCATGATCCTGAAGATTACCAGCATGCCGTCGGCGATCCGCCTACTGATTTAAATCTGCACCCTAATTCTTCGGGATACAGATTGATACTCAATAATGTTTTATTTCCGGCTGCTAAAAAGAAGACTCAGAAAACCTAATCATAGAAATTCCATTGTACACCAAACTTAAACAATAGTCTGTCTTGCATAGGGTATTGATTGATGGTATAATATCCTTTACTAGGGAAGCCTTGATTTACATAATCACATTTCACAAACAGATTAGCCTTTCTTAAGCTTGCTTTCACCCATACATCAACAATTGGTGTAGAATCAAAAGTGTTATTGCTTCCTATAAAAAATTGACTTGAAGCGGGTGAATAGGAATAATTCTTATAGGGTGTATTGTATCTGATATCGAAACCTACGTTTGTTTTAAGGGCCTTAAAAAAGGTCTGATTTACATAAAAAGTATTAAATGTATAGACTTCTGGTGTACGTAATATATCTGGATTATCTGTTTTCTGATATACGATATAACTTTCTAAATGGAACTTACCGAACTGGAATTTCTTGCCAATTGCAATCTTTAATAAATTGATACTTCCACTAAGCTGAGCTGGCATAATGGTTATGCTATCTGCCCTGGTCGTATTTACATCTGTAACTTCATTTTTGAAATACATATAGTTATTGATCAGGTAATAATTTGCGGTAGCATCTAGCTTCAATTTATCATTAAGATACTTAAATGATAAATTGACTGTTTTAGTACGGTCGAAATTATTGACCCAACTGTAATGGTTACCAAAATACCTGTTATAGATTTCTTCTGGAGACTTGTTTTGGAAATATCCTCCAAGAACTACCCTTCCTACTTTATTACTCAACAGCACATTACTTTTGGCTTCGTATAGGAAGTCGCCGGTATTTCTGCCTTGAAATATCTGTTCTATATCGACATTTAAGTCTATCCGATTACTAAATCTGTATCCCGCAGAACCAAGTAAAGTAATATTTTGAAAGGTTGCGGTATAATCATAAAAGAGGGATCTGTCTTTATACATTCCCAACTGATTATATTTATAATACTCGTGTCTGATTCCAGCATCTAATTTTAACTCATTTTTGATGACTGAGCTAGATTTTGCCCTTAGAAAAAAACTATAAATAAACTCATTATAGATCCTGGAATAACTGGTACTATCGTTCGTAAAAGTACTGTCGGCATATCCTTTTGGAATTACAGAATGATCATCGACCTCATCCTTTTGAAAGGCATAGGAGTTTTTATCGTACTTAAACGTATAAGTTATTTTGTTTGTAGGTAAAATCTTATCTGAGATTTCCTGAGCTGTGCTATCTATACGTCCAACGAAATAAGATTGTTTAATTAGTAGTGAGCCCTGACGCCATATTTGTCTTGCATTATTTAAGTTAGTCCTCTCAGCGATTCTATTGATGAGCTGTTCAGGTGGCGCCGTATAAACTTCCTTATTGGAAATCGAGCCATTCTCTGCGGCTTTTAGTGTATTAAAAACGGCATTTGTCCACAAGTTATAACGCTTATTTGGTGATTGATACCAGGTGAACAACGCACCATTCAGGTCATCTCCTCTTTGTCGGGAATATACTCCATTGGCTCCTATCCGATTAAAGTTGGCTCCAATATTGAAATTCTTTTTTACGTTTTGGGAGTGTATTACTTTAAAAACCTGTTCCGCATCACCTGCAGAAACGTAATACAAACTTGTAAAAGGAGTTCTGGCCTGATAATACTTGATATCATCGTGCGTAAGCGCATAAAAATCCAGTGCATGAAAGCCTGGATCAAAGCCTATTGTTTTTATGGGTTCAAATAGCAAAGGCATAGCTGCCAATCCTAAATTCCCCGTACTTGCTGTCGGCCTGCGTGGCTGAACAAGTACGCTGAAATTCTGGAAGCCGTTTAAGCTGGTATCCAAAGCCAAGGTCTGGATACTATCTTTGGTTAGCTTAAGCGTGGTATAGCGCACATATTTTGAAGTAAACACTACTGAATCCAACCCTCCTTCTTCTTTCTTCCTTAAAGAATCCAGCTCCTTATTGTCTCTTACCGTAGTTTGCAAATCTTGTGCACGCAAAGGCTCAGCACCAATACTTACCAGTAAAAAAACAAATAAAACAAAGTGTTTATACATTATAAAGTTGAGATTAACTGGCTCAATATTTTAGTCATCTTCGGTTCAGCAGTTTTTGCAGTTTCCAGGATTTCTTCCAGACTAACGGGCTTTAATACCTCTGTAAAACCTTCATCGGTTAATACTGAAATGGCAAATACTGGTACAGACATATGGTTAGCTACAATTACTTCTGGTATAGTACTCATACCTACGGCATCACCACCAATTATGCGAAGGTATTTGTATTCTGCTTTAGTTTCCAGGTTAGGTCCAGTCACAGATACGTATACGCCCTGGTGGCAAATTATATTTTCTGCTTTGGCGATTTCCATTGCAGTTGTGATTAGATGACGGTTATAAGGCTCACTCATATCTGGGAACCTAGGTCCCATTTCTGAATCATTATGTCCTCTTAGCGGACTTTCTGGCTGCAGGTTGATATGATCATTAATGATCATAAGGTCACCCTTTTTAAAATTAGAATTCAATGACCCGGCAGCGTTAGAAACAAATAAACGTTGAATGCCTAATGCTTTCATTACCCTGATTGGGAAAGTGATTTGCTGCATGCTATAACCTTCATAATAATGTAAGCGACCTTGCATAGCAATTACCTTTTTACCTTTTAAAGTCCCGAATATAAGTTTTCCAGAATGGAACTCTAGTGTAGAAATTGGGAAATTTGGGATATTGGAATACATTAAGTTATATTCCACCTCAATTTCGTTAACCAGTCCACCAAGGCCTGTTCCCAATACAATTCCAAACTCTGGTGTAAAGTTATCGGTTTTGCGTTTTATATATTCAACGGTTTCGTGTAGTGCTTGAAACATAGTTTAAAATCTTTTGATCAAATGTAGCTTTATCTTCTTTCTGTAAGTCAATTTCAATTGACAAGTAAAAGATCGGTAAATTTAACAGTAATTCTTTGAAAGTAATATCTAATAAACGCTGTGCGTCCTTTTCTGTTGTAATAATGATTTTTTCTTTTCTGCTACTCGTATAAAATGTCTTTACCAGATTTTCGATATTCTGTTTTCTGTAACGGTGGTGATCTGGATAATCATGGTGTTGAATATTGTCGGAATAGCTTTTTAAGTGGTTTATTAAGGGTAATGGATTGGCTATTCCTGTGAGCAGAAAAACTTCTGTTTCTTGAGTAATGTTATCGCAAGGGCGTATTTCCTCAGAAAAAATATGTTTCAAATTTCCATAGGTGATATAGGAGAAAGCGACGTCCTGGTTCGGTTTAGGATTAAACTTCTGTGTACACTTTAATCTTTCTACATCATTTAAATGTTCTGGCCCTTTGGTAATCATCAATACATCTGCTCTTTTATATTCATAAAATGGCTCCCTAAGGTTTCCGGCAGGCAATAAGAATTGTGGACTGAGCAGTTTTTGGTATTCAAATAACAAGACACTTAATCCGGGTTGTACACTACGGTGTTGGTAAGCATCATCTAAAAGAATGAGATCATGGTTGTCCTTTAACAGATTAATTCCTTTTACACGGTCTTCACATACAGCTACTGTAACCTGTGGAAATTTATTATAAAACTGCATGGGTTCGTCACCTATAGTTTGCGCTGTGGCTGTTTGATCGGCCAATATAAACCCCTTGGTTTCCCGGCCATAGCCTCTGCTCAGAATCGCGATTTTCCGTCCGTCGAATAAGCGCACCAGGTATTCTGTAACCGGACTTTTTCCTGAGCCTCCCACTACCAGATTTCCAACACAAATTACAGGCAGATCGAATCGGGTTGATTTATAAAAGCCTAGATCATACAGCTTATTTCTGATGATAATTATCAGTCCGTACAGGATTGAAAAAGGGAATAAAAGTAATCTCAGGTATTTAATCATGATCAAGGTTCAAAAATAAGAATTATTACTCCTTGTTGCATTTATATTGTAAGGTTAAACGTTACAGTTGTAATGTTTAACAGCATTATTATAATGTTTAGCCGTATTAATATAGCTTGTCTCATCCGTAGGATACAGAATCCGCATTACCAACGAAATAAAAATAAACATTACCTTTGCATAAACAACTTATTATATCATGCTTAAAGGATTTTTTAACGTACCAGTTCCTGTTAACGAGCCCATTTTGGGTTACGCACCAGGAAGTAAAGAACGTGAACTTTTAATGGCAGCTATTGCCGAAGCCCGTGCAAAACAAATTGATATTCCAATGCATATTGCCGGTAAAGAAGTACACACGGAAAATAAAGGAAAGGTTACTCCTCCACACGATCATCAACATATACTTGGACAATATAGCAAAGGCGAGAAAGCTCATGTAACACAAGCAATTGATGCTGCTTTGGCAGCTAAAGCTAACTGGGAAAACCTTGCCTGGGAACATCGTGCAGCTATCTTTTTAAAAGCTGCTGATTTAATTGCTGGTCCTTACCGCTATAAATTAAATGCAGCAACAATGCTTGGTCAGTCGAAAAATGCGTACCAGGCTGAGATTGATGCAGCATGCGAGTTGATCGATTTCTTGCGTTTCAACGTAAGTTATATGGCTGATATTTATAAGCAACAGCCTCCTGTTTCTCCGAAAGGATCATGGAACAGAGTTGAGCAACGTCCGCTTGAGGGTTTTGTATTCGCTTTAACGCCTTTTAACTTTACTGCTATTGCAGGTAATTTACCTACTTCGGCTGCCATGATGGGCAACGTAGTAGTTTGGAAACCAGCAAACACTCAAATCTATGCTGCAAATGTTTTGATGCAGATTTTTAAAGAAGCTGGTTTACCTGATGGTGTTATTAACCTGGTTTATGTTTCTGGTCCTGATGCTGGTGATGTGATATTTAGTCACCCCGATTTTGCAGGTATCCATTTTACTGGATCTACTGGTGTTTTCCAAAATATCTGGAAAACTATTGGTAACAACATTCATAAATTTAAAACATATCCACGTATTGTTGGAGAAACTGGTGGTAAGGATTTTATCCTTGTTCACGGTTCTGCTGAGGCTGAAGCTTCGAGTACAGCAATTATTCGTGGTGCTTTTGAATATCAGGGACAGAAATGTTCTGCTGCTTCACGTGTTTATGTAGCTAAGAGCATCTGGCCTAAGGTTAAAGAATATATGTTGCGTGATCTTGCAACCTTTAAAATGGGCGGCACTGAAGATTTCGGCAACTTTATCAATGCGGTTATTGATGAGAATTCTTTTGACAAGCTGACAAAGTATATTGACGAGGCTAAGAAAGACAAATCTGTAGATATTATTGCTGGTGGTGGTTATGATAAGAGCAAAGGTTACTTCATTGAGCCTACTGTTCTGGTTGTAGATGATCCAAAATATACTACAATGTGTGAGGAATTATTTGGCCCTGTTTTAACGGTCTATGTTTATGATGACAAAGATTTTGACAAGGTTTTAGATATTATCGACTCTACTTCTATATATGCTTTAACTGGTGCTGTAATTGCGCAGGATCGTTATGCTATTGAGAAAGCATCGCATGCTTTAAGAAATGCTGCTGGTAACTTCTACATCAATGATAAATGTACAGGTGCGGTAGTTGGACAACAACCATTTGGTGGTGCCAGAGGTTCTGGTACGAATGATAAGGCTGGTTCAATGATTAACTTGTTGCGTTGGGTTTCACCACGTGCGATTAAGGAGACTTTTGATATGCCAAAAGATTATCGTTATCCGTTTCTGAGCTAAAGGTAAAAAATAACTGTTCTCACTTGGAGTAAAGAGACTAGATTTCATTCTAGAAAAACACAAAAAAGGAGGTATCATGATAAATGACACCTCCTTTTTTGTAAACTATGCTTAAATGTACCGTTTAATTCAAAATATTTAACATATTTACAATAGTTGATAATATCACAAAAAAAGGTTTTTGAATATTCGTTTTTTTGTGGCTAAAAAACAGCTATAATAATTTTAAAACAACCAAATAGAGAAGTATGACGGATATATTGATACGGCTGGAATATTATTTACAGCGCACAACCCAATCGCCCCATAAATCATTTGTATGCCATTGTGAAAAGGAATTTGCTTGCTGCAGCTAATTTACCTGATTCAGGTCATGTTCCGGTAACGCACCCGTAATATATTAAGAACTGAAATACTCTTAAATCTTTAAAGAAAACTGTAGGAATGATAGCCGAAATAACCAACCGGTGAGTATAGTTAGAGCAATAGAAATAACCATAAACTAAATTTAATTAATGAAAAAATGTAACACACTTTTGATTACTGCTGGTATAGTACTTATGCAGTTAAGCGGTTTTGCCAAAGGAATAAAACCTGTTGACGTTTGTATTTATGGGGGAAGTTCGGCAGGGATTATCGCGGCCTATACGGCTAAGAAGATGGGAAAAACTGTTGTGGTTATTGAACCAGGAAAATACCTTGGCGGCTTGACAACAGGTGGTCTTGGTGCGACAGACATTGGTAACAAATATGCGATTACCGGTTTAGCGAAAGATTTTTACAGAAGACTGGGACAACATTACGGAAAGTTTGAACAATGGGTTTTTGAGCCACATGCGGCAGATAAAGTTTATGCTGATATGATTAAAGAAGCTAAAATGGAAACTGACATTGTTAAAAACCACAGAATAATTGCTGTAAAAAAAGAAAACGGATATATCACCGAAATTACTGTAGAGGAGTCTAACAATCCTAATGCTGCTACGAATAAGGTAATTAAGGCAAAGATGTTTATTGACTGTACTTATGAGGGGGATTTGATGGCTAAGGCTGGAGTTTCATATACTTATGGAAGAGAAGCCAACAGTACTTATGGAGAGACTTACAATGGAGTACAAATATCCGATTATCATCAGATTCCTGATGGTATTGATCCTTATGTTGTTCCAGGCAAACCTGAGAGTGGATTGCTTTATGGCATTGGCAAAGGGACTTTAGCACCTACAGGAAGCGGAGATAAATTGATTCAAGCTTATAATTTCCGTTTATGTCTGACTCAAGAGAAAAATAACCTGATTCCATTTACTAAGCCAGAAAACTATAAAGCTGCAAACTATGCTTTATTGCTTAGGGTTATAGAAAAAGAAGGTTGGAAAGGTGTTTTCGGTGACTTTACCTCTAAGACCACA
Organism: Pedobacter hiemivivus; assembly: GCA_040393085.1. GTDB lineage: Bacteria > Bacteroidota > Bacteroidia > Sphingobacteriales > Sphingobacteriaceae > Pedobacter > Pedobacter hiemivivus_A. The sequence continues at coordinate 12,114 of JBEBUV010000043.1, read as the reverse complement.
AATGGTGTTTTGGAAATAGAAAACAAAGGTAATTTTCTAATTAAGGCTATGCCTAATGGAAAAACGGATTTCAATAACTTTGGTGGTTTTTCTACTGATATGATTGGGGCTAATTATGATTATCCGGAAGGAGATTACGCTACCAGAAAAAAAATCTGGCAAGAACATGTAGACTATACTAAAGGGATGTTATACTTTTTAGCTCATGATAATAAAGTTCCGGAATCAGTAAGAAAGGACATGCAATCATGGGGATTTGCAAAAGATGAATTCAAAGATTTAGGAGGTTTTTCTAATCAACTTTATGTTCGTGAAGCACGTAGAATGGTTAGTGATATGGTCATGACACAAAAGCACTGTGAAGGTGTTGAAGTTATTGATGATGCGATTGGAATGGCTGCCTATGGTATGGATTCACATAACTGCCAACGTATTGTTGTAAATGGAATGGTAAAGAATGAGGGTGATGTTCAAAAAAGAGTACCTAGTCCATTCCCTATTTCTTATCGTTCTATTGTACCTAAAGAGACAGAATGTAAAAACTTGTTGGTTACAATTTGCTTATCTGCATCGCATATTGCATTTGGCTCCATACGGATGGAACCGGTATTTATGGTAATGGGTCAATCGGCCGCCACCGCAGCAGTTTTAGCGATTGACAAAAAATTAGCGGTTCAACAGGTGAATGTTAAGGATATACAGAAAATACTTACTGAGGATCCTTTATTGAATAAAGCCCCACTAGAAGTTCTGGTAGATAATGATGATAAAGGCAACGTAGAGACTTCTGGCGACTGGAAACATGTTAGGGGTGGTTATGGACATGGCTTGTTCATTAACGATGGCAAAACAACAACTACCAGCACTGCTAAATTTATTCCTGAGATCACAAAGAATGGGAAGCATGAAATCTACGTTTACGTACCTAGAATTGCTGGAAGGTCTAGTCAAACGACTTTCAATGTTTACGATGGAAAAGCGAATAAATCGGTCGCAATTAAAACTGCCGATATCAAGATATTAGGTCTGAGTTCTGGAGAGTGGGTTAGTTTAGGTGCTTATCAATTGACAAAAGGCAAGAATGCTTTTGTAGAAATCTCTACAGCAGGTGCCGATGGTATTGTAACTGCAGATGCAGTGATTTTTAAACCAATATAACTACATAGGTTTTAACTTAGTATTTTTTAAAACTTTTTCATTGTAAAAAACGCCCCCTTTTAGCAGTAGCCAAAAGGGGGTGTTTTTGTTATAATCAACAAGCAATTATCATTACGATCAAATTTAATATGAAGTAGTCAAGATAAACTTGCTTTTTACATCTGACCCGTTAACTGCAGATAATATACTACACTTAATAAAATTCCCAAAACCAAACCAAATACAGAAACGGCATCCACCTTTGCACCTTTAGTCCAATCTACAATAATAAACAGCATTCCTAATGGAGGTACCAGAGCTAGTAATGAATAAGCAGCCCTCATACCCATATAACCTATTTTTTTAAATTCCGTATTCTCCATCTTTATAAGTTTTATGGTATAAAAAAAACTATCCCCCTCAATAATCCTGCCTAAAAACCAAAAAATAAAGGCCTATGACTTATGTCAAAGACCTTTATAATATAAAAACTTTTCTCGCTCTCTCCCTCACTCCCTTTCACCTCCTATCTCGCTTCACCTCCATGCAGTCTTTCACTCCCTAAGAACGCTCTTGCTACTTCACCTCCCTGCTTGAAGAAAAAATCACCTTCTCCGTAGAGGCCTAGGAACTTTGCCTTTTTCAGGCAAAGATTCCAGCCTCCGAGGAGAATGGTTATTTTTTAACCTTTGGAAGTATCAATCCCCGCAATCCTAAACACCGATGAGTTCAAGTTATTCGCTTCACTACTTACATTAAGGTCGTTAATATAACCAGTTTGCAAACTATAAGCCCAACCGTGTAAACTAAGCTTTTTTCCCTCTGCCCATCTGTTTTGTACAATTGATGTTTTAGTAAGATTAAACACGCCTTCAATCACATTCAATTCCACCAATCTCTCACTTTTCTTTTTGGGATCAGAGATAAGGTCTAATTCATGTGAATGCAGTCTATATACATCCTTTATACTTCTAAGCCAGTTATCAATAATACCATATTGATTATTGGTTAAGGCAGCCGATACCCCGCCACAACCATAGTGACCACAAACAATCACATGTTCTACTTCCAATATATTTACTGCATAATCGAGTACACTTAGCATACTCATATCAGTATTTATAACAACGTTGGCAATATTGCGGTGAACAAATATATCACCAGGATTGGTATTAGTGATCTGGTTTGCCGGGACACGACTATCAGAACATCCTATCCACAAAATAGGAGGTTTCTGACCAGCAGATAGGCGATCAAAGAAATCAGCATCTTCTGCCAGAGTAGCAGTAACCCAATCTTTATTCCCCTGAAGTAATCCTTCGTATGTTATATTTTCTCTATCTTGTTTCTGTAATTTGGCACACATAATAATTAATTATTAATTTCTTGAATGGTTTCTTTAGTAATTTTTGGAACAGTATATTGTTTCTTAATGTTCTCTAAGACAACAATCGTCCCTTTGGTATAAGCATTATGTTTAAAATTAAAAATGGTTTCCAAGACATCTGGATCTATATACCTTGAATTGGTTCCATCAATAATAACATTGGTTTCTTTAGGAATTTTATTTAACGCTATCTGAATGGCTGCTTTGTTTAGAAAAGATACTTCTTCGGCGAGTTTGATCCTGATATTCTTTTTATCTCCCTCTTCCTGGATTTTATAGAAATAGGAGTTGCGCATATTGGTACGTAGCAGATAAAACACGGAAAAGAGCATACCGACGGCCACACCTTTTAACAAATCGGTAAGCAATACAGCTATGATTGTGATCACGAATGGTACAAACTGATCCCAACCTTTATGATACATATGTTTAAATAATGCCACTCTTGCAAGTTTATAACCGGTAACTAATAGTATAGCAGCTAAACATGCCAAAGGTATCATATTTATCAGACCTGGAATAAAAAGTAATGATAAAAGTAACCAACAACCATGAAAGATGGCACTCATCTTGGTTCTACCTCCTGCATTTACGTTGGCAGAACTACGTACAATAACTGACGTCATGGGCAAGCCACCTACCAGACCACTGAAAATATTACCTGTACCTTGAGCCATTAACTCACGATTTGTTGGCGACACTCTTTTTATAGGATCTATTTTATCAACAGCTTCTATACTTAAAAGCGTTTCTAAACTGGCTACCACTGCAATTGTTGCTGCCACTACCCAAACCTTACCATCTAATATGGCCGAAAAATCGGGCGTGGTAAATAAACCTATAAACTCGGACCAACCGTTTACTACTGGTATTTCTACCATTTGTGTTGTACCAAGGGCGTATGGGGTACTTTGAAAAGCAAGGGCTAATGATACTCCTAATATCACTACTAATAAAGGAGCAGGGATTACACTCAGCTTTTTAAATTTAGGCCAATAAATAAGAATAACAATAGATAAAGTACTGATGACTATAGCCGCCAGGCCAAAATGACGGAATGCATTTCCAATAGCAGAAAACGTATTGTAGCTGTCATTTTGAAAAAAGCTTTCATTGCCAAAAAAATCAGAATCAACGCCCAATGCATGTGGCAATTGTTTCAAAATAAGTGTTAATCCGATAGCGGCGAGCATGCCTTCTATTACACTTGAGGGGAAATAATTTCCTATTGTCCCTCCTTTTAATAAACCTAAGATGAGCTGCATAACCCCAGCCAGTACCACGGCTAATAAAAACACCTGGTAACTACCCAATTGTCCGATGGCACCCAAAACTATTGCCGTAAGTCCGGCAGCAGGTCCACTAACACTGAGCTGTGATCCGCTAAAGCTGGCTACGATTATACCGCCAACTACACCTGTAATTAATCCTGCAAATAAAGGTGCTCCTGATGCCAATGCTATACCTAAACATAAAGGCAAGGCCACTAAAAACACTACAATACTAGCGGGTAAATCACGTTTTAAATTCTTTTTTAAGATATACTTCTTCACTTCCAATCTTGAAAAGATTGAGTTTCCTATTTGCATAAAAACTGAATTTTAATGTTAAACTAATTTTAAAAATTGCATAATAATCCCTTAGAGGGAATTGCGTTAAAACTAGCTTAGGTTAGGAGGCGGTGTGGGTACAGACGGATGAAATGGATCAAAATACCGTTTAAAATTATCAATAAACCCATTATCAATACCATAAAGACTAAGTACAGCAGAGAAGCTGTAATCATAATACATCTCGGTTCTAAAATCACAAAGTTTAACTTTTGCTTTTCCAGTATCTCCATCTGAGCTGTGTTCTGCTTCTAATTGCATAATTACAGAATTCATGATCTCTTTGTCGATATGGTCAAAAAAAACAGGAGCACCAGAGATAATCATCTTTGCTGAAAAGATACCAAGAAAGGTGATGACAATCAGTAAACGATATTTACTTAGAAACATTTTCTCCGCTTTTGTTTTCACTATGGGGGTCAAAAATAATTCCAAATAGAAAAAACTAGCTAAAGATCGTGTAATAAAAATGTAATTTAGTTGAGATGAAGCCGACCTTTTGATGCTGATGAAATCAAAATATCGCTGATAATCATAGAATAATGATCCATTAAATGTAATTTAGCAGACTTAAAAATTTCCCAACCCTTTATGAGAAGATTATTATTTAGTTTATTACTTTCATGCCCTCTATTTACAATCGCACAAAGCAATAATGCTCCTTCTAGCAGAGATCCACATGAGATTGCTATTACCGGCTATCTTCAAACTCAATATCAATTAGCACAATCGGATGGTATATTGTCTTTCTCCGGGGGTGATTTTTCAAAAAACTCTAAAGATCGATTCATGATCCGTAGAGGACGGTTAAAAATTGACCGTGCCGACAACTATTCAAACATTGTTTTTCAAATTGATGCAACTCAAAATGGCGTTGCGTTAATGGATGCCTTTATACAATTGCACCACCCAGATTATAAGGCTTTTGAATTTACTGCAGGATTGTTTAATCGTCCTTTTGGGCATTCAATCGTTTATTCATCCGGATATAGAGATTTCCCAGAAAGAGCAAGGGTATTCCAGACTATAATGCCACGTGAAAGAGACCTGGGAGCAATGGTAAGTTTTACGCCTCAAAACAAAGCATTTAGCTTTTTAACTGCAGATTTAGCAATAATTAATGGAAGTGGCTATTCGGCAAGAGATTATGATTCTAAAAAGGACATTGTAGGTAACCTGGGCTTTAAGTTTGATAGCCTTGCTAATAAAAAGCTACATATCGGTTTCGGTGGTTCTTTTTATAAAGGTTCTGTACGCAACGATACAGAAAGTTATTACACAAATACGGGTGATGGCTTTATTAAAAATACCGATCCAAATAATATTGGTTACAATGCTAAACGCGACTATTTTGGCGGAAACGTACAATTACAATACGACAGTAATTTAGGATCTACATTATTTAAAGCTGAATATGTGGGTGGTACACAACCTGGTATTGCGAACTCTGATAAAATTTCAGGCACTCTTGCAAGTCAGAGCTTTTTTACACAACCTGCCACAGATCTTTATGTACGAGATTTTTCGGGATATTATTTATGGTTAAGTCATAGGATAGCTAAAAGCAGATTTACAGCTTTGGTTGCTTATGATTCTTATGACCCAAATACGAAAGTTAAGGAGATAGAAATCGGAGCTCCAGCTAACAATACAACCGCTGGTGATATTAAATTTAACACTTTAGGTTATGGATTGGCCTGCCAGATCAATGGAAGAATAAAACTAACCGTTTATAATGAACATGTGGTAAATGATCAGACACAATTAACTGATTACTCGTCTGACCTTAAAGATGATGTATTTACGATGAGGTTGCAATATCGCTGGTAAAAAGTATATTTATGAAATTTGATAAAATCATCTTTTAATGAAGAACAAAATAGAGTTATTACAAGAAAAAGTAAAACAAGCTCATCAAGGCGGGGGGAAAGCCAGAATAGAAAGTCAGCATAAAAAAGGTAAACTTACTGCAAGAGAACGAATCCACTTTTTAATGGATGAAAACTCTTTCGAAGAAATCGGGATGATGGTTACTCATCGTAGCACCGATTTTGGTATGGAACGGGAAAAGTATTTAGGGGATGGAGTTGTTACCGGTTATGGCAATATTAATGGCCGACTTGTTTATGTATTCTCACAAGACTTCACTGTATTTGGTGGTTCCTTATCGGAAACTCATGCCGAAAAAATTTGTAAGATCATGGATATGGCCATGAAAAATGGCGCCCCAGTTATCGGTTTAAATGATAGCGGTGGAGCACGTATACAGGAGGGTGTAGTTTCATTAGGTGGATATGCTGATATCTTTTATAAAAACGTACAAGCATCTGGAGTAGTGCCTCAATTATCAGCTATAATGGGGCCCTGTGCTGGTGGTGCTGTTTATTCGCCTGCTATTACTGATTTTATTTTAATGGTAGAAAACACTTCTTATATGTTTGTTACTGGACCCAACGTGGTTAAAACAGTAACGCATGAAGAAGTAAGCTCTGAAGAACTTGGGGGTGCGTCAACACATGCTACAAAATCTGGTGTTACTCATTTTGCTTGCAGCAATGAGCTAGATGCCATTAATCACGTTAAAAGATTATTGAGCTATATGCCTCAGAATTGTGAAGAAACTCCTGCTATGTTACCTTATGATGTTTCTGACGAGAACCGTCAGGTATTAAATGATATCATGCCTCAAAATGCTAATCAGCCTTATGATGTTAGAAGCATTATTGAAGAGGTTACCGATTCGGAAAGTTTTTTAGAAGTACATAAAGCTTATGCCGAAAATATTGTTGTTGGATTTGCACGTCTAGCTGGAAGAAGTATAGGTATTGTAGCCAATCAGCCTGCCTACCTTGCTGGTGTGTTAGATAATCATGCTTCAACTAAAGCAGCAAGGTTTGTTCGCTTTTGCGATTGCTTTAATATCCCATTACTTGTATTTGAAGATGTCCCTGGATTTTTACCGGGTACTGATCAAGAATGGAATGGCATCATCACCAACGGTGCAAAGCTGCTTTACGCATTTAGTGAGGCTACAGTGCCACGCATTACGGTGATCACTAGGAAAGCCTATGGTGGCGCTTACGATGTAATGAACTCTAAGCACATTGGGGCCGATATGAATTATGCATGGCCAACTGCCGAAATCGCGGTAATGGGCGCTAAAGGTGCAGCAGAAATTATCTTTAAAAAAGAAATTATAGTAGCTGAAAACCCGGAAGAGAAATGGTTAGAGAAAGAAAAGCTTTATTCTGATACTTTTGCTAATCCATACCGTGCTGCAGAACGTGGCTTTGTTGATGAGGTAATTGAACCAGCACAAACTCGTAATAAATTGATTAAAGCATTTAAAATGCTTGAAAATAAAGTTGTAAATAATCCTCGTAAAAAGCACGGAAACATCCCTCTATAAGGTAGAACCCCAAATAGCAGCTGCAATGAACGACATCCACATTGAACAGATCAGACCCGATATAACCTGGCGTATTCGCCATGAAGTGATGTATCCGAATCTTCCATTTGACTCAATTAAGCTTGAGGAAGATGAGAATGGGATGCATTTTGGACTATTTGCCGATGGTCTGTTAATTTCTGTGGTTTCGCTGTTTCATGTTGATCGGGTTTATCAATTCAGGAAATTCGCTACAATTGTCAGCGCACAAAGTAAAGGCTATGGTTCTTTACTGCTAAATCATTTGATTAATTATGTAAAGTCAATTGGTGCAGAAAAACTATGGTGTAATGCAAGAGTTTCGGCAACTGGTTTTTATAGTAAATTCGGTTTTATAGAGACAGACCAACGATATGTGAGTAATGACATCGATTTTGTCATTATGGAGTTACAACTTGATAATTAACTTGAGGCTTATGCCTTGATTTATATATTTGCTTACAATAAAAAACTGAATAATGACTAAAAAGAAAGACGACAAGCAGACTCATGTTGCTGTGGTTAATAAGAAATCACTCCAATTTTTTGAAGAATATATCAATAACCCATCTCCAACTGGATTTGAATACCCTGGTCAGAAATTATGGTTAGATTATTTAAAACCTTATATAGATGAGAGCTTTATTGATAATTATGGTACCGCAGTTGGTGTAATAAATCCAAAAGCTGAATTTAAGGTAGTTATTGAAGCTCATGCTGATGAAATCTCATGGTTTGTAAACTACATCACCCCAGAGGGATTGATATATGTGATCCGCAATGGTGGTTCAGATCATCAGATTGCTCCATCTAAAAGAGTAAATATCCACACGGATAATGGAATGGTTAAAGCCGTATTCGGGTGGCCTGCAATACACACTCGTGGTGCTGGCGAAAAAGAAGAGGCTCCTGCATTGAAAAATATATTTCTGGATTGCGGCTGTACTTCAAAAGATGAAGTTGAAAAACTAGGAATCCATGTTGGCTGTGTAATCACTTATGAAGATGAGTTTATGCTGCTAAACGACCGCTACTATGTTGGTCGTGCACTTGATAACAGAGCTGGGGGTTTTATGATCGCTGAAGTAGCCCGCTTACTAAAAGAAAATAAACAAGAGCTTCCATTTGGATTATATATTGTTAACTCTGTACAGGAAGAAATTGGCTTACGTGGTGCAGAAATGATTGCTCATAGAATTAAACCTGATGTGGCTATTATCACCGACGTAACACATGATACAACTACGCCGATGATCAACAAAATCACTCAGGGAGACCTGGCTTGTGGTAAAGGTCCTGTGGTTTCTTATGCGCCTGCTGTTCAAGTGAACCTAAATAAGTTACTAATTGAGACAGCCGTAAAAAACAATATTCCTTTCCAGCGTCAAGCTTCATCACGTTCAACTGGAACTGATACTGATGCTTTTGCCTATTCTAACGGCGGAGTACCATCAGCATTAATTTCTTTACCATTGAGATATATGCATACTACAGTTGAAATGATCCATAAGGAAGATGTTGATAATGTTATCAGCTTAATTTATCACTCTTTATTAAACATTAAGAAAGACCACGACTTCAAATACTCATCGTAGTTTCTACTTAAAATCATCATGAGTGATGAACCATATATACCAATAAAAGGAAGGCGTGTTTGAATTATCAAACACGCCTTCCTTTGTTTTTAAGTCTGATTTGTTACTTTTATATACCTTCAAAACTTTATAATCATAAATCAATATGATTTATATGAATTAAAACACCTTCCAATGAATGATCAATCAGTAAAATTTATAGAAAAAATAAAGGCCTCCTACAAACCTGTGGGTTCATACATCTATTTAGGGGCAGGAATACTTGATGGCGAGGTATTGGCTGAAGCCGAAGTAAACTTACCTCTGCATATGATGAACAGACATGGTCTGGTTGCAGGAGCTACTGGTACAGGTAAAACTCGTACTTTACAATTACTTGCTGAGCAATTATCTGATGCAGGTGTACCAGTATTTATGCTGGATGTAAAAGGAGATTTATCAGGATTAAATCAACCAGGCGCTAACAATCCGAAAATTGAAGAAAGAGCGGGACAACTGAACAAACCATTTAACCCCGCTGGCTTCCCATTAGAACTTTACTCTTTATCTGGCAAGCTTGGAGCACAAATGCGTGCCACAGTAATAGAGTTTGGCCCTACCCTACTTGCAAAAATCCTTGATCTTAATGATACACAAACGGGTGTATTGGCAGTTATCTTCAAATATGCTGATGACAATAAAATGCCTATCATTGATTTAAATGATCTAAAAAAACTAGTTTCTTATTTGTCTGATGAAGAAGGCGCTGCAGAGATTAAAAGTACTTATGGTAAAATATCAACCGCTACCTCTGGTACCATCCTCCGGAAAATTGTAACCATTGAACAACAAGGATTGGGCGGTATGTTCGGCGAAACTTCTTTTGATATCGAGGATCTTTTCGAAAAAGTTGATGGTAAAGGAACTATCAGTCTCTTAAATATCTCCGATGTACAGAATCAGCCTGTTCTATATTCTACTTTTTTACTGAGTCTTCTGGCTGAAATATTTTACAATATGCCTGAGGAAGGAGATTTAGATAAACCAAAGTTAGTCTTCTTTTTTGATGAGGCGCACTTGCTGTTTAAGAACTCCTCTAAGGCGTTCTTAGAACAGATTGAGACAATCATCAGGCTGATTCGCTCCAAGGGCATAGGCGTCTTCTTTTGCACCCAATCTCCTTCAGATGTACCCGAGAGTGTATTATCGCAATTGGGTAACCGCATTCAGCACGCACTTAGGGTATTCACGCCTAATGATGCCGATGCTTTAAAAAAGACTGTAAATACTTATCCCCGGTCAGATTTTTATAAAATAGATCAAATACTTACCGCTTTAGGTACCGGTCAGGCTCTTGTTACTGTGTTGAACGAAAAGGGAATTCCTACAGAAGTTGCAGCGACAATGCTTACACCTCCAAGATCTATTATGGGTCCTTTAACAACGGCAGAGTATAATGCACTTACAGAATCAAGTACACTGACAAAGAAATACAAGGAGACTATTGATCCTGAAAGTGCCTATGACATACTCACAAAGCGGATAAACGACAAACAAATAACTCAGGAAACTGAAGTTCAACAACAAGAGGCTCCTAAAAAAGGCGAAAAAAGTTTGGTTGAACAGGTTATGGGCGCCACTATAACCAGGCAAATCGGTAAAGAAATTGTGCGTGGCTTATTTGGAATGTTAACCGGAAAGAAACCAAGAAGTAGTGGTGGCAAAGGTATATTTGGATTTTAACTCAAAAAACTCTCTATACCTAAATCAAAAAATGTATTTTAGCCCCAACATTCCTAGTGTTCACATTGATTATTAACCTTTTCATTATTATTTTATCGAATGAAACCCACTTTATTAATACTAGCTGCCGGGATGGCAAGCCGTTATGGCAGCATGAAACAAATTGATGGCTTTGGTCCAAATGGCGAAACTATCATTGACTATTCTATTTATGATGCTATAAAAGCAGGCTTTGGCAAAGTTGTCTTCATTATTAAAGAAGAATTCGAAGAAAACTTTAAAGCTATTTTTGAACCAAAATTAAATGGCAAGATTGAAACTGAGTATGTGTTTCAAAACTTCGATTTAAAGCAATTTGGCATCGAGGAAGAGATCTATCGTGAAAAACCATGGGGAACAGCACATGCAATTCTTTCTGGTAGAAAAGTAATTAAAGAGCCCTTCTGTGTAATCAACGCCGATGACTATTATGGTTTTGATGCCTTTAAAAAAATGGTGGACTTTCTAAATGATGAAGCGACAGATAGCAACTATGCTATTGTTGGCTACCAGATTGGTAAAACCTTATCTGATTTTGGATCAGTATCTCGTGGTGTTTGTAAAACAAATGACGCTGGTTACCTGGAAGAAATTACAGAGCGTACACAAGTGTACAAAAAAGGAGAAACTATTGTTTACGAAGAGAATGGTGTAGAATACCCACTAGAATATAACACTCCAGTTTCAATGAATTTCTGGGGCTTTACACCAGCAGTTTTCAAATTAACTGAAGAGCTGTTTAAAGTTTTTGCAATAGAAAATAAAGAGAAACCTAAAGCTGAATTCTTTATCCCTCTAATTGGCGAAAACCTTGTCAAAAATAATACAGCAAGCTTTAAAGTAGTTCCAACTTCCAATCAATGGTTTGGAGTAACTTATAAAGAAGACAAGCCTTTTGTACAGAACAGTATCGATGAGCTTGTTAAAAATGGCACTTACCCTGAGAATCTTTGGAATTAAGTCCTATTAGATTCTAAAATAGAAAGGCCCCTGATCAAATGATCAGGGGCCTTTCTATTGATATGAATTACTATTATTTTTTGTCGTCTTTTACTTCTTCAAAGTCAACATCAGTAACGTTATCGCTATTATCAGCAGGTTGTCCACCAGCTTGTGTATCAGCACCTGCTTCTGGTTGTGTACCATCCTGACCAGCTTTATACATTTCTTCAGAAGCTACATTCCATGCATTTTGCA
>JBEBUV010000042.1:0-31757 GCA_040393085.1 Pedobacter hiemivivus | reverse complement strand
CTAAAGTGGCTACGATTTTTGTTCTTGAATGAAATGGTTTCATTGAGTTATTTTATGTTATTGCAGACCAACAAAACAAGCATCTGAACAAACAGAAAATTGATGCTGGTCTGATTTATTAATTTATCTGTTTGGTTACGTAAATTCAAATATAGTGTATTTTGTACACCTTTAAATATAAAATTTACATTACTAAATTCTCTTTCGATTTGAGCTTAGCCGGATCAATCTGCGCAGCAACCTGAATATCAGGTAGTTTATTAAGCCCTGCTATTATATAATTCAAATCTTCCTTGTCAATATACTGATGAATAATCATAAAAAAATCCACTTTATTCATCTCTGGAATTAAGAATCCCTCTGCATTACGGTTGTTAATAATGTAATATTCGATCTCTCCCTGCTCTACAAAAAAATAATATTTTGAAAAAGCGAGGGGTTCTTCATCAATATTAAAATAAACTTCATGGTCGTCAATCTTTTCAAAATCGAAATTTAGTCTTGTATTGATCTGATGACACAGCACATAATCCTTCAAAGAGGCGGTAATTGCAATGAGCACGAAGTCTAGATCCAGCGAAAGTTTTAAGTAAGTTTTGTTCAAAACAGAATATTTTACGGAAATGCGAAATTATAAAACTAATTTTGCATTGATGTTCAAAATAAAAACATTAAAATTGGCAGAAAAATAAAAACATTTGAAATGTGTAAATATTTATTTTTCTTTGCACTGAATTATTTAACCATTAAATTATAACATTATGTCTGATATTGCTTCAAGAGTTAAGGCTATTATCGTTGAAAAATTAGGTGTGGATGAAAACGAAGTTACACCAGAAGCTTCTTTCACTAACGACTTGGGTGCGGATTCTTTAGATACAGTAGAGCTTATTATGGAGTTCGAAAAAGAATTCAATGTAGCAATCCCTGATGATCAGGCTGAGACCATTGGTACAGTTGGTCAAGCAATTGCTTACTTAGAGAAAAACGTTAAGTAAAATACGGTTTCCGTATAATCCGTATAAATGGAATTAAAAAGAGTAGTAGTTACAGGGTTAGGTGCGCTCACTCCAATCGGCAATACCATTCCAGAGTTCTGGGATGGTTTGATCAATGGGGTGAGTGGTGCCGGCCCTATTACCAGTTTTGACACTTCAAAATTCAAGACAAAATTTGCATGCGAGCTTAAGAACTTCAATGCTGAAGATTATTTAGACAGAAAAGAGGCTCGCAAATTAGACCCATTTGTTCAATACGCAATCGTTTCGACTGATGAGGCTGTAAAAGATGGTAATTTCGACTTTTCCCAGTTAGACACGAATCGTATTGGTGTGATCTGGGGTTCTGGCATTGGCGGTTTTAAAACGTTTCAGGATGAAATGAAGAACTTCTTTTTAGGTGATGGTACGCCACGCATAAATCCGTTCTTTATTCCAAAAGTAATTATTGACATTGTTCCGGGTCATATTTCCATAAAATATGGACTTAGAGGCCCTAACTTCGCTACAGTTTCTGCCTGCGCGTCGTCTACAAATGCCATGATTGATGCTTACAACTATATTCGTTTGAATATGTGTGATGTCATTATCAGCGGTGGTTCTGAGGCGATCATTAATGAAGCTGGTATTGGCGGATTCAATGCTATGCATGCCCTTTCTACAAGAAATGATGATCCAAAAACTGCTTCGAGACCGTTCGATAAAGACCGTGATGGCTTTGTTGCTGGAGAAGGAGCTGGAACAATCATTTTAGAAGAACTTGAACATGCTAAAAAACGTGGTGCTAAGATCTATGCTGAGTTAGTTGGCGGTGGAATGAGTGCTGATGCGAATCATATTACGGCTCCACATCCTCAAGGACTTGGCGCTAGAATGGTGATGCAAAATGCCTTAAACGATGCCGGAATGACCACAGCAGACATTGATTACATCAACGTCCATGGAACTTCAACCCCTCTTGGAGATATCTCCGAAAGTAGGGCAATTGTTGACCTTTATGGGGAAGATGCTTACAAGCTGAACATTAGTTCAACTAAATCAATGACAGGTCACTTATTGGGTGCTGCAGGTGCAATAGAAGCTATTGCTGCAATTCTTGCAGTGAAAAACGATATTGTTCCACCTACAATTAATCATTTCAATGACGACCCTGAATGTGATCCGAAATTAAATTTCACGTTTAACAAGGCGCAAAAACGCACCATCCGTGCTGCTCAAAGTAATACCTTTGGCTTTGGAGGTCATAACGCGTCTGTGATTTTCAAAAAATACGAAGAATAAGTCGCTTTATGTGGAAGCATCTATATGTTGCTTCCTTTAATTTTTTAATAACTTAATGCCATTATTTGATCTATATAAGCTTTATTTTTCGCCAGATAAAGTCTTTATAAGAAAGTTGAAAAACATTTTAGGCTTCGTGCCTGGAAATGCTATTTTATATAAAATGGCATTCAGGCACAGGTCTGTGGCTAAGATTTTAAAAAATGGAACCAGAAGCAGTAATGAACGTCTGGAATTTTTAGGTGATGCCGTATTGGGTTCAGTAATTGCTGAATTATTATTTAAAAACTACCCTTACAAGGAAGAAGGATTTCTTACAGAAATGCGTTCTAAAATTGTAAATCGTGCAAATCTGAATCAACTAGCCCGAAAAATGGGCTTCGACCAACTGATAATTTTTGATCAAAAGGCAGTAAATGTCCAAACTAAACATCATTCTATGCTTGGTGATGCTTTTGAAGCACTGATTGGAGCAATATACCTTGACAAAGGATATAACTTCACTAAAGACTTCCTGCATAAGAGGATTGTTAAACCATACATTGATATCCATACCCTGGAACAAACTGAAACTAATTTCAAGAGTAAACTAATTGAATGGTGTCAACGCCATGGAAAGGATATTACTTTTGATATGGTTGATAACGAAGAGGGTGAAAGCACTAAACTATTCACTATTCAAGCCGTTATTGAAGGGGAGAGTTATGGTATAGGCAGAGATTACAATAAGAAAAATGCCGAAAAACTAGCTGCAGAAAAAACCTGCGAAGCCCTTTCAATTTAATTATTATAAATTTCTACTCTTAATTCTGAGTTTTCTTAAGTGTATCCGTATACTTCTTGTATGAATCTCTGATGTATTTTATAGCATCATACTGCGCCCAGTTCTTTGCTTTTTCGTACTCTGGACGATAATCTAACATGAACTTTTCAAGATCCTCGCCTTTTAGATCAGTATTATTCTGGATTATATACTCGTTAAAGAATCCATCAATCTGAGTTTGCTGCAATTCAGTCTCATAATATCTTCCAAATCTTCTGGCATTCTTGGGGGTTTTACCAATCAGCTCATAAACTGCAGTTAAGGGTTTGAATAAAAACGCTAAAAAGGGTGGCTTTCCCTGATAAAATGAACCTTTATTCTTATATTCTCGCTTAAGTTCCTGTAATTCCTGCTTTTTAGACTGTCCACTAATATCTACCTGCCTCAACATCCTGCCTCTTTCAAGGTACACAAGCTGATCTTTACTACCGGTAACAACCATTTCTGAGTCCGAGAAGTCCCTTTTAATCACTAAAATAGTATCCCCGGCAATTGCTTTAATCTGATACATCCCAAAATCATTGCTGACAACTTTAAACCCTGAACGCTTATTCTCGATCTCTGCTCCTGCTATCCGATTTGATGTGCCTTTCTCGAAAACAACCCCTCCCAATAGAAACTCCTGAGCTAAAAGAGTCTGTATAGAACTTAGGGTAAAAGCACAAAACAATAAAATATTTAGAGGATTAAACTTCATTTCAGGTAAAATATTCATGTAAAACTAACCATTGTTTGTCAATTAGCTTAGTTAAAAAAAGTTAAATGGCCAGGAAAAGCCAATAAATTATATCTTTGCGCATGATAAAATCAATGACAGGATATGGCCTGGCCTCTACAGATCATCAAAATGTAAAGTTTGCGGTAGAGATAAAATCCTTAAATAGTAAGTTTTTAGAGCTGAATCTGAAATTACCTAAAGCCTTTTCGGACAAGGAATTATTTTTACGCAACATTTGCAGTAAAGAAATAGAACGTGGAAAAGTAGGTGTATCTATTAATATTGAACGTGGAGAAGAGGCTTTAAAAGGAGCTACTATCAATGCTGCATTGTTGAGCAAGTATTATAAAGAATTAGAAGAGATTAACATCAGCTTAGGTTCAAACTCAACCAATCTATTACAAGCGGTACTCAATTTCCCTGATGTAATCAGCTATGTAGAAGATGAAGTAAGTGAAAATGATTGGGCTATTTTAAATAAGACTTTCCATAAAGCACTGGAAAATTTCAATAGTTTTAGGGAGACTGAGGGTAATGTTTTAAAAGCAGACCTGGAGCTTCGTATTAAAAATATTCTTAGCTTTTTTAGTCAGATTGAAGTGTTGGAGCCACTTAGAATCCCTCAGATCAAAACTCGTCTAAACCAGTTTTTAGAAGATAGTGTTGGAAAAATCAACGTTGATCAGAACCGTTTAGAACAGGAATTGATCTATTATATAGACAAATTAGACATTACAGAAGAGAAGATCCGCTTAAGAAGTCATTGTGATTACTTCACTGATACTTTAAAAAGCAAAGATGCCAATGGTAAAAAACTTGGTTTTATTTCTCAGGAAATTGGCCGGGAGATCAATACAATGGGTGCAAAAGCAAATGATGCACAAATCCAGCAGCTTGTTGTAGGCATGAAAGAAGAACTTGAAAAGATTAAAGAACAACTATTAAACGTTTTGTAAGTACCAATGAAACAAGGCAAACTAATTATATTCTCTGCACCATCAGGAGCAGGAAAAACCACTATCGTTAAACATTTACTTACGAAGTTCCCTTCATTGAGTTTCTCTATTTCAGCTACAACGCGTGAATCCCGTGGCGATGAGAAAAATGAAAAAGACTATTATTTCATCTCGAAAGAGGATTTTCTTCATCGGGTTGCGCGACAGGAATTTGTAGAGTTTGAAGAAGTATATAGCGGAACCTTTTATGGTACATTAAGGTCTGAGATACAACGCATCTGGGACAATGATCAACACGTTATATTTGATATTGATGTAGAAGGCGGCTTACGTTTAAAACGTAAATATGAAGAAGATGCATTGGCCATATTTGTACAACCACCATCGTTAGAAGTTTTAAAAGAACGTTTAACAGGAAGAGGTACAGATAGCAAAGAAAAACTTCAGGAACGCTTCATAAAGGCAGAAAAAGAACTGGCTTATGCTGATAAGTTTGATGTAATCCTTAAAAATTTCGATCTTGAGACCGCTTGCCTTGAGGCAGAGAAATTGGTTGGAGATTTTATAAGAAAATAATTAACAGGATAGACAGATGAAAACCGGGCTTTTTTTTGGTTCTTTTAACCCCATTCACATTGGCCATTTAATAATAGCTAATTATATGGCCGGTTTTTCAGGGCTTAAAGAAGTATGGCTTGTAGTTTCTCCACATAATCCGTTAAAAAACAAGAGTAACCTTTCCAACATGTACGATAGGTTGGAAATGGCCAAACTTGCCACAGAAACATCTGGGCAGATTAAAGTCAGTGATATTGAATTTAATCTGCCTCAACCCTCTTATACCATTGATACTTTAGCTTATTTACAGGAAAAATATCCCGGTAAAGAATTTGCTTTGATTATGGGAGCCGATAACCTTGCCTCCTTTAAAAAATGGAAGAATTACGAAGTAATTTTAAAAAATTATCAGATCTATGTTTACCCAAGACCCGGTGTAGACTTATCAGAATGGATTAACCACCCCTCTGTTATCATTACAGAAACCCCACAGATGGATATTTCCTCCACATTCATCCGTAAGGGAATTGCTGCTGGTAAAAATGTACAGTACTTTGTGCCAGATAATGTTCTGTCATTTATTGACAGTAAGAACATGTACCGTTAAACTCTGTAAATCAAAAATATAGTAGGCTTTTTATGTAGGTCGATACGCTCCTGACGCCATTGCCCTATTGACATAGTTTTCACAAACTCATCTTCACCCGTAAGGTTACAGGCTACGCAAAGTAATGTTTGGGCTGCTGTATTTCTAAGAATATCTTCAAAAAGGTGGTTATTGCGGAAAGGAGTTTCAATAAACATTTGCGTTTGCTTATTCTTTATTGCCAAAGCTTCTAATTCTTTAATTCTTTTTCCTCTTTCTACCTTATCTATAGGCAGATAACCATAAAAAGTAAAACTTTGCCCATTAAATCCAGATGCCATTAGTGCCAGTAAAATAGAGCTTGGCCCTACTAACGGTACCACTTTAATACCACGTTTATGTGCTTCAAGGATCACCTCTGCACCAGGATCTGCTACACCAGGACAACCTGCTTCACTCATCAATCCCACATCCTTTCCCGTCATCAATTCCTTAAAATAGGGAACCATGGAATCGTTACGCTTATGCTTTCCATAATCATGAATAACCAGTTCATTTTGAGGTATCTTTATTCCTGCCTCTTTTAAAAACTTCCTTGCTGTTTTCTCATTTTCAACAATATAGGTGTTTAAAGAATTAATAGTATCACCAAGAAAAGCAGTAAAAGATTTTTGAGCTGCATTATCTGCCAGCGGAACAGGAATTAGAAATAATGTACCTTTTGTCATTCTGAATTATGATTTTAATTACAAAAATAGCAGAAATATTTGCGGTAAGGCATATTATCTCGGATATAAATAGTGTTATAACTATGCAATCTTAGCATATAATTACGTTCCTATCAGTAAAAAAAGGTAAATTGTATGGTACAAATTTAATTAAAATGGTCAGATAAAGCCCTCAAGCAAATATTATTTGGAAATAAAAGTACAGGCCATTGTAATATTTTAGCAGACATATTAAACTTTCCACCAATTTTGGAACTCAAATTGATAGTATAAAAACGTTAGGTAAATTTAATAGATACACAAATGAAAAACATGATCAAATTACCGGCTATTGTGCTTGGGCTACTGCTCATGCTAACCGGCAGCACACAAAAGGCTTTGGCTCAAGGAGAGGAAGTGTCAATGCAGTCGTTTTATGACGAACTTTCTCCTTACGGAACCTGGATTCAGGATCCTCAATACGGATATGTATGGAGGCCTGATGTAGAACAAAGTGATTTTAGACCTTATTACACAAATGGCCGTTGGGCGATGACCGAATACGGTAACACCTGGGTTTCCAATTATGATTGGGGCTGGGCTCCTTTCCATTATGGAAGATGGGTTTATAATAGATATAGTCAATGGGTTTGGATTCCTGATACTACATGGGGACCAGCATGGGTTAGTTGGAGAACTGGTGGTGGATATTATGGTTGGGCACCAATGGGTCCGGGAATGAATATAAACATCAACTTTAACATTCCAGACTTATGGTGGGTATTCGTTCCTCAGCGGAATATATACTATAATAGTTTCCCAAGGTATTACTCTCGCAGGAATGTGACCATTATTCATAATACAACCATTATTAACAATACTTATGTAAATAATAGGCGTACCTATTATACTGGTCCAAGGGCTGACGATATCAGACGTGCTACCAGACAAGATGTAAGGGTTTATAATTTGAATAATACAACAAGACCTAGTAGAAGCAATATCAGCGGAAACAATTTAAATATTTATACCCCAAGACCAAGCAGAGGTAATGTGAATGCCAATGCAAAGCCCAGGGAGGCTATAAGAGGTGAAGGTTATACGACTATTAGAGGCGATAGGAATTCGGTTACAAGTGGAACTTCAACAACTCGTCCTTCAAGAGGAGATAACCAGGGAAATAACAATTCTGGGAATATAAGGCCTTCAAGAGAAACCAACAGACCTAATGTTACACCTGGTTCAAGAGTTGAAAGACCCACTGATAACAGCGATACAAGGCCGTCTAGAGGTGAGAGGCCTGTGAACAATAATAGCACAAGACCTGACAGAGGGACTCCTACACGAGAAACACCTGTTCAAAGGCCTCAGCCAACGCAAAATACTCCTCAAAGACCTGAGCGAGTAGAACGTGTAGACCGCAGCAGTGAACGCCAAACACGTCCTGAACGTACAGAACGTCCGGCTCCTGTTCAAAGGCCTACAGCTCCTGCACAACAGCAGTCGAGGCCAGTACAGCCACAACGTCAGGAAAGTAGACCGGCACCTGCACCAAGGCCGCAAACACAAAGACCTGAACGTACGCCACAAAGCGCACCATCAAGAAGTAATGAAAACAGAGGCAATCAGGGAGGTGGAAGATCTGAAAGTTCAAGACCTACCCGAGGCTAAAGGCACTAATAAGCCATCCTAATTCTGAAAAACCGGCGATTACAATCGTCGGTTTTTCTTTTATATTTTATATTTATCTTTGCAGCCGCATCAAGCGAACCAGGCTTAATTCTTTATGATTCATCCAGAAATAGAAAAACGAAAAACATTCGCCATCATCAGTCACCCTGATGCTGGTAAAACAACCTTAACAGAGAAGTTCCTTTTATTTGGAGGCGCCATCAATACTGCAGGTGCAGTGAAACGAAATAAGGCAAACCAAAGTAACACTTCCGATTTTATGGAAATAGAAAAACAGCGTGGAATCTCTGTGGCCACTTCTGTGATGGGTTTTGAATACGGAGGTAAGCGTATTAATATTTTAGATACCCCGGGACACAAGGATTTTGCTGAGGATACTTATCGTACTTTATCGGCCGTAGATAGTGTAATTCTTGTGGTAGACTGTGTTAAAGGCGTTGAAGAGCAAACGGAGAAATTAATGTCTGTTTGTAGAATGCGGAATACTCCGGTTATCATTTTTATCAATAAAATGGATCGTGAAGGTAAGGATGCCTTTGATCTATTGGAAGAAATTGAAAGTAAATTAAACATCAGCCTTTGTCCTTTATCCTGGCCAATTGGACAAGGACACACTTTTAAGGGAGTTTACAGCATTTATAATAAGCACTTAAATCTATTTGAGTCTGATAAAACAAAGATCAGTGATTCTGTTATTGAGGTCAATGATCTGAACGATGAGAATCTGAACAAATTCCTGAAACCAAAAGAGCTTACGGGCTTGAAAGATGATCTGGAATTGGTGGAAGGCGTTTATGGCGACATAGACAAAAGCATGTATATTGAAGGCTTGCTGGCCCCGGTATTTTTCGGAAGTGCAATCAATAACTTTGGAATTAAAGAGCTTCTGGATACATTTATCAATATTGCTCCAAGTCCAAAAGGACGTGAGGCTGAAGAGCGCGAGGTGGCAGCTGAAGAAAAGAACTTTTCTGGCTTTGTATTTAAAATACATGCCAACTTAGATCCAAAACACCGCGATAGAATTGCTTTTATGAGAGTTTGCTCGGGTAAATTTGAGCGTAACAAGTTCTATTTCCATACCCGTCAGGAAAAGAAAATGAAATTCTCTAATCCGATGGACTTCATGGCTAATGAAAAAAGTATTGTTGAAGAAGCCTGGCCGGGAGATGTTGTAGGACTTTATGATAGTGGGAACTTCAAAATAGGTGACACACTTACTGAGGGAGAAAAACTTCAATTTAAAGGCATTCCTAGCTTCTCTCCTGAAATATTTAAGGAGTTAGAGAACAGAGATCCATTAAAGACAAAGCAGCTGGAAAAGGGCATACAACAGCTTACGGAGGAAGGTGTTGCGCAACTGTTCATAATGCAACCAGGTAACCGGAAAGTTGTAGGAGCTGTTGGAGAGCTACAATTTGAAGTAATCACTTTCCGTTTGGAGCATGAATATGGTGCAAAAGCCGCTTTTAGAATGCTCAGCTATACCCGTTCAAATTGGATTACAGCAAAAGACAAAACAAAACTTGCAGAGTTCCTGAAAAGAAAACAAGCACATATTGGCGAAGATAAAGATGGGCATCCGGTTTATCTTGCCGACAATGAGTTTATGATTAATATGACGATGCGGGATTATCCAGATATTGAATTTCATAAAACATCAGAGTTCTAAATCACAAAAATGGCCGGGAGATAATCTTCCGGCCATTTTTTATGGACTGCGTTATATCATAAATGAGGAAATCCTCTTGACACACTAGGCCAGTAATGCTGCTATTGCATTATGCGTTTTTTCAAATTTAAATTGCGACAATACCTCGCCCATCATGGCTTCAATTTCCTCATTGCAAAGATTGCCTATGCTTCCTTCATGGGTATGATTTACTGATTTACCTGGTTCAAAGGTCCCATTATCAATAGATTCTCCAACTATTTTATAGGCTTCTCTAAAAGGAACACCCTTAAGCGCCAATTCATTTACCACTTCTACGCTAAATAAGTAAGCATACTTTTTATCATCTAGAATATTGTCTTTAATACTGATATTCTGCAACATAAATGTGGTCATTTCCAGACACTCATTTAAAGAGGTGATGGCAGGGAACAAGTTTTCTTTTAGCAGCTGCAAATCGCGATGATAGCCAGAAGGCAGATTGGTAGTCATCAAAGCAATCTCATTGGGTAAAGCCTGAATTTTATTACAGCGCGAACGGATCAGTTCAAATACATCAGGATTCTTTTTATGAGGCATAATGCTCGATCCTGTAGTCAATTCATCTGGAAAGCTGATAAATCCAAAGTTCTGATTGATAAACAAGCAAACATCCATAGCCATTTTAGCTAATGAAGCAGCAACAGAAGACATAGCCTGGGCAAGGATTCTTTCTGTTTTACCTCTCCCCATCTGGGCATAAACCACATTGTAATTTAAGCGCTCAAAACCAAGTAACTGTGTAGTCATGGTTCTATTTAAGGGAAAAGAAGAGCCATAGCCTGCGGCAGAGCCTAATGGGTTTTTATTACACACTTTCCAGGCAGCCAGCATCATTTCCATATCATCAACCAGGCTTTCGGCATAAGCACCAAACCACAGTCCAAATGATGATGGCATTGCGATTTGCAAGTGAGTATAACCCGGCAATAATTTGTTCTTATGCGTATTACTTAACTCCAGAAGCTGTCCGAATAATACGTTGGTATTGCCTACCATCTCTTCAATACAACTTCTGAAATATAATTTCAAATCAACCAAAACCTGGTCATTCCTGGAGCGTCCGCTATGTATTTTCTTACCCGCTTCCCCTATCCGTTGTGTTAACATCCATTCTACCTGAGAGTGTACATCTTCAACAGTGTCTTCAATAACGAACTTTCCAGCTGCTATTTCTTCATAAATATTCTTTAATTCCTTTTGAATTTCTGCAAGCTCATCCGCAGTTAGTAGGCCTATACTTTCCAGCATTTCTACGTGAGCAAGCGAACCTAAAACATCAAAAGCTGCCATTTGTAAATCCAGTTCCCTGTCTTTACCCACCGTAAAGGTTTCAATATCCTTATTTACATCAATGTTTTTTTGCCAGATCTTCATGTATCAATTGTATTATGATCCTCCAGATTGGAGATCTTTTCTTAAAATAAACCTATTTGCCCTGAATTACGGGTTTCAGCATTGCTATATAAAGCTCAATGCCTTCTTCAATTTCCTTGGTAAAAATATATTCATCAGCCATATGTGAACGGGCTGAATCACCGGGGCCAACTTTTAAAGAAGGAATGCTCAGTAAAGCCTGATCTGACGTGGTAGGAGAACCATAAGTAGTCCGCCCTAAGCCAAGTCCCGCCTGCACTATCGAATGTGATTTATCAATAGATGATGGCTTTAACCTAATTGAACGAGGCTGTACATCACAATCAACATTTGTTCTAATGATTTTCAACACCTCTTCGTTTGTATATGCATCTGTTACCCGGACATCAACAGTAAAATTACAAGTTGCTGGCACGACATTATGTTGAGAACCTGCATTAATAATGGTGACCGACATTTTTAAAGGTCCGAACATTTCAGACACCTTTGAAAAACGATAGCTTCTAAACCAATCGATATCTTTCAAAGCTTTATAAATAGCATTATCTCCCTCTTCACGAGCTGCATGTCCAGCTTTCCCATGAGAAGTACAATCCAACACCAACAATCCCCTTTCGGCAATTGCCAGGTTCATTTGAGTTGGCTCACCTACAATGGCAAATTCCAATTCACCCAAATCAGGAAGCACACACTCTAAGCCATTGTTACCCGATATTTCTTCTTCTGCAGTAGTAGCAAGACAAATGTTATAGCTCAATCCCTCTTGTTCATAATAGTAAAGGAAAGTCGCTATAAGCGATACGAGGCATCCTCCTGCATCATTACTTCCCAAGCCATACAATTTACCATCTTCAATTGCAGCGTTGTAAGGATCGCGCGTATAGCCTGAATTTGGTCTCACTGTATCGTGATGAGAATTTAGCAACAAGGTTGGTTTCGCTGTATCAAAGTATTTGTTGTAAGCCCATATATTATTCAGCTTACGATTAGTTTTTATACCCCGCTCTTGTAAAAAATGCGCTATAGCATCTGCGGTCTTATCTTCTTCTTTGCTAAAGGATTGTATGCTGATCAATTGTTTCAATAATTCCAGACTATCCTTTTGCAGTTGCTCGATCATCATATTTATTCTTTTGTATATAAAGCTCCAGCTTTAATTGCCGAAAGCTTAATCCCTTTTATTAAAGAAGAGCTAAAACCATTATGCTCCATTTCATTTAATCCGGCAATGGTACATCCTTTCGGAGAGGTTACCTTATCAATTTCCTGTTCTGGGTGCGACTGCATCAATAATAATAAATCTGCTGCACCTTTAGCAGTTTGAACGGCCATTTTCAAAGCCTCATCAGCATGAAAACCTATTTCCACACCACCCTGTGAAGCTGCTCTGATTGCTCTTAAAAAGAAAGCAATACCACAAGCACATAAAGCCGTTGCAGATGTCATCAGGTCCTCATTGATCTTAACCACAGCTCCAACAGTTTCAAACATACGGATTACCTCCGCTACGTTTTCTTCCGTTGCATTATCAGTAGCCACACAAGTCATGGATTGCCCAATGGCTATTGCCGTATTTGGCATAGCGCGAACTACCTGTACCTCTTCCCCCAGTTTACTACGGACATCAATACAACTTACGCCCGAAGCTACAGAAATAAACACATGCTTTTTCGTATCAACCACATGGTCGATTTGAGCCAACAGGGTATTCAATTGTTGGGGTAACACAGCTAAAACAACGATATCAGCCTCAGCTACCACCGCTGCATTATCATTACTTACCATAAAGCCCTGTTCAGCAAGGCTGCTTAGTCCAGAAATATTTCTTCTTGTTAAACTGATCTGCCCGGGGTCAGCATAGTTAGACTTAACCAATCCCTTGGCTAAAGAAATACCTATGTTTCCACTTCCCAAAATGGCAATCTTGCCTTTAAACTTGTTCATATTTACTTGATTAATCTGGTTCCGAAATTATTTCCGCTTATTTGTGGCAATTCATCTGCTTTACCTATATACACTGCAGATACTCCACTTTTAATAGCTTCAAAAGCATTGTGCAATTTAGGTATCATTCCGCCTGAAACCACACCTTCATCCTGCAATATTTCAAATTGCTCCATTCTGATTTCACTAACCAATGAATTATCATCGTCTACATCGCGCATTACGCCACGTTTTTCAAAGCAATAAATCAATGACGTTTCGTAAACAGAGGACATTGCGACTGCCACTACTGAAGCAATAGTATCAGCATTGGTATTTAATAGCTGCGAATCTCCATCATGAGTAATGGCGCAAAAAACAGGTACCAATCCTGCATTTAACAAACTACTTAAGGTATCAGTGGAAACGGATGATGCATCCAAATCACCTACGTAGCCATAATCAATATCCTTTACTGGTCTTTTTACGGCTTTAATCACATTTCCATCAGCACCTGTAAGTCCAATAGCATTACAACCTTTAGCTTGTAGCTGAGCCACCATATTTTTATTGATCAGCCCTGCGTACACCATGGTTACCACCCTAAGGGTTTCGATATCAGTAATTCTTCTACCATCAACCATTTTTGTCTCTACCCCAAGTGAAACACCCAGTTCAGTCGCAATTTTTCCACCGCCATGAATTAAAATCTTATCCCCCGGAAGCGCTGTAAAGTCCAGTAAAAACTGATGTAACTTTTCCGAGTTGTCGATTACATTTCCCCCAATCTTAATTACACTTAGTTTCTTCATTTTCTTAATAGCTTTTTATTATGCTTTTCAGTCTTACTATTGTAACTCCTGCAGCAACTGTTTTAACACTGCCTGCGCTGCCCATAAACGGTTACCTGCTTCATGAATCACCAATGAATTAGGCCCGTCCAGTATTTCTGAAGAAAGCTCCAGATCACGCCGTACCGGCAAGCAATGCATCACTTTAGCATCATTTGTATCTTTTAATTTCTCGTTATCCAGCATCCACCCCTCTGGAAAAGGAAGTACTTTACCATAATCCTTATAGCTCGACCAATTTTTCACATAAATATAATCTGCTCCAGCCAAAGCTTCTTCCAGATCATGTGTAATATATGCACCAGGTGTAAAATCCTCGTTTAGTTCATAGCCTTCAGGCTGCGCTATAGTGAAATCCAGCATTCCTTCTTCCTGTGCTTTACACATCCATTCTGCAAATGAATTTGGTACTGCTTGTGGCAATGCTTTAATATGAGGAGCCCAGGCTAAAACAACCTTAGGTTTAGCAGCCCCTTTCCAGGTTTCTTTGATAGTTACCAGGTCAGCTAAACTTTGTAAAGGATGGCGGGTAGCACTTTCTAAACTCACTACCGGCACTTTACAGAATTCTATAAACTTATTGAAGAAATCTTCATTATAATCCTCGTCTCTATCTACCAATTTAGGAAAAGAACGTAGGCCAAGAATATCACAGTACTGTCCCATTACGGCGGCAGCCTCCCGAATATGTTCTACTGTTGAGCCATTCATCACTATCCCGTCCTGAGTTTCCAATGCCCAACCTTCTTTGTCCATATTCATCACCATTACATTCATCCCTAAATTTAGAGCTGCTTTCTGAGTGCTTAAACGTGTACGCAAGCTTGGGTTTAAAAAAACCAGGCCTAGTGTCTTATTCTTTCCGAGATGTTGGTGTGCATAAGGGCTTTCCTTAAGTGCCAATGCGTCTTTAACCAATTGGCTGATGTCTTGCACATCATTTACTGAAGTGAACTGGTTCATCCTTTTAAAGCGGTTTTAAAGTCATTTAAAAATTGATCTGCCTGATCCTTAGTTAAATTTAAAGCAGGCAATAGTCTGATTACGTTAGGTTTTGCCTCTCCTGTAAATATTTTATATTTAAAAAGAAGATCCTTTTTCACATTAGATTGATTTTCAGGGAGGTCTATCCCGATCATCAAACCACGTCCACGCACTTCATTGATCCCCTCTATCTTTTTCAATTCTTCAATCAGGTAAGATCCTATCTCTTCTGCATTTTTCAGCAAATTATCCTGATCAATAATTTCAAGTACTGCTAAAGCTGCAGCACAAGCCAGGTGATTACCACCAAAAGTAGTTCCCAGCATACCATGCCAAGGCTTCAGTTTAGGCGCAATAGAGATTCCAGCTATCGGAAAACCATTACCCATACCTTTTGCCATGGTATAAATATCGGCATCAACGCCAGCAAAATCATGCGAGTAAAATAAACCAGTTCTACCATAACCACATTGTACGCTATCGGCAATATAAACAACATTGTACTGATCACATAGTGAACGGATTTTTTGTAAGAAGCTAATTGAAGCTTCTTTAATACCGCCAACACCTTGTATACCTTCAATAATTACAGCTGTAATTTCGTTGCCATAAGCTGCAAAAGCGGCTTCTAAAGCTGTTTCGTCATTATGTGGCAGGAAAACAATATTTTCAGTTTCATTTATTGGCGCAATAATCTTAGGATTATCTGTTGCAGCAACGGCTAATGATGTACGGCCGTGAAAAGCCCCTTTAAAGGCAATAACCTTTTTTCTGCCATTGTAAAATGAAGCTAGTTTCAGTGCATTTTCATTCGCTTCAGCTCCTGAATTACATAAAAACAACTGATAATCAGTTTTACCAGACACTTCACCTAGTTTTTTTGCAAGTTCAACTTGTAAAGGGATTTTAACAGAATTAGAGTAAAAGCCTACTTTATTTAACTGATCAGTTAAACGGGCAACATAATGAGGGTGGGTATGACCAATTGATATCACGGCATGACCGCCATAAAGGTCTAAATATTCTTGTCCGTTTGCATCCCATACTGTACTTCCGGATGCTTTGGTAATTTCTATATCATTGAGTGGATAAACGTCGAATAAGTTCATTCTTTTAAGTTTTTAAAGGTTAAATACAAGTCCGTGAACCTGACCTAAATTCGCTTTGCAGCTTCTTTTATTCAGGATAACGGGCAAAATCAGGCTGATTTATACCAGCATGCCGGGCAATAGCGCACCGGGTTTAATTAAAACGCCGATGCTTTAAGCCGTAGTCCTGTACCCTCTTCTAACCCAAAAATCAAATTCATATTCTGTACAGCTTGTCCGCTTGCACCTTTTAATAGGTTATCTACAATACTTACAATAAACAGCTTAGAACCATGTTTCTCTACATGGATTAATGCTTTATTGGTATTTACGACTTGCTTTAAATCAATATTCTTTTTGCTCACATGAGTAAACACATGCGACTCATAGTAATCTTCATAAATCTTCTGTGCTTCCTCGGCAGTCAGATCACTTTCTAGGTACATTGCCGCTAAAATCCCTCTTGTAAAATCACCACGTTGTGGGATAAAGTTTAGCACTTCATTAAATGAAGCATCTAATTGCTTAAGGCTTTCGCCTATTTCATTCAAATGCTGATGATCAAATGCTTTATATACAGAAAGGTTATTGTTACGCCAGCTGAAATGTGAAGTAGGCGATAAGCCTTGTCCAGCTCCAGTAGAACCCGTTGTTGCATTTAAATGCACTTCACTTTTTAACAAGCCTTTTGCTGCCAAAGGAAGTAAGCCCAATTGGATACAAGTTGCGAAACATCCAGGATTAGCAATATAACTTGCTTTCTTAATTGCTTCTCGATTCAACTCTGGCAATCCATAAATCCATTGGTTACCAGAATTGGCCTTTAGTCTGAAATCCTGACTTAAATCAATAATTTTCACAGATGCATCAATTGGATTTTCATCCAGAAATTTCTTCGCATTGCCATGTCCAACACATAAGAACAATACATCAACATCGTTAGAAAGCTGATCTGTAAAACGAAGATCAGTATCACCAAACAAATCTGTATGTACAGAAGAGATCAGATTACCTGCATTACTATTACTATGTACAAACTTTATTTCTACTGATGGATGGTTGATCAGGATGCGAATCATTTCGCCCCCAGTGTACCCCGCTCCACCAACTATACCTGCTTTAATGCTCATTATCATTCACTTTATGCCAGATCATAACCTGGTTGCCAAAAATCTTTGAGAAGCCTTTCACGTCATCACCACTCCATGAGTTGTTCATTTCGCCATAGCTACCAAACTTGTTACTCATTAAGTCATGGGCAGACTCAATACCAATGATGTTAAAACGGTAAGGTAACAACTCTACAAATACTTTCCCGCTTACTACTTTCTGTGTATCGGTTAAGAAAGCCTCAATGTTACGCATGATTGGATCGTGAAACTGTCCCTCATGCAACCAGTTGCCATAGAATGTAGACAATTGCTCTTTCCATGACAGTTGCCATTTAGTTAAAGTATGTTTTTCAAGTGTATGGTGTGCTTTAATGATCACAATTGGAGCCGCAGCTTCAAAACCTACACGTCCTTTAATACCGATAATGGTATCACCAACATGAATATCTCTACCAATACCATACGGTTGTGCAATAGCTTGCAATTTTTGGATGGCAGTAACCGGATCTAAAGTCTCCCCATCAATACCTACAATTTCACCTTTTTCGAAAGTAAGTTCAATCTTACGAGGTGTTGTTTCCGTTACTTGCGTCGGCCATGCCTCTTCAGGTAAAGTTTCATGAGAAGTCAGTGTTTCCTGACCACCCACCGAAGTCCCCCATAATCCTTTATTGATTGAGTATCTCGCTTTTGCAGCACTATATTCAACACCACGGGCATTTAAATATTCTATTTCCGCCTCGCGAGATAATTTCAGATCTCTGATTGGTGTAATTATTTCTACGTTAGGAATGATGGTATTGAAGATCATATCAAAACGCACCTGATCGTTACCAGCACCGGTACTACCGTGAGCTACGTAATCAGCACCTATCTTTTTTACATATTTGGCAATGGCTGTGGCTTGACTTACACGTTCTGCACTAACAGAAAGCGGGTAAGTAGCATTTTTCAATACGTTACCAAACACCAGATATTTAACACAGCCGTTATAATAATTTGTAGTTTCATCAACTACAGCATGAGAAGCTACACCAAGGGCATAAGCACGCTTTTCTATTTCTTGAAGCTCTTCGTCAGAAAAGCCACCTGTATTTACAATTACAGAATGTACTTCAAGTCCGCGATCTTGAGCAAGATAAATACAACAAAACGAGGTATCCAAACCTCCGCTAAACGCTAAAACAACTTTCTTCTTCATCTTATATAACAGCTATTTAAATAAAACACTAAACATTAAAAACAGGGATTTCAGTCCCTTTTTACTTTGAGGCTTTGATTTGAGCACTAACCTTTGCTTTATGCGCATAAAACGTTCGTACAGCTTAGGTTTCTTATGCAATTCTTCGGCAAACTTCTTTGCTACCTCATGTTTTTGCTCGACCGGATCATACAGCATCGCTGTACACATACAGTTTTTACGTTCCTTCATCTTTAGGATTTCGAAGTTCACGCAACTCTGACAGCCTTTCCAGAATTCTTCATCCTGAGTAAGTTCTGAATAGGTAACTGGCTCGTAACCGAGATCAGAATTGATCTTCATTACGGCTAATCCTGTTGTTAAACCAAATATTTTAGCTTTTGGATACTTCTTTCTCGAAAGGTCAAAGATGGTATGCTTTATGGCATTTGCCAATCCAGCTTTACGATATTTAGGACTAACAATGAGTCCTGAATTGGCCACAAACTGACCATGACTCCAGGTTTCAATGTAGCAAAATCCTGCCCATGATCCATCTTTATGGAAAGCAATCACTGCTTTACCATCGACCATTTTACCTGCTACATACTCCGGAGAGCGTTTAGCGATACCCGTACCTCGTGCTTTGGCCGATTCGGCCATCTCCTCACAGATTTCTTCTGCAAAGACACGATGTTCAGGAAGTGCAACTTGCACTATAAAATCGTTTATATTCATTAATATGATAACGAAAAAATATAAATGTTCTGATTAATTGTTTTTTGAGAGGCAATCCTCTTCGTAAATGACCTGGTAAAAGGGATTTACTCAGATCCGCGGCGTATAATTTTGCCGGTTCGTAGTCACAAAAAACACGGGTCTTAAACGTTCAATAAACAGACTCCTTGAAGCAATATTTTTTGCTTCAACAATAGAAAGTTTATGCGTTGCGTGCTTGATCATTTTCTGCGTATAATAATTATTTGAATTAGTTGAGGCGCAAAGGTTTAAATAAATATTGAGTTGTGCAATACGTTTTTCATTTTTTTACATTTTTTAGTTGATTATTATGGTAAAAAAGCCATTAACAGCCATTTAAAAATATACATCTACAAATTTAATAATAAAACTCGCGATATTATTTAACACTACTCCTCTTATTTCACTCCTATTATGTAGGGGTTTGTATATATTTACCTAACACAATGAAACTATTACCGACACCCTTTGCTATGAAGAAGTGCCTGATCATCTTATGCCTCATAATTCCGCACACAGTTTTGTCGCAAGACATTAAACTTGTACGGACAATACTAGACACGCTCACATCTAAAACCATGTGGGGAAGAGGCTATACCAATAATGGCCTCGACAAGGCCGCAAGTTACCTAAATACTCAATTCGAGGATTATGGCCTTACTCCTATGAATGGAACCTCTTTTAAACAGGAATTTTCTTTTCCCGTAAATACATTCCCCAATCGGATGGAACTTAGCATTAATGGGATACCACTTATTCCAGGAAAAGAATTCATTGTAATGCCCGAGAGTATAGGTTTACGCACCAGTGGTAAACTTAAACAATTAGACAGCACAATATTTTACTCTTCAGCCAATAGAGTAGTAATTCATTTAAAAGATAAACTAACATGGAGCGTAAGTACTAAACAGGCCGACTATACCGGTGTTGAAGTCATCGGAGCTATCGTTAAGAATCCGGAAACCATCGACATCAATATCGAAAACACCTTTTTACCAGATTTTAAAGCAGTAAACATTGCCGGAATGGTAAAAGGGACCAAGCTTCCAGACTCTTTTATAGTATTTACGGCTCATTATGATCACTTGGGTGGAATGGGTAATGAAACTTACTTTCCGGGGGCGAACGACAATGCCAGTGGGGTGTCTTTCCTATTATCTATGGCCAAACATTATGCAGCCAACCCTGGCCCCTATAGTATGGTTTTTATCTGTTTTGCAGCTGAAGAAGCTGGATTATTGGGATCGAAATACTTTACCGAGCAACCTCTTATTGATCTTAAAAAGATTCGATTCCTGGTAAACCTGGATATGGTTGGCACTGGTGATTCAGGAATTACAGTGGTAAATGCCGAGTATTTTCCAAAAGAATTTGCACTGCTCAATGAGATTAATGACCAGCATAAATATCTTTTAAGAATCAACCCTCGAGGAAAAGCCGCAAATAGCGACCATTATTTCTTTTCTGAAAAAGGAGTTCCAGCCTTTTTCATTTATACCACCGGAGGAATAAAAGCTTATCACGATGTGAATGACCTTCCCGAAACACTCCCATTCAATGAATACAACGACCTCTTTAATCTGTTTATAGATTTTAACATGAAACTCACTGAATAAAGCCTTGAATAAAAAGAATAGTGCTATTTTTTATTAAAAAAATCTAGTTTAAACCAATTTCCCTTAATTTCGTTGTTATATTAAACAACATTAAAACAACTTGATTATGTTCGATAAATTGATGGCGGCACAACAAAAGGCCGATGAAATAAAAAAACGTCTGGATACTGTTTCTGTATTTGGTGAAGTTGAAGGTGGAGCAATCCGCATAACAGCAACTGCAAACAAGGCAATTACTGCTGTTGAAATTAATGAAGAGTTTTACAAACAGGCCGATAAAGAGGAATTGGAAGAACTATTGCTTACTGCAATAAATAAAGCTTTAACCCAGGCAGAGCAGGTAAGTGCTACTGAAATGCAAGCTGCAACGAAAGATATGCTTGGCGGCCTTGGTGGAATGTTTGGACAATAAATATGAAGTTTACTTATTATGGCCAATCCTGTTTCCTATTGGAAGCCGATGGCAAGAAGTTTCTTTTTGATCCCTTCATTACTCATAATCCTTTAGCAAAAGCAATTGACATTGAAAGTATTGAAGCAGATTATATATTGGTCAGTCATGGTCACTCAGATCATATTGCCGACTTGCCTGAAATCGCAAAAAGAACCAATGCACAGGTAATTGCTTTAGTAGAGGTAGCAGAATGGATTAGAAAACATGATGTAAAAAATGTTACTGATGTAAATTTCGGCAAATCCAAATTTGATTTCGGAACATTAAGGACTGTTTGGGCTGTGCATTCTAGTAGTAATCCTGATGGCAGCTATGGTGGTAACCCTGCAGGTTTTGTATTGGAACTAGAAGGAAAGTCTATTTATTATGCTGGTGATACGGCTCTAACCTGGGAGATGAAAATTCTGGCAGACCTGTATAATCTAGACTATGCTATTCTTCCTATTGGTGGTCATTACACTATGGATGTTGATGATGCATTGGTTGCGACAAAATACCTGGAATGTAATAAGGTAATTGGTGTTCACTACAATACTTTCCCGCCAATACAAATTGACACAGAAGAAGCACAAGCAAAATTCAATAGAGAAAATAAGACTTTGCTTTTACCTGCTATTGGCGAAAGTATAGAGCTTTAAATGTAACCATTAAAAAGGGATGTATTATTCGCCTCCTCATACCTTTGGCCCTGAAAAAGGGCAAAGCTATACATGTCGTCTCACAACACAATCCCTTTTTAATTAGCGCAAAAAAAAGCAAGTGTACTATGAAAGACCTAGGAACTTTTGCCCATTTAGCGAAGCGGGCAAAAGATTCCAGTCTTGAATAGTTCCTTGCTTTTTTAGTATTTAATAAAGTTAATAGCAGTGATTTACTACCTGATTAATGCGCTGCCAACCAGTTATCTCCTTCTCCTATTTCTATTTCAATTGGCACATCAGTCTTAATCGCAGTTTTCATTCTTTTTGTAATAATCTTCTTCATGGCTTCAACTTCTGTCTTTAACACATCAAAGACTAACTCATCATGTACTTGCATCGTCATTTTTGATTGAAGGCCCTGCTCTTTCATATCCTTATGGATATTAATCATAGCAACTTTAATCATATCCGCAGCAGAACCCTGAATAGGTGCGTTAATCGCATTTCGTTCCGCAAAACCACGAACTGTCTGATTGGCAGAGTTTATATCACGTAAATAACGTCTTCTGCCTAAGATCGTTTCTACGAAACCATTTTCTCTGGCAAAATTCATGGTGTCCGACATATACCTTTTTATCCCAGGATATTGCGTAAAGTATTGTTCAATCATGGCTGCAGCTTCTTTTCTAGGGATCCCTAAACTTTGCGACAAGCCAAAGGCCGATTGACCATAGATGATTCCAAAGTTTACCGCTTTAGCATTGCGACGCTGTGTGGAATCTACATCCTCAATAGCGACACCATATACCTTAGCGGCAGTGGCTGTATGAATATCAATACCCTTACTAAAAGCATCCAACATATTTTCTTCCTTACTGATTTCAGCAATGATTCTAAGCTCTATTTGAGAGTAATCTGCCGATAGCAACACGTGGTTCTCATCTCTCGGAATAAAAGCTTTACGCACTTCCCTACCACGTTCTGTACGGATAGGAATGTTTTGTAGATTAGGGTTATTAGAACTTAACCTACCTGTTGCGGCTACTGCCTGATTAAAACTGGTGTGTACACGTCCAGTTTTTGGGTTCACCAATTGTGGTAAAGCATCTACATAAGTTGATTTTAACTTCTGTAACTGACGGAAATCCAGGATATCTTGTACGATGTCGCTCTTACTAGCAAGTGCAAGTAAAACATCCTCTCCGGTTTGATACTGACCTGTTTTAGTTTTTTTAGCTTTAGGATCTAATTGTAACTTATCAAAAAGCACCTCTCCTAGTTGTTTTGGCGATGCCAGATTAAATTCTACACCACACTTTTCGAATACGTTCTTTTCAAACTTTCTGATCTCAATTTCCAGCTCTTTTGAATAATTAATCAAAGTCTCCATATCTATCCTTACCCCCTCAATTTCAATGTCAGCCAATACATAAATCAATGGATTTTCAACTTCCGTAGCCAACTTATCTGCATTCAAATCCTTTAACATAGGAATAAATACATCTGCAAGCTGCAGGGTCACATCAGCATCTTCCGCCGCGTAATCCACCACCTGCTCTATTGGAACCTCACTCATATTACCTTGGTTTTTACCTTTGGCACCTATCAGAGTCGTGATAGAAATTGGAGAATAATTAAGGTAATTCTCTGAAAGCACATCCATATTGTGTCTGGTATCCGGATCAATTAGGTAGTGTGCAAGCATCGTATCAAATAACCTGCCTTTAACAGATATACCATACCACTTCAAGATCAGCATATCATATTTAATATTCTGACCAATTTTAACAATGTTCTCATCTTCAAGGACCGTCCTGAACTCTTCCACAATCTTTAGCGCCTCCTCACGTACTAAGGGCACTGGAATATAATACCCCTCTCCCGCCTTAATACTGAAAGAAAGTCCGACCAGTTCGGCAAGGTTCGCATCCGTTCCAGTGGTTTCTGTATCAAAAGAAATCCGCTCCTGCTTTTTGAGCAGTTCAATTAATGATTTTCTTAATTCAGGAGTATCAGCCAACAAATAGTTATGCGGCACGCTATCTATGGTATTTAAGGCTTTAATTTCAGGCAATTCCAAGACTTCTTCAGGAGCTGTAATCACTTCCGTATAAGTAATGGTTTCACTCACAACATTTCCAAACAAGTCTGTTTGTTGAGTAACAACCGCTGTCCCTTTATTGAATCCTTCACCGAAAACTCTCTTGCCAATGGTTCTAAACTCCAATTCGGCAAACAATGGCTCCAGCAATTCTCTGCTGGGCTCTTCTAGCTCCAACTCTCTCTCATTAAACTCTACTGGAACATTCAATATAATGGTAGCCAATTTTTTAGAGATCAATCCTTGCTCGGCATAGGTCTCAACGTTTTCACGTTGTTTTCCCTTTAATTCATGAGAATTTGCAATAATATTCTCCATTGAGCCATATTTTTGGATTAGTGATTTTGCTGTTTTTTCACCTATCCCCGGGATCCCAGGAATATTATCTACAGCATCACCCCATAAACCTAAAATATCTATTACTTGACTTGGGTTTTCGATTTCCCATTTCGACAATACTTCCGGTACGCCCATAACTTCCATATCATTCCCCATCCTTGCTGGTTTATAAATGAAAATATTATCAGACACCAATTGCGCGAAATCCTTATCAGGCGTCATACAATAAACCATAAAGCCCTCTTTCTCGGCCTCCTTGGCTAAAGTCCCAATAATATCATCAGCTTCATAACCATCTTTTGTAATCACAGGAATCTTGAATCCTTCAATTAATTTAAAGATATAAGGTAAAGCAGCTACCAAATCTTCAGGCATAGCTTGTCTGTGTGCTTTATAAGCTTCGAATTCAATATGCCTTTCTGTAGGAGCCTCTGTATCAAAAACTACTGCGATATGAGTTGGACTTTCCTTTTTAAGGACTTCCATTAAAGTATTGGCAAAACCCATTACTGCAGATGTATTGATACCTGTAGAAGTAAACCTTGGATTTTTACTCAATGCAAAATGCGCTCTATAAATCAGCGCCATACCGTCAAGAAGAAAGAGTTTTTTCATCAGTATATAATTTGTTTTTTTTTATTGGTAATGAAGCTATCTTGAACCATTTAGTCTTTATATTAACCTCTGCTCATGATCGTTTCCTATTCCATTTTAATAATACCTGGATAAAGGTACTAATACTACAGGGATCAAATTAAAACCTTTAAATATTTTTTACGATACTTTATAAAATCCGAATTTAGCAATCACAAAATAATTCCCGTTATTTGATATTCATGAAAAGGATTAAAATATTTGCATTGCTTGTAACACTCTCCATATCGGCAATTATGGCTAAAGCACAAGATGCTATAGTTATTTCTGACGGAAACTTTGTGCGTGGCACCATTCAGGGGACTGATTTCTCGACCGTTATTCTTAAAAATGAAGACGAAACCTTGTCGCAATTTAAAGCCAAAGATATTAAGGAGTTTTTATGGAATGGGGAAACCTATGTGAGCAAACCTATTGTGGTAAAGAAGCGTATGGAACACCGCTTTTTTCAAGTGATTGAGCGCGGCACTGTAAATCTATATAGCATTGGCGGCAGCGCAGCTGTAGAAATGCCACAACCTAAACGAGCACGTATCAGACCAAACGTTGGCATAGGCGGTGGTACAGGGGGTTTCGGCGGACTTGGCGGTGGTGTTGCTATCAACTTAGGTGGCGGCAGAAACAGAGATGATAATCAGCCACGACAAGCAGGGCCAACGGCCTATTTTTTAGAAAGATTTGGCACAGGCCCTATGGTTGAAATTCCTGTAAATGCCGGAAATTCAGATAATAAAAACCAGATGGTTAAAAACGCGTTGTTGCAAAAGCTAACAAATGATGAAGATCTGACCGAACGTATAAAAGCCACAGAAACTTTTGATGCCAAACTGATCAAAGCCTTTGTGGCCGCTTATAACGATATGCACAAATAATTTATCTGAGCCAGCTTTTCAGCTTGATTCAATTAAAAACTAGCGACAAATACAGTCTGCAACATGGTCGTTTACCATTCCAGTAGCCTGCATATGTGCATAACAAATGGTAGTGCCAAAAAACTTAAAGCCTCGTTTTTTCATATCCTTACTGATGGCGTCTGATAGTTCAGTTCTCGCTGGAACATCTTGTAGGGTTATTACTTTATTCTGAATAGGCCTTTTATCGGGAATAAAGCCCCATATATAATCAGAGAATGAACCAAACTCTTTTTGTATCTCTATAAAAAGTTTAGCATTAGTAATTGCGCCCTTTACTTTTAATTTGTTCCTAATGATTCCTGAATCATTCATTAGGCGTTCCTCATCTTTTTCAGTAAATGCGGCGACCTTTTGTACATCAAAATCAGCAAAAGCTTTTCTATAACCATCTCTTCTTTTTAAAATGGTGATCCAGCTTAAACCAGCTTGTGCGCCTTCGAGAATCAGAAATTCAAATAGTGTCTTATCATCATAAACGGGTTTTCCCCACTCTTCATCATGATATTTAACATACATTGGATCTGTTCCACACCAGCCACATCTGATTTCCTGCTTCATATTCTTTATATTTCTTTAATAAATTCTAATGTTTTACTGTATTATATTTCAACCAATGGATCCCAGAAGTACTTTTTAAAGTTCTGTATCTTATCTCCCTTTACTACAATCCCCTCTTTTACCAGGAGTTCCTGCATCAGATCTGGGGGATTAAAATGGAACTTTCCAGTCAGTAAACCTGCACTATTTACTACCCTATGGGCTGGGATTGGCGGATGAACCAAGGGCGCATTACTCATTGCGTACCCCACCATCCTGGCTGATCCTCCGGCACCAAGACTTTTGGCAATGGCACCATAAGAAGTTACCCGCCCTTTTGGGATCAGTCTAACTACCTCGAAAACCTGGTCGTAAAATGATTGTTCCATTTCAATTACTTTATTATTCTAAAGAGAACTGTATATAATTGATGCTTTTATCGTGTTTTAAATAAATCCTTTCATAATGCGTCTTGATAGAAAGAACAGCATCATAAAACTCAGAATTATACAATTGATCCGTTTTCTTATGGCATTTCAATCCCAATTCTTCAACTTTCTCTACTGTATAAAGATACAATCCATCATTATCAGTTTTCAAATTTATTTTACCCCCGGGTTTTAAAAAGGTCTTGTACTTATCTAAGAATCCAGGGAAAGTTAGTCTTTTCTTTTCGCGGCTTTCCTGAGGTTGAGGATCAGGAAAAGTAATCCAGATCTCATCCACTTCATTTCCTCCAAAATATTCCATAATATCTTCAATCTGAATTCTTAAAAAAGCAAGATTGTCAATACCCTCATCCACGCCTGTCTTGGCACCCCGCCAAATCCTATTACCTTTCAGATCTACACCTATGAAATTCTTTTCCGGAAACATTTTCGCCAGATTAACGGAATATTCCCCCTTACCACATGCCAATTCTAATACAATTGGATGGTCATTTTTAAAATGTTGTGATGCCCATTTACCCTTTAGTTCTTTGCCAGCTTCCAGCTGATAAACATTAGGGAAAGTATCTATCTCGGCAAACTTTCTTAATTTGTCTTTACCCACTACTTAATAATTTTTATACAAACTTAGACAATAAGTCTTTTATACACCTCGTTAACGTTAATTATTCAGTAATTTAAATTTCATTATCCCCTATTCCCCTCATTCCTGCCCTCATAAGTCGCTTATATGTATTTTTAACGATCAGATCATAGTATGATGACAGGATTTAGTATTTTTGTATCATTATTAAGGCATACGTGGAAAAAAACGCAAAGATATATATCGCAGGACACCGTGGAATGGTTGGATCTGCTATTTACAGGAAGCTAGAAAAAGAAGGATACAACAATATTATTGTAAAAACTTCAGCTGAACTTGATTTACGCAACCAACAGGCTGTTACTGACTTTTTTAATGCTGAACTTCCTGAATATGTTTTTCTGGCAGCGGCAAAAGTTGGGGGAATTATAGCAAATAACACCTACCGTGCCGACTTTCTGTATGAGAACCTTTGTATCCAAAACAATGTGATTCATCAGGCTTATAAAACTGGTGTTAAAAAACTTATGTTTCTTGGCTCCAGCTGTATTTACCCTAAAATGGCTCCTCAACCTTTAAAAGAAGAATACTTGCTGACAGGCCTTCTTGAAGAAACTAATGAACCTTATGCCATTGCAAAAATTGCAGGTATTAAAATGGCCGATGCTTATCGTGCTCAATACAATTGCGATTTCATTTCCGTAATGCCAACCAACCTATATGGCTACAATGACAATTATCATCCGCAAAATTCACATGTATTACCTGCCTTGATTCGCAAATTTCACGAGGCCAAAATAAATGGTGATAGAGAAGTCAATATCTGGGGTTCAGGTACACCAATGCGTGAATTTCTGTTTGCCGACGACCTTGCTGAAGCCTGTTATTTTTTAATGCAGAATTATAGTGAAGCCGGATTGATCAATATTGGAACAGGAGAAGACCTGACCATTAAAGACCTTGCCCTTTTAATCAAACGGATTGTAGGTTTTGAAGGTGAGCTAACATTCGACAGCAGTAAACCAGATGGCACACCACGTAAACTAATGGATGTATCTAAGTTACATACACTCGGTTGGAAGCATAAAGTAGAATTAGAAGAGGGTATTCAACTGGCTTACGTAGATTTCATGACCAATTATAGCTAAAATTGATACATTTGCTAAAGACAAATAACCTTTAGCTATATGACATTAGTTCAACTTGAATATATTGTAGCCGTAGATACCTATCGCAGTTTCGTAGGTGCCGCTGAAAAATGTTTTGTAACGCAGCCAACCTTGAGTATGCAAGTACAGAAACTGGAAGAGACATTGAATGTCAAAATCTTTGACCGCAGCAAACAACCAGTAGTTCCAACTGAAATAGGTAGTCAGATTATTGAGCAGGCCCGTATTGTACTTCAGGAAAGTCAAAAAATAAAAGAGATCATTAGTGACCAGCAGCAGGAGGTTACAGGAGAACTTAGAGTAGGAATTATCCCAACCGTTGCACCTTATCTTTTACCAAAAGTAATTGCTGCGATGATGGAGAAATATCCAGATTTGAAACTAGATATCTGGGAATATACCACTGATGATATTATCCACCATTTGAAAACAGGGGTTTTAGATTGCGGAATTATGGCTACGCCACTAGGCGATAATGCACTTAATGAAATGCCCCTTTATTATGAGAATTTTGTTACTTACATCAGTAAAGCCAGTAAGCTATATAAGAAAAAGACTATTGATGCGGATGATCTGGAAAGTGAAAATATCTGGTTGCTGAATGAGGGACATTGTATGCGTTCGCAAGTATTAAATATTTGTCGTTCCACCAAGCACAACCGCTTACAGGGCTTAACTTACAATACCGGAAGCGTTGAAACCTTAATCAGAATGGTTGACGTTAACAATGGCGCGACTTTATTACCAGAATTGGCTTTAGAGGAATTAAGCAGTAAACAATTGAGTAAAGTGAGACACTTTAAAGCCCCTGAGCCCGTTCGGGAGATCAGCTTGGCCACACACAAGAATTTCGTTAAGAAAAGAATGCTAAACGCTCTAAAAGAAGAAATTTTAGCAGTTATCCCCAAAGCAATGAAGCAGAAAAAGAAGAAAGATATAGTCGGAATATAAAAACAAAGACCCGGATGCTTTTACACATCCGGGTCTTTTATACAATTTAATCCTGTTATAAACGGACAATAAATTATGCTTTTTTGAACTTCTCAGCTACTACATCCCAGTTTACTACGCTCCAGAAAGCAGCGATATAATCAGGGCGTCTGTTTTGATATTTTAAGTAGTAAGCATGTTCCCATACATCCATACCTAAAATTGGTGTTCCTTTAACCTCAGCGATATCCATTAAAGGGTTATCCTGATTAGGAGTTGAAGAAACAACTAATTTTTTATCAGCACCAACGCTTAACCAAGCCCAACCTGAACCAAAACGGGTTGCACCAGCTTCAGCAAATTTAGTTTTGAAATCAGCGAATGAACCAAATGCAGCATTGATTGCGTCAGCAAGTTCACCTTTAGGTTCGCCACCTTTATTTGGGCCAATAACTTCCCAGAACAAAGAGTGATTATAATGACCACCACCATT
The DNA here is from genome assembly GCA_040393085.1 of Pedobacter hiemivivus. GTDB lineage: Bacteria > Bacteroidota > Bacteroidia > Sphingobacteriales > Sphingobacteriaceae > Pedobacter > Pedobacter hiemivivus_A. The sequence goes on along the minus strand of JBEBUV010000042.1, from coordinate 1,573 downwards.
GTTTCTTACTGCTGCAGGAAACTTAGAAATGTTTTTAACGATTTCATCGATGCTTTGATTTGCTTCTGGCTTACCTTCTAAAGCTTTATTTAGGTTTGTAACATAAGCCTGGTGATGTTTACCATGGTGAATTTCCATAGTTTGTTTATCGATATGCGGTTCTAATGCGTCTGTTGCGTATGGTAACGCAGGTAATTCAAAAGCCATATTATTATGATTTAAGTTTAAATAATTATTTAATTTATGTCTTATAGATTTTCACCTACAAGGCTTCAACAGCAAATATAACAAACGGGAGTTAAGTTTTGTTCAAACCTATGTCAAGTTTAGCTTCTTTTATTTTCGAAAAACTTTTTCATCAAAGCTCCACATTCCTGAGCCAAAACGCCGCTACGCAATACTGTCTTAGGATGTAGCAGGTTAGCATTATTTGTCGTAAATCCCCTTTTAGGTTCAGGCGCACCATAAACCAATTTACCGATTTGAGTCCAATAACTAGCTCCAGCACACATCACACAAGGCTCAATAGTCACATATAAAGTGCAATCTTTCAGATATTTACCTCCAAGAGTTTGTGCAGCAGCAGTAAATGCCTGCATTTCCGCATGTGCCGTTACATCGTTTAACTGTTCTGTTAAATTATAACCACGACCAACTATACGTCCCTTAGAAACTACTATTGCACCAATAGGAATCTCTTCAGCATCAAATGCTTTCTGCGCTTCTTGCAAAGCCAGTCGCATATAATGTTCATCTTCTGCTTCGGGTTTATCTTCCTCTGAAAAATTGTAAAAACTCATGTTCCAAAGATAGCATTATATCATTTTACTCCCATTAGGTACTTTACCATTTAATGTTGTTAAAACAATATCGCCATTTTCATCTGCAAAGCCAGTAACCAGAAATTCTGACATAAATTTACCAATCTGCTTCTTAGGGAAATTCACTACTCCAACAACCTGCTTCCCTATCAATTCCTCCTTTTTATATAGCGTAGTAATCTGTGCACTACTCATTTTAACACCAAAATCTCCAAAGTCTACCTTTACCTTATAAGCAGGTTTACGAGCTTCGGGATAATCTAAAACTTCTAGAATTGTTCCGGCCCTTAATTCGACTTTTTCAAAATCATCCCATGTTATTTCATCCATAAGCTAAAAATACATTTTAAATGCAATATTTCAGAAATCCTGTGATTCCTAAAAGCTATAAGCAGATGTGATGTGCTTGACAATTCCGGTTAGATTGCATGCTTCCCAAAACATCAGGGGAACCTAGGCACTATTGTGCTTACAACAGACACCAGAATATCTTCCTTTTCAAAAAAAATTAGCTTCTCAGGGGAGACCTAGACGCTGTTGTCCTTACAACAGATGCCAGACTCCGAACTACCTCCCTTTTCAAAAAAATTAGCTTCTCAGAGGAGACCTAGGCGCTGTTGTCCCTACAACAGATGCCAGACTCCGAACTACCTCCCTTATCAAAAAAATTAGCTTCTCAGGGGAGACCTAGACGCTATTGTCCTTACAACAGATGCCAGACTCCGAACTACCTCCCTTTTCAAAAAAATTAG
>JBEBUV010000041.1:0-31965 GCA_040393085.1 Pedobacter hiemivivus | reverse complement strand
CAAAAAGAACTCAAGGAAGCATATCTACTTCTTATCCTACATCAATTAATAACAGGAAATCTCTATAAAAGCGAATCGGAATAGTGTGGTATTGATCCTGAGTGGTGAACCATTAAATGAACCAATTGTAAGCTACGGACCATTTGTAATGAATACTGAAGAAGAGATCAATCAGGCCATTGCAGATTTTAACCAAGGTAAGTTTGGTGTGTTGGAAGATTAATTATAAACAAGGAGCACTGGTTCAAAATCCAAGTTGTAGCTGATATTCATATGTTTAACAAGTAAAGCCTGTATTATAATTACGATACAGGCTTTACTTGTTAATACTGATTAAACAATTTTAAAATACTTTTTAACGATAGAAATTTAGTGATAAATGATATAATATTCGACCATAAGTTATTTTTCTAGGGTTAATATTGTTTATGACTTCTTGAATGAAAGAAGCTAAACATACAGTAATAAAATATTATCATTTAGATTATGTGTAAAATTAATGTTATTGGTTTATCACTATTTATTATAGTCCTGTCACGCTCTGTTATTCCGTGCCTTGGTCAACAGAAGACAGTAAAGTTTTTTGTTAAAAAGCCCCAAATACAGAAAGCATTTTTTTCAAAACAAGAACTGATTGATGGGAAATTGCTAATTGGGAAATCAGACTGTTTTGCATGTCATAGCCCTGATGCCAAATTAGTGGGGCCGTCTTATGTGGATATAGCTAAAAAATATGCTAACAAAGCTGAAAGTATAGAATTGCTTTCAAAAAAGGTCATTAAAGGAGGTAGCGGGAATTGGGGTGATATTCCAATGCCACCGCATTCTGCAATAACTAATGCTGACGCAAGGAAAATGATAATTTATATTTTGTCTTTAGGTAAAAAATAAGCTATGAAAATTATATCGGTGCTTATCATAATGATAAATACTTGTTTGTTTGAACACTGTGTTGCTCAGGGAAATACCCTTTCAGCCCGTTACGAAGCTTTGATTAAGTCGGAGTGTGATTTTATCCTTAAGCATCAACTAGGTGATGGCGCATTTATAATGTCTGGAGGTAAGCATAATACCAAATTTAAAATCTGTCCATATTTTAATAATATAGCTGCAATTGCACTATTGGAGGTTCCTTCTCAAAGAAATATAAGTGCTGTTAAAAGGTGGATGCTATGGTATATGAATCACTTAAATAAAGACGGTTCTATTTGTGATTATTATGTTAACAGTCTAGATATTGGGGCAATACCCATTTCAACTGGTGACTTTGATTCCATTGATTCTTATGCAGCTACATTTATTACACTTACCAAAAAACTAGGTGAGGTTTCTCCTGAAGATCGAATCTGGATTAAACAGTATGGTCGTCAACTGGAAAGTATTAGTAGAGGACTGGCCCTTGTCATCGATGATAAAGACCATCTCTATGATGGCTTTGCTAAAGACAACAATAATGGCCTCGCTGTTGCCAAACCTAAATACAAAGCTAAATATACCATGGATAATTCGGAAGTGAATCAGGGCATGAAAGATTTAATTTGGTTGTCAAAACAGGTATTGCCTGTTCTTGATTCTAAGTTTTGGAAAGTTACTTTGAAAAATAATACAAATGCAATTGAAAAGTACTTGTGGGATGCTAAAAATGAGCGGTATTTCATGTATGAAGGGGGTGAAATGGCCAATTGGGAGAAGTTTTATGCCGATGCAACTTGTCAGTTATATCCAATCTGGTGTCAGGTGATAAAGTCAAAGTCTGATCGTGCAAAAGGATTGTGGGAAACCTTTAATGTGCATTACCCTGAGTGGCAGTCTGGTAAGACTTATGGAAAAGGGGCATATCCATGGACAGTAATTTTATATACAGCCGCAGTAATGAATGATCAGATGAAAGCCAGAAATTATCTGGAATATCTTGAGACATATAATAGTCGGGGACAAAAACCAAGTAACTGGTATAATCTGGAAGCTGCTTTTGTGATTCTGGCAATTAAAAAATTAATCGATTAACTTAAACCATTCATTAAATGAAAAAGCTAATCCTAATCTTAGGAGCATTTACAATCCTTTCATATGGTTTTACAGATAGAGATGTTGCTGTACGTCAATTTGACATCTGTGTATATGGCGAAACATCTTCTGGTATCATCGCTGCAATACAGGCTGCCAGAATGGGTGAAAATGTGGTTTTGCTATCAACAAGTGATCATTTGGGGGGAGTGATGACTTCCGGTTTAACAGCAACAGATATCAATAACCATCAGAAAGTAGGGGGAGTAGCAAGAGAAGTTTTCCAGAAAATATATGCGCATTATGAGCAAGATAAAGCATGGCGGAATCAAAAAAGAGATAGTTTTTTTCTGCTATCAAAGAAAAGAACTTTTACAGGGAAAAGTGACTCGTTGAAGATGCAATGGGTTTATGAATCACACGTTTTAGAGGGGATATTTAGACAAATGCTTCAAAAGGCTGGGATAAAAGTATATTATAAACAGCGGTTAGATTTAAAGAATGGCGTAATAAAAAATGGAACTGCTATTGAAAGTATACGGACTACAGATCGTCAGTTGTATCGTGCAAAAATGTTTATCGATGCAACCTATGAAGGGGATCTTATGGCCAAATCAGGAGTAAGTTATATGGTTGGTCGCGAACCTAAAAGTTTATATAATGAGGTTAGGGCTGGTGTGCGAATCAACAAAAAAGGATCAACTGTTGATCCGTATCTTATAAAGGGAGATTCTACTTCTGGGCTTTTGCCTTTTATTGAAAGCAAACAAGTACGTAAAGAGGGAACGGGTGATCATAAAGTCCAGGCTTACACTTATCGGGTAACTCTGACTAATGATAAATCAAAGAGAATCGAAATCCGTAAACCTAAAAATTATAATCCGCTTTGGTATGAGCTTCTCGCTAGAAAAAGAAAGGCTGCCTCTGGTAGCTTAACCAGTTATATTACAATAACTCCAATGCCTAATAGAAAAACAGATACAAACCATCTGGATTTTGTTGGTGCAAGTTATGAATGGGCTGAGGCCGATTATGAGAAAAGGGAGATGATTGCGCAGCTACATAAAGATTATGCGCTTGGTCTTTTATGGTTTCTAGGGAATGATGAGCGAATCCCCTTGGCTGTAAGACTGGAGATGAAACAATGGGGTTTGCCTAATGATGAATTTAAAGACAATGATAATTTTCCTCATCAAATTTATGTACGTGAGTCCAGACGCATGATAAGTGATTATGTGATGACAGAACTTAATTGTAGAAGTACAAATAGAACGGATGCTCCTAATTCAGTCGGTCTTGGTACATATGCATTCGATTCTCATAACGTAGCAACTATTTTGGATAATGATAATCTGGTAAAAATTGAAGGATCTTTCTTTGGGCCTGCTTCTATATATCCTATAAGTTATTTATCAATTATTCCGAAAGTTAAGGAATGCTCTAACCTTTTAGTCCCTATATGCTTATCTGCCTCGCATGTAGCTTATAGCAGCATTCGAATGGAGCCAGTATATATGGTGCTTGGCCAGTCGGCCGGAACAGCAGCTGCGTTGGCTATAAAAAAGAAAACTACACTACATGATCTCTCATATAGTGTACTAAAGACGCAATTGGAGAATGATAACCAAATCCTGAAATAGATAAATGCTATTTGCTTAAGGTCAACCATAATAAACCTAAACCAACCAAATATGATGAAAAGAAAATACCTAATAGTCGCCCTGCTGTTTATGTTTCTGGTAGAAACAGCATATTCACAAAATGTAGCTTCCCCCAGGAAAAAGGAGATGTCTACACAAGTGATAGGTAAGGTAACCGAGTTGAACGGAGAACCAATTCCAGGAGCAATTGTTAAAGTAAAAGGAACCCTGGTCAGCACAACTACAAATGCAGAGGGACAATACAAAATTAGAGTACCAAACCAACGTGCCATTTTGCAATTTTCATATGTAGGATTTGAAATGCAGGAGATTTTAGTTGAAGGAAAAATTAAAGTTGATGTAGTACTAAAAGAGTCAAATAAATCTTTAAATGAAGTGGTTGTCATTGGGTATGGAACAGTAGATCGGCGAGATCTGACCGGAGCAGTGGTATCTATAAATAGCGAAGATATAGAAAAAAGGGCTCCTATAAGTGTCGCTGAAGCACTACAAGGTTCAGTTTCAGGTGTTCAGATTGCTACTGGTTCTGGTCAACCAGGGGAGGGGGCTTCGATAGTTATTCGGGGAAGGTCAACGTTCAATGATGATGGTATCGGACCACTTTATATCATTGATGGTGTTCAACAGACAGATGCTGATGCAATTAACCCTAACGACATCGCTTCGATCGAGGTGTTAAAGGATGCTGCTTCCTCTGCTATCTATGGCTCACGGTCTGCCAATGGTGTAATTATTATTACAACAAAAAAAGGATCAAAAAATAAACCCGATATACAGCTGAACTTTTTACAGTCATTTAATCAATTGGCACATACATTACCTCAACTTAATTCTGCCCAATATAGGGAGCTTCAAAAAAGACAGTTAGATTATACTAAAGGAGAAGGTAGTGGAATTGTTTCGCAAGCAGTTATAAATGCGGTTACTGCACAAATGAGGGATTCAACCAACTTCCTTTTTAGCTTTGATCATGATTACCAGGATGATTTATTTAATATTGCAAGCAAGAGTCAGATCGATCTTGGATTTGGTGGTGGTTCTGACAATCTAAAATATCGTTTGGCAACGGGATACCTTAAAGAAAAGGGGATCATTGAAGCTACGTCTTTTAACAGATTAACAGCACGTTTAAATGCAGATTATACGCCCTCGAAACAGATCAATTTCGCTTCTAGGATATACTTTGCCTACCGTAATAAAGAGGGAACGGATGAAGCTGGTTTTTTGAATTCACTTTTGGGTAGACGGCCAAACTCTTCTTACTATTATCCTGATGGGACATTAATAGGTCTTTTTTATGGTGTAAACCCGAAAGCCTTAACTGAATTAACAAATTTCACAGATAGTTATGATGCTACATTTTTCCAATCAGGAGATATTAATTTAAGCAGAGATCTAAAATTCACAACTACTTTTAATGCAAATATTGGGCTTTCAAAGTTTATTTCTCAACGTCCAAGTTTTATTTCTGCCGATGGACTATCTAATACCGGCACTGAACGAAATATCTTGAATTGGAACTGGAGTGGTGAAAGCTATTTAAATTACACGAAATCGTTCCAGAAAGCACATAATATCAAGGCTTTGTTAGGCGTAAGTGCTCAAAGTTGGAAACGTGAAAGTGAATTTTATAGTGGAAAGGGAGCATCAACGGATGAGATTTATACCCAAAATGCTTTCCGTGCGAATTACAATCTTAACGCTACTTATACTGATCAATCTATACACAGGCTCGCGTCAGCATTTAGTCGTCTGAGTTATGATTATAAATCAAAGTACATTGTTAATGCCACTCTTAGAGTAGATGGTTCTTCAAGATTTTCCCGAGCAAATCAATATGGATATTTTCCATCGGTTTCAGCAGCATGGCGATTTTCGGATGAAAGTTTTATGAAATGGGCTACCCAAAAGAATTTATTCCATGATGGAAAAATCAGGCTAAGTTATGGTGTTACCGGTAATGAAAGCATTGGCGATTTTGAAAATATTCTTTCTTATAGTATTGGTGGTGTATATGATGGACTTTCGGGTATCGCCGCCGCAAGGATCGCTTCAAGTAACTTAACCTGGGAGGAAACCAGGCAAACAAACCTTGGATTAGACTTGTCATTTGTTAAAAACCGCTACCAGCTCACAGTTGATTTTTATAACAAACAAACTAGTAATCTGCTAGCTAACTTTCAAATACCTACTGAGTGGGGTTTTTCGAGTTTGAGGAGCAATATTGGATCGATAAACAATAAAGGGATAGAAATCGATTTGCGTGGAGACATCGTCAGATCTAAAAAGCTAACCTGGAATGTGGGCTTGAATATTTCAAAAAATGATAACCGAATAAAGACCATTGCAGGGGGGGCACCTTATATTTATGATGCAAATTGGTACATTTCGGAAGGCGGACGTATTGGCGATTGGTTTGGTTATCAGCAGCTAAATATTTTTCCTTATAATGAGTCTAATGCGTTTTCAGATAGCTGGCAACAGTTGACACCGGTATTTAAGAAAGATCAGGGTGGACAAATGGTTAAAGACGCAGCAGGTAAGTTTATTTTAGAAAACTATTTATTGAACAATTCGGTGTATACTGGCCAAATAAATCAAAAGAAACTTACCGATGGAAGTGTATTTAGAGGCGGAGATGTGAACTGGTATGACAATGAAGCTGATGTGGAAGGGCGAGGTGTGATTAATGATAAGGATAGAAAGATTTTGGGAAATGCACAGCCTGATTTCACAGGGGGCTTTAATACCACTCTAAATTATAAGAATTTCAGTTTCTTTATTGCCACTTATTTTTCGATTGGAGGTGAGATCTATAACCAGGCAAAATTTTCATTAAATAATACTGCCATGGACTTTTTCTCAACAATGCCCTCTGTAGAATTCTCAAATAATTTCTGGCTAAACCAAGGTGATGAAACAATTTACCCAAGGCCTTATGCAGACAGTTATCAAAATGACCGAACGCTGAATGGCTTTTATTTGGAAGATGCATCTTACTTAAAAGTCCGTAATGTAAGGTTGTCCTATTCTATGCCTGCCGCTTTCAGTAAAAAAATGCATATCAAGCGTCTGAGCATCTATGGGTATGTTAATAATGCCCTCACATTTACCAACTATTCTGGATATGATCCTGAGTTTTCGGATGGAACGGCACTCGGTATAGGTCAGGATACCAATCGGTATCCACGTAAACGTGAATTTGGTGTAGGACTTAATATGAATTTTTAATTATTCTAATAATAATATTTATGGAAAATAGATACTTTAAAATCACTTTATTTTTAATGTTCTTCCTTTCATCTGTTTTTATATCCTGTAGTAAGTTTTTGGATGTAAATCCTATAAGTGAGATACCTGAAGATAAAATGTGGAGAAACCAAAGGGAAGTCAGATCTGGGGTAAATGAACTATATAGTTCTTTCAGGGCTGCAGTACAAGGTAATTTATTCGCTTGGGGAGAGCTTAGGTCGGATAATTTTGTTGTGACCACGGATGGTACATCAGTTAACCAACGACTAATTAATAATCAGTTGACAAATGATTTGAGTGTAACAAATTGGGGAGGTCTCTACAAAACAATTAGCAATGCGAACTACGCAATTCAATATATTCCTATTTCCGAAATGCCAAGTGAGGAGGATAAAAATGATTATTTAGCTCAGGCTTATGCAATGAGGGCACTTGCCTATTTTTATGCGGTAAGAATATGGGGGGATGTACCAGTTCATCTGGAGCCTGTTAAAGAACTAGGGAATGCTGTTTTTAAAGACAGAACACCTAAAGATGAAGTGCTTAAAAATGTGATCTTTTCAGATCTAAAAAAAGCGGAGAGCTTAATAAATTCTTCCAATCTGGAAAGGAAACGAATCTCTAAAGCAGGTATTCTAGCTATACAGGCTGATGTTTTAATGTGGATGGAAGATTATGAGGCAGCAGATCAGGTAATCGGCCGGTTAAAAACACTACCTGCCCGGTGGGGATTTCAGCCAGATATGGATAAAATGAAATTTACATTCACAACTGATTTGAACAGAAAGATTGGAGACGATAAGCCAAATCTGGATGAGTACGGTTCTGGTGTGAATGAGTTAATTTTTGTTGTGCATTTTGATTTGGAGGAAGACGTCACCAGTCAAATTTATAGTTTATTTAGTGGCTCTCTTTTACTTTCTCCTAAATTGAGAAATACTTTTATAACAATTGGAAATAGTATACCGAGAGATATACGAGCCGATAATTACATTAGACAGCCATCTTCAGCACCAGGGGAATTCAGGATGCATAAATATGCTGCTAATGGTTCTGATATTCCAAATACAAGCTTCGGTAATTGTGAAATTGCTTATCCGATTTATCGATTTACCGATATCCTATTAATGGAAGCAGAATGCAAGGCACGTATGGATAAATTTCAGGATGCTTTAAATATTATATCATCAACAGTTAGAACACGAGCTAAAGTAGCAACAACAACAAGAGTGGCAAGCAGCTTTGCATCTAGAGAGGATCTAATCGATTATATTTTGGATGAGCGACAGATTGAGCTTATTGGAGAGGGAAAACGTTGGTTCGATTTGGTAAGAACAAAAAGAGCAGTAAAAGTAATGGAGCCTATAAATGGAATGAATAGTGATTCTCAAATGTTGTTTCCTTTGAATTTCAATATCCTATTAAGAAATGCTAACATCAAACAAAACCCTGGATATAATTAGATCATGATTTATCGTGTATCATATAATCTATAAAAAAAATAGAATGAAAACAAAATATATAATAAGACAGCTCGGCCTAATGATTGTTTTAGGTTGGCTTATAATGCCCTTAACTGGTTGCTTACAAAAGAATTTTGATTATGAGCCAAAACCTATCGATCCGAATATCAATATGACAGTATGGGAGTTCTTACAAAGCCGACCTGCAGATTTTTCTTTAATGAGCGAGGCTATTGAATATGCAGGTATGCAGCAAATTTATAGTCAGGAAAAAAAGGCTTATACCTACCTCATTATTAACAATGAAGGGATGAACAAGTTTTTTGCCATTTATGGAGTAACATCCGCCATATCAATTGATATAGATAAAGTGAGAAGCTTTTTAAGTTATCATGTAATAGAGGGAAAATATCATGCTTTTGATAAGAAATTACCTGTGGAATCGATCTTTGTGAAAACTTTGTTGGAGGGCGAGGATGGTTTACTTACCATAAAAATAAGTAAATCATCAATTGGACAGGCAACAAATCAGGATCAGGTCATTAATGGAAATATTGTGTTAAATGAAACCGGGACCAATGGTTCAAGTAGGGAAGTCTTGTCGCTAACCTCTAATGTGTTGGCCAGAAATGGAGCTGCACATGTTTTTAGACACTATGCGGTATACAAAAGAAATTCAACATATCAATCCCCTTATTAAAACTGCAGCTATGAATTTGAAATCAATATTATCAATATTAGTCGGCCTTACGGTAATCTTTATATTAAGCAATTGTAAAAAAGGAAGTAGTATTAATGTAGGAGATACAGAACCTCCTGTAATCAAATTGATGATTGATACTTTAAAGCCAAACCTTAATATAGCAGATAACATTCCATTGGTTTGTGTGGTTTTCGCTGATTTCGGTTTAAAATCAGTTAAACTGGAATTGATTAAGACAACAGGAACGGAGCTTTATAAGGAGTATGTTTCTTTTAAAGATCCAACACAATTTTCTGTTAAGGAACTTCCTTTATGGGAGGAAGACTTTTTATCATTTAAAATCACGGCTACGGATAAGGCTGATCGAGTAACTGTTAAAAATCTACCTCTTTCGATTGTACCTTACCTGGCCCCGGCTCAAATTCAATTCGAATTATCCGAAATAGCAATTGATGAGAATGTATTTCCTCTGGTCATTCCAACTACAAAGTTTACTGTTAAAGGAGCCGGTAATTTAACTAAAATAGAGGTAAAACTGTATTCAAAAACAGGAATCACAGATATACCTTTACCTGTACCTATCGAATCAGACTCTAAAGAATATTCATTTGAAAACTTCATTACCTATAAGGATGGAGATCAGGCGCTTCAGGTCTCTGTAACGGACGAATACAAAAAAGTTAAAATTGAAACTCTTCCAATTAAATATGTCCAACTCCCTTCTCCAGTAATTTCTTTTGTTTCAGACTCCACTTTCTCATCAAATGTTAATGGATCTATCAATCTCAAATTAAATATAAAATCAGTTGCGGGACTGGTTTCAGTTAAAATTATTAAACTAAAACAGGCTATTGAGGGGGAGAGCCTACCATTGATAGCTTACAATGAAGAACATGAAGTGGACTTTTCTCAGGATATTACACTTGAAAATAATGTGAGTGCTTTGCGTATTGTTGTAACCGATCGATTGGGTCGGACAAGTACTGTAGAGACACCTTGTACTGTTGGTTTTGAGATCAGAACGTTCACTTTGGGTAGTGATTTTTACAATAGAGGGATTGTTGAGGAACCTGACATTTATCCATTTTATTCTATAGGTTTAAATAGATCGATGACTATCGGAGAAGCTTATCCAAGGTTTAAAGATATTGAAATGTATGTATTATGGTTTGCTGCTGCTAATGGATATGTTGGCGATAGAGGGTTGAGACTAATGGGGCCAAAAAATACTACTTCTTTAGCTAGTTCAGAGGTATATTATACAGGTGGTACCTATACCTGGCAGGATAAAACTTATACCACACCTTCTATGTTTCCGGCCAGTAACTGGACAAATAGAAATCAGACGACTTTCATTAAAATTGGAATAACATCGAATAGTGCAACAATAGCACCCTTTAATTATGATAATGTAACGATCGATGATTTAAAAAATTATAAGACTGCTATTACTGGAGATAGAATGCCTTTCTTAGTCGAGGGCGATATTTGCCTAATGAAGCTGGATGCAGGTGCATCTGATGTGGGATTTGTTGGGGCAACAACAGGAGTAGCCTCAAAACTATGTGTGTTAAAGGTTGCTAAAATTGAAAATGAGACCCGGCCACTTTCCTTTTTCACAAACCCATGGATTACCGAACCCAATATCAGAAAAATAGCAAAGGTCACTTTCAATTTAAAAATACCTAAATAAATATAGTTGATGATTTTATAAAAAACGCCACTTTAATTAGCTTAAAGTGGCGTTTTTTATAAAATCCTTATTTTTTTAAATATTCACTGGCGTTGTTTCCGAAGTACTTCTTGAATACCGTACTAAAGTATTTGGGGTCAGAAAATCCCACCATATAAGCAACCTCATTGATATTGTAATTTCGAGTTTGTAAAAGCTCTGCGGCTTTTTTTAGACGGTATTGATTAATGAAATCTAATGGCGTTTTACCTATCAGTGTCTTAAATTTTCTATAAAGCGCCGCATGGCTCATTCCTAAAGCTTTTTCGAAGTTCTCTACAGAGAACTCTGAATCTGATAAATTAATCTCAATAATTTGAATGGCATTATTTACAAACTTTTGATCAAGCTCTGAAAGTGAATCATCATCAACCGAAGTTTCATTTTTTAAGAACTTCTCTCTTAGTCGCTTACTGTTTTTAAGCAAGTTGTCCAGCGTAATTTTTAGTAGTTCCATTTCAAAGGGTTTTTCAAGATAGCTGTCAGCTCCAGTTTTAATGCCCTCAATTTTATAAGAGGTGGATGTTAGTGATGTTAGTAATACCAAAGGAATATGACTGGTTTCAATATTGTTTTTAATTTCATAACATAGTTGATTGCCATTCATATTTGGCATCATCACATCAGATAGTATAATGTCAGGGAAAATGGTCTTTGACATTCTTAAAGCTTCCAGGCCATCTTTTGCCAGGTATATTTTAAAGGAATCAGAAAGATTGTGTGTCAAATGATCACGCAACTCCTTATGATCCTCTGCGATAAGTAATCTGGGTTTCTTATCTTTCTCGTCACATAATATTATATCTCGCTTCAACTCAACTTGATCAAGTGAAGCTATAGCATTTACCTCCCGAAAATCCTTATCTGCCAATAAATGGTTACCTGTCTTAAAACTAATCGTAAATGTACTTCCTATGTTGGCAACACTCTCAAATGTTATGGTACCTTTATGGAGCTCCACTAATTTTTTAGTCAGAACTAAGCCTATTCCACTTCCCACTTCATGTGAATTGATTGCATTTTGAGCCCTGAAATATCTTCTAAATATATATTTTTGCTGCTCTTTGGGAATCCCTAATCCTTTATCGCTTATCCTTATTATGTAATTATTTGTAAGTACCTCTGCAGATATAATAATTTGACCACCTGATTTAGAATATTTAACCGCATTTGAAAGTAAATTAAAAATGATTTTGTCAAACTTGTCTCTGTCTACCCATAAATTAGTTTTTTCTTGTTTATAATTCCGTATAAGGGTAATATTTCTTTCTTCTGTAAGTGGAATAAAATTTGCGCATAACTCATCTAGAACTTCTTTGACATTGATTGGTTTAAGCTTAATATCTGTTTTTCTTCTGTCTGCTTTTTCAAAATCCAGTAGTTGATTGATAATATGTGAAAGCCTGTAAACATTATTGTCTGCAGTTGTAAGATTATGTAATGTATTACTCGAGAAATCATTGTTTTTTAATGCAATAGATAGGGGAGATCGGATCAAAGAAAGAGGTGTTCTGATATCATGAGCAAGATTAATAAAAAAATTTATTTTATCCTTGGCATGAACTTCACTGATCCAAATATGATAGAACTTAAAAAGGAAATAAATAAATATTACCGCTGTAATGATGTAGAACAGATAGGCCCAGTATGTTTTCCAGAACGGCGGACTGATCTCAATACTTAATGTTCTTTCTGTTTCGCTGAAATGCGATTGATGATTTGTCGCCTTTACCCTGAATGTATATTTTCCTGGTTTTAAATTCGTATAGGTAGCCGTGTGGTCTGTTTTAATAGGTGACCAATCTTTATCAAAACCTTCAAGTTTCCAGGTATATACGGTTTTGGTTGGATTGGTATAATTTACCGAAATGAAATCCAATGCAATCGCATTTTGATTATAGGTTAGCTGTAGCTTATCAGTTTGATCAATTACATTTTTAAGCGGAGAGTTTTCATCCTCAATTTTCACTGACCGACTAAAAAGTTTGAGGTCAGTAAAAATCAAATTGGTTTTGAAATCTTTGTTAATAATGTCTTCCGGCTTAAAAATTATAAAACCATTTATTCCACCAAATACCATTTCACCAGATGATGTAATCATACTGGCACCGTAATTAAACTCTTTTATTTTTAGTCCATCAGCAATACTGTAATTTGTAAATTCTTCATTTTCTGGGTTAAAAGATGAGATTCCATTGGTTGTACTTAACCACAAATTGCCAGCTTTATCTTCGAGGATACCATATACAATATTAGATGACAGTCCATCTGAAATTGTATACTTTTTAAATGTCTTTGTCTTTTCTATAAACTTAATTAGCCCCTGGCCCTCAGATGCACACCAAAGATTACTTTTACTATCAATTTTCACACAGAATATAGAACCAATCTGATGCTTTACAGCATCATACTTTGTAATTAAGTTTTGCGGATTAATAAATGTAATACCGGTGTGGCCTCCAGTAATCAGGTCTCCTTTCGCATTTTTTGTCATGGAGATTACATAAGGTATCGGGAATTTTGTTGATGAACCTGTCTTCAGGTTGATTTTCTCAATACCGGCAGTTGCCTTGCTCAACCAAAGTGTATCATTATCATTCAATATATTATAAATGCTTGCTTTCTTTGAACCATTCTGATTGGAATTAAATGAACTGATCTTTCCTTGTGGATCTATCTTAAAAAGTCCATTCTGATAGGTTCCAACAAAAAGGTTGTTATTCTTATCTTTAGTAAAGCTTAAAATCTTATTTGTAGTTAACACATTTCCAGATGAAGATTGGGTAATGTGACGCCATGAATTTTTAGCTCTATTAAGAATACTGATACCGTACTTAGTCCCAAGCCACATATTACCACTATGGTCTTCTGCAATGGCTCTCACAAAATTGTGAATCAAGCTGTTTGGCTTGTTGGTCTGATGTTGTATAAATTGAAACTTTAATTTATTGGGGTCTGTATAACTCAGTCCGCGTCCACCTATCCAGATTCGATTATCACTATCAATAAAAATATCCGATACTGAATTATCGGCAATAGTTGCAGGATTGTCCTGATCAGATATAAAGGATTGAAGTAATTGGAGGTTTGTGTTGACTTTATAAATGCCGGCACCGTCTGTACCAATAAATACGTTGTTTGCTTTGTCGACCAATATTTTACGTATTTCACAATTGTTGAATTGTCGGTTTAGGTGTTCATCTGTATTTATAGTATTACTTTCCAATTTAAATGTATACAGTTTACCAGAAGCTCCAATAAATACGTTTTGCTGATGGTCAATACCAATTGCAGTGATTTTTTTGTTTTTTATATCCTTTAATAGAGATGGTTGAATGAAATCGTGTCTCAATGACGCAGTTTTAAGATCAAATACAAATACTTTATCCTTTTGAACAATTAAAATTAAACCGTCATTGTAACTAAGTAATTTATGTGGTTTTGGGATGTGGGGAAAGGATATAGTTTTTTTAGTTTTTATATTATATTTCATTAAACCCTTTTCTGTTGCCAAAACGATATGATCTGTATCAGTGATTAATATATCGTAAATGGTGTTGTTTTTTTGGGTGGAATAATTGAGGTCAAAATTGTCAGTTTTTTTATTATAAAGGAAAATATCATAATTGTTATTTACCCAAAATCTTTGATGACGGTCGACCAGTAGCTTCGCATGACGATGACCATATAGAAACAATTTATCTTGTTGATATAGTGTATAATTTTTAAAATGAAATCCATCGAATTTATTAATTCCTGTTTTAGTGGAAATCCATATTAATCCCTCATTATATTGATTTATGGAAAAAACGGCATTACTGCTTAAGCCATTTTCAACAGAGAGAGTATGAAATTCTTGGGGATATGCTTTGGTTAGTAGACATACTAAAAAGAATATTACCAGGTGTGTTTTCTTCTTTTTTAACATACAGTGATTATTGATGGTTTTGGTTAATTCGTTTTACCGGTTTAGTAAAACTAAGGTTTGGTCTTATTCTAATAAATTTAGATTTTTTCGTAGGACAATCCCAGTCAAGATATGATTTTAATAACATTTGATAGGATTATCCACCACCTGTTTAAGGTTAAAGACTAAAATTGTGTTGGTGATCTGTAGTATAGAATTGTCGTATTCAGCATTGCTACTTTCATAATGACATTTAATTGTATTTATTGTATGGAAAAATTTTTACAAAAAATCAGTGCTTTTGTAGTAGTGATCATTTGCATGGGAATCTCTGTTACCCATGCTCAGGTAAATGGTCGCGTTATCGATGATAAAAAGTCAGGTATTCCAGGCTTAACTGTCAGGGTTAAAAATACCAATACAGCTGTCATTACAGATGCTAATGGAATGTATTTCATAAAAATTGGAGGTAATACTGCAGTTTTAGTTTTTAGTGCTGTAGGATATCTTAAAGAAGAAAGATCTGTTGTAAATAATACTCAGGTTGATGTGACCATGAAGGAATCATCAGAAAATATGGATGAAGTAGTGGTAGTTGGATTTGGAACTGTTAAAAAGGTGAATTTAACTGGTGCTGTTTCAGTTATTAAGGGAGAGCAATTGGCTAAAAGACAAGTTGCTTCTGTTTCTGCTGCGCTACAAGGGATGGCTCCAGGAGTTACAGTTACTCAACAATCCGGACTGCCCGGATCCGATGCAGCCTCCATACGCATCAGAGGGATAAGTTCCATGTTTGCTGGTAAAGATCCATTAACACTTGTAGATAATGTGGAGATGAATATCAATTTAGTAGACCCCAATACGATTCAAAGTATCAGTATTTTAAAGGATGCAGCGGCAGCGTCAATTTATGGTTCCAGAGCAGCGAATGGAGTAGTTCTTATCACCACCAAAAGAGGGGCTGATAAAAAAGGAGAAATACAATATAATGCCTATACCGGATTGCAACAAGCAACAAATCTTCCAGATAAAGTTAATGGTTTGGAACATATGGAACTGTATGATATGGCTCTGGTTAACGTAGGAAGAACGCCAGTTTTTACGAATGCAATTTCAGCTTATAAAGCAACGGGGCCAGATAATTTTTCGGTATTCAATACAGATTGGAAAGACCTGATGCTTACAGGAAATGGCCTGATGCAGAATCATAATCTTAATTTTTCTACAGGAACAGATAAGATCAATGTATATGCGTCTGGTACCTATCTTAAACAAAATGGACTTACAGCAAATACAAACTTAACCCGCTACGACTTTAGATTCAATACAAATGTAAAGGTTTTAAAGAATCTTAGCGCATCTATGGATATAGCACTTAATCGCTCTGATAGGATGTGGCCAGGTACCTCCCCAAATATATTGATGATGGAAATGATTGGACTGCCAGCAAATATTGCTGGTAAATTTGATAGTGGTCAATACGGCGAAGCGTGGAATAATGTAAATCCTATTGCTCAGGCCGAAGTAGGTGGTTTTGAGAATGTGTTGAATAAATCAAGTGTCTTAACTGGGACTTTGACATACAATCCAATTGACGATTTGAAAATCTCAGCTACATATTCTGGTAACATTAATAGACCACGTAATAGAACGCTGCAGAAACAATATCAGGTGTTCTTACCTGACATAGCTAATAATGTTCTTGTTGAGGGGCCAATTTATCCAGCTAGCAATGGATTGAATGAAAGCTGGACCGAATCTGCTCAACATCTCTTCAGAACACAGGTAAACTACAATAAGGAAGTGGGTAAACATACGCTAGGTTTTTTAGCTGGATTTTCAGCGGAGGATTTTCAAACCAGAAATATTTCTGGGTCAAGACAGAATTTTATCAATACAGAAATGCCGTATCTTAATACAGGAGATGCTGGAACAATGACAAACTCAGGTGGAATAAGTGATTGGGCGATTTTGTCTTTTTATTCCCGCATAAATTATCATTTTCAGGATAAGTACCTATTAGAGGTAAACGGTCGATGGGATGCTTCTTCCAGGTTTTCTGCTGGTAACCGCTGGGGCTTTTTCCCTTCCCTATCAGCTGGATGGAAAATATCTCAGGAATCATTTTGGGATGATATTAAACAGGTGATCAATGAATCCAAGATTAGATTTTCATACGGAGTCTTGGGAAATCAGAACTTGACTTCTTATCCGACGGTGTCTCAATTTTCGCCAGGAACTGCCAATAATTATTATTTTAATAACTCAATAACTTCTGGTTATGCAATTACTCAGGCAAGTAATCAGTTGATACAGTGGGAATCATCTAAACAATTAGATGTTGGGATAGATATGTCTTTGTTCAACAGTAAATTAACTATTACTGCAGATTATTTTAAACGGAGAATCTACGACATGCTCCAGACACTACCTATACCTCTTATGGTTGGTTTGTCAGCGCCATATGTGAATGCAGGTTCTATGGAAAATAAGGGTTGGGAGCTTGGCTTAACATGGCGCGACGCAGTGAAGGATTTTCGTTACGGAATACAGGTTAATCTTTCGGATGTCAGAAATAAGGTAATTGACCTAAATAATCAGGAGTATATAAATGGAGTAACAATTATAAAAGAGGGAGCTGCTATTGATTCTTACTATGGGTACATTTCGGATGGTTTATTTCAAAATGTAGACCAGATTTCGACTGCTGCGGATCATTTTCCAACTACAAAGCCTGGGGATGTTCGTTATCGTGATATCAGTGGCCCAAATGGATCACCTGATGGTCTTATAGATAATTTTGATCGTACTGTGTTGGGAAATTCCTTTCCACAATACGAGTACAGTTTAAATTTGGATGCGAGTTGGAAGGGCTTCGATTTATCAATGTTTTTCCAAGGTGTAGGTAAAAGAGATAATTATATGTCAGGAATTGGTGCCTGGGCCTTTCATTCTACAAATTTCCAAGGTAGTGCTTACGAATTTCATAAAGATTACTGGAGTCCGGAAAATCCAGATGCATCCTACCCAAGACTTACTGTAGGACTTGATAATAACCAAAAGAATTCAAGTTACTGGATCAGATCAGGAGCCTACCTGAGATTTAAAAATGTGGTTATGGGCTATACTTTACCTGCTGCATTAACTAACAGATTAAAAATTGGTCTACTCAGATTTTATGTTAGTGGACAAAATCTGTTGACTTTCGATAATTTTTATAAGGGGTTTGATCCTGAAAAGGATAACAATACCGGTCAGTTTTATCCAATCATGAAAACTTATAGTTTGGGTCTGACACTAAATTTTAATGCTAATACTAAAAAATAATATTGAGTATGAGAAAGAAAATAACTTTGATTTGTATCCTATTCTGTTTTCCATGCTTATTATCATGTGAAAAATATTTAGACAGACAACCGCTTGATACACCAACTACCGGGAGTTTTTTAAATAACCAACAGGAAATGAATGCAGCATTGACAGCTGTTTATCGTTCAATTAACTGGGACAGAGGATTAACACCTTTTCAACAATTTTTTGATCTTTGGTCTGATATCGGACAATTTCGCGATCCTGGAATTGCTACAGGTGTTTTTGATACATATAATACAGATCTTGAGAACCTTTGGAAAGCGATCTACATTACCATTCAGCGATCAAATACTCTGATTACAGGGATGGAAAAAGGAAAAGCCAATGTTAATGAGACTATATACAACCGCATTCAAGGTGAAGCGAGACTCATCAGAGCCTGGGCTTACTACCACCTTACCTTTATGTATGGGGATGTTCCGCTCATCACTCGATCGCTTAATCCAGATGAGTATAATGCGGAAAGAACCAACCAGAAAGAGATTATAGCCTATCTTTTAAAGGAATTAGATGAAGTTGCTCCGGCGTTGGACTGGCGTCCTACTGAAAGGGGGCGTATTGGAAGAGGAGTGGCATTAGGTTTAAAAGCGCGCATCGCACTTAACAATGGACAGTTTGACATAGCTGCGGAGGCTGCCAAGGCAGTAATTAACAGCAATTCATTTGGTCTTAACCCAAAATTTCAAGATCTGTTTACCAGATCGGGGCAATTGATAAATGCTGGAAATGAAATTATGTACGAATTCTTCAGATCTGATAATTCTCCTCTTGATAATCGAAATTATGTGCCACTGGGGCAGGCATCACGGAATCTCGGTGGTCAATCGGGTAAATTTCCTACTCAACGGTTGGTTGATATGTTCGAGTGTTCAGATGGGAAACGTATTGATGAATCAGCGGTGTATGATCCAGCCAATCCATCTAAAAATAGAGATCAAAGACTAAAATGGACAGTGGTGATGCATGGTGATACCATTACTCATTACGGAGCAGCTAAAGTTCCAAAGCGCTGTATTTTCAATATTTACGATAATACCACCCCATTTTTTAATTTTAATACAGGATTATGGGCAAATGCAACCAATAATGATAAATCAAATGCATTTGGCCCGGTAAGTAGTGGAGTGGGGTACCTTTGGTCAAAATATACTCTGACTGATGAAAATCTTACTGATGCACGTGTCAGCTGGATTTATATGCGTTATGCTGAAATATTACTCACTTACGCCGAAGCAAAAATTGAATTAAATCAAATTGATCAGAGCGTGATCATCGCCATCAATGCTTTAAGATCGAGAGGTAAACTACCTGAGGTAGATCTGGCCATTCAAAGTGATCAGCAAAAAATGAAGCAACTTATCAGGCGCGAGCGTAGTGTAGAACTTGCGCTGGAAGGCTTTAGATGGTATGATATCCGAAGGTGGAAAATTGCCGAATTGGTAATGCCAGGAAAGATAATCGGAGCCTCAAAAGATCGGAATGTTGTGGCCAGTACTCCAAACTTTAAAAGTTCGGCTATTACCGACTTAAATAATATTCCGGATTATTCATCCTCAGAGGCTCAGAGGATCACACGTGATACCCGTTATTTTAGTCCAAATCAGTACTTAATGCCTATACCACAACGTGAAAGAGATATTAATAAGAAGCTTTCACAAAATGACGGCTGGAATTAGAGTCGAAATGCCTGTTCGGCTAAATAGAAATCTATTCTCACTTAAATACAATCTTAATTTAAACCTATATAATAATGAAAAAACCTCTGTTATTTATTCCTTTACTTAGCATATTCCTGCTATCCTTTGTGAGCAAAGATCCTGTAAGCAAAGAAAAAAAACAATTTGATATCTGTGTTTATGGAGAAACAGCCTCAGGTATAACCTCTGCCATTCAGGCAGCTAGAATGGGGAAAAAAGTAGTGCTTTTATCAACTACTAATCATATTGGCGGGGTCATGACTTCAGGATTAACTGCAACAGATATGAATAGATATAAACAGGTTGGAGGTATTAGCAGAGAAGTTTTTCAAAGAATATATGCTCATTATGCAAATCCTAAACAATGGAAATATCAGCAGCGTGATGCATTTTTTGAAATGTCAAAGAAAAGAACTTATACCGGTAAAAATGATTCTTTAAAAATGCAATGGGTTTATGAATCTCATGTATTGGAACAGATTTATAAAGATATGCTCCAGGAAGCGGGTGTAAATGTAATTTATCGTCAAAAATTGGATCTTGGTAAAGGAGTTTTTAAAAATAATAAACATATCGAAAAGATAAAGATGGTTACTGGTGAGGAATATCAAGCTCAGATGTTTATTGATGCTACGTATGAAGGGGATCTAATGGCTAAATCGGGTGTGAGTTATTTTGTAGGCCGCGAGGCAAATAGTAAATATAATGAAACCAAAAATGGTGTGAGAATTAGTAAAAAGGCATTGCCTATTGATCCATATATTGTAGAAGGTGATCCGACATCTGGAGTTTTACCTTTTATCGAGACTGAAAGAGCATTGAATGATGGTGCTGAGGATAAAAGGGTGCAGGCTTATACCTACCGGGTAACCTTGACTGATGCTGCCAGAAATAGAATTTCGATACCAAAACCAGAGAAATATAACCCTTTATGGTATGAGTATATTTTAAGGAAACTTAAAAAATACCCTGATCCAATCCTTACCAATGCCATTACAATTACGCCTATGCCAAATAGAAAAACGGATACCAATCATCTTGATTTTGTTGGCGCCAGTAATGATTGGGCAGAAGCAGATTATGCAAAAAGAGAAGAGATAGCAGAAAAGCATAAAAATTATGCGCTTGGGTTACTTTGGTTTTTAAGAAATGACAATCGTGTGCCACGATCGGTAAGGAAAGAAATTAAAAAATGGGGATTACCTAAAGATGAATTTGTAGACAATAGCCACTTTCCACATCAAATTTATGTTAGAGAGGCGAGGAGGATGGTAAGTGATTATGTGATGACAGAAGAAAACTGTAAACCTAAAAACAGATTGGACGCACCCAATTCCATTGGGCTAGGCACCTATGCTTTCGATTCACATTATGTTTCATTTGTTCTGGATAAACAGGATTCGGTAAGGATAGATGGAGATTTCTTTAGTGCAGCTTCTGTATATCCAATTAACTACCAGTCAATTGTGCCAAAGGCTCAGGAATGTGCTAATCTATTGGTGCCGATTTGTTTATCTGCCTCTCATGTGGCATATAGTAGCATTCGGATGGAGCCTGTATATATGGTTTTAGGTCAGTCAGCAGGTACTGCTGCAGCATTGTCTATAGATCAAAATCGCTCCGTTCAGGATTTACCTTATTCGGTATTAAGACAGCGACTGGAAAAGGATAATCAGATTTTGAAATAACTCTAAATATTGGAATAATTCTAATAGATATATATAAAATAAAATGGAAGTAAAAAAATACGGTAGCTGGATTTTTGTATCTGTTTTGCTTATGATGTCCTGTTTTTCGATGAAAAAAAATCCAGAAACAGTTGTGCTTAAGACAGAGGATTCAAATCAAAATCAACAAGTTGAACAGGCACCTGAACAAAAAAAAATCAAATTGGCTAAAGCAATTCCTGATAGTAGCAGGTATACCACTATGATTCTTGCCCAGGGTTTGGATGAGCCTCTGGGAATGGATGTCATGTCTAATGATAATGTTCTTTTTGTTGAGCGTAAAGGGGCTGTTAAGTTATACATAGCCAATAAAAAGCAAATGAAAACAATTGCTCATTTCAATGTCTTTAGTGGAATCGAGGACGGTCTTTTAGGTGTAGCATTAGATCCTGATTACGATAAAAATAATTGGGTATACTTTTATTATGCTGCTAATGATGGTAAATGGATTAGTCGTTTATCTAGATTTGAGTTAAAGGATGAAAATCTACTACTTAAAACGGAAAAGATATTACTTGAAATACCAACTCAACGTAAATATTGCTGTCACTCTGCGGGAGCTATAGTCTTTGGTCCTGACAAACTGCTGTATTTAGCAACTGGCGACAATACCAATGCTGAAGAATCAGAAGGTTATGTACCCATAGATGAAAGACCGGGACGTGAGCTTACTGATGATCAGGCAACAGCAGCTAATACCAATGACCTGCGAGGAAAAATTTTAAGAATAAAACCTGAAGCTGATGGTACATATTCAATCCCCGATGGTAATCTTTTTCCAAAAGGAACAAGCAAGACAAGACCTGAAATTTATGTAATGGGTTGTCGAAATCCATACAAAATTTCAATCGATATGAAAACCAATTATTTATATTGGGGAGATGTAGGGCCAGCTACAAATGTTCAAGGGATAGAAGGGACATTAAGTTATGATGAGATTAACCAGGCCAAGAAACCCGGATTTTTCGGCTGGCCATATTTTCTCGGCAATAATGAAGCATTTCCTTATTATGATTTTGCAACTAAGAAAGAAGGCCCAAAATTCAATCCAATAAATCCTGTCAATCTTTCTCCCAATAATACGGGTTTAAAGGACTTGCCCCAGGCCCAGCCTGCATTTATCTGGTATGGAAGGCTTAATTCCAAGCTTTATCCATTAGTAGGAAAAGGCGGTGCGTCTGCAATGGTAGGTCCAATCTTTCACAGTGATCTGTATCCGAAATCTAAGTACAAATTGTCTGATTACTATGATGGTAAATTCTTTATCTATGATTGGGTTAGAAGATGGATTATGGCGGTTACCATTGACAGCCATGGGACTTACGTAAGTATGGAACCATTTTTACAACATTTGAAATTGGTGGCGCCTATGGATATGAAAATTGGTCCTGATGGTGCTTTGTATATACTTGAATATGGTACCAATTGGTTTTCTAAAAATATGGATGCCAGGTTAGTTAGGGTGGAGTACTCGGAAGGAAACCGTAATCCGATTGCCACAATAAAATCATCAGATTCTTTTTTTGGAGCTGCGCCTATGCGTGTTCAGCTTAATGCAACAGGTTCTAGAGATTATGATAAAGATGATGTACTAACTTATGAATGGGTGGTTGGTGATCAAAAGATTAAAGGATTTGAATTGGATCATATTTTTGATAAAATCGGAGTTTATAATGTCACTTTGAATGTGTACGATGATAAAGGAGGAAAGGGATTTGCATCTATCCAGATAAAGGTGGGTAATACACCGCCAGACATTGACATTATTACTCAAAATAACAGAACATTTTATTGGGATAACTCCGTTTTCAACTATCAGGTAGTGGTTAAAGATCGTGAGGATCAGCAGATCATTCCTGCTAAAGTAAATATTGGAATGAGCTATGTGGCACATGGTAGGGATATCGCCGGAGGTTTTATGGATCAGACGGGTGGAACTCAATATATTAAAGGGGCACAACTGGTTGCCAATATGGATTGCCGCGCTTGCCATTCTCTGGAACAGACTTCAGTGGGCCCTACTTATAAAGCAATAGCTGCACGTTATGCAAAATCATCACCAGTTGAACACCTGATGAAAAAAATAGCGAATGGTGGTAGTGGAGCTTGGGGTACTAGAGAAATGCCTCCCCATCCTGATTTATCAAAGGAAGATGCAGAAGAGATGGTGAAGTATATTTTGTCTGTAAATGATCAACCTAAAAAACTCCCTCTTAAAGGCAGCATTAAACTAAACAGTCATATCGGTAAAGGAAATGAGGGGAGTTATATTTTTACTGCCGCTTATACAGATAAAGGTGCAAACCAAATAGAACCATTATTTACCCGAAAGTATTATACACTGAGAAACCCATTGGTACAAATTGAAGATAATGATGGCGGAAACTTACGTATAGGTACACTTACCACTGCTTTTATATCTTATGCCAGAACAAGGAATAATAGTTATGCACGATTCAATCAATTAGATTTAAGTGAAGTGAAAGGAATTAAATATCGGATACAAGAGCATGGAGTAGGAGGAAATATTGAACTTCATCTGGATAGCCTAAACGGTCCATTGGTAAGTAACATAACAGTAGCTCCTGGAACTGTCGTTGATCTTAAGACTAATTGGAAAGATATTACTTCTCCTCTTAAAGCTACAAAAGGAGTGCATGACCTTTATTTTGTTTTTACGAATACTGCTGAACGACAAAAAAATATTTTAAACATAGACTGGATATATTTTTCAAAATGATAATAATGTACAAATTTAAAATTATGATGGCCTCTTGCCTGGTTATGGTGCTTTTCAGCATATCATGTATTGGCAACACAATTAAAAGTGAAACATATGATATTTGTATTTACGGAGCTAGCTCTGCAGGTGTTATTGCCGCACATGCAGCAAAAATGAAAGGAAAAACCGTATTGCTTATAGAGCCAGGAAAAAGGATTGGTGGACTTTCTTCGGGGGGCTTGGGATCGACAGATATAGGAAATAAGATAGCAATAACGGGCTTATCCCGGGATTTCTATAAAAGAATAGGAAAGCATTATGGTACTGAGGAACAATGGAAGTTTGAGCCTAAAGTCGCATTAGGTGTTTTTCATCAATACCTTAAAGAAGCCAGGTTGCAAGTATTGTATAATTACAGGCTTAAGTCTGTTAAAAAGAAAGATGGCTGGATCAAGTCGATCATTATAGAGCAGAGTTCTGGTGCAAAAGATTCAACAATTGTGGTTGAAGCGAAAATGTTTATTGATTCAACTTATGAAGGTGATCTGATGGCCGCTGCTGGTGTCAGTTATACAGTGGGGCGCGAAAGTAACGATGTTTATGGCGAAACCTTAAATGGAGTTCAGCTGATGAATAAACACCAGTTCCCTGATGGGGTGGATCCATATAAAATTCCAGGTAAGCCAAAGAGTGGTTTGTTATGGGGAATAAGCTCTGCATCCTTGAAACCAAATGGAAGCGGAGATAAAATGATTCAGGCATTTAATTTCAGGATCTGTCTGACTGATATTCCCGAAAACAGAATTGCCATAACAAAACCTGAAAAATATAACCCAGCACATTTCGAATTGTTGTTGAGACTTATAGAAAAGAAACAAGATTACGCCTTAGGAAGTTACATCCATATTCAAAGGATGCCGGGAGGGAAAACTGATATCAATAATAATGGTGCTTTCTCTACAGACATGATTGGCGCTAACCATCTTTATGCAGAGGCCAATTATACAAAGCGCGCACAAATTATTGAAGATCATGTAAATTATACCAAAGGCTTATTGTATTTTTTAGGTAATGACAGCCGGGTACCCGATACTATCAGAAAGCAAATGCAGTTGTGGGGTTATCCTAAGGACGAATATGTAGACAATAATAATTTTTCGCCACAACTGTATATCAGGGAGTCAAGGAGGATGGTTAGCGATTATGTAATGACACAGGACAATTGTGTCGCTAAAACAATTGCAGAGGACAAAATAGGAATGGCGGCCTATACAATGGATTCTCATAACTGTCAGCGAATTGTGATTAATGGTATGGTTAAAAACGAAGGTGATGTTCAAAAGGCTGGTTTCAAGCCATATCCAATTGCTTACAGGTCTATTATTCCCAAAGAAAGAGAATGTAAAAACCTGTTGGTTCCAATCTGTCTTTCCGCTAGTCATATTGCTTTTGGGTCTATCAGAATGGAACCAGTATTTATGGTTCTGGGAGAGTCAGCTGCGGTTGCAGCAGTGTGGGCTATCGATAATAATACATCTGTACAAGGTGCCAATTTGCAGGAAATACAGAAAGAACTTGGAATAATTAAATAACATATGCTGGTATCAACAAGATTGAAATTATCGACCCTGATGCTTTTGCAGTACTTTGTTTGGGGAGCCTGGTATGTTACTATGGGGACTTATCTCTTTAAAACACTTCAAGCTGATGGGTTGCAGATTGGTTATGCCTATGCAAATCTATCTATTGCTGCAATTATTTCACCGATTTTTGTGGGACTTATTGCCGACAGATTTTTTGCTGCACAAAAACTTTTAGGGCTACTACATATCCTGGGGTCTATTGTTTTATTTCTGCTAAGTAATGCCAATGATTTTACAGAATTCTGGTGGATTGTATTGCTATATACTTTGCTATATATGCCTACAATGTCGTTGGCAAACTCAATATCTTTTGCCCAAATGAAAGATTCTGGTAAAGAGTTTCCTGCGATACGTGTATTTGGAACTATTGGTTGGATTCTCGCCGGATTACTGATCGGTTTTATGCAGATAGAAACCTCAGTTTTAACATTTAGGATTGCCGCTGTGGCGGCTTTCCTACTAGGAGTTTTTAGTTTTTTTTTACCCAATACACCCCCTGTCAGTAAAGCAAGAAAGATTTCCACTGTAATGGGCTTAGATGCCTTGGTGTTATTCAAAAGCAGATCCTTTACTGTCTTTTTTATTACTTCAGTAGTCATTTGTATCCCGCTGGCATTTTACTACGGGTTTACCAATCCTTTTCTGAATGATATAGGAGTGAAAAATGCTGCTGGTAAAATGACTTTAGGGCAGGCCTCTGAATTTATATTTATGCTGCTTATGCCGTTTTTTTTTATCCGCCTTGGTATTAAAAAGATGATGATTATAGGGATGTTTGCCTGGATAATCAGATATGTTCTTTTTGCTTATGGAGATGTAGGTTCAGAAATGTGGATGTTATATTTAGGGATTATTCTGCATGGAATATGCTATGACTTCTTTTTTGTTACAGGACAGATCTATATAGATGCAAAGGCACCGAACTCAATAAGAAGTGCAGCACAGGGATTAATAACATTCGCCACTTATGGAGTTGGTATGTTAATAGGCTCTTATACTTCAGGCTTTTTAGCGGAGCGATTTTCCACCAGTAATTCAGATGGGGCTTTGCATTATAACTGGGAGTTGGTATGGTTGGCCCCGGCATTGATAGCTGCAATTGTTATGCTATTTTTTGTCCTTTTTTTTAAAGAAAAACAAATAAAACCGTAAAACGAGATTTAAGAATATAAGATGACAATTCAAAAAAATAACATTCGTGTCCTGATTGTTGGATGCGGTAATATGGGCACTTCTCATGCCTTTTCATATCATAGTTTATCTGAATTTGAAATCTGTGGAATAGTGTCTAAAGGTGATAGTAAGAGATTACTCAATGAAAAGCTTGGAAGTAAATATCCATTGTTTGATGATATTGAAAGAGCTTTGGAACTTACCCATCCCGATGCAGTTTGTATTTCTACCTATCCAGATACGCATGAAGATTTCGCAATTAAGGCATTAACAAATGGGGCTCACGTATTTGTAGAAAAGCCTCTTGCCACAAGTGTCGAAGGCGCAGAACGTGTAGCAGCAGCAGCCAGAAAAGCAAACAAAAAATTAGTTGTTGGCTATATCTTACGTCATCATCCGTCCTGGATACAGTTTATTTCTGAAGCGAGAAAACTCGGGAAACCTTTGGTGATGCGAATGAACCTTAATCAACAAAGCGAGGGTGATAATTGGGTAGTTCATAAGAATATCATGTCAAGTTTGAGCCCGATAGTAGATTGTGGTGTCCATTACATTGACGTGATGTGCCAGATGGCGCGTTCGATGCCCGTAAAGGTTAATGCAATCGGTGCCAGACTGACAAATGAAATTCCTGATAATAATTACAATTACGGACAGTTGCAACTCCATTTTGAAGACGGTTCCGTGGGCTGGTACGAAGCTGGATGGGGACCTATGATCAGCGAAACTGCATTTTTTGTTAAAGATGTAATCGGTCCTAAAGGTTCTGTATCTATTGTGAGTAAATCGGGTGGTGCCGCTGGTCAATCCAATCAGGTCGAAGCGCATACCAAAACAGAATCTTTACTTGTTCATCATGCTGAAATGAATGAAAATGGAAACTTTGCCAGAAAGGACCAGTGGATAAACCTACAAGATGAACCCAATCATCAACAACTCTGCGATCGAGAGCAACAATTTTTCCTAAATGCTATAAAGGAAAATGTTGATCTGCAAGATCATATTCAGGATTCGGTGAATAGCTTAAAAATTGCATTGGCATGTGATGAATCTGTGCGTACAGGCAAAACTATTTCTTTATAATAATATCAAAGGACGCTTACAAAATCAGATAAAAAAATGGAAAAAGATTATAATCGAAGAAAATTTGTAAAAACTGCTACCATTGGCACTGTTGGAATGCAGCTTTTTGGTGGTATAAACTGGTTGTATGGTCGGCAACCATTAAGCCTGATTAAAGTTGGTATAATAGGCTTGGATACTGGACATAGCTCAGCATTTACGAGATTGTTTAATGATCCTGTTCCTTTAAAAGAGTTTGAAGGTATCCGCGTGGTTGCTGCATATCCTAATGGTAGTCATGATATTGAGACCAGTGTTAAAATGATACCAGGCAATACAAAGGCTGTGCAGAAACTTGGAGTCGAAATAGTCGGGTCAATTGAAGAACTCCTTAGTAAAGTAGATGTTGTTTTATTGGAAACTAATGATGGCCGTTTACACTTGAAGCAGGCATTGAAAGTTATAAATGCAGGCAAGAGAATGTTCATTGATAAACCTGTAGCTGCATCA
Source organism: Pedobacter hiemivivus (assembly GCA_040393085.1). Classification (GTDB taxonomy): domain Bacteria; phylum Bacteroidota; class Bacteroidia; order Sphingobacteriales; family Sphingobacteriaceae; genus Pedobacter; species Pedobacter hiemivivus_A. The sequence continues at coordinate 3,334 of JBEBUV010000041.1, read as the reverse complement.
CTTGCAGATGCCATGGTTATTTTTGAATCAGCAAAAAAAAATGGCGTGCCTATTTTTTCCTCTTCCTCTTTAAGGTTTATGGATAGCGCACAAAAAGTTGTAAATGGAAGTATAGGAACTGTTACCGGAGCTGATGTTTATAGTCCAGCATTGATTGAAAAGACCCATCCTGATTTGTTTTGGTACGGAATTCATGGTATAGAGACCTTGTTTACCATAATGGGGGCAGGATGTAAAAGTGTTACACGTTATTATACTGCAGAAACAGATATCGTTATTGGTACCTGGGAAAGAAATCGTTTAGGTACTTTTAGAGGACTTAGAATAGGCAAAAATGGATATGGTGGTACTGCATTTGGAGATAAAGGTATTGCAACGTTAGGCCCCTTTGAGGGATACAAGCCTTTGGTGATTCAGATTGCCGATTTTTTTAGAAGTGGGAAACCTCCTGTTCGAATGGAAGATACATTGGAAATCGTAGCTTTTATGGAAGCAGCTGAGGAAAGTAAACGGAAAAAAGGTGCAATTATAGAATTAGCTCAAATGATGAAAAGGGCTGAGAAAATTAATGGTAACAGATAAATGAATAAACAAAAAAAAGGGTAATATCCTGCTTAAGAATATCACCCATTTTTTGTTTATTAAATTTTTAATTACCTCCGTACAAGGACTCTATCACAACAAGTTTTACTAGAATATTTGTTGTGGGTTTAACAGGTCCTCTGTCTTGTAAATCAGTGCTTTGAATGTCAATTGCAAATCCTCCATCAAATAATTCGTAACTATACGCTAGCTGATCAAAAGTGTAAGGTACTTGAACGTAACTAGTTGGATTTATAGGATGGGTTACATATAATAAAACTCCATCATCGTCCACTGTAATTGGTTGTATAGCGTTAGTTGATACTTCCGCGGTAAAAGTTAATCCGTCTTGACTTAGTACCCACTGATTTGGCTGTATCGTAAAATTATAAGTCCTGTTAGGGTTATCTGCTACTAAAGTTTCCTTTTTGCACGATGCCAAACCTAGTGTAGCTGTGCATAACAATAATAATATAAGTTTTCTCATGCGTTTGTGTGTTTTGCAAATCGTACAGCAAATTTATTGCCACAATATATAAGTGAGTTCTTTTATATATTTTGTAATCGAAATGTTATGTAAAATAATTATAAAATAAAACTAAGTTAAACCAAATATTCAAATAAAGTCTGGTCATTATTCAACTCGATAATTTCGAACTTAAACTCTTTCATTCTTTTTACCAAAGAATCATAATCGGCACGATTAACCAGTTCAATACCAACCAAGGCCGGGCCATTTTCTTTATTCGTTTTTTTAATGAATTCGAAACGTGTAATGTCATCCTGCGGACCTAAAATATTGTTTACAAATACTTTCAATGCACCTGGTCGCTGCGGGAAACGAACAATAAAGTAATGTTTTAAACCCTCGTATAACAAAGACTTCTCCTTGATCTCTTGCATCCGCTCAATGTCGTTATTACCACCACTGATTACACAAACCACCTTTTTTCCCTTTATTTTATCGCGGTAAGCATCAAGCACCGCAACAGATAAAGCTCCCGCAGGTTCCACAACAATAGCATCTTCATTGTATAGTTTTAAAATGGTTGTACACACCTTGCCCTCTGCTACAAGTAATACATCATCTAATACTCTCGTACAAATATCGTACGTTAGTTTTCCAACACATTTAACGGAAGCTCCATCAACAAAACGATTGATTTCTGGTAAAGTTACTGGCCCACCATGTTCAAATGCCTTTAACATAGATGGCGCACCCTCAGGCTCAACACCCGCAAGCAATATACCTGGCTTTTCAGTTTTTAAATACTGACCAACACCAGCAGAAAGTCCACCACCACCAATAGGCATAATCACCACTTCCACATCAGGTAGATCTTTTAGGATTTCTACACCTACAGTTCCTTGCCCCTCAATAATGCTATAATTATCAAAAGGGGGGATAAAGGTCATATTGTGTTCCTGTGTATAAGCAAGCGCTTCTTTCAGACAATCATCAAAAGTGTCACCAACCAGAACCAGTTTTACACTACCATTGCCAAACATTTCTGTTTGTTTTACTTTTTGTTTAGGCGTAATCTCAGGCATAAATATGACGCCTTTTGTGCCCAGCTTATCACAGGAGAATGCAACACCCTGTGCATGGTTACCTGCGCTTGCACAAACAATTCCTCTGTTCAGTTCTTCCTGACTTAATTGGCTGATCATATTATAAGCGCCACGCAATTTATAAGAGCGTACAACCTGCAGGTCTTCGCGCTTCAGGTAAATTTCGCAATCGTAAGCGGCAGATAATTTCGCATTGTAAACTAGGGGAGTATGGTTTACAACCTGTGCCAAACGCTGTGATGCAGCTTTGGAGTCTAATTTGAGATTCGATACAGTCATTTTTATGAAAATATAAAAGGTTATCTGAAAGGTAGTCGAAGCATAAAAATGTGCAACGAACATACCTTTCGGATAACCTCTTTTAATTGTATACCCTAAAGGCTATACAAAGATAGTTATATGTTAGCAGCCAACCAATCGCCTACTTCGCTGGTTTTGTATGCTTTGTTTTTTCCAGATAAATCTTCTGTAACAATACCTTCTGCAAGTGATTTGTTGACAACAGATCTGATCAGTTCCGCTTCTTCTTTTAATCCGAAAGCGTCTTCAAACATCATTGCGGCCGACAATACAGTAGCCAATGGATTGGCGATATCTTTACCAGCAGCTTGTGGGTAAGAACCATGTATTGGCTCAAACAAAGAAGTATGAACACCGATTGAAGCCGATGGCATAAGGCCCATAGAACCAGAAATTACAGAAGCCTCATCAGTTAAAATATCACCGAAAAGATTCTCAGTAATCATTACATCATAAGAATTTGGCCATTGTACTAAACGCATCGCTACCGCATCAACAAATTCATAGGTCACTTCAACCTCAGGATAGTCTTTTTCCATATCCTGTACAGTTTCTCTCCATAAACGTGATGTTTCCAATACGTTAGCCTTATCTACACAGCAAAGTCTTTTGCTACGTGTCATCGCCATCTCGAAACCTAATTTCGCTAAACGCTGAACTTCAGCTCTGGTATAAGTACAAGTATCGAAAGCAGTGTCGCCATTGTCTTTTCTACCTCTTTCACCGAAATAAATACCACCTGTTAACTCACGAAGAATAATCAAGTCAGTTCCTTCAATACGTTCTCTTTTTAAAGGAGAGTTGTCAATTAAAGAAGGAAAAGTAAAAGTAGGACGTACGTTTGCAAATAAGCCTAATTTCTGACGCATTTTTAATAAGC
>JBEBUV010000040.1:0-32076 GCA_040393085.1 Pedobacter hiemivivus | reverse complement strand
TCGCGACCCCGACCTTGGCAAGGTCGTGCTCTACCAACTGAGCTACTTTCGCATTGGTATTGTTGCTATTTCGTTAGAAACAGTCTTTTGTACTCAGAGCGGGAATCGAACCCGCACGACTTTTAAGGTCACAGGATTTTAAGTCCTGCGTGTCTACCAGTTCCACCATCTGAGCATAATCTTTATCAATAACCTATCGATAGGATTAATTTTATAAACATCTTCCTGGTATTGAAAATGTTTAGAGCGAAAGACGAGATTCGAACTCGCGACCCCGACCTTGGCAAGGTCGTGCTCTACCAACTGAGCTACTTTCGCATTTGTGAGATATCATCCGATATCGTTCCCTTTTGGCACTCGGTAAAACTAATGACCTTGTTTCCGTTTGGGATTGCAAATATAAATACTTTTAGTTTAACGTCAAGTTATTTTTAATAAAAAAACAGGGTTTATGCTAAGTCGCTGGTCTTCAACACCAGAATTATCAGATCTCTTTCAAATCCTTTGCCCATTAGGTACGAAACCAACTTATATTGATGTTTAAAAGCATCTTTCTCTTTAATTAATGGTGCTTTTTTTTCTGCTAAAGCTTGAATCGTCTTCAAATATTCATCATGATCGATGCTATTTAGTGCCCGTTGAATCATTTTATCAGGTATCCTTTTCAGCTTTAGGCCTTGCTTAATCTTAATTTTACCCCAATGTTTAATGCTAAATTTACCAGAAACATAGGCTTGCGTAAAGCGTTCTTCGTTTAAGAAGTTAGTCTGAATAAGCTCTGAGATCAATTCTTCCACCTCAACAGACCATAAGCCCCACTCGTACAATTTATCACGGATCTCCTGCTGCGCACGCTCCTGATAGGCACAATAATGCTCAGCCTTAGCTAAAGCAGTTTTCCTATCCAGCTTAATCTGTTTTTTACCTGTCTCTTCCACAATGCAATATTAAGCAATAGCCAGCCAAAAAGCTCAAAAGTTCTTATTCTTCAGCAGTCTCCTCTAGTTTTCCGTCTTTATTACGCTTCAAGGCAACTTTAGGGTTTTCCTGTGTACCAGTAATACTTAATGGAATACCAAACAATCCAAATGGTGGTAAGCCTAGTCTCCCTTTCATATTTAAACGTCCATCAAAACTCACCTGTCCCTCAAATCGAGGTCTGAAACCTGCAACACGCATTTTAAATCTTTCAATATTAATGATGTTATTGGCAATGGTAGTTTTTATCTGCACTTCAGAAACATCCTGATTACTTAAGCTATCCCGATCTGTAGCCTTACTTACCGCATTCATAAATTTGAAGCCCATTAAACTTACCCTTTTAACAGATAGTACGCCCCCACCTTTCAATGATGGGTAAACAGGCATCATATCACCATTCAGCTTACCAGAGAGGCTATAATCAAGTCCGATTACCCCTTTAACCTTTGATGCAGAGGTAGCAAGATCTCTAAACAACTTGATTTCCTTATAAGCTTTAGCAATATCAAATTCCTTAGCCTGAATATGGTAATCAAAAGTGGCCGACAAGGGTGTTAAACTCTTATAAGTAGCATCCATCGTAACTGCTGCATCCACTAAATTAAACGCAGCCTGTTTTAAACTCATCGTACCATTATTTAATACCAGGTTTCCCGTAGCATTTTTTATTTCCAATCCGTTATAATACACAGAACCTGCATTTGCAGTAACCGCAACGTTCAAGTTATCAGGTATAATAATTACACCAGAGGCAGCAGCATTACCTGGACCTGTCGACTTTACAACAGTCTGATCATTATAAGCCATAAATTCATCCGCATACAGCTTTCCGCTTTTCAGTGTAAAATCCCCTGTTAGCTTCGATTGGTCAGAAAGGACATAATTAACCACATTACCAAGAAAGCCTTCCATACTAAAGTCAGACTTTCCATAACTTCCTTTAAACTGATCGAACTTCATCTTATCCTGCTTAAAAGAAAACACACCATTATTAACCAGGAATGATTCTGGGAAAAGATCAGAATAAAAGGTCATCTCTTTGATAATCACCTTACCTCTATTATTCAGTTTATCAATTCTACCGGCCATCGCATCACTTTGCTGTCCACTAAAAGCAACATTAGTAAACACAGATCCTTTTACATCATATCCTTTAATGGCAAATAGCTTATACATTTTGCCAATATTAATGGTCCCCTTAGAGGTAATATTGTACTTTAAATTTTCAAAGTTCTGAACCGCAGCTTTCAACTGAAATGGTTGTCCACCCATTTCAAATGATATAGGCTTAATATTCATTACAGTATTCTTTAGTGTACCATCCTTGTTGGTCAACACACCATCTATGGAAATACGTTCTAGCGCCTGATCAAAATGCGCTGTTTTAATTCTTCCATCGTTCAATAAAACATTCACTTCTGTTACAGGGAATCTTTTCTTAGCCTTGTTATACCCACCTTTGACATTTACATTCAGGTCTAACTTCCCATTCAGTTCCAGATCTTTCAAGGGGTAAAATTCCTTGATCTCTGCAAGGTTTAGTAAACCTTTCAACTGTACATCAATAGGAGTATTTCCAGAAGTTTTCAGCTTAGCAAAACCTCTAGTGTAATTTGATAAGGCTTGTATATTCAGGTTTGTCATTTCCAACTCTGTATGTTTATAATCACCATCAGTATTATCCCCATTGATGCGGAAACTGATCTTATCAATAGCTGATGCAACTGCATGATGTTTAAAATAACCATTGTCTAAAGAAGCCCTTAATTTAAATGTTGGAATAGTAGCAATTACAGTATCTACTTTCCTAAGTCCGCTACGAACAACTTTTTTAGTGTAAGTTCCCTGTGCACTAAGGTCCATTAAAAACCTACCTCTAAGCTGATCTATTTCAAATATCTTCGCCCATTTCTCCAGGTCGATATTCATCTTGCTTTGTACATAAAGTTCAGGTGTAACCAATCCCCTTAAATTTACCATTGCTCCTACATAGTCTTTACCCACATTAAAATATAAACTATCCATATTAATGTACAGACTATCCATATCTAATGATGGTAGTTTGGTTTGCAGGTTGATATAAAGTTTACTGATTGGTTCTGGCGCTTTAGGATTAGCGATCTCCCCTTCACGTATTTTCAAATTAAATGAAAGTGTAGGCATGATCTTTTTACCTGCCAGATATTTTCCAATCAAGGATGCCTTTATTTCTGCATAACCTTTAATCTTAGTACGTTCCATACGCTCTGCAATTGCAGGTGGCATAGCAGTAAAAATATTATGAAGATCAGTTTCCTTAGCTTTCGTCCTGAAATTAATATCGTAACCATCCTCAATGAAAGCAAACCTGCCTATAAAATGAATAGGTAGAGAATTGATCTTCAGATCATTTTCATCAAACCGCAGTTCCAGTGAGTTAGTATTGATCTTAGTCACCAATCTGGCATTGATCTTTTTATTTACTAAATAAGGTTCTTTATCGTAATAAACATCTAGTGATTCGATCTGTGCTTTACTGCTTAAATCAAAAATAGCCTGACTTAAATCTCCTTTACCTGTATAATTTAAGCCTTTAGCACTAATTAACATAGGCACCGATTGGTCTTCATAGACCAACTTGCTCTTAGTAATAAATATACCATCAATTTTTATGGCTGTAGATGCAGTATCACTCGTTTTTGTTGCCGTGTCTACACTCTGATAGACATTATAATTGGCCATCCCTTTTTCATCAACCTTGATATTAATCACCGATTCGTTTAAAAATACTTTATCGATCTTAATCTGTGATGAAAACAGTGTACTTAGGTTAACACCAAACGACAACTCCTTGCAATACAAAAGTGTATCATTTTCAAATGGTGCAGCTCCTTTTAATACGAAGCTGTTTAAACTTAATGTTAAGGTAGGAAACTGTTTAAAAAAAGAGAGGCTGGTACTTTCAAATTTAACCTCTCCTTTAATACTCTTATTAATTGCTTTCTGTACTTCTCTATTAATCGTGTCCGGAAATAAATATGGAACAATAAATAACAAAAGGAATAATGAAACGACACTTATTCCTGTAACTTTTAAAATCTTCTTCAACCTGATAAAATATTTAATCCCTGGAGCAGCCGCAAAGATAAAATATATATATCAGATTCATATCAATCATATTTCAATGCCGGATAGCCTAATAGCCTGCGCCATAGAGCTAGCTGCCCGATGATGCTCGCTTCTCTATATATGGTGAAAGATATCATTTCATAATAACTCATTTTCATTCCTCCCATATCCAGTTCACTATCTAATTTTGAATCAGAAATATTTACCAATGCTTCTCTTGCTATTGGTGTAAACCTATGCCAGTCCTTAATATACTCATCATTAGCAGGGTAAGTTGCATCATCTTCAATTCCTTTATAATCCTTAAACAACTCCTCTCCTGTTTGTGTAAGTCCAGGATGAGTTTCTGTAGTCATCCAGTAACGCTGTTGTACAAGCGAACCTGTAAGCCAGGCCATATGATTTGCTTTGGTATTTAAACGGTTATGCATATCCTTTTCTGATATACCATCGATTGCGCGTTCAAAAAATGTAGTCTGCATATCAAATAAAGTAAGCAGGCCTTCAATTCTGGCACTCTCTGTCTTGATGCTTAATGTCTTGGTTTCCATAATTTAAACTTTAATGGTTAACATGATATTGTATATTAAATTTACGTATTTCGACAGAAAACCTGATGGTTTTAAAGCGACATTTTAAGGGGGCAATTCCGACAGTTTTCAAATAAAAACACAGATCCATTTGAACAAAATACTCGTTAATAAAATTAAAAACACTGTAAATCAGAACATTAAGCAGCCTTACTAAACATCTTCAATAAAGTCTAGTAATTTTGTAGACTTTATTTATATATTTGTGTCATTAATCTTTATTGATTAATAAATAGTCATGTGGCCGAGAGGAAAGGTGGGGGTCTGCAAAACCTTTTACGGTGGTTCGAATCCACCCTTGACGTCCAGTACAATTTCTACATTGACTGCATTTAGATGTTTGGTTAGATCTAAGTTTTGTTTAAAAAAAGCCAGGTTGGATGACCTGGCTTTTTATGTACCAGGCATATTATTCAAAAAAAGCTCATAAAAAACGGGGATACAGCAATCCACCGTATCCCCGCTATCTAAATTAACGCTCTCACATATATAGACGATCATTTAATTGTTTTATTGTGTGTATTTAAAAAAAAAATTAAACTTCATAAAACTCTATGGGAAGCAGATCTGGATCGGTAATAAAGGTAAAGCGCTTATCAGTAAACTCATCTGTACGGATCGGCTCAGCAGCCACCCCTTTATTTTCCAACATAATAATATCTTCGAGGTTATCGACTTCAAAAGCCAGATGTCTTAATCCTGTAGCTTCCGGTCTGGATGGTCTTTTTACAGGTTCAGGAAAAGAAAAGAGCTCAATCATATAAACATTATTCACAGCAAGATCGAGTTTATAGGATTGTCGCTCGGCTCTATAAACCTCTCTAATAATTGTAAATCCCAACACTTCAGTATAAAACAATTTAGAAACTTCGTAATCACTGCAAATGATGGCAATATGGTGAACCTTATTTATCATACTGCAAAAGTACTAATCACACGATCAGATTACACAAATATATTATAGATTATCTTGGCGCAATTACACCTTTATTATGACGTATTCAGCATATTAAAACGCAGAGAATTCCAGTTATATTTGATTAACATAAATCTAAGATTAAATAAAACCTTTATAAAAATTAAAACATTTAATATGAATCAAAATGTAGTCTGCTGGTTCGAAATCTATGTGAGCGACATGGATAGAGCAAAAAAATTTTACAATGCTGTTTTGGGCACTGAATTCACAGATATGACCGATCCATCTGAAGATTCTGGCGGCATGAAAATGGCTTTTTTCTCTTCACCCGAAAACCAGGGAGTATCGGGTGCTTTAGTTGAAATGCCAGGAACTAAAGAGGGCGATGGAACCTGTGTCAATACCATGGTCTATTTCCCGTGTGAAGATTGTACTGTAGAGGAGAGCCGTGTTGTTAAAGCTGGTGGAATATTAAACCGACCAAAGTTCTCTATTGGCGAATTTGGTTTTATCTCTATATGTGTAGATAGTGAGGGCAATCCTTTCGGTTTATTCTCCATGATCTAACATTAATTTCTATTCGGCAACCATTTTATAAAATTGTATCTATGCAAAATGGGATCATCAAAGATGATCCCATTTTATATTTAACTCTTAATTTATTTAACTCTTTTCCAGGTTTCTGATCTTCCGATCAGTGAAATACCAATATAACCACGCATATTTAGTACATCATTGCCTTTCATACTCATATTACAACTATAAGTTTTACCGGACTTAGGGTCATAGATTTTTCCATCTGTCCACTTACCGTCTTCATAAACAAAGTTCTTGAGAATCTCTAGGCCTAGAATAGGTCTCGACTTTAAACTTTCATCCGGGTTCTTTACATCTGTCTTATTATTACCTTTTTCATCTTTAGGGTCTTTTACCCAAACAATTTTACCGAAGTATTTATCGCCTTTCTTAGTGATCTCAACATGAGCTTCGCTTGATGAATTTATCCATTTGCCTAAAATGGCATCTTTGTTCTGGGCAAGGCCCGCAAAGGAAATCGCTGCAAACAGCAATATAAAAGTTAATTTTTTCATAGATAATGTTTAGTATTTATCTAAAGATACTAAACGACAGAACTATCTGAAAGATTATTTTATTGTTTCTTTAACTTCTCCACAGGTTAACATCGCATCTCCGAAATAAGGATTTTTGATATCTTTTACATTACTTAACCAGTATGCTCCTTTATCATTCATTGCCATCGGACAATACTCAACATATAATTCACCAGAGCTTAAACCTGAGCTTTTAACTCTTGCAATAAAATCATTGCTCAAGTCTGAAAGCAATGTTCTTTGTGCCTCAATATTTGCTGCAGCGGCCATTTTACCAGCCAATATAGTTAATGCACTTCCATTACTTAATTCCTTTGAACCAAGCTCAATTGCCGCAGCGGCTATTTTTGCTTCTGCCATATCACCATTTACAAGGGCTGTAGTCAGGTGGATATAATGCTGATAAACAGCATTCAGTTTGTCGTCTTTTAAGCTAATTGCTGTTGTAGCTTGCTCAACCGCAGCACTATGACCTTCACCTGCTGCATGATTGTGTCCTGCATGAGCATCTGCATCTGCCGACTTTTGTGAATTTCCACATGCAGCAAACATAGTTACTGCTGCTAAAGTAATTACAAAATTGGTTACTGTTTTCATCTTCTTTTTTATTTTTAAAATTTATTATTTAGTTAATTTAAGTCCTTCAGCTGGATTCTTGCCTTTTTTAAGTATATACTCGCTATACAATAAATAAGCACCTGTTACAACTACCTGATCGCCATTTTTTAAGCCCTCTGAGATCTCTACCTGGCTATCATTCTCCACGCCCGTTTTCACCAATCTTGGTTCAAAGCTATCATTAGCAGTTTTAACCCATACATGCATTCCTTTCCCATCTCTAATCACAGCGTCGACAGGCAATGTTAATACACTTCCTTTATTTACCGAGAGAAGAAAAACATTTGCCTGTAAACCTGGCTGCCACTGTTGACCTGGATTTGCAATACTGCCTCGAATCTGAGCAAGCTGTGAGCCCGACTGCAATGATGGCGTAATAAAACTAATCACCATTTCCTGTGGTTGATCTTCCCATCCTCTTACGATAACTTTCACCTTTTGTCCCACTTTAATTTTCGAAGCCTCTACAGGATAAACGTCCGCTTCTACCCACAGCTTTCCATAGCCCTCTAATCTTATGATTGGACTTCCCTCACTTACATATTGACCCTGCGTTGCTGATAACTCCGCAACCACCCCACTTTCCGGCGCATAAAATAGAACAAACGGATCTTTCTTTTTTGTTTTAAGCAATTGTTGCAGCTGACTTTCTGATTGTCCATACAACAATAACTTCTGTTTGGCTGCAGCTACAATCTGACGCTCTATTTTATCTCCTTTAAACTGTTTTTCCTGGGCAACTGCCATCAGGTATTCCTGTTGTAAAGTGGCCAATTGCTCCGAATATAGTTTATACAAAGCTTGACCCTTTCTCACTTTCACACCCGTTTCTCTGATGTATAGCTGTTCTATCCTACCAGCAATCCGACTGGAAATATAACTGCTTTGTTCTGGGTCTACAGTTAGTCGGCCATTTAATTGCTTTGCACCTGACAGTGCATTTTCACCAATAATAATTGTTGTGATATTCGCCAATGCCTGTCGCTTGTCATCTATTTTCAAAGCCACGTCATTATCACTTTTTTCAAAAGGCACTAGGTCCATTCCACAAATCGGACAAGTTCCCATCTCATCCTTAATCACCTGAGGATGCATAGGACAAGTAAAAATTTGTTGCTTATCTTTAGTCCCGCCTCTATCTGTTTTTTTCTCACCAGTACAAGCGGCAAGAAAAACAGATGGAGCCAAGGCTATCAAAGCTATATTTCTTATAAATAATTTCCGTTCCATAGCTTTATCTTTTAATACTTTCTTTAATAAAACTCTCACTATCTACCAGATAAGCTGCATTACTGCTAACTTCCCAGTTGCTAATATCTTCTTTAACCTGAACCATTCCAGCAATGACAACACCCGTCTTAATCGCCTTAGGCATTACCACATTACCCTCCTTTTTAAAGAGCACAGACTGATTCCCCAAAGAAACTACTGCCGATTCTGGCAACCACCATGAAGCAGGCAGCAAAACCGGAATACTGGCAGTAAGTAATTCACCAACCCTATAGCTGGGTTTATTCAGGTATACCCTTGCGATGGTAAAGTTTTCACCATCTTTAAAAACAGGCTGGATCAACCCGAAAGAAGCACGAGTCATTGTATTTTTATCTGCCGTTTTATAAAATAAAAACTGATCCCCCTTTTTTAACAAGGCGGCAAGAACAGGCTTTAAAGAGAATTCGGCAATTAAGCGATCTGCATTGTAAATAGTGAACAATGATTGTCCGGCATTAACATATTGGCCTTCACGCAGCAATACAGGAGTACTTACCGCAGCTGTATTACTTATAACAGCAACTGATGAAGTTGACGAAGCTCCCATCCCCCCCATGCCATCCCCAGCAACAACAGGAGCTGCCGTCGATACCTGACCAGTCGAGGTCGCCGCCGACTGCTCCAAAATATAACCATCTGTCTGGCTATACACAGGGATCCGATAATTTACTTTACCAGTTTTCAACACTCTATCTACCGCATCTGCACTCATTCCCAGTAACATTAATCGTTGTTTGGCCCCTTGTAACAGCGCATGATCATTACCCGTAGCTTTCAAAAACAAAAGTTCCTGTTGTGCAGCGGCCAGATCGGGAGAATAAACCTCCATAATTAGCTGACCTTTACGAACCGGTTGATAATTATATTTTATCAATAAACGCTCAACCCTACCACTAACACGACTGGCTATGCTTTTCTGATTACGTGTATCATAACTAATCACTCCTTGTGCCTCTTCCGTAAAGATTTTAGTACCATATTCTGCCTTAATTAAAGGTAAAGTAGACACCACTTGTTCGTTTGATGGTTTCAATAAATGAGAGAGATTGCTATCTATATTAACAGCGCCTGGATCATGGTGATCATCATGTTTAATATTTTTTTCTTTGCAGGAACCGATTAACAATATGCCAATCATCAACACTGCAAAGAGGCTCCTAACGATATAATTCTTTCTCATAATCAGCAATCATTAAATAAAGTTTCAACTTTTCATCCAACACATTGGTTTGCATCATCGTTAGCGCCTCCCAGGAATCAATCACTTCCGGTAGTTCCATTTTATTCTCTCGATAACTTAAAAAATTAACATCGAGCGTTTTCTGCAAACTGGGAATAATCTTATCTTCCATTGCTGCAATCCTTTTTTGCATAGATTGAATTTCGAATTGCATGCCATACAACATTCCTTGTGTTTCCTGCAACATTGCCGCTTTCTCTTTGCCCATTGCTTCAATCTCATACTCCATCCCTTTCACTTCAGATTTATACATTTTTGAAGACCAGGGCGCAATAGGAATGCTCATCATCCCCATCACACTATAAGCATTAGGCATCATTTTAGTTAAGGGCGACATATGATCGAACCGAACTTTAAAGTCAGGTCTGGCTTGTTTCTTCATCGCTTCAATATTCAAATACATAGATTGTATGCTATAATCCATTTTCTTGATATCGTTTCTTGCGATGGCCAAACTTGCAGTATCAATAGTCAGCGCAGGTATAAAAACCGGCTGATAAGTTGTGTCGATCATAAAACTGGAATTCCCTTTCATATTCATCAGACTGTTTAACCAGGCTCGACTACGGGCAATATCTCCCTCCTGCATCCTGATCATATTCTTATTTTCTTCCAATTTCGCTGCAGTTTTATAAACGCTACCCAATTTCGATTGGTTATAAGGATATCGGATCTCTTCGATCTTTTTCATCATTTGCATGATCTTCTCATTTTGCTTCAACACATTAATCTTTTGCTGAGCTACTAACCATCCAAAGTATAAACGTTTGGCCTGTGCCTTGTATTCGTTAAGTGTAATGCCACGAGTTTCATTTTCAACCTTACCTTTAGATTCTATAAAACGCTTATTTGCATTTAACTTGTTCATACTCGGGATGTCCTGTTCCAGCTGTACCATGACTGCACCTTTATCTCCATCATCCATTAACTTTTGTCCCGGATAAGGAGTCATAAATGTCCCTAACCCTATCATGGGCGCCATCCAGGCAGTTGCTGCATTGGCGGTATGTTTATAGGATTCAGCCTTTAAAGAATACGATTGTAGCAATAAATTATTCTTATCTATCCTTTGTAAGACTGTGTCGAGCGGCAATACCGCGACATTTTGTGTAGTTCCTGGAACTGTCTGTTTGGACGCCTGCACTTTCAGTATAGATACCGGCACTTCCTGTTTAGTCTCCGAAACCTCCTGTGCTGCTACATAAAAAGGTAGCAACAGGAGTAATACTATTATTCTTTTAATGATGTACATCGTGCACCTCCAATTTTCCATATTTCTTCAATTCATACTCTTTGGACATTAAAAAGATTAATGGCGTAACCAACAAAATATGTGTTGATGAGGTTAATACTCCACCAATCATGGGTAATACAATTGGTTGCATCACATCTACACCCACGCCAGTCGCCCATAATACTGGTATCAAACCAAACAAGGACACACAGACCGTCATTAGTTTTGGCCTTAACCTTTTCGCTGCTCCATGAACTACAAATTCTCTTAATTCTTCTTTTGAAATAGTTTCACTAGAATTCCCTCTTAACTTTATCAGTTGGTGCATGGCATCATTCAGATATATGACCATCACAATCCCAGTTTCTACAGCAATACCGAACAAGGCTATAAAGCCCACAGCGACACCAACAGAGAGGTTTACACCCCAGAAATAAATCATATAAGCCCCACCTATCAATGCAAAAGGAACAGTAATCAGACTTAAAAAAGCTTCTCTTACAGAATGGAAAGCAAAATATAACGAGAAGAAAATGATGACCAGCACTACCGGAGCAATCCACATTAAGGTTTGTTTACCACGGATTAAGTTTTCGTATTGACCACTCCATTCCAGAAAATATCCCTCAGGAAGGATACCTTTTTCCATGCTCAACTTCTCCATCGCATCCTGAACCGTACTTCCCAAATCTCTGTCCCTTACGTTAAACATAACGGCTCCACGTAAAATGGCATTATCAGAACTGATCATTGGCGGGCCATCTTCAAACTTAATATCAGCAACCGCCGACAATGGGATTTCACCAAAACTGGCCGACTGAATTGGTATCCTTTGAATACGTTCTACACTATTTCTATATTCTTGCGCCAATCTTACACTGATCGAAAAGCGTTGTCGACCTTCAATAGTATTACCTACAGTAGCCCCACCCAACGCACTTTCCACGATCTGATTTACATCATCCACATTTAAGCCATATCTGGCCAATTCTTCTCTTTTAACATCGATGGAAAGATATTTACCTCCAGTAATGGGTTCTACGAACAAATCGCTCACCCCTGGAGTACCCTCCAATGCCGCTTTTACTTTTTCTGAAACCGAGGCAATGGTATCCAAATCTTGTCCGAATACTTTAATACCTACATCGGTACGGATTCCCGTTGCCAACATATTGATTCTGTTTATGATGGGCTGTGTCCAACCGTTGATCACTCCCGGGATTTGCAATTTCGCATCCAGCTCATTTACAATATCTTTCTTGGTAATCCCCTCACGCCATTCACTTTTTGGCTTTAGTGTAATGATCGTTTCAATCATACTCATCGGCGAATTATCTGTAGCAGTACTTGCTCTTCCAGCTTTCCCAAGCACTTTATCTACCTCTGGCACAGATTTAATGATCTTGTCCTGCACTTGTAAAATCCTTTTAGCCTCCGCATTAGATACGTCTGGCAAGGTTACAGGCATAAACAAAATACTCTGCTCATCTAAAGGTGGAATAAATTCTGTACCCAGATTTTTAAGTAATGGAATAGTGATCAGTAATGCGACAATATTTATGGCAATAGTTGTTTTCCTCCATTTTAGCACCGTTCTGATGATAGGTTCATAAACCTTTTCTAGTACTCTATTTACCGGATTGGCATGATCTGGCTTAAACTTCCCTTTCAAAAAGAAAGAAATCAAAACCGGTGCAAGTGTAATGACCAACAAAGCATCTACAATCATGATGAATGTTTTGGTAAATGCCAGTGGATGGAATAATTTCCCCTCCTGTCCGGTTAACATAAATACTGGCAAAAAAGAGGTAATGATGATGACTGTTGCAAAGAACACCCCTCTTGAAACCTGTTTACTGGACTTGGTGATGACCGCAAGGCGATCTTCTTCACTTATCCAATCCGGAGATTTCTTAAATATATTTTTAAACCACTCTATCATGATGTTGTTTTTTTATTTTGATCCTTTTCCCATATTTCGTAGCGTTCCGACAAATGTTTATAAGCGTTTTCGCTCATAATAATCCCATTGTCGACGATAACACCAATTGCCAGCGCAATACCTGTTAGCGACATGATATTTGATGAAATACCGAATGCGTTAAGCAATATAAAACTGGCAGCGATGGTAATTGGGATTTGTATAATAATGCTTAATGCACTGCGCCAATGGAACAGAAATATCAATACGATTAAGGAAACTACAATCATCTCTTCAATCAATGTAGTTTTGATAGAAGCTATAGATTCCTTGATCAGTTCGCCCCTGTCGTACACAATATCAAACTTCACTCCTTTTGGCAAGCCTTTCGAGACCTCTTCCATTTTTACTTTCACTCTTTCGATGACCTCGGCAGCATTTTCTCCATAACGCATCACCACAATACCTCCTGCACGCTCACCTTCACCGTCCTGATCAAATATGCCAAGTCTGGTTTCTCCGGTCATTTGCACTGTTGCCAGATCAGAAATCTTAATTGGTGTGCCGTTTTGATTTTTTACAGGGATATTGGCAATCTCATCCAGTGACTTCAGGTAACCTGATGTTTTGATAATATACCCCATATCACTCATCTCGAATTTCCGCCCTCCGGACTCGTTGTTATTACTCCTTACTGCAGCGATAACCTGGGGTACGCTCAACTTATAATACAACAGTTTATTTGGATCTATAGAAATCTGATATTGTTTCTGGAAACCACCGAATGAGGCTATTTCACTGACTCCGGGTACATTTTGTAAAGCAAATTTCACATACCAATCTTGTATGGCACGTTGTTCGCCCAAATCCATATCTGGTGCATCAAGTGTATACCATAGAATATGGCCAACACCGGTACCATCAGGACCAAGTTGAGGTGCGACACTTTCGGGCAAGGTCCTGGAAATGGTACTGATCCGCTCCAACACCCGTTCACGTGCCCAATATACATCTACATCGTCTTCAAAGATGACATAAATGAAGCTCATCCCAAACATGGATGATCCCCTTACGTACTTAATTTTAGGGATTCCTTGCAGGTTCGTCACCAATGGATATGTTACCTGATCTTCGATCAATTGTGGCGACCTGCCCATCCATTCGGTAAATACTATAACCTGATTTTCTGACAAGTCAGGTATGGCATCTATTGGATTCTTTTGTATGGAAAACACGCCCCATATAAACAATCCGATAGATAGTGCCAGCACAATGAAACGATTGCGCATCGACCATTCTATAATTCTATGTACCATATATAAATCTTAAGTACCATTTAATCTCTTTAATAATAACCCTCTTTCTTTTTGTTAATGTGATATTGTTGTTTTGCCGGTACGATCGTACTGACAGCATTGAGGAAGCTTATTGTATACTTTATCATTTGATTTAAACAATTCAGTATCATAACCTACAGCAGCCACCTTTTTTTGTATCTGCTTATTATTTATTTTCTTTTCATCGTAAGTAACTGTCAATAATTTTGTGGTTTTATCCCAGTCAGCAGAACTTACTCCAGGTTGTTTTATTGCAGTTTCAATTGTTTTTTTGCACATACCACAATTACCTGATACTTTAATTTGATCTGTTTTTAATTGTGCAAATACAGCACTACTAAGGAAAGTCAATGCGACTACCGAAAAAATTCTTAATGGTTTCATCTGAATTGATTTTGAAGAAATGGTGAAATAAAAAATTGTTTAAAAGCAGCATATGGTATGGCTAGATTTTAGCGCATACTGCTTTAATTGCACGACTGTGCATAAAAAAAGAAAGAGGGTATTATATTCTGTAGGTACAGTTTTTCAAGTAAACGGGGACTGTCTGTCCTTCAGGTGGTGCATTACTTAATGCTTCCCTGGTAATTTTTACAGGTATAGATACCTGATAATTAATATAAAATTCGGGGATTAGGATGGCGTTAGAAAAGGATTCAAATTTGTACACCGTTTGACTGGCTTTTTGAGATTTTTCAACCTTAGCCTGTTGTTCTATATCTTCACAGCATGATTTTTTATTGGTATCTTTAATTGGCATTCCGCAGAAATCACAAAGCTTATCAGCTTGTTTTTCCAAACCCCAACTCACCAGTTCCCCCATACAGTAATGAAAATGCATAGTTGCCCCACTGGAAAGTCCCAGATAAAAGACGGCAAGTATGGTGAGCAATATTCTTTTCATTATATACAAAGATTATAAAAAGAGCGGAAGTATTTTTACATAATTCCGCTCTTTTTTTACAACATACTGTTTTTTGTTCGTATTAACAGTCTATTAAGATTAAACCTCAGAAGCTACATAACCAGCTTTTTCAAGCGTTTTAACAACTGTTTCTGCAGTCAGCTCATCATTTGCTTCTACTGTAAGGATCTTTTCTGGGTTTTCTGTATCTACAGACCATTTTTCAATTTCCGGCAGGTCATTTAAAAATGGAGTCACCGTTGTGATACATCCGCTGCATTTGATATTTGTTTTGAATTTTAAAGTTTCCATGATATAATTATTAAAAATTGATTGTTGTATTTGATTAGTTAAATCGTAATATTTTGCTCTTGAGCTAAATCACAATCACCTCGGCTTTGCAATTTTCACCCTTTGATAAGACTTACATTAGTTTTGCAAATTTTAATCTTAAACTATTACTCACTACAGACACTGAACTTAAGGCCATTGCTGCACCTGCAATCATTGGATTCAATAAGAAACCATTAATTGGATACAATAATCCTGCTGCAATTGGAATGCCGATTAAGTTGTAAATAAATGCCCAGAACAGATTCTGACGAATTGCTTTTACCGTAAGTTTTGATAAGCGTAATGCTTTTGGCACTTGCTGCAAATCTGAAGATACCAGAGTCATTTTTGCTACATCAATAGCGATATCAGATCCTTTTCCCATGGCAATAGAAACATCTGCTTGAGCCAAGGCCTGGCTGTCGTTAATACCATCACCGATCATAGCGACAACCTTTCCTTCAGCTTGTAATTTTTTCACAAAGTCCGATTTATCTGATGGTAAAACTTCGGCTTGATAATGATCTATACCTACCTGTGCAGCAACTGAAGCTGCTGTATGGTGGTTATCGCCTGTAAGCATATAAACTTCAATACCATCAGCCTTTAAGGCAGCAACAGCTTTGGCTGATCCTGCTTTAATCTGATCTGCAATAGAAACAATGGCCAGCACCTCTGTAGCATTGGTAAAGAAAATCACTGTTTGTGCCTGTTGTTGTAATTCGGTAACCCTATTCTGCAAAGCAGCGTCTACATGAACATTTTGTTCAGTAAGGATTTTATGGCTTCCTGCCCAGTATTTATCTCCTTCAAATATGGCCATCACCCCTTTGCCGGTCAGACTTTCGAAATCCGTAACTGAAGCACCTTTTGCGCCTTCACTTCTCAGTTTACGTACAATTGCTTCTGCCAATGGGTGTTCTGAAGCTTGCTCCAGTGCCACTAATATTTCCTTAAGTTGCGATTGATCTTTAGGTAATTGGCTTGCCCATTCTATATGTGTTACTTCAGGTTTTCCCTCTGTAATTGTCCCTGTTTTATCAAGAATTACAGCATTTACTTTATGTCCAAGTTCCAATGCTTCCGCATCTTTAATCAAGATACCATTCTCCGCACCTTTACCTATACCCACCATTATAGCCGTTGGTGTTGCCAGGCCCAACGCACAAGGGCAGGCAATCACCAATACGGTAACCATGGCAAGTAAACCTTGTGTAAAGGCATGTTCACCACCAAATAATAACCAGGCACCTAAACTTACGATGGCAATTAACATTACTATAGGTACAAATATTCCAGCGACTTTATCTACCAGTTTTTGTACTGGAGCTTTAGATCCTTGTGCATCTTGCACCAATTTTATAATCTGAGCAAGCATGGTTTCGCCACCTACTTTCTCCGCTTTAAATTTAAAACTACCTTTCTGATTTATTGTCCCGGCAAATACTTTGTCGCCCTCTTTTTTTGCTACTGCAACAGGCTCTCCGGTAATCATACTCTCATCTACATACGAATTACCTTCATATACCATCCCATCAACAGGAATCTTTTCTCCTGATCTTACCAGAATTTGATCTGCGATCTGCACATCAGCAACCGCGATTTCCTTTTCACCATCTGAAGTGATTACAATTACAGTTTTAGGTTGTAAGCCTACTAATTTTTTAATGGCTGATGAAGTGTTCGACTTTGCTCTTTCTTCGAGCAATTTACCCAGCATAATAAACACAATAATTACCGCTGCTGCCTCGAAATAAACATGAGGCTCGAGCCCTTTATTGTACCAAAACTCTGGATAAAAGGTATTGAATACACTAAATATATAAGCAATACCTGTACTTAAAGCCACCAATGTATCCATATTGGCTTTACCATGTTGAGCTTGTTTCCAGGCGTTGATAAAAAACACACGACCGAAGAAGAACAAAACTGGAGTTGTTAAAGCCAGCATATAATAATTACCCTTAGGCATATCCATAAAGAACATCCCGATAATTACCACTGGAATGGTCAATATTGCAGACCAGATCATTCGCTTTTTCAGCGCTTCATAATTGTTTTTCTGTGTTTCTTCCTGTAATTCTTTTGCGCCCTCCTGCTCCAGGATCAAGTCGTACCCAATGGATTGCACTGCTTTTTGTAAAGCATCAGGCAATATTTCATTCGGATGATAAGTTACCTTAACCGACTGAGTAGCATAATTAACCTCTGCTTTATCAACCCCTGGTTGCGCCCCTATAATAGATTCAACGCTCACCGCACATGATGCACAAGTCATCCCTAGTACTGGCATTGATATCGTTTCTATATTGTTGTTCATACCTATCTTTATTTAACAATACAAAGATAAGCCGACAAGCCACCCTATTGTTTATAGTATTCTGATAATAGTTTACAGAATTCTGCTTGAAAGTCCATAATAGTTAGATATTTCGTTCAATAATGGTTAAAAAGCATAAGAAAGCTTTAAATACCTAACAACTTGCATTATCTTGCAAAATATCGCAAATTATTGCATACTTTTGCGGTTAATTACAAATCAGACCTTATGTTAGCACAAACAATTAAAGCAAGAAAAGCCACCAAAGCTATATTTTTAGTATGCGGTTTGGGTATTTCCAGTTGGGCACCAATGGTACCTTTTGCAAAAGACCGATTGAACCTTAATAATGCTGATCTTGGGCTCTTACTTTTATTGCTAGGCGCTGGTGCTATTGTTATGATGCCTATATGCGGGGTACTTGCACATCGTTTTGGAACCCGTATCCTCATCAGATACTCTGCTATAATAATGGCGCTTACACTTCCTTTACTGTTGGTAATCAGTTCTCCGATTTGGATGGGACTGGCACTTTTTATATTCGGCGCTTCGGTTGGCACTGTTGATGTGGCTATGAATTCGCATGGCATACAGGTTCAGAACAATTCAGAAAAACCAATTATGTCATCACTTCATGGTTTATTTAGTGTTGGTGGTTTATTTGGAGCATTAATTTTGGGTTTTTTAATGAAGTTAGGTTTAAGTCCGATTACCGCAGCAATTAGTATTGCTGTTCTACTAATTGTAATTATTTCCTGGAATTATCAATTCCTTTTTGATGTCCGTACAGAAAAGGATTTGATTAAAAAGTTCTCGACTGAACCTAAACAGACAAAGCTTAAAGGAATATCCTGGTTAAAAGGCAGTATCATTTTTTTAGGATTAATGTGTTTCTCTGTTTTCCTTTCTGAAGGAGCAATGCTGGATTGGAGTGCTCTATTCCTTACTGAAAACAAAGGCATCAATCCAGAAATGGCTGGTATTGGGTATGCAGCATTTTCTATTGCAATGGCCACAATGCGTTTATTTGGCGATAAGATTGTATCTCATTTGAGTGGAAAGACAGTGGTAGTTGCTGGTTCGGTTATTGCCGCCGCTGGTATTTTTCTCGCGATTCTTAGCCCCTGGATAACTTTATCACTTCTTGGTTTTGTCCTTTTAGGAATTGGGGCTGCAAATATTGTCCCTGTTTTTTTTAGTGAGGGCGGTAGAATTAAAAATGTGCCTGCAACAATATCTATTCCTGCCATCAGTACCATGGGTTATGCCGGTCAATTAGCAGGTCCTGCCATGCTTGGCTTTATCGCTTATCAGTTTTCTTTAAATATTGCTTTCGCATTTATAGGACTACTAATGTTAGGTGTTGCTATTGCTTATGTGTTAAGAAAATAAGCCTCATTTTTTACAAAATAAGTACTTCTTTATAACTCTTCCACTTTTGATTCAGACCTAAACCACAATCAGAAATCTTTTTGTGAAGAATATCTAAATTTGGTGTGACTAATGTGCGGACTATTCTTTATTTTCGACAACACTTAAACAATAACTCATGCTTAAAAAAACAATGATGGCAGGGGCAGCATTATTTATGCTTTCTTGCGGGAACTCGAAAACTGAAGAGCAAAAATCGGAAACGAGCAGTGTGTTTGACAAAGTCAGCAACCTTAGTAAAGTTGCCAGTTCTGCAGGTAAAGTTGAAGAACAAATTAAAAAACTAAAAGAGCTTACGCCCTTAACTAATGATGAGCTTAAAGCTGTTGTACCAGAAACACTAAATGGTTTAAAAAGAAAAAGCTATAATGCTGGAGGCTTATCTGCTGTAGGTGGTTTAAGCTCTATTGATGCTGAGTATGGCGACGATAATAAGTACATAAAAATTGGAATTATAGATGGTGCCGGAGAAACTGGAAGTGCCATGGTTTCTTTATTGGCTTTGTCTTTAAGTATGAACACTGAATCAGAAAGTGCTGAAACGAAAACAAAAACCACTGAAATTAATGGAGTCCGTGCTGTAACGGAGGACACCAAGCGTAATGAAAGTGTTAATTCATCTATTAAATATCTTTATAAAGACAGATATTCTATTAGCTTGGATGGTCATGGCTATACATTAAGTGAGTTGGAAGGATTTATGAAAGAATTAAATACCAGCGCCTTAAAGTAAAACATCCAGATCTGGCATTCATTAATACAACATCTGGATGCCAGATTCTTTCCTCGTTAAACTTTCAAAATCATGTTTAAATAGTGTGAAAACTGATAAATATCAGCTTTAGTGTTGACACTATACCAACATTCAATACATAAAAAAGTATAACTTTGCCCTGAATAATAAATATAATCAGGTCAGTATTGAAATCATGAATATAGATTCTTTAAGCTCTCAAAGCTATCAGAACGATGATTCATTTGATGAGCTTTTTTCTCCGAGGATAAAAAAACTATCCAAAGTACATTGGACTCCACTTTCTGTTGTTAAAAGGGCTGCTAATTTTCTGGCTCCTATTCCCGGCTCAAAAGTTATGGACATTGGTAGTGGTGTTGGTAAATTCTGTCTGGCTGCAGCACATTACTGCCCCGATTCAGAATTTCATGGCGTAGAGCAACGTATGAATCTACACATCACTGCAGAGCATTCTAAGGAAGTATCTGGGCTAGACAATGTTCATTTTATACATGGAGATTTTACTGAAATAAATCTGGAAAGCTATACAGGCATTTACTTTTATAATTCCTTTGCCGAGAACCTATATTCCTTTGGTAGGATTGATAATACTATTGAACATTCGCCTAGCCTTTATAACTATTACGCCAATTACCTGTACATGTTACTGGAAGAAAAACCGGTAGGAACCCGATTGGCAACCTACCATGTGAGCGAAAATGAAATCCCAATCTGTTACGAACTTATTGAAACAGATTTCGACCAGCATCTGAAAATGTTGATTAAACGATAACACAATTTTTAATAGAAATACCATGATCTTAGACAAGCATGTTTCCGCTATAATTGAAAAAATAAGCGAAATGAAAAATTACGAACAAGTTGAAGCAGCGATTTCGCAATGGGCAGACATAACAATAGATTCAGAATTCCCACATTATAACCGCATCAAAGCACTCGAAGAAAAGCTGGAGGACTTATCTCCTCTCTCTGTAAATAGCACTCAATGGAGCTGTTTACGTTATGCACTTGTCTGTCTTCGTACAGTGGCAAAAGAAGAACCAGTACTTTAATGGTATATTTACCTGATGAGCTTATCTGATATTTTCCCGATTGATCAATGGAACTTTAATACAAATTCTATTCTCAATGCACTCTCTGAAGAGGAATACGATTCTTTGATCAGTAAGCAGGGAGTGCAGACCTATTTAAAGGGTGAAATCATTTTTAAAGAAGGAATGGTGCCATCAGGTATATATTTTGTCAATAAGGGCAAAGTAAAAAAATACAAGGTCGGCTTGGCCGGAAAAGAACAAATTATCTATGTAGCCAATAAGAATGAGCTGATTGGCTACCACGCAGTGTTATCTCAAGAGCGTTACCCTGATTCAGCCGCTACTTTGGAGGAAAGTGAGATTACATTTATTCCAAAGGAAGACTTCTTACACCTATTAAATCAATCTCCCGCCTTTGCCAATCGGCTGTTGAAAGCGCTTAGCCACGAATACAGTGTGCTGGCTAACAGCATATCTATATTTTCTCAGGGAACCGCAGCAGAAAGACTTGCAATAGCCTTGATCTTAATCCGAGAAAAATCAAAGATTGAAACTCCTGAAGGTGAGGAAACCATGATTAACATTTCCAGAAGTGACCTGGCAAATATGGCAGGTCTTGCTAAAGAAAACGTTATCCGTTTATTAAAGGAATTCAAATCTGAACAGATCATTAAAACGGAGGGACGTAAAATATGGGTTACGGATATTGCAAAACTGGTAAACAGGTCTAATTGTAAGTATTAATGAAATTAATTCGTTTCATATCAATTAGTTTTTGACAGCGGATGTTGCAGGTAGATAATTATCAAGTTTAACAAAAGAAAAGGTAATTCAATAGCTGCACCTTTTAAATCTTTACCTAGCAATTGAAAACAAATGATGAGCAAAATTCCTGCTGCCATCAAAAAATTACCCCATATAAATGTTCTTGGGAAAATAATAAGCAACGCACTTAACATTGTAATTGCACCATTTATCATTACTCCAGTCTTCCCTATGTTCCATTTACTAAACATTTCTAGCATATCTGACTTACCTGAAAACATTGCCCAACCTTGTTTAAAGCCCATAAAAACTGCTATAAGGATGAGGATTGAGCTGATAATTTTAGATAACATAGGCATGTGGTTTTTAGTATAACCTATGTTAGTGAAAAATTGTTTGTGTGTAATTAAAAATCACCTATATACAAAATGACAGATGTATTCAGGACATCTGTCATTTTTGATGCATTTTGAACAAAAAGCAGCTTTCTATACCGATTGATATACCTGCGCAAATTCTTTTGCAAAATCATCCAGCTTTATTTTTCCGAATGAAGATGGCCTATTATTAAAATAATCTTCATATAGTTTGCGGCTTCTGGTCGCATCTCCCATTTCTACATAACTTTTAGCCATTGCTTCAGGTAGACCAGCTTGCATCATGCCTTGTAAGGCATCTTCATCACTAAACTCTATCCATGGAAGTTCAGGTTTACCGATGGCCTCACCTATTACCTTAGCTATATTTCCAGCTGTACTTTCATCACTGGCTATGTACCGTATACTTTTACCTGTAAAGTCATGTTGTAATTCTTCAGCAGCAACAGCTGCAATATCATTAGGATGTACCAATACTAATGGAGTTTCTGCGCTATAATTTGAACCTAAAACACCAGCATGTTTAACCATATCAATATTCCCTAAGAAATTGATATAGAAAAATGCAGGACGCAAATGCTTAACCGCTACGCCATCCAATTGGCTATAAGTCAGCTCCACATCGTGCAGACCGGCGATAGGCCCTGTTCCGCCGTCTAAATGCGCACCAATACTACTTAGGTTAACTACATGCTTAACGCCTGATGCCTTAATGGCTTTTGCATATTTTTCACCTGTTTCCGAGATAAAACCTCTGATATCTGAAGCGCCAAAATTTGGTGGAACCATCGTATAGATGGCATCTTTGCCCGAAAAAGCTTTAGTTAAAAATGCTACATCTTCAACAGAGCCAATTGCAGCTGTTGCACCAAGGGCTTCAATTGCTTTTACCTTGGCTTCATCGCTGCTGATGATGGTTACCTGATGTCCAGCCGCTATTAAATTTTCTGCCAATGGTTTACTGATATTTCCGAGTGATCCTGTGATTGTAAATTTCATAGTTATTTATTTTAAATTGTTGAATACAAAGTTATATTTGCACTTACTTTTATACAAGTACTTACCCCAAAGTATGTAACTATGACAGCGATTAAAGAAAACTCCACCCAGAATTTCAACAAGAAGAATTCATCTTGTCCTATTACTTATGTAATGAACAAAATTGGAGGACATTGGAAACCCATTATTTTACATCAGCTTTCCATTGCACCTAAACGTTATAGTGAATTAAGACGGGCTATTCCTAATATCACAGAAAAGATGTTAATTCAACATCTAAAGCAGTTACAGGAAGATAATTTAGTACTCAGAACCGCAGAACCAGTTGTTCCCCCATTTGTGACTTATTCGTTAACATCGGCGGGTGCGAAATTACAGCCTGTTCTGAATGCAATGGCGGTATGGGGATTGGATGATATGGAGGAAAAGAAGGAAGCATAAAAAAAACCTTGCAAGAATCTAACTTACAAGGTCTTACGCTCTAAAACTGTACCCAAGAGGAGATTCGAACTCCCACACCGTTACCGGCACCAGCCCCTCAAGCTGGCGCGTCTACCAATTTCGCCACCTGGGTATTTTGTGTTGCAAAGATATATTTATTCAGATAATATCGTCAACCCATCGTACGCTAATTTGATATTTGATGGTAAATCTTTTTCCACAACTGCATGTAAACCTAAGTTATGACTGATATGCGTGAAATAAGTAGTCTCTGCTCCAACCTTTTGAGCAAACTCAACCGCTTCATTTAATGTGAAATGAGATATATGCTGTTCATGCTGTAAAGCATTTACAACCAGATATCGTGAACCCTTAACCTTTTCTAAAGTCTCCTCCGAAATAGTCTTAGCATCAGTAATATACGTAAAATCACCAATCCTAAAACCAAGAATCGGCAGTTTATAATGCATAATATTCAATGGAATAATTTCAGTATTACCAATATAAAATGGCTGATCGTTAATTGTATGTATATCTATTTGAGGCAATCCAGGGTAATGAACTTCTGAAAAGATATAAGAAAACTCCCGTTTCAACGCATGCTGTACCCTATCTGTTGCATAAATATGTATATCTTTCTTTAAAAGGTAATTGAACGGACGAATATCATCCAATCCAGCTACATGATCTTTATGTTCATGGGTATACAATATAGCATCCAAATCCTGTACTCCTGCTCTGAGCATCTGATAACGGAAATCTGGCCCACTATCGATCACAATCGTTTTATCATTCGTTTCTATCAGAATAGAAACCCTTAAACGTTTATCACGATGATCCGGAGACTGACAAACCGCACACTTGCATGTAATCACAGGAATGCCCTGAGATGTGCCCGTACCTAAAAATGTAATCTTCAAAATATATCTGTTCCAAGCATGTATTCCAAACTTAGAAAAATTACCTTAAGTCTACAACCTCTACACCAGGAAATTTCTTCGCATCAAAGGTAAAAATAGATTCGGGCACTTTAGCATTGGCTACAAATGTCTTCACATTATAAGTATACTTATTACCGTTCTTTTCAAATATTAATGCACTAGCGATTTGCTTTGCAGTCTTATCGATGGTTAAACGTATTTTAAAATATGATTTATTGATATCTGTAGGTGTCAGATCTATAATCTGATAAACTTTAGTCCCTACCTTTTTATCTCCTGTATATAAATATTTAAAACCCTTTTCATAAATGGTAAATATTTTGGCCGGATTTAATGCTTCATCATTCGTATTCACATCTGTAACCTGCACTTCTTTTTCTTCCTTTAAATAAGTCCAAAGCGTTTTGCCATCACTAATCATATCCTGACCAGTCATGCTTACTTTATATTTATTTGCATTGGCTTTTACATATAAAGTACCTTGCTGCGTATCATTAGCATTCGCCTGCTTATTTTCTATCAGTAAAGAGAAGTCGGCCTTAACAATATTATAAGAGCGATATTTTTTACTTACTTCATTCAATATGGTCTTCGCCTTGGCATCAGTCTGTGCATTTACAGTAGGTAAAAGCCCAATAGCAGCTACCAGCAGCAACAATAGTTTCTTCATCATCCTATCTTTTAATTTCATTTGTTGTCAAGGTTGTTCAAGAACTGTTCCAAAGCATACTCATCAGGAATTAATACTTCTCTCGCCTTGCTTCCTTCGAATGGTCCAACAACACCTGAAGCCTCCAACTGATCAATGATACGTCCTGCTCTATTATAACCCAATTTCAATTTCCGCTGAATTAAAGAAGTAGAACCTTGCTGATGCATAACGATTAGTCGGGCAGCATCTTCAAACATAGAATCCCTATCAGAAGCATCGAAGTCTGCTTTTGCATTCTCGGCAGCCTCATCAATGTATTCAGGCAATTGGTAAGCCTCTGGATAGCCTCTTTGATTACCGATAAACTCAGAAATACGATCAACCTCAGGGGTATCCACAAAAGCACATTGCAACCTGATCAGATCGTTTCCCGTCGATAAAAGCATATCCCCACGACCAATCAGCTGATCGGCACCGCCGCTATCAAGAATAGTCCTTGAGTCAATTTTAGACAATACCCTAAAGGCTAATCTAGCCGGGAAGTTGGCTTTAATAGTACCTGTAATAATATTTACGGATGGACGCTGTGTTGCAAGAACCAAGTGAATACCTACCGCACGGGCTAACTGTGCCAAACGAGCAATTGGTTGCTCCACCTCCTTACCTGCAGTCATCATTAAATCTGCAAACTCATCCACAATCAATACAATATAAGGAAGGAATCTATGTGAGTTATTAGGATTTAGCTTGCGTTTAACAAACTTCTCATTGTATTCCTTTAAGTTTCTTACCTGTGCATCTTTTAACAGATCGTAACGTTGATCCATCTCTATACAAAGCGATTGCAAAGTATGAATTACCTTTTTAGTGTCGGTAATAATAGCATCTGCTTCTCCCGGAAGTTTAGCCAAAAAGTGGCGCTCAATTTTATTAAATAATGTAAGCTCTACTTTTTTCGGATCAACAAGTACAAATTTAAGCTGGGAAGGATGCTTTTTGTAAAGTAAAGAAACCAGAATAGAGTTAATACCAACCGATTTACCCTGACCAGTAGCCCCTGCAACCAATAAGTGAGGCATTTTAGCTAAATCGCCAATATAAACTTCATTGGAAATGGTTTTACCCATGGCAATTGGTAATTCCATAGTTGTTTGCTGAAACTTTTCTGTATTCAGTATACTACGCATAGAAACCATTTCTGGATGCAAATTAGGCACCTCAATACCAATTGTCCCTTTACCAGGCATGGGCGCTATAATACGAATACCTAAAGCGGCAAGACTTAACGCTATATCATCTTCAAGATTCTTGATTTTCGATATACGTACCCCTGGGGCAGGAATAATTTCATAAAGCGTTACTGTTGGACCTATAGTTGCCTTGATCTTATCAATCTCGATATTGTAATGATTAAGTGTCTCTACAATTTTATTCTTGTTGGCTTCAAGCTCATCAGCATCTACTGATATTTTATTAGAGCCATGATCATCTAATAAATCAAGAGTTGGATATACATAACTTGAAAGGTCTAAGGTAGGATCATAAGTACCAAACTGTTCTACAAGTTCGTCTGATTTCTTCTCTTCCTCAGTCTTCTCAATGGTTAACTCCGGTTCAATTTTTATTGGAACCGTCTCCAATGGTGGTGTAACCTTTGCCGGTGGCGGTGTCATTACATTTACAGCAGGTGTAAATTCAGGAATGATCTCTTCTACTTCCTTTTCTTCAAACCTAGATGGTGTAATTACAATATTCTGCTCACGTTTGCGCTGACTGCCCAATTTATCATTCAGTGTAAACTCTATAGGCTCCGACCTCACTTCATTTTCCAGTTCTACATTTTCAGGAACATCGGGTACGAAATCCAAATCGTCTGCTGTATTTGCTCTTTTAGTACGCGTTGGAATTTTAAAATCTATGTTATAAGCAATAATCAATACTGTTAGTCCTAAGAAAGCAATTAAGCCTCCTACTCCTGCTATTCCAATTTGAGCGACTAACAACTTATTAGTCCAGTATCCGAACTCACCCTCTATATAATGTGGTGTATTGGTGAAAAATGCATGAGCAAAACCAAATGTTAGCGACAGAAACAATAAAAAGAACAAGCTATAGCCCAATGTTTTTTCAATTGAAAATATCTTCACTTTGAACAAAAGACGATAACCAATTACAAAAAACACAAAAACAAACAGAAAAGAAGCTAATCCGAACCATTCATAAATAAATTGATGTGAAAGTAATGCACCTATCTTACCAAGCCAGTTTTGTACCACTGGCGGTATATTTACCTGCTGCAGCTCCTCATAAGTTTTAAATAGGTTATCCCATCCCCCGTTCGCATCTATGACATAACTGTAATCTTCTTGCCAGGTAAACAGATACGAGGTAAATGCAATAAGAAAATAAAGTGACAAGATCAGGAATACAAGCCCTATGATCTTAAAAAACCTCCCGTCATCAAAATTTAGACGAGGCAAAATATCTATTCTTTCTTTGAATGGTTTGGGACCAGTTGACCTTGAGCTTTTCTTATCTCCCGCCTCATTTTTGAATGAATTAGACTTAAATTGATTTCCCCTTACCGACATCTTTATTTACTGATTTTAATAATTAACAAACTTAGATAAATTGCGTAAACATTCATGAACTCAATTTAAAAAATTAAGCTCATTTGCCTATATTAAATTATTTACTCAATTTTAGCCGAAATTTAACAGTAACGATGGTGGATCTTGAAACATTAATTGAAACAGGTAACAGACAGGATATTTTTGATTATTTAACACAAAACCCCAGTCAGGCCAGTAAAGATACCAGCCATGGCATATCGCCGATTTTATTGGCATGTTATTATAAAAAACCTCAAATAGCAGGACTAATTGCCAATTTTGCTAAACAAATTAACTTGTTTGAAGCCTCAGCCCTAGGTAAATTGGAAGAAACAGATTTTCTAACCGAGCGCAACCCAGCCTCTATAAACAGTTTTTCAAAAGATGGCTTTACCGCACTTGGTTTAGCCGCCTACTTTGACAATGAAGAAATAGTTAAGTTATTAATTTCCAGAGGCGCTCATGTCAATACAGCGGCACAAAATGGCTTTAATGTTTTCCCTATTCACTCTGCAGTTGCATCTGGAAATGTTAACATTACTAAAATGCTGATTAATGCAGGAGCAAATGTAAATGTCATGCAACAGGCAGGCTTCACTCCACTTCATGCTGCAGCACAACTAGGTAATATTGAACTAATTATACTACTACTTGAGCATGATGCCGAAGTGGATGTAAAAACGGATGACGGCAAAATACCTGCTGATCTAGCTCTTGAAAAAGGATTTAATGAAATTGCAGATATATTGAGCGTTTAACTAAACGTCCCAAACCCACAATCTGATCTTTTTAATATAATGCCTTACATCTAAAACCAAAGCTGCCAGTATATAAAATATAATGGGGAATCCTACAGCAAGAAAAGAAGCATAAATAAAAAATAACCTGATTTTACTAATCGAGATATTTAACCGTTCTGCAAGATAAGTGCATACACCAAAACTCCGTTTTTCAAAAAAAGTAACTATCTGTTGGAACATTTTATTTTTTTAAGATTTTCAAACCTATAGTACAATTTAAACATTTTTTTTCATTGCAATAGCATTTATTTAATTGAAGTAAGGCCTGCGAAGTTAATGCATTGGGAACTTCTACCCCAGCACAACGGTATTGATTTACAATAATATTACGTTCTGCGGGAATCCTTTCCAAGAAATCGAACGCACGATCTATCAATATAGACTGATCTGTATATTTTCCATAACTGAATAAAAATAAGCATACCGAATTGATGATGATGTTTTCTATACTTGATTTACCGGGTTGTACTATAACCTGCTTGGTTATTTTATTAAAATGGTAATGTGTAAGCCAATACTCGTTTACAGGTAAATCATTAAAAATGGGATACAAATCAGCCATTAAATCTACATTTAATACTTTTGAAAACAGCTGACTTGACTTTACAATTAAAGCAGCAAACTGAGCAAGCCTTACCGTAGGAAAGTTTTGTGGACGCATCCTTAAAAACTTCCATATAGCTGCATTCATAGGAACAAGTCGATATTTCTTTTTTAAGAATAAATATTCTCTTTGTAATTGTAACGGATAGTCCTCGGAGAACTCTTGTTCCAAAAAACCCGCTTGCCCAAACAAAAGTGCTTCTATTTGTAATGCATTATCTTTGTGCTTAGATAGAATATGAAGTGGCGTAATAACAGCAAGTAATTCAAATGGAACAGCATTGACTTTAAAACCAAAATTTCTGGCCAGAAAGCAGTAAAATACTTGCTCCCAATCACCACAATTATTTTTGAGTTTTTCAAATACCTCTTCTGCTTTTTGCTCATAGCGTTCAACAACAATTCTCGATAAGAAGGAATAAATGTGAATCTGATCCAAAGTACCTATAAGACTTTCGCATGGGAAGTAATTTGCATTTGCTATTAGCAACCCATAATTTTTTATCACCTGATCCAGGAACAAGCCATCGAGGACCAATACAGGTACTAAACTACCATCTGTACGGTATATAGGGCTGTCATGTTTATAAACCACATGTAAAATAACCCCATCATAAAATGTATTGTGCTGATGCCCATGTAATAGCCAATCTGATGATTTAAGATGAATTTCAATATGTCCAACCCAGGTTACCTGATCAATAATCAATCTTGCATCACTGAAATCGGGCCCCGCATGCTTATTTAAAATACCAGGATGCAATACCTGTAGCTCTTCACCATTACTACAAATAAGCTTTGCTGAATTAAATAGTCTAAACTGCCATATAAATTGCAAAAAGTCCTCGTTAAAATCCATTCCTGTGAATTTAACTCAAAGGGAGCAACTGCTCCACAGTTTAGGCTAATGTTTTGTACTTTTATAGTTGGTGATGAAAACCCCAATGATAATAAGTACCGTTGCAATAAGTATATCAACGGTGATCACTTCATTTAAAATAAGCCATCCCAAAAACAAAGCAATCACGGTATTGAAGTAATTGAGTATAGAAACTTCTGAGGCGCTGACTTTTTTCAAAGCATAATGATAACAGAAAAAAGCAATAACAGAACCAAATATAGCCAGATAAGCAACTGCCATCATGCTAGTTACACTCCAATCAGTAACTTCGGTATCCTTAGAAAAAATAAGAGCAAGTATAAACTGAACTATAGCAGAAAAGGCGAACTGATAAAAAAGATCCAGGAATATATTATCAGTCTTTTGATTGTTCTTTTTTATATAAATAGTACCTATTGTCCAACCTGATACAGCAAAACACAGAAACATAACTCCCGTTTTATAATTAGGATCCAGCAATTCACTTAAACCCTCCCTAAAAATAAATGCTACACCAAGAAAACCAATTAAAACACCTGCAAAACCTTTGAGACTTGGTTTTTGTAAGCCAATAACAACGCAGCCCAGGAATACAAAAAGTGGACTGAGAGAAGTTAATAAGGATGTTAATCCGCTAGGTACGGTTTGCTCTGCGACTGTTGT
Source organism: Pedobacter hiemivivus (assembly GCA_040393085.1). GTDB lineage: Bacteria > Bacteroidota > Bacteroidia > Sphingobacteriales > Sphingobacteriaceae > Pedobacter > Pedobacter hiemivivus_A. The sequence continues at coordinate 1,235 of JBEBUV010000040.1, read as the reverse complement.
TAATCCATTAGCACCAACAATCATCAATGATGATAAAATTACCTGCCGTTTTGCATGTCCCCATCCTTTCCACGCCAACTCATTCTTTCTTAAAAGAATAATCAATAATACAACTGTTGCAATAGTTTGTCTAATTGCTGCGACAAACCAAGGCGGTATAGTTTCTACGGCTACCCTAATACCTAGATAGGTCGTACCCCATATTAGAGCTACACCTGTTAGTGCCAGAATTAGCTTTATATCAATTTTTCGGGTCATACCAATTGAGCAGCTACTAAGATCTGCTCCATCTCCTGTTGCAATTTTAGCGCTTCCTCCCTCGCCTTTTCAGCAAAATCTTCGCCCTTACTCGCATAGATAATAGATCTTGCAGAGTTGATCAGCAAACCACATTCACTATTTAAGCCATATTGACAAACGTCGGCCATACTTCCGCCCTGAGCACCAACTCCCGGCACCAGTAAAAAGTTATTAGGAGCCAGTCTTCTTATATTTTCAAACTCTGCACCTCTGGTAGCACCAACAACATACATCAATTGATCACTATTTGCCCATTGCGAAGAAATTCTAATCACTTCCTCATACAATTTACCATCTGGTGTCTGGTGAAGTTGAAAATCGCTATGTCCAGCATTAGAAGTTAAAGCCAGTAAAATAACCCATTTATCGGCATAATTTAAAAACGGCCCTACGGAATCTTTCCCCATATAAGGAGCAACAGTAATTGCATCAAAACTCATTCCCGACTTTTCCTGGTTAAAGAAAGCATCAGCATACATGGCAGATGTATTTCCTATATCACCTCTTTTAGCATCAGCGATTGTAAATATATCTTGTGGAATGTATTCCCAGGTTTTGATTAAACTCTCCCATCCCTGCAATCCCATCGACTCATAAAAAGCAGTGTTTGGTTTGTAAGCCACACAAAGATCTTTGGTTGCATCAATGATCTGTTTATTGAACTCCAGTACCGGATTATCATATTTGAACAAATGTTTCGGTATATTCTCCATTACTGGATCTAGACCTACACACAAAAATGATTTCTTAGTTTTGATCTGTTCAAATAGCTGTTTTTTATTCATCTGAGGGTAAATTTTGGCTACAAAGATGTTAATTTTCAAGATGATTTTCGGGGATTTTCAAAACTTTTCATTAAAATAATTATAAACAATTTCATATTTTTCTTGGAGAATCGATTTCAAATACATACAATTGCAACATAATTCTCTAAA
>JBEBUV010000039.1:0-32084 GCA_040393085.1 Pedobacter hiemivivus | reverse complement strand
GAAGAGATTTTATAAAACTTGCAGCTTCAGCTGGTCTTATTTCTAGTATTCCATCAGTAGCGTTTCCCCAAAATAAAATTTATCCAGCAACAGCAACCAAGGATTCAAAATTAATATGGGCAAACTTGGTACATTTAGGTTCAAATATGTGGGAGGATCACCCCTATATTAAAGCTGATAAGTGGCCTGATATCCGGGAAAACGAAATTCACAAGGATAACTACATTCCTAAAACACCAATGGATGCTGTGGCCTGGGGTTTGAGAGGCTATAGATCATCATTAGTTTTTGATGAAGTTGTATGGAATACGGTGTTAAGGCAAATGGCAGATAGCGGTATGAATATGGTGATCATTGATCTAGGAGATGGGATAAAATATAATAGTCATCCGGAAATTGCTGTAAAAAATGCATGGTCTGTGGATAAGTTAAGAGCGGAACTTGTAAAGATTCGTAAACTTGGATTAGAACCTATACCCAAATTGAATTTTGCGACCGCACACGATGCCTGGCTTGGCGAGTATTCAAGAATGGTTTCAACTGAAAAATACTATAGTGTATGTCGTGATTTAATCAGCGAAGTGATCGAAATATTTGACACACCTCGTTATTTCCATTTAGGAATGGATGAAGAAACAGCATCACATCAAAAATCCTATGATTATTCTGTAATCCGCCAACATGACCTATGGTGGCATGATCTCTTTTTCTACATCAATGAAGTAGAAAAAAAAGGGGTTCGTTCATGGGTATGGTCTGATTATGGATGGCATAATCCGGAAAGTTTCTTCAAAAATATGCCAAAATCAGTTCTCCAAAGTAATTGGTATTATGCATCAGCTTTTGATCTATCTAAAATTAATACTACCCTAAAAGTATATGTAGAATTTTATGATAAATTAGAAGCAGCCGGTTATGATCAGGTTCCCACTGGTAGTAATTGGAGTAATAATGTTAATATGGCAGGAACAGTAGCCTATAGTAAGAAGCATATTAATCCAGAAAGACTACTTGGATTTATGACAGCTCCCTGGTTTCCAACCTTACCTGTTTGTCAAGAAAAGCTCCTGGAAGCTATTAAACAAGTAGAAAGCGCGAAAAACACTTATTATTAATATTTTATAATTCCCAAACTAATCTTCAATGCTTTTCTAGAAAATATAAAGACTTAGTATTTCCCAATCGCCTTAATCTAAGGATATTTAATTGAGATCGTACTTACTAGAATTTTGTTTGTCCAATCGTTTAAGTTCAGCCTTAAGCTCCAGAATTTCATTCTTATATCTGGTAATATCTTGCTGAATGGATATCCAATGTGTTACCACTCCATTATCATCATACACAGGTGATATGGTAATGCAAATATGGTATTCCATTCCTGATTTGGTATAATTAGCTAGTTCAACTCTGCATGAGGTCTCCTCTTTTAATGCTTGGCCAAGTATCTTTAATCCAGGCTGATCAAGATTTTTTGCATGAAAAATAGTCGGACTCATACCTATAAGCTCACTACGGCTATATCCAGAAAGATCTAAGAGGGCTCGATTGACATAAATAATAGATGTTCCATTTTCATAATCTGCATCTGTTATCATTACACCATCTAAAGTATTAATCACTACTGATTCTAGAATTTTTGACCACTTTTCTTCCTGCATCCGTCTGTTAACTTCCAGCATTCTATCGGTTATATCTATTGCGTTGCATACCACACCGCTTATAGCCTTATCATATAATGAATTAGTAATCTTTACTTCTAACCATCGCCAATCACCATGGATAGTCTTAAATCGAAAGGGTGAAATAGTATAGAATTTTATCTGTTGAATTGCAGCAATTTCTTTTACTATTCTATTCTTGTCGTCATCATGGACAAATTCCAATACATTTTTACCTATTAGAATCTCAGGAGATATTCCGAGTATACTTAAAGAGCTCGCTCCAATAAAGGTGAAATTGAAATCACTATTGATTATCGCTATTAATTCTGTCGACTGCTGCAATAGAGATTTTAATCGTCTATCACTTAAATCAAGTCTTTCTTTCACTTTTAAAACCTCGGTAATATCAAAAACTATTACAATTCTAGCAGCCCTCTCTTCAAACTCGATAAAGTTACTTGCAATATTTACCTGAATTAAATCTCCATTATTTTTTATATGACGATGGTTATATTGATATGGTTTTTTTGTTTTTTTACTCTGATTAACGATACCAATTATTGAGTCCTTGTCCTCAGCTGGTCTGATATCCAATATACTCATACTTAAAAATTGTTCTTTAGTATAACCATATTGAGTAATTGCAGCCTGATTTACCTCAAGGAACTTTAAACTACCTGAATCAAATATCCACATAGGATAAGGACATTGCATAAAATAAATATGATGAGCGTTATGATTGGTAATTGTAGAATTACTATGCATAAAATTAAATAGTTATTATTTAGAATGATCGTAAAAAAAAGAATATAAATTGGTTATTATAGGCAAACCATACTTATTTTCAAATTGAAGAATATGTTTTTTTGAAATTCCTCTAGCGGTGAATAAATGGGCAGTATCAATGTATATTCTAATAATGGTTTTTCAGCTTGTTGGTGAATTTGCCATAAACTCATCATATGAATAATAATGATGAGGAAACAATTGATGCCAAAGGTATAAAGAAAGAGCCAACATTGTATTTATTTTCATTCACAATATTGATTGGTTATTACGCCCTTGAAGCTGTTTTTTCTACAGTCAAATTCAATTGTCTATAAGATGTTATCTTGTAATTTTTTAAATTTGAGAGATAGAAAATCCAACACATGTTCATTTCAATAAAAGCCATATGAAACATATATCGATTTTAGTACCTTATGAAGCCGTTCCATCTACAATATTTGATCCCCGATCCATCTTTACGGCTGTCAACCAGTTTTTGATAAGCGCAGGAAAAGAACCGGCATTTGACGTTCACTTGTTGGGTTTAACTGAAGAAGTTACCCTTTGTAACGGCATCATTTCAGTAAAAACTGACAGAACAGTTTCGAATCTTGAAAAAACAGATCTTATCATTATCCCCGCATTATCGGGTGATATGCAATCGGCAATTGATCTTAATGCTGCTTTTATTCCATGGATTGTTAACCAATATAACAAAGGTGCAGAAGTGGCATCTTTTTGTCTGGGGGCATTTCTGTTGGCCTCGACTGGCTTGCTAGATGGAAAATCATGTTCTACCCACTGGTTTTCTGCAGATGAGTTCAGGTCAATGTTTCCGAAAGTATCCATAACAGAAGGCAGCATCATTACAGAGATTGAGGGACTTTATTCCAGTGGTGGTGCAACCTCATATTTGAATCTTATGTTACATATCATTGAGAAATATGCTGGTAGGGAAATATCTATTATGACAGCCAAATATTTCGCTATTGAAATTGATCGTCAAAGTCAATCAATATTTGTAATGTTTAACGGACAGAAAAAACATGAAGATGAACCGATAAAGCAGGCTCAGGAATTTATTGAAAAACACTTTGCAAATAAACTATCTGTAGATATTCTCGCGGACAAGTTCGCCATTGGTAAGCGCCATTTTGAAAGGCGTTTTAAAAAGGCTACGAATAATTCACCGGCAGTGTACATTCAAAGGGTAAAAGTCGAAGCTGCCAAGAAACAGCTTGAAAACACTTCGAAAAATATAAATGAGGTGATGTACGATGTAGGTTATTCAGATGTAAAAGCTTTTAGAACCGCTTTTAAGAAGTCAACAGGGATGTCACCGATGGATTACAAGCAAAAATATAATCGTCAGGCAGCTGCATAAAATCAAGGCAGTGATTTAGTTACAGGCTTTTATGTCATCATTTTCAGGATAACTGAAGTCATTGTTCAGCTCCCACCGTGCTTTGTACATTTTTAAGCCGGGCATCTGAAAGATCGTTTTATTTGTTAAATCCTGAACTTTATCGTCATACCATTTCTTTCCAGTATCTATTGCCTGAAGGATAATTACCGGATATCCTTTCGGACCAGAGTCCAGGCTCTTAATGCGCTTAATTGCAGCCATCTCTTTAACCACTTTTGTTTTCATATCTACTTTCCATGCTTTATAACTGGTAGAAAGCCATAGGGCATCCTCTCCATATACAGGAAAAAGATCGTGGCAACCACTTTCAGGTAAGGTGATGGTTTCTTTAAGGATCAGATCAGGTTCTTTACAGTTAAAGTTATATGTATAGGCAAATAGTTTATTGGTTCCGGCAGACCATAATACTTGTCGCTGCTTATCCCATACCACATTATGTGCATCGTCTAAGACGATGGTTTTCGTGTATACATTATCGGGGAAACTATTCAAATCTGTATGAATCAATGTCAAACGTTTTCCGGTACTTGATGCCGCCACAATGTTACCATCTGGAAGCAGCTCTGCGGAATGCGTATTTCCTCCTACGTAGGCATAGAAAACAGTAGCTTTGTCAGATATACGAACCAGGGCAACTCCGCCACCAGATGCAGTAATCAGCATGTATTTTCCATTATAAACCAGTTTACCTTCACTGATATTATTAAACCAGGCCACTTTATTTTCTGGTACACCTGTTGCTGCTTTCCATTCCCAAATTATCGACTGTGTTTTAAGATCTATTCGGGCAATTCTATTTTGTGATTGATCAGTAATAATCAGCTTGGTGTTTTTATAATCTGCAACAGTTTGCGGAGAATTCAGGTACTTCGGTATCGAATCGATTTTTTTTGAAAAGCATGATATAGTCAAAAAGCACAAGAAACAGAATAAGGGAATAGTCTTTTTCATTAGAATATAATTTCTTTTTATCGGCATTCATTTGATCACTAAAGTAGGATAAAAATTATTAAAATCGATGCTTCAGTCAAGTGTCATCCTTAGATCACTCAGCGTTTACTCGTAACTTAAAATACAAATACTGTGTAGATTATTCCCATACCCGTCACCGCTTTCGGTACGACAAATCGTTCAATATTTTCTTCAGCACTTTTTCATAGCCCTCTGCATACCTCAACATACCAAGATCAGTGGGGTGACTGCCATCAACCGTACCATCTGTTCCCATATTAATCTGATTGGCAGGAAGTACATATACTCCTTTTATACCTTCCTTTTGTAATAGCGCATAAGCTTCTCGGGAGGTTTGGTTCAATGCATTTATACCTTTACTCCTAGTGCTATTCATGCGATTTTCAGTGAATCCGGAATGCTCTACCAACAGGATAGGCGTATTCGGATGCTTGGCTTTCAGCGTTTTCACCGAAGAAATGATTTTATTTTTTACTACCTGTGCCGAACTATCGTTGGACACACTCAAGTTGGGCAAACAATCAAGTACAAAAACACGGGCATCAATTTCATTCACCAAATCTATCACTTCTTTTTCTAAGCGCCCGTTACCAGAAAATGCAAGGTTGGTGACTGGAATATGTAAGTTTCGTTCTAAAATAGCAGTCCATGCCATTCCCGGTCTAGAGGCACATCCACCCTGAGCTATAGATGTTCCATACACTACAATAGGTTTTTCTTTCGTGGCAGCAAGAGGTACAAATTGATTTCCTTCTTCCACCCCTATTTCTAACCATTTGACAGTGTTGTATATTGGAAGAAACAAAGTATAAGTACGGCCATCTCTATATTGATCTTGGTCCAAGTTGAGGTTATTAAAATCATAAGTAATCGTATCTGCGAATTTATATTTCCCTGGCGCCCATGCCCAAGTTCCATCCAAATTTGCGGCATATAGGTCTACGCCGGATCTTCCGGTTGCTGGAAAATGATCCATTGCATAATTTCTTGCCACTACCGTATATCTTACCTTTATGTGTTTTGAATTTGTTTTAAAGCTAATTTTTAATCCAGCTGCATTACGAGAAAGCGCCCATACTTCCTGCCTAATCAATTTTTCGGCCCTTGCCGGAAAACGATCGTAATAATTGCCAACTTCCTGTGGCCATTCTTGCCCTGCCAATACCGGAGTATTATGCTTGGCAGGATTCCACCATTTCATTGGTGTTTCAATAGTTTGTGTAAATGCCTGATATTGAATAAGCATTAAAAAGAATAGACAAAATCTCTTCATAACAATAGGATAATAGGTTATCTATGTAAAATATTAATTCTTAAATCTGTATCAAATTTGGTGTAATGTTGATAGTGGCCAGTCATCCAAAGTACAATTGATTTTCCCTTTGGTGCGCCGCTGACTACAACTGGGCGATAGTTATTTTCCGCACTGTTTTTTGTAAGGCGTTCCGAGCGCCATTTGTTGTTTTTAGTGATCCAATGCTCCATTTCGAAGAATTCGCCATATTTTTTTGAAAAATAAACATTTGACGGATTTTGGTGGTCCAGAGCAATCCCTCCCGCATAAAAGGGTTCAGTATTCTTCACTCCTTCTGGCACAACGCACATAGATGGGCCGGCATTCGTCAGTTCTTCATCATGCCATTGTTTACCATCCCATTTCGCGTAATGGTAACGATGGTCGTTCTCTGTCGGATAGCGGGTATAAACCATAATTGGCCTATGATTTCTGTCAAGCGCAATATCTGAAATCCACGATCTCGCTTTACTGATGGCTGCATCGTAAACCAGTGTCGCTTCCTTTTTCTCAACAGGCAATTGATTTATTGTTTTGATAAATTTACCGTCACTTTGATAAAAATTACCTTTTTGATAATACATGTGATATAAGGAATTAGTTGGTTCGGTGGCCGGGTGTCCATCGGTAAAAGCAAAATCGATCCGCGACTTTCCATCTGAACAGACTTTAAGATAAGGTCTATTCTTTATATTCTTATTATCGATTAAAGGGATACTTTTGCTCCAAGTTTCACCTAGGTCATCGCTGTATGACAGTGTCGGTCGCCAATCTGAACCCCTCCAGAACATAAAGATCCGATTGTTCTCCGATTTTAGCATGATGGGATGGCTATAGGTAATCTTCGTGCCGCCAAAAGGGATGACCCTTTCATCTTCCCACGCACTAATATCTTCAGGATATTTACTTTTCCTGATAAAAAAGCGTCCGTTATGTTCGGTATAAAAAACCATGAGCTTTCCATCAGGCAAATTCAGGATAGAAGGTACATTATGATCATCAACCTGCAATTTTTCGTGTAGGGTATAATTTGAAACCTTTGCACTACGCTGATCCCTCTCGCCAATCATCACATCGCCTTTGCCGTTGATATAACCAAAAAAGACCTTCTTATTTTTCCCTGCGTGATAAATTGCCCTCGGATCGGAATACCAACACCATGCTGCATCTTCGGCTAATAGCTGATAATTTTGGGCAAATCCATCAAGCATGCCTAAAAGCAGGAAAAAGCTGAGTACAAAGGGTTTTAAATGGTTCATCAATTTTTATTTTTTTATGTTGCTAACTGCGCTAAATACAGTGATTGAGAGCAATCTGTCTCGTATCCACATCATATATGGCCATTAATTGCGTAACAACATAGGTCAAGTGCTTAAGGCCCACATCGGTTAAAATATTTTTCAATTGGATTAAATGAATCCTTCAACCATTGTTGAAGGATTCTATTTCCTTATAAATTTAATGTTTAATTGAAAGCTAACACTATAAACAACAAACGAAACATCTTACAAAGTTCTACCATAATAGTTAAAATACAACACCGCCACTGAATTATAAATCCAATGGCGGTGCAAAAATATTATTATGCTGACTGTAATGTTATACCAATGCATTGATCTCTTTTATAGAAAGCTTAGTAATTTAAAAGGAAATCCAATTTTTACTCAATATGATGTTGATTAGGTGTATGAAGAAGAATCCTATCAATGAATTCATAAGCCTCTTTACGAGTCTGCGTTGGGAAATCATGTTCCGCGTCAGGATATCGAACTTGCAGCTTGTCCTCTGCATTAAAAGATTTATAAACTTCTCTTGCATTTTCGATCCCTTTCCTTACTCCTGCAACATCAAAATTACTGTCATTTAATGGTGAATTAGAAAAAAATGCCCTCGGTGCGATCGCCACAATAACATCATCGAAATCAAATGGAATTTTACGACCATCCAATTCATACTTAGTGCTAATATAGGGCATATAACGGTCTTGCGCCCAAGGTCCGAGTCGTCCACCATAAGCATCACCAACATTATAATAATCAAATAATGTCCAGCCTGAACTACTGACAACGACTTTAACTCGTTCATCAAAAGCGCCTAAAAACATTGCATTATGACCTCCAAGAGAATGCCCTAATACGCCTAAGCGATTTTGATCAACATAATCAAGTTCAGTTAAAAAATCTAAACAACGAATATGATTAAATACACCTTTCATCGTCCCCGATTCATACCGATCCGACTGGAAATTGTAACTTTGCTGCTCACCAAAGCTTGGGTAATCGGGGGCAATAACAACATACCCCCGTTCAGCCAACTCTTTAGCTTGTGCTCGATTAGCAAGTGTACTCTCTCCGTCAACCAATCTTTTCCCTAATGCACCGGTTCCATGGAGAACAAGCATAGCGGGATATTTTCGGCTTGGTTCTTTTTGAACAGGAATATAAAGATAACTTGTCACCTGTTCATTCACTGCAGGATTAAAACTAATCGTATAACGAGTATATAATTCCGTATGTAAACTATCTCTATATTGAACGTTCATTGCTGGTAATCCGTTCATATTTGGTAATTTTCCCATAACCAGCTGCAGGCTATCAAGTATTCCCGCTCGTACTGCTCCCCATTCTTTGGTTTTTGTATCACCTTTTTCGTTTTTGTGAGAATTGACGGAAATCAAATTCCTTTTATCATTTCGGAGTGAGCCGCAACTAATGGCGAAAAACAGTACGGCAAGAAACGAAATTCTACAACTAAACACTCTCATATACAATATCTTTTAATAAATAGAGGCAAGTAAACACATGCTATCCACAATTTATTTATTAATGATCCTCTTTTTCCCTAAATACTTAAAAATTGGAGCATTTGTTTCCTTATTTTTCTAAAATAGGAGATACTCCCATCATAGTTATCGAAATTTAGGATAATCGAATTTACAAAGCTCTTTGCTTTTTCACTATTCTTTTTTTCTACCATCTTTAGCAGTTCATAATCATATATTCCATCACGCATGGCTTCAAAACGAATTGAACTATATAATTTACGATAGCCTGGATAGATAATACTGTGATCTCCAGCAGGTAGCTTACCGCCATCTCGAGATGCGTCATCATATAAGGCATTTGGTCCGCCCCAGTAATTGAGTCCCCAATGCAGATACCCTATTGCGTTATACTTATAATTGATCCAATGGAGATACCGGGTTTGAATTAAAGGTAATTCGATAAATCGATTTGCATAATTACCCCTAGGACCTACGCAGGTATAAAACCAGATTTCCTTACCTTCTTTCTGCAATTCCTGATAAAACTTATAGTCCTTATGAAACACATCTAGTACAGGTACCCATACATCAATTCCTCCTCTCAACTCTTTTGACGTTAACACCGCATCGATGATTTTTACGCCAGGCAAATGTTTTTTAACGTAATTACTAATGCCTACATAAGAAGCGGCATTTTTAGACACAGGTTCATCAGCGATATGTTGCATATAGCGATCGAGCCAGCCTTTTTTCTCTAAATGAACTTTCAATGCTGGTAAAAACTGGTCCAAAAATTCCTTGGTACGGGTATCTTCGAGTGGCAATTTCACCAAACGCATGCCATTCACAACATCGAGTGGCGATGGGCTCTTGAGTAATTTTTTATTCTCCTCAGTATCTGGAACAGGTACCTCTACAAAATAAGGATCATCCCATCCTCCAGAACGCCAACCAAGATGCCCTCCTTCAATACGTTCTAAGGCTCCAACCTTATCAAAGATTTCAGCTTCTTTATCGAAATTACTAAAATCAAAACTGTACTTCCCATCTTTGTAATCAAATGTAGTGTTCCACACAGGGTAAATTCGATGGACATTTTGACCATGTGATGCCATGATCTCAGCGTGTTTTTGAATAAGCTCCCAGTACAATGGACTATACCGATCAACCGGCTTATTATTATTTAAATAACTCAAAGTAATGGTACTATAATGAGCAGACCAGTTACTAACCAACAAAGAGGTCTTCGCTATATTAACAGGGTAAACCCGAATATAAAATTCCTTTTTATATTGCTCCTTTTTTTTGTTGGCTAGTCCCTTAATAATAACCAAACCCTTATACAACCCAGGTTTAGCACTTAAAGGAATTGGTATTGTAATCCATAGTGGCTCAATTTCTCCCTGTTGCAGATTCAATATCGTATCTGTTAGTATAGGATCAGGAAAAAAATCGGAAGCGGAACGTAATAGATCTTTCGAAGTGGGGCTATACTTTCTTCCCGCCCTTACATACCCAATCCATCCCGTACGCCCTTGAAGCTTAGAGGTTCCATTACTTATATTAGCAACGTCTGCACTGACACCTATTAATTCCTTATTGGTTTTTAATACAATCTGTACGGTTGCCGTCTCTCCTCTCGCTACTGCAATTGTATCAACCTGATCCCTAAAATAGATACGATCTTTTAATACTTTTTCAAGAGGATCAACCTGATATAGATATAAACTTTTTTCCTGGCCACTGACACCCATTGTCAACAGCATTAAGCATAAGCCTATTAGTTTCTTCATTTGTATATGTTATTTAATTATTGTCTATGATTGACATTAATATTGGCTTAATTTTCGACAAAACGTACCCGACAGGGGTATCTATAAGCTTTATTATAGTTGATATAATTATTTGATCACCTTGGGCCAGCCATTAACATATTCAATTTTATTAATGAGCATGTTTCTGGCCGTCCCAATTGCCTTTCCTGTAGTCTGATTAACGGGTAAAGCATGATAGGCTATATATGCTGTTCCATTCCCATCACGAAAAATGGAATTGTGTCCGGGTGCCATCCACTTACTGTCTTTTTCAAGAATAACACTACTCCCTGTACCATTCGCTTCACCATATCTTTCAAAGGGACCAAAAGCATCATCAGAACGGGCAACCAAAACTGCATAACTGGCACCTAACCCACAACAATTGTCACCAGAGTAATACATGTAATACTTTCCATCATGATAATCCACCCACGCTCCTTCTATTAAACGGTCATATTTTGCTTCTTTACTTGTGGGTATCACATCCTTGGCCGTAGTACCTGGCAACAACGATTTCCAATCATCACTCAGTTCCTGAACTTTAATAGGCCTTTCTGCAGAGCCCCAGTACATTAGTTTCTTATTTGTTTTCGGATCAATAAATACAAAGGGGTCAATGGTAGTAAAACCTGTCCCTCTAATAATCGGCTCACCAGCGTCAACAAAAGGGCCTTCCGGCTTGCTAGAAAAAGCTACCCCAATACATTTTCCAGTATTAGTACCCAACTCTCCCGAATAAAACAATACATATTTGTTCAACTTACTATCAAACAGTACATGGGGAGCCCAGAAATCCTTAGTTGCCCAATCTGGTTTTTTCGGTAAGGCATCCGCAACCAGCCGCCATGTCTTTAAGTCTGTAGATATCGCAACAGGGACATTATAACTCTTGTTTGAATGAGAAATATTGGTGCCATAAGCATAATAGCTATCGCCCACCTTGATCACTGTTGGATCAGGAAAGTTAATGTTTAGCACAGGGTTAACTATACCCTTTTCCTTTTTTTCCACTTCCGTTTTTTCATCCTTACCACAGCTCAGGGCAATCAATGGAAAAAATAACATCAGAATAATTTTTTGGAGTTGTTTTGGTATACGCATATCGTTTAATTTAGTTTTAGGTTTAGGCGAATCTTTTACTTCCCGGTCAGTAATTTAATCGAATCGACTTCGGCCTGTTTATAAGGACTGCCATCCTGATTAAATATATCATGAAACCAGACCTTAGGTTCTTTACCATCCGGCATAGGGGTATCCCAGGCATATTTGGTATTGGTTTTACCCGCTACCAGCCCCCAGTTATAAGCCCCAATATTTTCTTTTTTAAGGATGGGCATAATGTTACTAAACAGGCTGTTCCTACTTCTAGCCATATATTCAGTACAAATTAGCGGTCGTTTAGATACACTTCTCAAGGAGTCTATCCAGAACTGGTGGTCTTTTGAATCGCCATAATTGTGGTAGGTGGTGATGTCAGAATTTTGTACCTGATATTCAGACAATTCTTTCAACTCACGTTTCCATACTCCAACAGAAAGTGGTTGACTCGGATTAACGGTACGTCCCCATTCAAACACCTTTTTAAGCAGATCCATACTTTTATTATCGTAACCCGAATTGCCAGGTTCATTGTATAAGTCCCAAAGCACAATACGCTTGTCATCTTTAAAGCTGGTCAATATGTCTTTTACATACACTTCCAGTGTGTCAACAAGTGTAGAATCCTGATAATAAAGATCTCCCGGATCCCTAACCCATCCCGAATTATGGATGCCGGGCTTAGGTGCAGGCTGTGTTCCTGTTTTAAAGGTAGGGTTCCAGCAATCGTCAAAGAGCACAAATAGCGTAGAAATGTGATGCTTATCGGCAATATCCAAATAAGTCTTTACCCGACTCTTAAAACCTTCCCGGTCTTGTTGCCATGCTGCATGGTGCAAGTACACCCGCATAGAGTTCATTCCTATACCCTCAGCAAAGCCCAATTCCCGATCTATTGTTGCAGCATCAAAAGTTTCCTTTTGCCACATTTCCAACTGGTTTATTGCTGTACTTGGAATAAAATCGGCTCCCCGCAGCCATCCCCACTGCTCATACCATTTATTAGCTTTTTCTACCGTCCATATTTCTCTAGGTTTCTGATGGGTTTGTGCACAAGCCTGGAGCATCAGCGCAAGTAGCAACAGTGATAGGTAGGTTTTTAAATCTTTCATTTGTTAGTAATTGTGTTTTAATTTATTCTTGATTGTTATAATTTATTACAAAGTACCGGCAGCATCATCCTCTACCAAACGTCCTTTTATCATCCAGACTTCTGTATTTCTGGAATAGGCACTTGTAGTGGTCACTGCAATGATCGTGTTGTCTTTTAAAACGGTAAGGCTACTCCACAAACAAGATTTATTAGCTGGCACAGTGAACGGGGTCGTTTTTCCTTTAAAATTACGAGCATGTTTATCACCAATCACCACTTTCATCTCGGCATTCCCCATTCTATTGCTTCTACCCTCCGTTCCCTGGTAAGAAAGTATGGTTTCGCCGGTTTTCAATTGTCTTAAATATGGAGCACCAGCATAAATGTGGTCTCCAATCTTCTCTGCCAGGGCATAGGTTCTATCCGCACTGGTAGCTCCAACTGTTTGGCCCCAGTTTTTTTTGATCGAATTCCTGATGATGTAAGGTTTAAAAGTTGTAAAGCCGTTGTCTTCAATTGCAAAAACAATATCCTTTTTATTGTTTAATAACAAAGGGACTGGCATCCCATCTCTTCTCCCTGGCCTAAAACTTACCACTTCAGGAGTTGTAGTCCAGGTCAAACCATTATCAGCCGATCGTAGCATAGAAATATTCTGTTCATTCGAGCTCGTATAAGGTCCTTCATTGGCAAAATATAGTTGTACCTCTCCGTTCGGCAATTGCACTGCAGACGGCTCCCAACAGCCATCTTTAAACAGATAGCCAGCCTCATAGCATAACTTCTCATCTTCCCATGTTTTTCCCCCATCATAACTTTTCTTAGTGCGGATACCAAATTTTCTGGAAGGCGAAATATCATATGGTCTTGCGTTGTAGCAAACTAAAATAGACTGATCTGCAAGGACCAAAATATCAGGGACGGTCATATTCGTTCCTTTTATACGTGTAGCCACAATAACAGGTGCAGACCAGCTTGAACCAACGTCTGTACTTTTAACGCAAACAATATTTCCGTTGGTCTCATATATAGCCAGCAACGACTCATCCTTTAACTGAACAATCCTTCCATACCCACTATAATTTGCAACTGAAACCGAAGCGGACACCCTTTTAAGCGTAGTTTTATCCCATACAATATGCCGCTTAACCCTAGGTTTATCTGGCAATTCCTTCCTTTTTCCGTAGCTCAATGATAAAAGAAACAATGAGGCAATAACAAATATTTTCATTTTCTTATTTATTTAAATTGATTGAATACGGGGTTACTAAGTGTCTTAATAAATAGAATTAATCAATGTCAGCAACCAGCAGTCTTCCAGTTCCCAAAGCAGTTCCGTTCATTGGATAAATCCACAACTCATCATTTGTCTTTCTCACAAGAATAGAATTGTCCATAGGACCTATATAATCTACATCAGTCCAACCCGTGGCTATTTGTACAGGTACGCCAGTCACACCCAATGCATTGCATGTCATCAGGTAAACTTCACCATTCGGCTTTTTGGCTATTATTACGCCTGATGTTAAATAAATCATAAGATCATAAACCTCATAACCACTTCCAAACGCTGCTTTATTCGGCCCTGGAAAGCTTCCATTTCCTGCCGGATTAAATGGATAATAAGTGAATTTTCCGTAGTCGGGACTTGTAGACCCTCTTCGTACCAATAAACCGTTTGGCAAAGACATAAGCGTAGCAAAGGTCCAGCTTGTCCCAATTTGTGTGGGAGAAGCAAGATCTTTACCCACTGGAGCAATAGAACGCATGAGCTGATTAAGCTGATCTGCCTTATTAGAAATAAATATGATATCATTTTTATGACTAATTGCGACTCTGGCATTCAATCCCTGATAAGCCACTTGGCCGTCACTAAAGGTTCCGTCTGTGTTCTTTTTAAATTTAAACAAGTCATTATTCTGATCCTGAACCATCAGGTCTCCAAAATGACCAAAGATAAGCGAGTAATTGTGCCAGCTAAATTCAGGCAGCTTGTAATCGGTCGCTTTGGTATAAAAAGTATCCAATGCCTTAGGTTCAGGCAAAAATTTCGCAGTATAGGAAAATTCACCACCCCAATTCGGAAAATCTAGCAGCTCAGTTCGTATATCAGCAGCCATGGTTACCACTTTATTTATTCGCCCATCAGATCCTTTATACTCCACTTCAGCTGAATAAAATTCTGGTTCAGCTTCCATCCAATTGATCTGATAATGATTTGTTACAACTTTATTTACAGTTCTAAAAGTTCTGGTAAGTATTGAATTTTGATAAAAATCACCATAAACTCTACCCACCACTTGCGCCCTAACAGAACTATTTCCATGCTTATCGTAGGTGTAAATTTCGAAATTATAAGTACCCTCTTCCCAATTGTTAAACATGATCCTAACCGTATCCACGCTACTGGTCCTTACCACGTTCTCTACAATAGAATCCTTACGGTTGTTCCAGAAAACTTTGTATTTCGTAATCTTAGGATCCGAGATCAGTAACCAGGACAATTCCAACCTGTTTTTCCCCCCTCTTGCCAGTACAGAATCTGCTTTGGCCGGATAGGTAAATTCTCCATCTTTTACAAAGGGATCTGATACATCTACTTTAGAGCAGGATGCCAGCCCTGCAAATAGCAGTACTGCAATAGTCCATTGAAAGATGGCCTTAAATTGAATATGTATTTTCATTTCAAGTTTTTTTAAATTCACGTAATTCATTATGTTTAAATTATTTGCCACCCCAAAAAGTCAATTCTGCTAATAATAGGTTATCTGCCCTCCCCCAAGTTCTATTCGTCTTAAAACGAATATACTGAACTGGCGGTGTACCATATGGGAATGCAAAATCCTCTCCCGCAGCTGCGTAAGCCACATCTTCTGCTGTTTTTGCTGAGCCCAAACTTCCAGAGGGTTTTATAGAAGTGCATGTCATTAATAATTCCCAATTATCCCAAGCTCCGTCTGGTGTTGGATTATTACTACCCCATATTTCAAAAACTTCAGGATTACCAAGCGTATATGCATAATTTGTTAAGGTATACTGATACATTTTCATCCTACTTAGCTGATACTGTTTACCCATATTAATGGTAAACCAATTAGGAAGTGGGTTTTGCGGCGGTTCTTTCCCAATGAAAAACGAAGTATTAGTTGTCCAAACGCCATCCCATATCTTTTCTATCGGTTGTGGAGAAGTCTTAGGTATCTGTGAATCGTTTGGATAATTCATGGCTACCCATTTTGGATTTGTTTTACTAACCATCTCTTCATAAATCGGGGTTAGGGTAGTTTTTAAGGTATCAGAAAGGTTTCCCCATTTATCTTTAACCGAGATAAAGAATTCGGTTGGTTCCGCAGCTAAGCCTCTTACAGAATAATCTCTCGTTTTAGCTTTTGTATACAATTTATCATAGGTAACCAATTTCCCAACCGGTCCCATAATTTGAGTGCTAAATACAAATTCATCCTCCCCTTCGTTCAAAAAATTCATGTTAATTCCGCCAAAATCCTCTTTTACCACCAAAGAATTAAAAACGGTCTCGATGGGAGGTGGTAAAGGGTGTATTTTAACATTCACAGGTTCCGATCGGTTTTCTGACCGATTTACCGCATACAAAGTCACATTGTATTCCTTGGTATCAGCAAAGCCTTCCAGTTCAACAAAATTTGTATACAAAGAAGCCTTGGTTGTACGTTCTTCACCATTTCTAGAAGAAAAAATAGCTTGTACATATAACATGTCCTCGTTCTTGGGTAGCAAATAGGTTATCTTAGCCCCACCGGGTGTGTTTTCTACAGAGATATTGCTCAAAATTCCTGGTTTAGTTCCTGTATTTTCCGGCTGAATAATCTTATCACTTTTGCTGCAGGCACCCAATAGCAGCAATAAGCTTAAGCTGATCCATTTTATTCTATTCATAACTATGTTATTAATAATTTCTAAAATTATCTGTTGATTTTTACACTTACCATCCTGGATTTTGAACCAGGTTTTTATTAATGATCAGATCATATTCCCTTATCGGCCAGAAATAGTCTTTCAAGGTAAATGTTGGCCTGAAAATCACTTTTTCCCTATAATAAGCCGCACTGGTTTCCTGATCCACATCCCAGCCCGTTATAGGTTTAGTGAGTTCCACTGGAGCTTCTTTCCAACGACGTACATCCCATCTCCGATGCCCCTCTAAAGCCAGTTCAATATATCTTTCTCTATGAATGATATCCCTTAGCCCCTCTTTTGAGGTAAACTTTGACGGATTAGTAGAAAAGTTGGTCCAGGCATCCTCAACTGTTGGTATACCAGCCCTTTCCCTGATCAAATTTAAGTATTTATAAGCCTCACCATTAGCAGGGCCTTCAGCCTCATTAATTGCTTCAGCATATAATAGATATAGGTCAGATAAGCGCATCAATACCCAAGGGTAATCTGTTATTGTATTGGTATTCGCCGTTGTAGAGGCTATATTGGTATAGTAAACGTATTTCTTAGGATAGTACCCTGAAGCTGCAAACCCCGTAGGATTTGTTTTACCTGCAGGCTGTCCAACTTTACATTGAAGTACATAGGTATCATTGTCGTCGTACTTCCCTTGTCCATACCAGATACCACCATCGAAACCAAAAGTAGCATAAAACCTTGGCTCACGATCGAAATTAAACGCAGCGGTAACGTAGTCTGGTTTGATGCAATATTTATCCGCTACTGTTGCCGTACGGAGATTAAAACGCGAAGAGTAACTCCAAGTCTTATCTTCATTAATCGGCAATCCATTCTTTGTATAAAATTGACTAACTACTTTAAGCGGAACGCCCCAATTACCACGAATTATAGAATTTCCAAATACAGAAAGATCATATCTCGGCGTAGATTGATTTTGAATTGTTGCTGTATAGCTATTGGGGTCGGCCCAGATCACTTCACTATTCCACCTTTCGGTAAATGAGTTACGGACGTTCATCTGAATTTTTGTTTCTTCTGAAATAGCAAGCGTTTGGTTAGTTAAAGTGAATTTATACAACTCATAACCTAAAGATTCACATAGATCGATTGCTTCTTTGCACGCGTTAGCAGCTTTCTGCCATTTTTCTGGACTAGAAGTCTGACTGAACAATTGTGTCCCATCTTTATTTATAAATCCACTATAGTCAGGATTACCATTAAACAAAGGACTTGCAGCGTATACTAATACTTTTGCCTTTAACGCTTTTGCAATGGGTAAAGTTATCCTTCCATTTTCAGCCATTGGATCTTGTACCGCATTAGGAAGACCTTCACTAGCCTCATCCAGCAGTTCCACTATATAGTCTACGACTTCATCAACCGACCTACGTGTGACTTTAACGTCATCTACACCAGCGGCTATGGAAAGATTGTTACGTATCACCGGAATCGGGCCGTAAAGTGTCATCAAGAAAAAGTGATAATATGCTTTTAAGAATTTCACCTCGGCAATCCACTGCTCTTTTTCAATGGAGTCTAAATCCGGTACCAGTTCTACATTTTCTAAAAAGATATTACATTCCCTTAACCCACGCCACATGGGTTTATTTGCTCCAGCTCCATTCCAATAATCCAAATATGGTGAATTTATATTTTGTGAACCTCTGGCTATTTCCCAAGGTGCGCTTCCATTTGGGTAAGACGGGTACCACATATCATCGCCGGTAAACATAAAACCGGAACTAATATCGGCCTGATTCGGGATATAAGAATAACAGGTATATAAATATTTTTTTGCAGTAGTGCGCATCCTGAAAGCATACTCAATGGTCGCTATATTATCAGGGACTACATCCAGATACTTTTTACATGAAAGAGCCGGACTAGCCAGGATGAGTAAAATTATTATTGTTTGTTTGTTAAATTTCATCTGAATAGTATTAAAAAGTTACCGTTAAACCCGCATTGTATACTCTTTGTAAGGGATAGCCTAAGCCATTACCCCCCATTTCTACATCCCATAATTTGAAGTTGCTCAACAGCAGCAAATTTGCGCCATTTACATACATCCTTAGGTTCTGAAGCTTTAATTTATGCGAAAGCGTTTTTGGTATGGTATAGCCAAATTCAGCGTTTTTCAGGCGGATAAAGGCCCCATTTCTCAACCACCAGGAACTTAGCTGATTGTTATTATAAGAGTATGCTGTATTTAGCCTCGGGTACAATGCCTGCAAATCAGGAGTTTCTTCTGTCCAGTGGCTATCTGCAAATGCCTTAAGCACCTGCTTTCCGCCATCAAAAGGCTGAACATTGGCCGGACTAATCCAAAAAGACTCACTCGCTGCTCCCTGAAAGAACATAGAAAAATCGAAGTTCTTTACGCCCATTGAAAAACCTCCTCCATACACAATTTCCGGAGTAGTTGGCCTGCCTATTGGTACTTGATCTAAGACAGTAATCTGTCCGTCCCGATTAACATCCTTATATTTAATATCGCCCGCAACATTTCTACCACCAAAATTCTGTGGTGGGTTATTGGCTACATCCTCAGCATCTATAAACAATCTTTCAGCGATGTAAGCAAATTGTTGTGAAATAGAATAACCTACGCGCGATTTCCAATACTCTTTTACATACTCCGGTTCTTCATATATTGTCACATTGCTCTTTGCCAAAGTAAAATTTCCTCTTACCTGTAACCACATTCTATTAGCGAAAGAATGTGAATAATCCATAGAGATATCCATTCCTTTTCCGGTAGCCTCGCCAACATTAGCGCGAACAGGTGACGACAGTCCCATTGTTGTAGGAATATCACCTCGGGTCATTAAAATGTTGGTTCGTTTTTCAGTATAAAAGTCGGCCAGAATATTTAACTTATTAAACAAACCAATCTCAATGCCTAGGTTCGATTTATAGGAAGTTTCCCAGGTAATATCTGTATTTGAATAACGCTTAACACTAATCCCATTCAAATAATTTCCCCGTTCCTGGCCAAATCTGGCACCCCTTAAAGGATCATCCATTAATACCTCCGACAGGTAAAAAAATCGGTCAGCACGTGGTCCTATCCAATCATTACCTACCAAACCATAAGTAGCCCTAACCTTTAAGTTGTTAAAAATACGCTCATAAGGCTTCATGAACGACTCATTAGAAATGGTCCAAGCTATCCCGGCAGATGGGAAGAAGCCCCATCGTTTACTTTCATGAAATCTTTCAGACCCATTGTATCCAAAATTAAACTCTGCAGCAAAACGTTTGTCATACATATAAGTAGCCCGACCAGATATACCCATATTTCTGGATGGTAGCGACAATTGTAAAGTTGGATTTTCAGTTGATGAATTTACACTAAGTGCCTGACGTTTGGTCATAATCAACAGGCCGCTCAAATCATGTTTCGTTCCAAAGGTCCTACCATAATTTAGGGCAGATTCCATATAAAGTTCAGAGGTTAATATTTTGGACGGTTCGTCATAGTTCAAATATTCTGTACCAGTTGTTTCATTGTTTATCTGTACTGAATAATCCTGTGTAATACGATCAAAGCTAGTCAACCTATAAAAAAATGGATTATAAAATCTGGTGACATCAAAAAAAGCAATTCGTTTGGTATTTATCATCAGGCGAAAATTTAGTCCCTGTGTTAAAGCACTCAATCCTTGTTTTAACTCTACTTGTGCCATCATTAATGATCGGCTATAATCTTTATATCCTTTAACCATATCTGCATAGGGATTTAAAAAGCCCTTATTAATATCAGCAGGCATGCCAAACATAATGTGTTGTACAAAACTGTGCGCTTCATCAATTGGCCAATAAGCAGGGAAATCAACTGGATTGGACCGAATCACTTTCTTATATATGTCCGTACCACTTTCGATCGGGCCATTATAATCATCAAAATTTCCGTTCAGGTTAACCATTAACTTAGTGGTCTTAGTCAGGTCCATATCAACATTTGAACGCAAAGTATAGGTCTTGAGGTTAATGTTATTGTTAAAATTATTGCGCTTATCAACCTTTAACATACCGTTATCATTGGCTAAAGAAGCTGCGACATAATAACGTGCAGATTTACTCCCACCTCTTACATTTAAGTTATACCTCTGGTTCATAGTATAATTCTTAAACATCTCCTTTCTCCAGTCAATCGCGGGATAAATAAGTGGATTTAATCCTTCTACCGTTGCATCAATCTTTTCCTGCGAATAATATTTATCGCCAAAAGGGTTCCTGGCCAACACTGCTTCATTATACATCTCCATATAACTTACCGGATCAGCAAGCTCTATATTCTCCGTATTTTTCGAGATAGAGTTTTCAACCCGGAAAGCTATATTTGTTCTCCCCTCTTTACCTCTTTTTGTGTTGATCAACACTACCCCATTCGCACCCCTGGCACCATAAACAGCCGTAGAGGTCGCATCTTTCATAACAGAAAAACTTTCAATATCATCAGTCTGTAAACGTGCCATATCAGTTATCGTCATTTCCACCCCATCTATTAGAATCAGCGGATCAACTTTACCAGTACCAAAAGAAGTGATACCACGTATGAAGAAGTCAGCATTATCAGCCCCTGGTTCTCCGCTTCGCTGATAAGCGATTACACCTGATAAACGTCCAGCCAATGCGGTGGTAAGATTAGAGGATGGCACCTTTAATTCTCCGGGATTAATGGTGGTAATTGCACCAACCACCTCAGTTCTTTTTTGTGTACCAAAACCCACCACCACAACATCATTTAAACTGTTGGGAGACGATTTCATTGATACATTAATCACTTCTTTACCCTTAACAGAAATCTCTTGGGTTACGTACCCGATAATACTAAAAATGAGAGTTACATTTCCATCAGGAACATCCAGAATATATTTACCACTCATATCTGTAGAGGTCCCATTGCTTTCTTTTCCCTTTACTCTTACATAAACGCCCGGCAAAACTCCTGTCGAGTCGGAAACAGTACCCCTAATTTCAACTTTTCGTACCCCATAATTTTCATCAAGAGGCTTGGGGGTAATTGTCTTACCATTCAATCTGGCTTTTTCTACGGAATATTCAGATGCGCTGGCATCTGCTAAGTTAGCTATCGCTAACAACAGGCCGCCTAAAATAACACGCATATAAAGCCTCCGCTTGTAGTCGGTTTTTCTCATACTGATACAGTTTAATTTGGTTTAGGTTGTTTGATGTACTAAATGAAGCATTAACATTTGAGCATACTGATCAATTGTTGTGCAATTTGTATCAAAATGCATCAATTATTGGCTTATTCACATTAAAGTCAAATTTAACATTCGTTTATCTGGGTTTTAGGTTATCTTTAAGACAACCACTCCTAACCAAATATGTATATCAAACTAACTCAACTTTTCTTTGTACTGTTCCTGCTACTTGGCATTTCGAATGTAGCTCAAGGTCAGTCATATACTTTTAAGCATTACCAGGTGGAAAATGGCTTATCCTATAACTCTGTTATTTGCAGTTTGCAAGACAAGAAAGGATTTCTGTGGTTTGGCACAAAGGATGGCTTAAACAGATTTGATGGGTATACCTTCAAAATTTTCAGGAACGACCCGGATGATCCTGGAAGTATAGGCAACAATTTTATACAAAGCTTATATGAAGATAAAGATCAGATTATCTGGATAGGCACACTCGCTGGCTTATATAAATACAACCCACTTCAGGAAAGTTTTAGCTTAGTTACCGCATCAAAAGGGAAAGAAGTCCGAGATGCGCGTGTGGACAGTAAGGGCAATATATGGTATATTGCAGGGTTTGTACTTCATCAGTATAACGAAACAACTAAGGAAACCATCACCTACCAAAATAGGCCTCATTCGCTAGTCTCCTCCATCAGTATAAATTCAAAGGATGAAATTTGGGTAGCCTCCATTGATGGCTTTATCCAACAATATATACCTCAAACGGAGTCTTTTGTAAATTACAATGTTTTTAACAAGTCAAAACCCGCGATATCGAACTGGATAGAAAAGATATACGATACAAATAAAGGTTTTCTACTTATCGGCACATCCAATCAAGGCATCAAAATATTCGACTTAAAAACTTTAACCTATAAAGAACTTTTAACTTACAACGAAGACCAGACTGCTATTTATGCAAGAGATTTTATTGCTAGCGGAAATGATGAATATTGGATAGCTACTGAATCCGGATTGTTCATTTACAACCTAAAAACCGGTCAATATAAAAATCTGCGGAATAAATTTAACGATCCCTATTCAATTTCCGATAATGCCGTATATACGCTCTGTAAGGATAAAGAAGGAGGTATCTTTGCAGGAACCTATTTTGGAGGAGTGAATTATTATGCAAAAGAGTTCACCTCTTTTGATAAATTCTTCCCTCAATCTTCTAGCAACAGCCTGAGCGGTTATGCCGTGAAAGAAATATGTAGCGACAAAAACGGAGACCTCTGGATTGGTACTGAAGACGCCGGTTTGAACAAACTAAACCCTAAAACTGGGATATTTCAGTATTTTAAACCAAGTGAAAGCAAAACAAGCATCAGCCATTCCAATATTCATGGCCTGATGGTTACAGATAATGAGCTTTGGATCGGGACTTTTGAACATGGAATGGACGTAATGGACATTCACAGCAATAAGGTAATCAGACATTACCAGGCCGGAATAGCTCCGAATCAAATGAAAAGCAATTTTATTGAATCTATACTAAAAACTAAATCAGGAGAGATCTTAATTGGGACCTCTTATGGCTTGTATCGGTATAACAAAACCAGTGACGATTTTAGTTTGCTTAATGAAGTACCAGGAAATTTGCATTATCAATATTTAATGGAAGACAATTCAGGCAATGTGTGGGCAGGTTCATTAAGAGAAGGTCTGTATGTTTATAATAAACAGGATAGAAAATCAGGTTCTTATAAATTTGAAGAAAACAATGCAAAAAGCTTAAGTAGCAACTCTATAAACAGCATATACCAGGACAGTAGAGGAAACATATGGGTAGCAACAGAAAATGGCTTAAACCAGTTCAATGAAAAAGATAAGAATTTCACCAGATATGGTAGTAAAAATGGTTTTCAAAGCAATATATTCTATAGAATTCTGGAGGATAAAAAAAAGAACCTATGGATCAGTACTTCAGGGGGATTAGTCAGTTTTAGTCCAGATAAAAAAATAAAATCATATACCAAATCCAACGGCTTATTAAGTGACCAGTTCAACTACAGTTCCGCATTTATAGATAAAGAAGGTAAGATGTACTTTGGAAGTGTTAAAGGCCTCATCAGCTTTTTGCCTGAACAGTTTACACAAAATGAATTTGTTCCCCCAATTTACATTACCGGTTTCCAGGTAAACAACAAGGAATTGCAGATTGGTCAAAAACAATCTCCTTTAGTCCAATCCATCAATTTCACCAGTCAGCTGAAACTTAAGCACCACCAATCCACATTTAGTCTCGATTTTGCTGCATTGGGATTTACAGCTCCGGAGATGACCGAGTATATGTATACCATGGAAGGCCTGGATAAAAACTGGACCTATCTCAAAACAAATCGAAAAGTATATTTTACAGATCTATCTCCGGGTACGTATACATTCAAAGTAAAAGCAACAAATAGTAGTGGTATCTGGAACCCAAATGTAACCTCCATCGAAATTATCATCAGCCCCCCTTACTGGGCAAGCCCGGTAGCCTACCTCCTTTACTTTATTATCATGGTAACAGCCATATATTATGGAATAAAGTACTATCACCGCTGGATTAGCGATAAAAATAAAAGAAAAATTGAGCGCTGGGAGTTTAAAAAGGAGTCGGAACTGTATCAAGCGAAGATTGAGTTCTTCACCTATGTTACCCATGAAATAAAAACACCTTTGACCCTAATCAAAGGCCCATTAGAAGAGGTTATCCGTCATGCTGAAAACCTTCCTTTGGTAAAGGAAAATCTGATGACGATGGAAAAGAATACCAACCGTTTGATAGCACTTACCGATCAATTGTTAGGCTTTAGAAAAACAGAGACCCGTGGCTTTAAACTCAACTTTGTGAATGTAAACATCAATGAAATTCTAAAAGAAAATTGCTCCAGGTATAAGACAGCCATTGCGCATAAAAAATTGGAATTAACCATCGATTTACCACAGGTACCATTATATGCTTATGCCGATCCGGAAGCCTTAAATAAGATATTCAGTAATCTGATTGACAATGCGGTAAAATATTGCCGAAGTGAAATTATTATTCAACTGATTGCCAATGAGAAGAATTTTATTGTTAACGTGACCAGTGATGGTAACCTTTTACCAGAAAGCGTATACGAAAAGATCTTTGAACCTTTCTTCAGAATGACTAATGCTGTGTCGGAAAGAGGAACAGGAATTGGCCTAGCCCTAGCACGTTCACTTTCCGAACTACATGAGGGGACCCTACAGCTCAGAAATGAGGGCAAAAAATACAACACATTTATATTAACCTTGCCCCTACGTCATGAACAAGAGTTTCAGTTGAGTACGAAAGCAACAGAGCCTGTGACAACAAGTACTACACACAAAAAAGATATTGCCAATTGCCCGACCATATTAATAGTGGAAGACAATACAGAGATCAGGACATTCATTGCCGATAAACTATTCAGAAATTTTGTGGTATTGCAGGCAGAAAATGGAGAAGAAGCACTGGACATTCTACACAAAAAATCTATTCACCTGATTATAAGTGATATAATGATGCCGATTTTAGATGGAATTGCATTATGTAAGGCCATTAAAGAAGATCTTGAATATGCACATATACCAATCATATTGCTTACTGCCAAAAGTACCTTACAGGCAAAAATAGAGGGGCTAGAGGTTGGTGCCGATGCTTATCTGGAGAAACCGTTTTCTCCAGATCATTTGCTCATTCAAATCTCCAATTTACTTGCAGGTAGAGACAAGATTAAAAATTATTTTGCGAGCTCCCCGCTTGTACACATCAAAAACATGGCTTACAATAAGGCGGACGAAGCATTTCTGGAAGCGCTATACGAGGCTATCCATAAAAATATAGATAATAAATCACTGGACGTAGACCGACTAGCCGATATTATGAATATGAGCAGGCCAACCTTATACCGGAAAATTAAAGCTATTTCTAATCTTTCACCACATGAGCTCATTAATATTACCCGGCTTAAACGCGCAGCAGAACTGTTGGTAGAAGGTAACCATAAGATCCAGAAGATAGCTTCCATGACAGGCTTTAATTCCCAGGCTCAATTTGGAAGATCCTTTCTTAAACAGTTCAGCATGACGCCTTCTGAGTATGCAGGATCCAAACAGCTGGAATCGGTTTCCTCCTAATCGTCAAGTCAAGAGTGGTCTTTCAGATTGGTGGTCTGGTAACGTTCCGTAGAACTTACATACCGGTGCCCGGCCATATCCTGAACCGTCCTTAAGTCCTTTTCTTTCAACCATTCAGTGATCACGCTCTGGCGGATCTGTACCGCATGCTTTACTTTCGGTTTGAGCTTTCTAAGGGCATAGTTCAAGTGCAGCAAGGTGTTCTTCAAGTTTTCAATGTCATTCCTGCCCGTAAACAAACGTTCAGATCTGCTTTGCAGTTTGGAGCGTATCACTAAGGAAAATAACATACGCATGCAAGCAAAAAAAGATGACCCAGGGCGACTTAAGAAAAGCAGTGGGTACCTCCGGTGATATTATTGGCAAATATGAAAGGGATGAGATCAAGCCCTCAATTGACACTGCCGCTAAAGTGGCCGATGCATTAGGGGTAACACATTGGGCTAGTAACTAGCGGAATATGTAAGCTACGATGCCATAGAGTGACAATATTAAGATAGAACTTAAAATAAAATGATTTACTGCGATGCTTTTAGGCTTAGATATAAACAAAAGATTTATCACCAAATGTATGATCATAACGCCTAAATACAGCAACCACGAATTTGCTACATAATTATCATTAGATCCATACCCTAATAAAAAGCCAATAATATAATAGACCACAAAAAGGACTATAAACAAACACACATTTAATAAGTAAATATTTAAGGCTCTCATATTTATTGTACTGTTACATTAAAATTATATGGCGACCATCTTCGACTGTTTCCGCTAACGGATCGACCACATTCCAGCGGCCTACTACGGGATCATAGAACCTTGCCCCATAATTATATTGAATGTATCATTTTTAGTTGGCTTTAATACTGTCTATTGTAATCCAACTAACGTTATATTTGAACTTTAGATATTTATTCATATATACTAGTGTATCAAGTCGTAAATCTTTTTCGATAACATTCTCTTCTTGATAAGTTGGCGTATCAATATGAAAATATATTCTGACATTAGACAATAGATAAACTACATGATCGCCCCCATTACTCTTCAATATAAACCTTTGATGCTTAACCGAATACAGTTTATCTTTAATTAAGCCATTGGCCGTGCCAAATTTTATTCCATTCTTATAATCATTAAAGTCGAACCTTGCAGGATTAAATTTAGCGTTCTTTTTCGCAAATGGTAAAAAAACAGCATAAACTACTGAACCCGTTTCTGGCTTTTCATAATACAATACCCCATCCACGTCTTTAAAACTATTTGATGTAATTTTATCTTCATTAATACATGAACTCAAAAAAAAGACACCTATTAGACAAATAAATAAGCTTCTCATTGTCGTATATTAGTAAAATCCTTAAATGAACCGTTTGGATTGACATCAACCCGTTGACTATTTGGAAAACTTGTGACAGGTTTAAAGCCTGTATGTGAATAAACTACCCATAATATCTTTTTCATAAATTTCATAATCGAATGCTACTCAGATTAATGCCTCTATAATCTTCATCCGGGTAGTTTGCCGGTCGGTATCATTTAGTTTCTTCCACAACGCTTCCTGTTGTGCCACAATTACGGCCAGGGCAAATGGAAATCAGTTAACAGAAGTTATTTAGTTATTTATCGCTTACACCTTCTAGTATATGCACTAATAGCTGTAAGATAGCGTCGACGTTCTTTTCCGATTCGTTAACCATATTTCTGATCAATCCACTTTTTTCTTTTTGTTCTAGCTGCACCTGCAAAATATTTTTTACGCGTTGTAGCAAATCGTCGTTTCCAGCAATGATTTTTCTGATCTCTCTACCTATTACTTTTGCAGCAATTTGCTCCAGTTCCAGATTCTCCTCTCCTCCAAATAAATCCGAGTGATAGTCATATATCAAATCCGACTGCAGATTAAAAAAGTGGAGCACAATATTGATAATATCCCTCGGGTCTTTCCCTCTATTTTCAGGACGGTCATCGTAGGCAATAAATTTCAACAAAACTATAGCTGGTAGTGTAGCAATCCTAAAACTGTGCCCGGTATCCAAATCAACTGTTGCTGTGCCTAATTGATGAACTTCCATAAAGCCATTAACCTTAATGCTAGTCAACCCCATTCCTTCAAAATTGACATCATCATCTATTTCCATTCCACCAAAAGGTAACATATCAATCTCCACCCCATCAGGGGAAATCATTATAAAGGCATTGTTCTTTGATTCTGTATAATTCTTTGTTTTAATTAAATATGCTCTTACGTCCTCGTAATCCTTTTTAGATGCTATAAAAACTGCGAAATCTACATCTTTGGTTGTTCGCTGTAATTTACCGGAACCTGTATACCAAACCTCTTTAGCTAAAGCTCCGATCAAGTAAAAATCAATCTGCATCTGATTAAAGATCACTTCCAAATCATCAAATACCACCTTTAACTCACCAAGTCTAATATTGTTCATATTCTTGTTTTAAATGTTGATTGTAAATTCTTTCAGCTGTTTCTAGATTTCTGGGATCATCAGTAATTATTAAATCTGCATAAATAAGCAAAGCCGGTGCAATAGGCAGAGTTAGGCCTGCTTCATCCTGCCAGAACTTTTCATAAAATTGAATATGACCTTTAGCATCAGGTAATAATCTCCATTTTTGCATCAATACAGGTTTAGACTCTGTCGTATAAACAGTAAATTCTTTCGCATTTAAATAATTTGTGATTAGCTCTGCCCCTGGTTCACCACCCCAGACCGTTTCACCAGCCCTTACAGGAAAAGTACTTAGGTTCATTAAGTCCTCAGATTTATTCAATCTATATTTTCCAATCAATAGCAGTGGCTTCAAAGTCTCTTTATAACCCGCAATCCACCTTTCTAATAAAGCTCTTTTGTTCTGCAATACCATTTCTTTCTCATTGATCTGCAATATAAAACCAGCCTGTTCCAATCCTAAAATGATATTCTTAATATTACCAAG
Organism: Pedobacter hiemivivus; assembly: GCA_040393085.1. Taxonomy (GTDB): domain Bacteria; phylum Bacteroidota; class Bacteroidia; order Sphingobacteriales; family Sphingobacteriaceae; genus Pedobacter; species Pedobacter hiemivivus_A. Next base: position 2,947 of record JBEBUV010000039.1, on the reverse strand, counting down.
TGCTACCCCTGTAGCCTTAGCAAGTGCCCGATATGGCATATTGATTGCTTCATTATGCCATAGCAAGTAAAAAACAGTCCTTAATCCTGTCTTTGTAAAAGCTCTATTAGTCACAGGTGCCTCCTGCTCTATATTTTTTCTCCCGTCCAACCAGATGTAATTACCTTCAGTATGTACATAAATATTCCCAGCTCCATCTAAGTATCCAATCTTATGCTCCCTAAGTTTCTCCTTTAATTTTGGGAAAATTCGCTCCGCAACCACCATTAAGGGTTGATGCCCTTTTGCCTGCTCAATTAGTTTTGGCAAATGATGTTCTCTAAGCTCTTTTTTTACCACTACATAAAAATGAGTTCCAGCGCTTTCCAAATCCAAATCAATAGATCCATCAATACCCTTATCTAACTGATCATTTATTAAATTCCAAGTACCTATCAGACCGGTATGATCTACCAATTGCACTAATGCTCGCTCTACAATTTTCGTTTCGTTCACCATAACAACCTGTTCACGTAACGTGAACAATCAAATTTAGTGAACATAATTATAGAAACAAAATTAGATTACTCAAAACAAATCTTTAAACATGCGCATACGCCATATATTCCGGCTGCTCAAGCCCTCCATACCTGCGAATTCTTTTTGCAGGTCTTCCGCCAATTCCGTGTAACTGCCAATCGATGTAAAATAAACTAAGAGCATGAAAGAACATACTACTGCTAATCCACTTCTTTTTGTCGGCCAGGAAATCATGCAAACTGTTTCGCTGAGTCAATAATTAACTAACTAACACAGTTTATTTTACACCATAAATCATCAAGAATTTTGGTAGGAGTATCTTCTCAGCTATATTTTAGATACTTTCAACTCCTTAAACCCTGCAATTAAATGATGTAATCCACTATGAAAACTTAATACCCAAAAATCTTGCATATCATTAGAATGCATAATACTAACCTCTTGACAATCATTAAACCGATCTAATGAGGCCTCTATTACACTAAACTCAAATTCATAGTCTTCTTGCCTAAAAAAGAAGTAGGCTATATTGGATAACTGAATACTATAATTTACTTCTGTATCAGCACCCTCAATGCACAACACATTTAATTCTAGTCATTTAAGACTTAATCTAAAGTCATTTACCCATACGATTGAATTTATAAAATTTTTATTCAGTAATGGTTCCATCTAATATAATTTAACCTTTTCAGGATATTTATCACGATTTTCATGTATAATTTCTTGATCTCTCGTTGCCTGAAATCCCTTTTCAGTCTTAATCAGCTTCTCTCCCTTATTCGATCTAGAACCATCTAAGTTGTACCTAGGCTTAGGCTGCAAATTAAAAAATTAAGAGTTACCATATTCGTTATAAGGAAAAAAAGCTCGCAAGTATTTCAATTTTCTATGAAATAAGTAAAATAGTAGGCTTAAAAGATGAATTTTACGATTTACACTTCGATGGAGATCTGTTTCGAGTTGGGGGGATGGAAACGGAAAAAAATAAATCCGTGAGAATTATAATTTTAAGTCAAAGAAATAGCATAAAAGTCTCACCGCTATCCGTATTTGTTTACTACAAACATCAAATGGGGTCATTCCAACTCAATCCTTAAAGGTTAATACAAACCTTACCCCTTGGTTAACATTGCTTTCGGCTTCAATGTGCCCTCCTAAACTATTAATATGGTTATAAATCAAAAAAAGACCAACACCGTTACTGTCAGCATGATTGTGAAAAGTCTGGTGCAGCCCAAATACCCTGTGCTTAACTCTTTCCATATCAAAGCCCACACCCTTATCTGAAAAAATCAATTGCCGATGACCATCCGCTCGTTTTGTAGAAATAGAGATGTCAGGATAAGAACCCGGTTTAGCGTACTTAATGGAATTTGTAATCAAGTTCAGGAATATACTGTTCATGTAAATCTTATTAAAATTGATCGTATCAAATTCAGAAAAATCAATATTGATAACCGCCTTGGACTCTTGGATCAGAGAATTAATGGAATGAAATACCTCTTTCAGTGAATGATGAAGATTCAAATTCTCTGTCGGCACATGAACGCTCTTTTTCTGACAGGCCGTATCCAAATAATAATTTAAAGTGCCCTTCAACCCCTCAGTTGTTGACTTTAATATATCGATGAGCTCTAGGGTCCCTTTATCCTGAATGGTAGAAACATCTAATAGATTAAATAATGAAAGTAAATTATTTACAGGTGCCCTCAAATCATGTGAGGCCATATGCGTTAAATGCTGTAGCTCTTCATTTATCTTTGAAAGACTGATCAAAAGTTTGTTACGTTCTTCTTCAATTTTCCTTTTATGAGTTACATTCTTGGCAATAGCATAGACCAGCTTAGATTGCGAAACAGGAATTGAAGTCCATGACAACCATAGCACTTCCCCTTTCTTGGTCACATATCGATTTTCAAAGTTTAATAGTGGAGTGTTTTTCCTAAGATCGTCTCGATGTTCTTCTGTGATGTTCTTATCTTCCTCGTAAACAAAATCATTAATTGGTCTTGAAAAAAGCTCTTCTTTTGAGTACCCCAACAGCTTACAAACCGCAGGATTCACTCTTTTAAAGTACCCATCAAATCCAGCAATACACATCAGATCCTGAGAAACTTCAAAAAAAGGCTCACTGTCAAACCCTTCATCAAAAACCCCTTCTTGATTATTTACTTTAGATATCATACAGTCTTCTGCTTCCATATTGGTACTTAATAACGCTCGCGCTACTAAATTTACTAAAGTTTGGCCACTTATTCACTTTATTCAATAATGAATAAAGCCTATTAGCCTTTGACTTTTTGCACACCATATTTATGTATTAATAGCTCATATCTATTATTATGGAAGATCAAAAAACAATTTAAAACACCAGCAGGTAATGCAACAGTTTGAGGAGAATTCAGGTACTTCGGTATCGAATTGA
>JBEBUV010000038.1:0-32403 GCA_040393085.1 Pedobacter hiemivivus | reverse complement strand
GGAGTTTTAGATATGTTAAGATATCATAAATTTACTTCAGGTGCAGGTTGGGCTTATGATTATGGTACTTCTGAAGACTCCAAAGAGATGTTCGAATACCTATATAAATATTCGCCCGTACATGCCTTAAAACCAGGAGTTAAATACCCTGCAACTTTAGTAACTACGGCAGATCATGATGATAGAGTTGTACCTGCACATTCTTTTAAATTTGCAGCTACTCTGCAAAAGGATCAGGGTGGTACAGCTCCAGTATTGATCAGTATACAAACTAATGCTGGGCATGGTGCCGGAAAACCCACAGATAAGGCTATTGAAGAAATTGCAGATAAATGGGCTTTTCTTTTTTATAATATGGGAATAGAATACAAAGAGGTACAATAATTTATATATTAGGTTTGTTAAAATTGCTGAACATGAAAAGAATAATTATCCTATTTACCTTTACCATTATGAGTTTAATTGCCGTAGCACAAACGAAAGACGAAGTTAAAGTTGAAGAACTCACTGAAAAGCTTCGTGTGGCTATGATCAGTGGTAATAAAGCTGATCTGGAAAGCCTGGTGTGGGACAATTTAACTTATGGCCATTCTAGCGGCCTTATTGAAGATAAGACCGCTTTTGTGACTTCATTATCGACCAAGAAATCCGATTTTAAATCCATAGATCTTTCTGAAGTTACTGTTACCGTAGCGGGAAATACCGCTATTGTACGCCATCTTTTAAGAGCAAATACAAATGACGGAGGTATCCCTGGTAAAGCAAACCTTGGGATAGTATTGGTATGGGAAAAAAAAGGCGAAGAATGGAAGCTACTAGCCAGACGCGCCTTTAAAATCAGTTATTAATATTATTTTATTCTGCTAAAAAATCTGGATACATCTCTTTCATCACTTGAATAGAACTCCAGTTTCTTATCTTTTCCGTATAAATACAATGAAGGGTATTGTTTAGGGTGAAACAAAGGAATGAAAATACGATCACGATCTTGTAGTACCATAACATTCTTCATTGTTTTTAAAGGCTTCGCAAAGTTGTCCATAAAGTAATTAATGGAACGGATCTCGTCCTGTGTAACCAGGTAAAGGTTAACATTAGTTAACTCATTACTTCTTTTAGAAATATTGGTAGCTACTTTCTGACAATGATCACAGGTCGCATCAAAGAGAATAATCATTGATTTAGTCCCTTTAGGAATTAAATCTGTAGAAAAGTTAGCACCATCTGTTTTATAAAACAATGCTTTTGGCATGTCGGTGCCCGGTATAGGCTGTTGTGCTTTAACACTTATTGCACATACCGTAATAAAAAGGGCTAGGAATATTTTTCTCATAGTTTTTAGAATAGGTTACTAATATCTGATTCTATTTAAATATAATAGTCATTTTAATTCAAAATTCTACCTAAACAAATACTTCATGTATTTGTTGTATACTTAATAACAGTATTAATTAGTAATATAAATTATATGAAGCAAAGATTATTATTAGCCTTATGCCTGCTCTTTTCAAGTCTGACTTATGCACAGGATATTCCTGTCAGTAGTGTTCCTGCTGTGGTAATGACTTCTTTTACCAAGACTTTTCCAAATGCGGTAAAAGTTGAATGGGAAATGAAAGGAGAGTTATATAATGCAGAGTTTGACGTAGACAGACGCGATCATGAGGTTTGGTTAAATAACAAAGGTGCTATTGTGAAGCACAAGCAGGAAATCAAATCAAGAGAACTTCCAGCTGCGGTATCTGCTAGTTTGAAAAAGAACTATAAAGGATTTTGGATCGACGATGTAGATAAATATGAAGTTGCTAAACAATTTTATTATAAAATAGAATTGAAAACCCTTACTCAAGAAAAAAACATAGTAGTTGATGGTAAGGGTGCTATTGTAAACATGGTTTTATAATAGTATTAAACAGTTTTACTTAACAGCTCTGAAGGGAATACAAGGTGGAAAATGCTGCCTTTATTTACTTCAGAGCTAACTTTAATTGTAATTTTCTGAGATAAACAGATACTTTTTACAATAGAAAGTCCAAGTCCATGCCCCACATGCTCTGTTAGATTAGTCTTTCTGAAGCGATCAAAGATGTAGGGAAGATCTTCACTGCTGATACCAATACCAGTATCTTCAAACTTAATAGCATAATCTCCATTAGGCTCTATACTATCCGAAATAGCAATGCTGCCATTTTCTACATTATATTTTATAGCATTGTTAATTAGGTTATAAAATAATTGGAATAATAGATCCCTGCTTACTTGTTTTATAGATACCTGCTCTGTTAGCTTTAAATTAACACTAAGGCCTTTTTCTTCTAGCCTATGGGTTATTTCTTCAATTGTTTCCCTTATCAGTTCTGCTGGATGTACAATGTCGGATTTTGCAAATTGTTCATTCTCAATTCTTGAAATCAGTAATAATGAGTTAGAAATCTTCTTTAACCTATTCAAGGTTTTCATCATCTCCACAATCTTTAAGACTTCAGGCTCATTCAAATGCTCATTACCCAGCATATTCTCCATTTTATTTTGAAGTATACTAATAGGGGTCATCAATTCATGAGAAGCATTGGCTGTAAATTCACGCTCTTTTTCAAAAGCTTCATTGATCTGATCTAACAATCTAACTAATGAAGCATCCAGAAATCTGAAATCTTGAGTGGAAGTATTGATAAGTGCCGCATGGTCTTTGAAAGGAAACTTCCTGTCTATAAGCTTCGATTTAATGATTTTTCCGAGCGGACGTATCAGCATTCGGGTAAAGAAAAGGTCGAAGATCAAACTGATGGCTATCAGGCTCATTAACACGTATAATGCAATGCGCTGTAGTGGTTTATTGTATTGATTGATACTGGAAACTGTTTTTCCGATTTCTAGCAGATAAGGCTTACTTTGGAATGTAAAAGTGTGCATCAATATCCTGTAGTTGAGCGTGTCTTGTTCAATTATACGTTGTTCGGTTTTAATTGTATCAATAACGGACCCTTTCGAGGCTGGTTCTAAAGCAATGTATTCTTCTTTTAGCATGGTATAACTACCATAGCTGTCGTCGCCTTGTAAATAGTGGTTTATACCATTCTTTTGTACAACACTAATCACTTTACTCTGCTGTCTGCGTAATGAGTAATTGGTGTATTCCGATACAATGCCATCAACCAAAAAGGGTAGTGAGACAATAAACAAAAGTACAATTGCGACTTTAGAGCCGGTTATAAAAAGGACTAGTTTAGTTGATAATTTCACGTTATTTTTTAATTCTATAACCAACACCACGAACAGTTTCAAGGAATTCTGTTGGCGCCCATGCATTTAACTTTTTCCGAATGTTTTTGATGTGAGCATCAATATAGTTAGAATCGTAATCGTCATCGGCAAAAGTACCCCAGATATGTTCACTGAGCTGCATACGTGTAAGCACGCGGTTGCTATGTAGATAAAGATAGCTAAGTAAATCAAACTCCTTTCGCGACAATTCAATCTGTTGTTCATTAAGCATGACCATACGTTTCTGAAGATCAAGTTTGAAATCACCTAATGGAAGTAATTCGTCCTTTATATTAAACTTGCGACGGGCGATGGCCTGCATTCTGGATTGTAATTCAAGTAATGAGAATGGTTTTGCAAGGTAGTCATCTGCACCAAGATCAAGACCCGCAATGCGATCTTCCAGGTTGCCTCTTGCTGTTAAAATGATATATGCTGCATCAGGATTGTATTTTTTAGCCTCTGGAAGGAGGTTTAGGCCATCGCCATCAGGTAGGCCAAGGTCTAACAAAATGAAATCATAAGTGTTGATTTGCATCTTTTCCAAACCTGCTTTAAAGCTATGGGCAAGATCGCATATATAGAAAGCCTTTTTTAAAAAGTCTTCTATTTCATAAGCCAGCGTTTTTTCATCTTCAACGATTAAAATTTTCATTTCCGACTGCTGATTTAGTTTCTTCGTTTATTATCCTTTGCAGGCTTTTCCTTTTTCTCTTGTTTTACTTCGCCAGGTTTTTGTTGTCTGCGTGATTGCGGAACCTCTTTTACTTCAGGTTTTTTACCACCTTTATCACCCTTGCTACTTTCTTGCTTTTTGTCTCTTTTATCCTGGTAATAATCAGTTTTAGAGATGTTTATAGTCGTTTTATAGGTGTCTGTAGCAGTTGCTTTGTACGCAAAAGCACCAAAAGGAAGACCTGCAAAAAGCAGTACTGCAGTAAAGTGTCGGAATAGACGAATCATGCTCATGGTGTAAATATATAAATTTTGCCTCTATAATAATCTGCGCCCGCTGCGTACGTACAAAGATGTGCGTTGAACATGAATTTAAGATGAAAAATAAAAGATTAAATAATTCTAAAATTTCATGTTCATTTCATGTTCAGTGTGGAGATTTGACTTAACAACACACAAATGAAACATTAAATAACAAGGCTATGAAGAAGTTATTAGTATTAGGGATGCTTGGAGTTATAGGATGGATGCCGTTCCAGGCTAAAGCGCAATTAAGTATAAATGTGAATATAGGTTCACAGCCTTTATGGGGTCCTGTTGGTTATGATTATGTAGATTATTATTATCTGCCAGATGTAGAAGCTTATTATCATGTGCCAAATAGACAGTTTATTTATTTACAAGGCTCAAGATGGATATTTTCAGCTTCTTTACCATCAAGATATAGAGGCTATGATTTATACAATGGTTATAAAGTAGTTGTTAATTCAAGAGATCCTTATAGGAATTTCCACAGAGATAGAGTAACGTATGCGAGATACAGAAACTATAGAGGGCAGAAAGTAATTAGATATAGTAATGACACGAGATATTATAAGGTAAAAGGTCATCCGCACGGAATGTCTCCTGGACAGGCTAAAAAACACTATTCAAGAGGTCATGACAGGTATGAAAGAAATGATCGCGACAGGTATAATAGGAATGATCGTTATGATAACCGCCGTGGTAATGATAAAGGGAATAAAGGACGTGGAGACAGAGATGGTAGGGGGCGTGGTAAGGATAGAGATTAGTTAAGGGTCATTAAAAACTGACAAACATTAATACACACAATGAAACAACAGAGCCTGATCATGAATTTGATCAGGCTCTTTGTTATATTGCACTCAGGTGTTTTTCCTGAGATATTTTATTATTGATTGATAATGATTTTACCACCAAATGGTTGTTCTGTATCGGTTGCACCTACTATTCCTAATGCAATTACGGTATAAGATATACCAGCTTTAAATTCAAAGCTTTCTAAAGTTCCACGCTCCATTTCAGGTCCTGCATTGGTTTTCTTAAATTGAAACACGTAAGATTTAGGGTCAATTTCCTTAAAAGCACTAGCTGTTTTGTAAGCATTATTTGAAATGATTATCTCGCCGTCTTTCTCTGTCAAATCAAGTGAAGGTGCATCAGGTGAAAGGTTAATAAACCTTACAAATGCTTTTGATGAAGTGACGCTTCCCAATTGATCTTTAACCGTAAAGTATTCTGCATTTGCTGGTTTCCCAATTAGGAAAAGCGAGGTAACACTATTGTTTTCAAAGGATAAACTTTTTGTAATAACCGGCTCATTGCTGGCTGTAGTAAATTTAATACTATGATCACCCGCAGGGATACGTAGATATCCTGTGTTACCACCAAAAGGAACAGCTCCTTGATTTATAATGCTCTGATCTATAAATATATTGAATGTTGCCGGAGTGGGAGAAGTATTGGTAATGTTTACAAATGCAACTTCTTGTACAGGTGCATTTCCTTTTGAACAAGATTGTATAGTTAATGCTCCGATTGATAACAGTGCAAATACACTTAGTTTTTTGAAATTGTTAGTCATTGACAGTTTTAGTTTGTTCATGTTTACATAATTTGGGGAATGTGAAATTAACTCTTATGTAGACGTATAATGTCATGCTAACGCTACAATTTAATTTAAAAAAACTCGCTACATTTAGAAGATTATATTGAAAATCGGGCAATTGCCCATAAACACTACACAATGAAAGTAATTATAGGTTCAGATCATGCGGGGTTTAGTTATAAAACCAGCCTGATTGCAGCATTACTAAAAAATGGATATGAAATTATTGATCTAGGAACAAATAATGAACAACCTACCGATTACCCTGATCATGCTGCGGATGTAGCCAGAGCAATTTTAGAAGGAAAAGGTGAAAAAGGTATTCTTATTTGTGGCAGTGCAGTAGGCGTAAGTATTGCAGCCAATAAATTTAAAGGAATAAGAGCCGGCGTTTGTCATGATACTTATTCGGCACATCAATCGGTAGAACATGATGATGTAAATATCCTTTGCATGGGCGAACGTGTGATTGGAATAGAATTGGCAAAAGATATAGTATACGCATTTTTAAAAGCCGTTTTCTCTGGTGAAGAACGTCATGTGAAACGATTGGAAAAGATAAAGGCATTGGAAGATAATGAGTTATAGGTTAGCATGAAGTTATACGTTTATATTGTTTTAGCGCTCGTTATTTTTACCTTTTACCAATGTCAGACACACAAAAACACAGCTGATGTTCATAAAGAACTGACACCTGATACCACTAATGCTCCGGTTTATTCTGCTACAGATGCTATCAAACTTATGAAAGTAGAAGAGGGGTTTGAAGTGAAATTAGTCGCTGCAGAGCCTTTAATTGCCGCTCCGGTAGCTTCAGTATTTGATCCACAAGGTAGGTTATGGGTAGTAGAAATGATGGGGTATATGCCCGATGTACAGGGTAAGGGTGAGGATATTCCCAATGGAAAAGTAGTGATTCTGGAGGATAAGAATGGTGATGGACAAATGGATACCCGGAAAGTGTTTTTGGATTCATTGGTTTTGCCAAGGGCAATCTGCCTGGTGGATAGGGGCATTTTAGTTGCCGAATCTCCAAACCTTTGGTATTATGAAATTAAAGACGATAAGCCAGGGAAACGTGTTTTGGTAGATGGTGAATATGCCTCAGAGGGTAATGTAGAGCATCAGCCAAATGGACTTTTAAGGGCATTGGACAACTGGATTTATAATGCTAAATCTACTAAAAGATACCGTAAAAAAGGAGATAAATGGCTGGTAGAAAAGACTCATTTCAGAGGACAATGGGGGATTAGTCAGGATGATTATGGCAGATTGTATTATAACGACAATTCAACCAACCTGGTTGGCGATTACTTTATGCCTGGTTTTGCAGCGAATAATACAAATCTTAAAAAAGTAGCAGGTTATGATGAAAGAACAGTTAAAGATAATCGCGTTTATCCGGCAAGGGTTACAACCGGAGTAAACAGAGCTTATGTACCAGGGGTATTGGACGATAGCTTACGTTTGGTGAATTTTACTGCTGCCTGTGGTCCTGTTATTTATCGCGGTGACTTATTCGGTGCTGAATATAGTTTTAATGCATTTGTTGCAGAGCCTGCAGCTAATTTAATAAAGCGAAACATCCTTAATGAAAAAGGATTGGTGGTGAGTGGTAAACAGGCTTATGAGGGAAAAGAATTTCTAACGAGTACAGATGAGCGTTTCAGGCCGGTGAGCTTATATAATGGCTTGGATGGAGCTTTGTATATAGTTGATATGTATAGAGGAATCATACAGCATAAAACCTATCTAACTCCTTATCTCAAAGATGAAATCTTAAAAAGAAACCTGACTGAACCACTGGGCTGTGGGAGAATCTATAAGATTGTACCGAAAGGAAAAAAGACAGCGAAGTTGAAGCTGAGTAAAGACCCTAAAAAGCTTGTTGCTTTGCTTGCTAATGCAAATGGTGCAGTGCGAGATATGGCTCAACAGGTACTAATAGACAACAGGTATAAAGAAGCTATTCCTTATTTAAGAAAAGCTATTGCTGATGAAGCTCATCCTTTATTGGTGATTCATGCCATGTGGGTACTGGAAGGCCTTTCTGCTTTGCAAACTAATGAAGTGCTTAGTCTGTTGAATGCTAAGGATCATTTTATTAAGGTGCAGGCATTAAGTGTATTACCGTCGATAATTAATGCTTCATCACAGGAGGCTTATACTGCGGCTCTGCAAAGGCTTCTATTGGAAAATGATAAGTTAGTGGCTCCTTATATTGGTTTTCTTGCTTCTTATATAGCACCATTTAATGATAAAGCAGCTCAGGATTTATTGGTTGATCTGGTTAAGAAGTATCCAACAAATCGTTATGTATCTGCTGCAGTGATCAGTAATTTGGCCAATAAGGAAGAAGTGTTTTTTACCTCGATAGCTAAGTTTTTACCTGATACGAATCTAAATATCAATAAACAACTGCAACAAATTATAACCGCGCAGCGTAACAATAAAAAGAGTAGTGACCCAGAGTTGCTGAATAAAGAATTCCCAAAAGGAGCAGCCTTGTTTGCCTCAAGTTGTCAGACCTGTCATGCCGAAGATGGAAATGGAATCAGTTCATTAGCGCCACCTCTTAATAAATCGGAATGGGTGACGGGTAATAAGGATCATCTTATTTCCATTGTATTGTATGGATTAACCGGGCCGGTTAAAGTAAATGGACATTTATATGAGGCTCCTGAAATTTCAGCTGATATGCCTGGTATAGCACATAGTGATGAGATTTCTGATGATGATGTGGCTCAGGTATTGAGCTTTATAAGAGGTTCATGGCAAAATAAGGCTGCTAAAATCAACGTTGATGAGGTTAAAGAAGTACGTAGACACTATAAAGGCAGAGATAAGCCTTTTACAATAGCGGAACTTGAAACGAAATAGGTTCTCAATAATGTGGATAAACTTGTGGATAAACGGTTGATAACTTGTTGATAAACAATGTTAAATATATTTGCATCAAGTAGTTATTGTGCGTATATTAGATCTATCAATTACGGAGTACTTTGACAGTCTGAAGAAAAATCCAAAAAGAGATACTTAGCCTCCGGGCAAAAGCCTCTGGAAATTTCGATAGTGCATAGAGTAATAATCAATGGAAACAACGATGAAAACTTAAACAATGAAAGCTGAAACATGCTGGAAATAGGTTGCATCTGAAACGGACATTATCCAAAATGAAACATTCTACGGAGTGAATTATGAGGTTAATTTAAACGGGTATCAGTTTCTTAGGAAATTGAACAACCACGAAATGTTAAGTAAAAAACGAATTGATGCTTTTCTAATAGCTACGGCTAAAGGAAAGGTGAAAACGGAGAACTGAAATCGAAAGAAGACGGTCTCCGTTTTCTTTTTATATGCATTTTTCTCGTTCCAACCGCTAGAATTTTCCTATTTTTAGGTGTCATGAGTAAAGCCATAAAACAACATTCCCCAGATCAAAAGATTTTCGTCCTTGATACTTCTGTGATCCTTTATGACCATAATGCATTTAAAAACTTTCAAGAACACGATGTAGCTATTCCAATCCAGGTACTTGAAGAGCTGGATAATATGAAGAATGGAAATGAAACCCGTAATGCTGAAGCAAGGAGCTTTATCAGGCTAATGGACAATACATCGGGCGATAGGATCATGAATGAATGGATTCCTTTTAATGGCAATAAAAGTGGACGGTTTAAAGTGGTGATGGATCATAAGCCTGGTAAATTGGATGCAGAAGAGATTTTTGGTAATGGTAAATTTGATCATCGTATACTAAACGCCGCATTAAGTCTTAAACAGGAGTTTCCAGAAAAGAGGGTGATTCTAGTGTCTAAAGATATATGCCTGCGACTTAAAGCAAAATCTCTTGAGCTATATGCGGAAGATTATGAAACGGGTAAGATCAAAAATGTTGATGAGCTATATACCGGAAAAGCCATAGTGACAAATGTTGCTGATGAGGTTTTTAAGACGCTTAAAGCAGATGGTTATATGGATGCCGGCGGACTGGATCTGGCAGACCGACAAGCAAATCTATTTTGTGTCCTGAAAGGTAAACGAAAAACTGCAACAGCTTATTATAGCGCAAAAAAAGATGAGGTTTTTACAGTTGCACAACGTACTATATTTAATATTTCACCACGTAACGATGAACAATCGTTCGCTATAAATGCATTACTCAATCCAGATATAAAATTGGTCACCATACAAGGAAAAGCCGGAACAGGAAAAACTTTGCTCGCCATTGCAAGTGCATTGGAACAACGAAAAGATTATCGACAGATTTACGTAACCCGGCCAATTGTTGCTTTAAGCAATAAGGATATTGGCTTTTTACCCGGCGATATCAAATCGAAAATTGATCCGTATATGGCACCAATATGGGATAATCTTAGGTTCATAAAGGAGCAATATAATGATGATCCTAAGATGCAGACACGTATAGATGATTTTGTAAAGACGGAAAAGATAGTAATTACTCCATTGGCTTATATCAGGGGCAGAACACTAAGCAAGATTTTTTTTATTGTTGATGAAGCTCAGAATTTAACTCCTCACGAAATTAAGACCATTATTTCTAGAGCAGGAGAGGACACAAAGATTGTTTTTACGGGTGATATTTACCAGATTGATACACCATATCTGGATGCGGAAAGTAATGGACTTTCTTATTTGATTGATCAGGCTAAAAATCATGAATTGTATGCTCATGTGACCCTTGGTAAAGGGGAAAGAAGTGAATTAGCAAATCTGGCTAATGATCTTTTGTAGGGCGATTTGAAAGTATAAGCTGCCTCCTGATTGAAAAATTGCATAAATTGCGTTTGCAAATTACTTTTTATGAAGCAACTAACTTTAATGATTACTGTGTTGATGATGTTATCTTGTCAGCAGAATAATAAAAAAACTACGGTGACTGATCCATTAAAAACTGAAGATCCACATTCTTTTGCGCAACCATCAATTGCCTATGTTGAACATCTTGATCTGGATTTAAAAGTCGATTTTGAACAACAGAAGCTAACTGGAAAAGCAAGCTGGATCATCAACAATAAAGCAAAAGCAAGCGAAATTATTTTTGATGACAGTAAACTGAGCATATCGAAAATCACGCTGGGATCGAATGAAAAAGAAACTACCTATACTTATGGGCCAACTGCTGAATTTCTTGGAAGAGCACTAAAGGTTGCCATTACAGCAGAAACCAAACTGATAAATATTTATTATACTACTGATAAAGATGCCAGTGCTTTGCAATGGTTAAATCCACATCAAACGGCAGGTAAAAAAAGACCTTACCTATTTACACAATCGGAAAGTATTGCCGCCAGAAGCTGGGTGCCTTGTCAGGATAGCCCAGGAGTACGTTTTACCTATAATGCTACCGTGAGTGTCCCTAAAGATTTATTAGCACTCATGAGTGCTGAAAATCCTCAAGCTAAAAACAGCGAGGGAATCTATCACTTTAAACAAACACATGCAATTCCGTCGTATTTATTGGCTTTGGCTGTGGGTGATATTAGTTTTAAAGCTATAGATAATCGTACTGGTGTATATGCAGAGCCATCAGTATTGAATAAGGCTGTTTATGAGTTTGCTGATGTGGGCAAGATGGTACATACAGCAGAGAAGTTGTATGGTCCTTATCGCTGGGGTAGATACGATTTATTGGTATTGCCACCTAGTTTTCCTTTTGGAGGGATGGAGAATCCTAACTTAACGTTTATTACACCAACCATTTTGGCAGGTGACAGATCATTAGTAAGTATAATTTGTCATGAATTGGCACATAGCTGGAGCGGAAATCTGGTCACTAATGCAACCTGGAATGATTTCTGGCTAAATGAGGGCTTTACAAATTATTTTGAACGTAGAATTGATGAGGAAATTTTTGGTAAGCAAGAAGCAGAGATGCAAGAGGTATTTGCCAAGCAGGCTTTAGATGCAGCAATTACAGATATGGGTGCAGAAAGTAGAGATACCTGGTTAAGAACGGATTATACAGGTCGAAACCCTGATGATGGAGTGAACGACATTGCTTATGAGAAAGGATTTTTCTTTTTGAAAACAATTGAAGCAGCTGTAGGAAGAGAAAAATTTGATGCTTTTTTACGAGGTTATTTTGATACCAATGCTTTTAAATCCTTAACAACTGCGCAGTTTTTAGATTATTTGAATAAGAACTTAATTAAGGGTGATAAAGCTCTTGAATCGCAAATTAATATTGATAAATGGGTATATGGACCAGGTATTCCTGGCAATGTCGTTCCTGTAAGTTCAGAAAGATTTAAAGCGATTGATGCTTTAGTGGCTAAATGGTATAAAACTGGCGTGGCGACAGGTTTAAGCAAGGAAATAGTGTCGAGCAATGAAAAGCGTTACTTTATTAGCCAACTGCCGCCTGATATTAAAGCCAGTAATCTGGAAGTATTAGATAAGGAGTTCAACTTTACTAATTCGCATAATACTGATATACAGTTAGCTTGGTATACTCTGGCTATTCGACATCATTACAGCCATGCAGGCAAAAGTATAAAGGCTTATTTGTTAGAAAATGGCCGTATGTGGCATATTATTCCATTGTATAAAGAGTTCATGACAACTCCGGAAGGCACAAAAATAGCCCGGGAAATTTATAAAGAAGCCAGACCGAACTATCATCCCATGACATATCAGGCAATAGATCAGCTGTTGAAATAGAATTATAGTTAACTTTTTTATACAAGTGTATATTTTTGTGTATCCTGATTGATGTAAAAGCGCCGTGTTTATGATAAAAGAACGAATTATTAGACAGTTTGATTATTGGCACAGTGTTTGTATTTAACATTTCGGTTTAGTTTGGTTTAGGTTGATCTGTGGTGGATCGGCCTTATTAACGGGAATAGTCTCTCCGACTTATTCCCGTTTCTCTTTTAAAGACTTTTCAGTTTATCAGATTTATTTCATTCCATTTTTTCGGTTCATATGATTTATGAACAGTTCAGCTCAGTATATCGACAGTTCGTTTGTTATTTGTTTTTCTTTAGCTATCAGATGTACAGATTTGTATATAAACAAAGATGAATATGTTAAAAGGCTGTGTTATTGAAAATGGATTATGGTTCAGGTTGTCGGGCGACCCGTCGGACTTGATTGCATTGCATGATACCGTGAGAAAAATTCAGGCATTGGTAATTGAGTATGGGTTTCATGATAGTGATACCTCAAATTTGCTTGTTGATTTTATGGAAAAGATTGAACATGCTTATTCAGGTAAAACGGAATCAGTGAAAGAGTCTGTATCTGTTGACAAACGAACCTATTGTGGCTTTTCTTGTACCTGGATTGAATTACTGATATGTAGTAATTTAATGAGATTGATGTTAGATTATACCATTATGGACGAGTTGGATGATATTAATGTGCAGTTGCTTGAATATTTGACCTGTAAAGCCATTAGCGATATAGATAAAAAGGAAGCTAGTGGGATTTCCCAGTATATCGGAAAACGGTTTGTTTGTTTAGACATTAAACGTTTTATCGCAGAATTTAGCTGTAGTCCTGCTGCAATAAAAAGCGATGATGATCCAGATTCGTTTAGAGATGTATTACAGTATCTAAATCTGTATTTCGAAGATAACATCCCATCGATAAATTGAGTTATGAAAGCTATAAACTACACTTTAATAACAGGAGCAAGTGCTGGCCTGGGGAGGGAATTCTCTATCCAATGTGCAGGTATGGGGATGAACATAATCATGATTGCTCTTCCAGGCAGTAATACCACTTCTCTTGCCAATAACTTAATGTTGGAGTTCGGGGTTAAAATCAGTGTATTTGAATTCGATATGTCCGACTGCGTTTTATTAATTGAAAAGATGAATTACATCGCCGCAAATTTTAATGTCAATTTTTTAATTAATAATGCCGGCATTGGAGGAACAGTAGCAATTATGGAAAGTCCGCTAAATGCTATTGATAGAATATTACAGGTGAATATCAGGAGTATGGTACTAATTACTCAGATTCTTTTACCTGGTTTGTTAAAGCATGATAAGGGATATATTTTGAATATTTCCAGTATGGCTGCATTTACACCAATTGCTTATAAAACTGTGTACCCAGCATCTAAAGCTTTCATTTCATCATTTGCATTAGGACTAAGGGAGGAGTTAAGTGACACCGGTGTCTCGGTCAGTGTGATTTATCCTGGGCCAATCATGACCAACTCTGGTGTATCAAAAAGAATAGTAGAACAGGGTGTGAAAGGTAGAATAGGCTTATTGGCCAGTTCAGAAATTGCAAGAATAGCGCTTAAGAAGACACTTGAGGGCAGGGCGGTTATTATTCCAGGGATATGGAATCAGATTAATCACCGGATAATGGGATTTTTACCTGTAGCAACCAAACTTAAAATAGTGTCAAATGCAGTAAAAAAGGAGATGGCAATCAAATGAGCTTAAAAGGAACAAATAAGGTTTTAATAACAGGTGGAAATGGATTTTTAGGTGCTAATCTTGCCAGAGAGTTATATCGAAGTGGTTATGAGCTTAGGTTGATGATGAGATCAACGGCTGATGTTACTATGATTGAAGATATTCCATGTGAATTTTATTATGGCGATATCAGTAATGAAAATGATGTTTTTGATGCAGTAAATGGATGTGATTATGTCGTTCACACAGCTTCAGTAACCGCACAATGGGGGGTGAGCTTTAAAACTTACGAACAGATTAATGTGAAAGGTACAGTTCATGTTGTAAATGCTTGTTTAAAATACGGTGTAATAAAAATGATCCATATCAGTACGGCCAATACCATTGGTCATGGCGAAAAACACAAGCCTGCTAACGAGTTGAATTCATTTAACCTTTCGCATCTAAACTCGGGATATATCAGCAGCAAGTATATTGCTCAGCAATATGTATTAGAACAGATAGTGAACAAGGGGCTACAGGCAGTAATTGTGAACCCTACATTTATGATCGGACAATGTGATGTGAAACCCAGTTCTGGAAAGATCATTTTGCATGGTATCAATAAACGCATCGTTTTTTATCCACCTGGAGGGAAGAATTTTGTACACATTAACGATGTATGTGTTGGTATTATAAAGGCTATAGAAATGGGGCGGGCAGGTGATTGTTATTTACTTGCAGGTGAAAATATGAGCTACAAAGATTTCTTCAAACTTTTGAACAAAGTTTCCGGTCAGCAACCTACAATGCTTCCAATCCCTGGGGTAGTTTTAAAAACAATTGGAATATTCGGTACATTGCTTGGTGTATTTAGCAAAACTCCGGTAAAACTGAATTATTCATCGGCCTATATGCTGTGTCTGTACAATTATTATTCAGGCAATAAGTCTGAAAGGGAATTGCAGTTGTGTTATACTCCTGTAGAAAAAGCTTTAAGCAGTGCATTGTGTTGGTTCAGGGAAAATAATTATTGTTAGATTTTGCAGGAGTGTTAATTGGGTTTATTATTATGGTATTAAGGATGAATGCAAAGCAGGTAGAGTCTATTTTTCAAAGCAAGACCTTTAAATACAGTCTGAGGGTATTGGTTCTGCTGGTGTTCAGTATTGTATTTCAATCCTTTGATCTAACATTTCATAAAGATTTTGGCTCTTTTTTATATAGGAGAGAAGGGTTTAGCCTGATGTTTTTATTGGTAGGACTATTAACATGGGAGGGAGCAATACAGTTGTCTAAATATATTGAATTGAATATTTTTAACAGTAATCTTTCTTATAAGCTCTTATTTCTTTGTTCCAGTCTAATTGTTTATGGTTTGCTGACATCCTGTTTATTTGGATTTTGCTATTCCATGTTCGATATCTTTCTCTATAGAAATTATGAAGCCTGGAAAAGCTTCTCTTCTTTAAGTTATGATCTTTATTTTGGAGCATTTGTATTTTACCTGCTGATATTGGCTTATAGTGGCATTATTTTTTATTATAAAAACTGGAAAGAGTCGCAGCTAAATGCTGAAAGATTAATGAGAGAGAATATACAATCTAAATATGACGCATTAAAAAATCAGATTGATCCGCATTTCTTTTTTAATTCCCTCAGTGTGCTGACCAACCTGGTATATAAAAGCCCTGATTTATCGGCAGAATATATTACGCAATTGTCTAAAAGTTACCGCTATATATTAGATAAGAAGTTTGAAAATCTGGTATCCATAAGGACTGAACTTGAGTTTTTAGAATCTTATCTTTTCTTAATGAGAATAAGGCATCAGGATAGTATTTCTTTTCATATTGATATTGATGAGAAAATTAAGTTTACGGGATTGTTACCACCTGCTACCTTACAGATGCTGGTAGAAAATGCGGTTAAGCATAATAGATTTTCAATGAATGATCCGCTGCATATCACAATTAAAAATGAGGCAGATTCACTGGTTGTAAGTAATGAACTCAGGAAACGTTCTGTTCTATCCCATTCTATAGGAGTTGGATTGGATAATATTAGAAAACGGTATGAGCTAACCAGCGACAAAAGAATTGAAATTATCGAAACAACTGGTAGATTTACGGTTAAAGTTCCAATAATAAGCAACAATGAAGATTATCATATTTGAGGATGAAAAACATAATGCAGAAAGGTTAGAACAGCTACTGCGGAAATGCCTGAATAATATTGAGGTGTTAGCCGTTATTGAATCTGTTGAAGAAGGTTTAAAATGGTTTAACGCTAATGGTGATATTGCTGAACTCATATTTATGGATATTCAGTTGTCTGACGGGAATTGTTTTGAACTGTTTGAACAAAGAGATATTCGCATTCCGATTATCTTTACTACTGCTTTTGATAGCTTTGCCTTACAGGCATTTAAGGTGTATAGTGTTGATTATTTGATGAAACCTATTGACTTGAATGATTTAAAGCGTGCAATTGAAAAGTACGAGTATTTCAAGGTTCCTGCAGACCCGGCCTTGAGCATTTTTAAGATTGCAGAGGCTTTTTTAAATAGAGCACATACTCGTTTTATTGGGAAAATAAACAATCAATTGGTATATGTAAAGGCATCAGATATTGCATACATCCATTTTAATGATGGGTTAACCTGGGCGGTTACTTTGAGTAATCAGAAAACTCCATTAGATTATTCACTGGATCAGGTAGAGCGCTTATTAGATGGAAGATTATTTTTTAGGATTAACAGGAAATTGATTGTTCAGATTGATGCCATTAAAAAGATCACCACTTATTATAATAGTCGTTTCATTTTACAATTACAGCCTGATATAGAGGGAGATGCTATCATTAGCAGAGAAAGGGTAAATAATTTTAAGGCCTGGCTTGAAGGGAGAGAAACGGCCTAATATCGTCGTTTTTGGGCTTGCTCAGTTTTGATGAGTAGATATTTGTTACATCTTTTCTCAAATAATTTTAATTATCTTTCAGCATAAAATCTATAAATATGATCAGATTACGCTTTCTGTTGTTATTTCTATTTCTCAGTACATCAGTGTTTGCACAAAGACAAAACCTTTATTTTTTAAAAGAAAATGGGCAATATGTTAAGTTGCGGGATAGTGCCGACTATCTGAGGATTGTGAAAGAGCCTGAACAAGGATCTGATCTGTATATTATAAATGAACATTATCTTGATGGTACTAAAAAAGCGCTTGGATATTCGAGTAAAATAGATCCGCCGGTTTATGAGGGGGCGTACATTTCTTATTATAAAAATGGTAAAAAGCGTATGATTGGTACTTATAAAAAAGGTAAGCTAATAGATACTGCGTTTAATTATTACCCTAATGGTAATCTTTATACTGTAATTGGACATACTCCGGCTGAAAAAGAAAGAAAGGCGCTGAAATATATAAAAAGTGTTAAAGATTCTACAGGTAAAGACCTTGTGGTTGATGGTAATGGCCAATACGTGGTTTATGATGCTGGATTTAAAAGAATTATAGAAAGAGGAGGCGTAAAAAATGGTCAGTATGATGGAGAGTGGATTGGCGGTGATACAAATAAACCGACATATAAAGAAACTTATGCAAATGGCGAGCTGATTTCTGGGGAGAGCTTTGATAAAGATGGTACTGTTTACAAATATACTAAGGCAATTGTTCCTCCTGATTTTAAAGGTGGGATTGATAAGTTTTATACCTATCTGAAAAGGACTATCAAATATCCTCCCGAATGTCAAAAAACACGTACACAGGGTAAGGTGATGCTAAAGTTTGTAGTGAAGAAAGACGGTTCTATAAGTCAGATTAAAGTAACAAATCTGGTGCATCATGCACTAGCCACAGAGGCGGTAAGGGTGCTTATGGATTCACCACAGTGGGAGCCAGGAGTCATCAGAGGTAAAAAGTCTGATGTCTCTTTCAATGTCCCTGTTTCATTCTCGTTAAGGTAGCAATGGGTTGTTGAGGTTATTATTAAGCGGGCTATTATTAGGTTGTCTGTTAGTTGCGATAAACCAGCTTAGGCATATCATTTTCACAGATTACTTTTTCAGGCATAGCGGGAAAACTACAGTCTGATGCAATGCCCCATTTTTTGTTAAAGTTCATCTGATTTTCTGTGTAGGTATTTACCTTTTGAATAAAGGAAACAGTGTCTATTTTTGATGAATAAGCAATATAACCTGTTGGCCCACCGCAGGCTTTCGATCCAATTGGTCTAAATTTCCAATCTGATGCAATTTCGCACTTTACCTCCGACAAGCCTTTGATTTCTGTCAACAGCGTTTCCAGTTTTAGTTTATCTGCTTTCATTGAGCTTTCATCATTCTTTTTACAGGCAGATGCTCCTGCAAGTATCAATACAATCATTAATACTTTATAATTTTTATGTTTCATCTTTCTGGTTTTAAGGTTCGTAATTTAAGATTTACATGTATGGTTATGAAAGTTATATTGTTAAAACGTAATTTGAGAGCATTATGCTACAAGATGATGCATATATTTGCAAAATATGATTAGAGCAGCTTTACCGACTGATGCGCATGCAATAGCCAGACTCATTATCCTGGCAATGGATGATTTGTCTGAGAAATTTACAGGATCGTCTGATCCGAATGAGGCTATTTCACTTTTTGAAACGTTCGCTGCCCAGTCAGGCAATCAATACAGTTATGAAAAAACATTGGTTTATGAGGATGAGCAAGGGGTTTGCGGAATGATAAACGCTTATAATGGTGCTGAATTGGAAGCTCTAAGAACACCTTTTTTAACTTATCTGGACAAAACTTATGGTATTAAGCACAATCCTGATGATGAGACGGAGCCAGGGGAGTATTACTTAGACTGTGTAAGTGTTGCTCCAGACCGACAAGGCAAAGGAATTGGCAAAAAGTTAATTCTGGCGATGATAGAATATGCCAGGCAGCACCTGCAATATACAACTGGCTTGATTGTTAATAAAGACAATCCTAAAGCCGAAAAACTATACATAGCATTGGGCTTTAACGTTGTAAAAGAAAAGGACTTTATGGGCGGAAAGTATCTCCATATGCAACATCAGGCACCTTCAATCTGAGTAGGTGCTTTTTTGGCGATTCTATAAATAATATACATCACAACTGCAGATAGTATAGATAACACTAAATAACTTTCGCTAAGGTGGTATTCGTCTTTTGCAGGTAATACAGAAATGACACTATAGCTTAAAAAAGATACGATTACATAGGTAATACCACCTGTTAAGCCACTGGCAATGCCTGCATTTTTAGGAAATAATCCTAAGCAAAAAGTAAAGTAGTTGTTGAAAATATAGCCTGCAGTAACGTGTATCAGGAAAGCAAAAGCCACCATCGAATAAAGGTTGGAGATAAATGGGGTGCTTATAATCATGGCAATAACAAATACTATTTGCAGGATTAAATTAGTTGCCATCTTTTTAAAGAAAGGATTATTTATGGTGGCTTTACCAATAAAACCACCCACCATCCAGGCAAAGCCCAATACCAATGAGCTGTATCCTGCAATAATCGGGCTCAACTGCAAATGATGTTCAATGATGAATGGGCCAGTCATATTGTAAATCATCACCATAGAATAAGCCAAACCAAGCATCACAATTCCCAGACTAAAACTTGCTGTTTTGATCATGTTAATATATACTCCAGTGATCTTTTTTAAGGAGAATTCTGAAAAATGTTTTAAGGTTTCACCGCTATAAATATACTCTAGCAAGGCTAAAATGATGGCCAGAATAGCCAGGAAATAGAAATTAGATTCCCAGCCAAATACGGTTTGAAGGTAGCCACCCAGAAATGGGGCAACGATTGGTCCGGTAGACCAAATGATAGTAAACAGGCTTAAATAATGCTTTAGTTGTACACCCTTAAAAACATCTACAAAATAGGCACGTTTGGCAACAATAATAGTTCCTACTGTAAAGCCATGGATAATACGCATGAGGTAAATGAGGTATATATTATGCGTATTTGCAATTACGATGCTGGCTCCTGCAAAAATAAGTAAGGAGATGAGGCTAAGTCTGTATCGTCCAAAACTATCGAGTACACTCCCTATAAACAGTTGAGATACACCATAACTAATTAAAAAGAGACTTAATGTAAGTTGAATCTGCAAGCTACTTACTTGCATATTTGAAGCCATGCTGGGTAATGATGGAATGTATATATCGGTGGCAAAGCCCGACAGTGGGAGCAGGGCAAAAGCGAGTATAGTAGAAATACCTTGATTTTGCTGCTTCAGTTCTTTTATATTACTCAAAGGATATGTTTTTAAGGCCTCAAAGTTAGGTTTTCATCTTTCGTTGCGACAGTTTTTTAAACATGATAGTGTAATAATTACATCTTCAGAATTTCATAATATATAGATGAATTGAAATGCTGATATTTATTTGCAAATAATTAAAGGTTTAGATTCGGTAATTTGGTTAAAATAACTGTTTTATTGGTACTTATGTCGTTAATATCGATATTTTTTTGTATCTTCGTGATTTAAACCATAGGTGTTATGAATGATTATAGTGATTTGATGTTGGTAGATAAGAACTCAGGAAAAATAAAGGATCTTGAAGATGCATTGAACAGGGTTGAAGTAACCTATGCTCATTGGCTAAATAAGCGCGAGAATATCCGGACAGGTGAAAAACCTGATAAACTTGGGAATTATTACAGATACTTTTATATAGATAAAGGGATACAGTTTTATGTTAAAGATGGTCTTCCTCAAGAGATCAAGAATGCGTGTTGGTCGGCATATAAAAATATATTCGGTCAATAAGGCATCCGTTGTTAATAGAAACGGTTCTAAATTGAAATGATATTCTAGACTATCCCCGCATTGTTATATGTTTGCGGCAAACTTTAGAATATGTCAAAAACTAAACTTACAATTAATAATAACGGTTCAGTTAAAATCGAAGGTGATTTTGAGATTGTAGACAGAAACGGTGACGTTTATGGATTACAGGGAAGAACGGTTCTTTCTATTTGCCGTTGTGGTTTATCTAAAAACAAACCATTTTGTGATGGTTCACATAACGGACATTTTGAACATGAAGCCATAGCTTTTGAGCTTCCTCCAAAAAAAGTATAATAAAAATGGCTGTATTAATACAGCCATTTTTGTTTGTTCCTGTTTTATCAAAACACCGATTACTATTCTAAAAGGTTTTACTAGCTTTGGCCAAAAATAAACATTAATTAAATAAGCATGAAGCCAGGGAATTTCGAAGTGAATTATGATGGGAGCAGTGTTACTGCCTCAATAAAAGTAAAACCATCACTCGCTTTAAAAATAGCTTTATATGCATTAAATATCTTGCTTATAGCAGTTATTGTTTTATTTACTATCGGTGGTGTAGGTATTATCGTTTTATTCATTATTGTCTTTGAAGTTTTGTTCTTAAGATATTCTATATGGCATATTTATGGTTCCGAAACCATTATTCTGAAAAAAGACAGCGTGATCCATCAGCGGTTTTATGGAATGATCAAGTTGCCTGTCAGGAGTATTAATATCAATAAAACACTAAAAGTAATTCCATTTCACGAAGACTTTAAAGCTGGAAATACTGCTATGAAACTGATTTTTGAATCATACGATGATGATAATGAACCTGTGAACCTTTATCAAACAGCTTTAGTTATCTCTAAAGCGGACTATGCCGTGTTTATGAAAGCATTTAATCAACTCTATACAAATTAGACTATTATCTTATTAGTCTATTTTTCTTTTTTAGTCTTTTTTCTTTTTTTTATTCCGTTCCTGTTTTGAGAAAGTATTTTATTATCCTGCTTATATTCATAAGCTTTTCCAGTTATGCCCAAAATGTAAACATTTGTTCATGGAACATTCAGCACTTCGGTAAAACAAAAACCGAAGCCGAAATAAGTTACATTGCCAATGTTATTAAAGGATTTGATGTTGTAGCTATTCAGGAAGTCGTTGCAGGTTATGGCGGAAGTCAGGCTGTAGCTCGTCTGGCAGATGAACTGAATCGTAAAGGAAGTAAGTGGGATTATTCCATCAGCAATCCTACTTCAGGGATAGGAAGCTCAAAAGAACGATATGCTTTTTTATGGAATACTGCCAAGGTTAAACGCAATGGCATTGCCTGGTTAGATGAGAATTATGCTGCTGAGGTTGATAGGGAGCCTTATTTAGCTCAATTTATGGTTGGAAATAAATCTTTTACACTAGTCAGTTTTCATGCAGTCCCCAAATCAAAGCAACCAGAGCGGGAAATCAAATATTTTAAATTCTTTCCAGATCTATACACAGATCATAACCTCATTTTTTGCGGAGATTTTAACTTGCCGCAATCGCATACGGTGTTTAATCCATTAAAGAAAATGGGCTATGTGTCAGCATTAACAGCGCAAAAGACCTCCTTAAAAATGGAGTGTATGAAGGATAATTGCCTGGCATCTGAATACGATAATATCTTCTTTAAATCATCATTTCAAGTACTAAAGGCAGGTATAGTTCATTTCTATCGTGATTTTAACACATTGAAAGAGGCTAGAAGAATTTCAGATCATGTGCCTGTTTACCTGCAATTATCATTAGGGGTGATCGCTAAGTAGCCTTAATTCAATGATTTTCCGAAAGGAGAGAAGGCAAGGTTCATAAGCTTGAAGTGTTGTCTGCCCCATGGAATTCCTACAACGGTAATACATAGTAGAATGCCAAAGAAGAGATGGGTAAGCACAATCCAGAAACCGCCGAAAATTAACCAGATGATATTCATAATGGTCGACAGGCAGCCAGTGTTAGATGCGGTGTCAGTAATTTTAACACCGAATGGAG
This sequence comes from Pedobacter hiemivivus, assembly GCA_040393085.1. GTDB lineage: Bacteria > Bacteroidota > Bacteroidia > Sphingobacteriales > Sphingobacteriaceae > Pedobacter > Pedobacter hiemivivus_A. The sequence continues at coordinate 9,331 of JBEBUV010000038.1, read as the reverse complement.
CAATTCCTAAGATGGCGAATTTGAAACATTGAATACCAAATGGTATACCTATAATGGTGAGGCATAAAACTAAGCCGCCAATAATATATTGAAAGAAGATAAATATTCCCCCAAAGATGAACCAAATGATATTGCCTAATAAATTCATGTTTAAACTTTTATTATAGATACAAGAAAGGTGTATTAGTTACAATATATCTCCTTTGGCATGGGCTTTGTAACTGGTATGTTACATTAAATCATTGTAGTATGAAACCATCATGTTTATGATAGCTTCATGACTATTAAAAAATAAATATTATGCTTATGAAAAACATAGTGAAAATTTTAAGCTTATTCCTGATCGTAACAACGGTTATGATGTCTTGTAAAAAGGATAAAGATCCTGCAGATGCCGACTTCTTTATAGGGACCTATAAAGGTTCCGTTTCTTATAGTAAAGATGGTACTAATATTACCAGTACCGACGGAAAGGTTACTGTGACCAAAGTGGATGATACTTATAGCTTCTTCTTTGGCAGTGGTATTCCTGATATTAAAGGAGTAAAGTTTGAAAAACAAGATGACAATACTTATGTAAGTGTTGGGAATGGTTTAACAGGTATTAAAATTAATGCCAGTTCATTGGTAATGCTGGTTTCAAAAGACGGCGCCACCTGGACTGCTAATTGCGAGAGGTAGTTTCGCTATTTATTAACATAAAAACGGCTTGCATTTATAAATGCAAGCCGTTTTTTTTGTTTGATCTTTTGCTTTAGTTTAATCGATATACTTTAGTTTGATCGTTATACTATTGTACTGTTATTATTTGTTCTACATTTATTTGTTTTAAGAAGTATTCGTCATGTGTAACTACTAGCAATGTTCCCTGATATTCATTTATTGCATTGGTTAATATTTCGCTGTTTTGTATATCAAGGTTATTTGTTGGTTCATCAAGAATAATCATGTCCGGAGCTTTATTTCTTAATGATAATGAACAAAGTATGAGGCGCATCTTTTCCCCTCCGCTAAGTGCCTTACAGGGTTTATCCCAATCTGCCTTTGTAAAAAGAAATCTATTCAAGCGTGTTTTTATTTCATGCTCCTGCAATTCCCCAGAGTTGTATTGTTGTGCTTGTTCATAAACATTCAACGTGTTGTCAATCAGCGAATAATCCTGATCAATGTAAATGGGTTTAAAATCAGCTATTTTAAGTATCCCTTCAGTAGGCTTATAGATATCCAGGATCATCTTAATTAAAGTCGTTTTTCCGGAACCATTTTGTCCTTTAATCACTACGCGGGCTCCACTATTAATTTGAAAAGTCAGAGATGTTGCCCATAGAAGTTGATCATTATAACCAAAATTAATAGCCTTGGCATCAATCAGATGCTTTCCTTTATATAGACTAGGGCTTTCAAAACCGACTTTCATCTGATCAATCTCAGCAATTGTTTTGCGTAACTGAGTTAGTTCCTCTGAAAGTGAACCAATCTTCTCTGTGTGTACGCTTTTTAATTTTGAAGTACTTCTTTCTGCGTTGTTTTTAAGCGTATTCATCATGATGGTTGGGAGGCCAGCTTTTTCTTGTTTCTTTTTTCCGCGAGCATCTAGCTTCTGTCTTCTTTCTGCGGCTTCTCTTTCTGTTTCTTTTGCTTTTCTAAGGGCTTTCTCTCTTGATTTTAGTTCATGATTTAAGTTGTCATTTTCCAGTTCTTTTTGCGCTGCATAGAAGTCATAGTTCCCTCCATATACTTTTATTCCATGTGTGTTGAGCTCGTATACAGTGTGGAGTAGATTTAATAGGGTTCTGTCATGACTTACGGCTATTAAGGTGTTTTTGGTAGTTTGTATATAGTCATACAGTTTGTTTCGGCTCCAGGTATCTAAATGGTTGCTTGGCTCGTCCAGTAAAACAATTTCCGGGCCATGTAACCAAATACCGGCAAGGAAAACCTTAGTTTTTTGTCCGCCACTAAGTGTTTCCATTTTTTGACCTAAATTCAGATGCTCAATTCCCCAATGAGAAAAGGCTTCTTTACAGCGCTCTTCTATACTCCAATCGTCATCCAGAACGGTTAAATGCTCATCCGTTACATTGCCATTTAAAATTTCATTTAATGCATGTGTTTTTTTGTCTATTTGAAGTGCCTCAGCAATGTTATAATGGTTAAACTGACCAAAAATCTGAGGCAGGTAATAGGGGATAGAATCGGTTTTCACAAGCCCATGAGAAGGTGTGAAAGTACCCGACAAAATCTTAAGGAGGGTAGATTTACCTATCCCATTATTACCAATTAATGCAATTTTATCTTGTTTGTTTACAATTAGATTTATGTCTGTAAACAGTATATCCTTATTGGGATGTATATAGGTGGTATCTTGAAGAATGATCATAATTTCTTTCTTTTTTAGAAGATGAATAATTACACATACCAGCTATACTGGTGATGTCTATTTTTTCGAAAGAAATTGAATCCTACATGAATGTTTTTTATTGTTCCTGCAAAAGTAAGAATTTTGCTTGTTAAAATGCTTCTGTTAAGCCCAAAAATAATCCTTTGGCACCATATTTACCAAAAGCATAATCTATACAAAGGTTGGTTCTGGTTGCTTTATTGAACAAGATACGTAATCCTGCACCACCCGCTGGTTGCCATTGTTCAAATAAACGAGTGCCCATTTCATCACTGGCTGTTTGTATATTAGCAAAGGTAACTCCGCTAAGAAATTTGTTCCTTGTGATTGGGAAGCGATATTCTAATTCTGAGTAAAAGTATTGAGGGCCTTTAAAGTAAGTAATAGTATAGCCTCTTCCGCTCCGGGAATAAGTATCTCTTCCTGTTCCTGGAAGTTCCAGATAAGGTAGGGCACCACTTACTAAATAAGAACCCCAGTTCCAGAAAGCAATCACGTGTTCAGGGTTTCTGTCCGACAAACTCCAATATTTTCTAAAATCTGTTACGATTTGAACCGCATTCTTTGTACTTCCCATCCAGGTCTGGTTCATTCGGATCCCAACGTCAGTGTAAATGCCTTTGTAAGCGCGATTCTGGTTGTCACGAGTGGTGTATTGAACATTGAAGAGTATTCCGTTCGACTGATAATGATCTCTGTTAAAACCATAGCGGTCGCTATAAATATTATAAGGTGTTAAGTCATTCGAATTTCCTCGATCTTCAATTTTTCTTCTGATTTCAAAAGAAACGCCAGCACCTAAAAATAAGCCTGGTTGTATTTGTTTGTATATTTTTTCTCTGAAGTTGTAGTATTCAGCATGAAGCACATAAGCCTTTCTGTCTGGGTTTGATAATACCAGATCAGCTTCACTTCCTTGTGCGGCGTTACCAATCCCCAGTCCAAAATCTGGTAAAACGGTTTTCGCTGCAACTAAACTACCTTGCAAGTTCCATTTGTTGCCGGGTGTATATACATTATGACTCAAATAGGCATACATGATTCCTTTGGTCGTTATTGAGGCTGATGTAGCAGCAATCGACATTAATGTCTTTGGGTCTTTTCCCAGTACCTTACCGGCAACAGCTTTAATACCTATCTGAGCACCAATACTAGGGTTATAAGCGAAATTAGGAATAATGGTTACCGGTGACTTTTTATGAGTCATATCAGTCTTTTTCTTAGGATGGAAAATTTGTGAAAATAAATCACCTACATCGTACATGACAGTTGTGCTATCTTTATTAATAACAGTAGTTTTTAACGTATCGGGCACAGGTGTAACTTGAGCGTAAGTATATTGTGTCATTGCAAAGAGTGACAGGATCGATATGAAAATTACGCATAATGCGTTAGTGGTAGGCTTTTTATTATAAAATTCCAATATGTTTTGTTCTTATTTTCAAAGATAATAACCTTTAGTTTTAATTAACTATGTAGTAGTATATATTGTTTTAATATTTGTGAACTAGGTGCGAGTTATTGTTGATGCAGTGAAGCGTTATTAATTAATTACATTCTAACGCGTGACAACAATGAAGAATCTGGGGTGGATGTTAAGGTTGATTTTTGCTATATTAGCTGTCAACCAAACTACCAAACCGACCTCAATGACTAAAAAGATCGTTATATGTGATGACCATGTTCTTTTTTCAAGCGGATTAACTGAATTGCTGAAAAAAAACACCAATGATTACGATATTATAAGTTTTAATGACTCCGTTTCCTGTAAGCAATATTTACAGCAGCACCGTGTTGATGTGTTTATTTGTGACCTCAATATTGATAATATAGATGGATTTTTACTGATCAATGAGCTTAGAAAAGAATTAAAAGGTACAAGGGTAATTATCTTGACTGCTTATTATGAGGATTTTCTGATACAAAAAGCTGAAAGAGTTGGAATTCATGCGTTTTTGAAGAAAGAGACAGAAGCAAATGAGTTGATTTCAGTTATAGAAATGGAAAGTGATTCACCTTTTTATACCAATAAACTTGTGAAAAATTCAAGCAATTCATTTCAAGAGATTGATGTAAGTGTGGCAGGTAAATTTAAATTATCTGCACAAGAAAAGCATATCATCAGGTTAATTATTGAGGGTAAAACCAGTAAGGAGATTGCTGATCAGCTATTTATTAGCAAAACTACTGTAGATACACATCGAAGAAATATTAATAGAAAGCTAGAGATAGGAAATAGTGCTTCATTGATAAAGTTTGCAAATGAAAATAATCTATTTTCTTAGTTTAATCATATTTAACGCTGTTTCTTTTGCATTTGGACAGGCTGAAATAGCTTATGTTGCAAAGTATGCGATCGACACCAACTCTACCTGGAATCTATCTACCATTGCTGAAAAAGACTTTAAACCGTATCAACTTGGCGAACGGATTGATATTGGTTACAATGAAAATACTACAGTCTGGTGCAGTTTTAAAATAAAAAACACAAGCTTGATTAATTATGTCGATAAGTGGTTGAGTTTTGATAACAATCATATTGATAGTGTGGTTGTATATGAAGACACAAAGCTCATCAGTATTATGGGCGATCGTACTGTACATAGCAGTCCGTTTTTAACGGCGATTGCTTTTCATATTACCTTGGATCCCGGACAGGAAAAAACATTTAGAGTGAGGGTGAAAAAGGAAACCTCTGGATTGGGATTTTCTTTTAAGTTGGCAGATGGCAAAAATTTAGCTCGTAATTCGGATATAAAGATTGCCGTAATCTCATTCTTTTTAGGCCTGGTTTTTCTGTTAGTTCTATTTAATACGCTGTTGCTATTTATCACCAGAAAGAGGTTGTTTCTATTTTATATATTATACTCTATAATAAGTGTGGTGTATATTTTGGTTTCGGCAAATTATGCTAAGCACCTGTTGTCTCCTCAGTTCTTGTATTATAGTGAATTAAGGATTTATACCGCATTCTTTTGGGTAATTTCATTAAGTGCATTCTTATCTCATTATCTTGGTTTAAGGGTTGTTCAACGCATGAAATACAATGTTATTTTAGGAGCAAATCTTTTTAATTTCTTCATTATCATCGTGTCTATAGTTTTATTGATGATGGATAAATTAGAGATCCGTAAAGAATTAATGCTGTTGGGGTATTTTAATTTTCTTGTGGCTCTGGTGATGATGGGTTGGGCTGCTGTATTACATTTAAAGATATATAGACCAGCTGCCATCTATGTTATACTTGCTTTTCTACCGCAGAATATCTGGGGCTTCTCTTTTATATTTAATTTCTTTGGAGTCATACCAAACGTTATTCATGTCGATTGGTTGATGTATAGTTGTCTGTATGAGGTTTTGCTTTTTGGTTACGTATTAACGAAAAATTATATTGATACTTTTCAGAAGAATAATAAGCTGATTATGGAGATTACGCTCGAAAAGGAACGCTCTTTACAGGCGATAACACAAGCGCAAATCAGAGAACGTAGGTCTATAGCAAATATCATACATGATAACTTTGGAAGTAAGCTGGCTTATGTTTTGCAATTAATCCAGCTTAAAAATATAGAACTGGCAGAGGAAAATATCAAAATTCTAACGAGCGACATCAGAGAAATATCACATCAGATATTGCCTAAATCTTTAGATGAGGGGGCGCTGGTGTCGAGCCTAAAAAGTCAGGTGTCAAGTTTAAATATTGGACTTTTGGATGCAGAGATTGACTTGTTTGCATACGATTTTCCAGAGCGCTTAGATGAAATATGGATCTATGATTTGTATCTTATTTCTTTGGAAATTATAAATAACTCTTTAAAACACGGAAATGCGAGGTCTGTCATCTTAGAATTGTATGGCTATCCGGATGCTTATGTTTTTCAATATAGTGATGATGGGAAAGGTTTCGACTTAGGCCATGTGGCTAAAGGCTTTGGCCTCGAAAATATCGAGAAAAGAGTAGAGTATTATAAGGGAGAATTCGAGATAAATAGTGTGATGGGCGAGGGAACTGTCATCCAAATTATTATTCCTATTCAATAAATAATTTTACTTGATTTTTGTGTTGTAATGGCCTATGAATCATTCTGATGCGCAATTTTTTTGATCAATTAAGTTTTTAAAATTTGTAAACTTTTTGTAATATCAAAAATGCTAAGTATTTGTATGTTAATAAGTTGTTTAGTTTTTTGTGAAACTTTATTAATTTCGCTATTGTCTTCGGTGTGCAGATAATGTATATTTGTACTCTACATTTATTAAAAAAAAACTCAACATATTATGAAAGTCGAATCCCTGGAATCAGTTCAAATTACCTATACCTCTGATGAAGCTTACCAGAAATCTCTTGACTACTTTAAAGGTGATGATCTTGCTGCCCGTGTTTGGGTAAATAAGTATGCCTTAAAAGATTCTGAAGGGGTGATTTATGAAGGTACGCCAGATGACATGCACCATAGAATTGCATCTGAACTTGCCCGCATAGAAGAGCGGTATGCAAACCCTTTATCAGAAGAAGAGATATTTGAATTAATCAGGAATTTTAAATACATCATTCCTCAGGGTAGCCCTATGACAGGGATTGGTAACCCTTATCAAATTGCTTCTCTTTCCAACTGTTTCGTAATCGGTAATGATGGCGATTCAGATTCTTACGGAGGAATCATGAAAATTGATCAGGAGCAGGTTCAGTTGATGAAAAGACGTGGTGGTGTTGGTCATGATTTATCCCATATCCGTCCAAAAGCATCACCTGTAAAGAATTCGGCGTTAACTTCTACTGGTATTGTTCCATTTATGGAGCGTTATTCTAATTCTACACGTGAGGTGGCGCAGGATGGAAGAAGAGGTGCGTTAATGCTTTCAGTAGCGATTAAGCATCCAGATTCAGAAGATTTTATTGATGCAAAAATGGAGCAGGGTAAAGTTACCGGAGCCAACGTTTCTGTACGTATTGATGATGCGTTTATGAAAGCCGTAGCTTCTGGTGAATCTTATCTGCAACAATATCCAATTAATAGCGATAATCCACTTTATCAGAAAACTATTGACCCGACACAATTGTGGAAGAAGATTGTACACAATGCATGGCGCTCTGCAGAGCCTGGAATTTTATTCTGGGATACTATTATCAAAGAGTCTGTGCCAGATTGCTATGCTGATTTAGGTTATCAGACTGTTTCTACAAATCCATGTGGTGAAATCCCGTTGTGTCCGTATGACTCATGTCGTCTGTTGGCCATCAACTTGTTTTCTTATGTTGATCAGCCATTTACTGATAAGGCAGAGTTTAACTGGGAGCTATTTAAACAACATATTCATGCTGCACAGCGCATCATGGATGATATTATTGACCTGGAACTGGAAAAGATAGATGCAATTCTTGAAAAGATTGCTCAGGATCCAGAGGGTGATGAAATTAAACGTCTGGAAAGAAACTTATGGTTAAATATCCAAACTAAGGCTAAAGAAGGAAGAAGAACAGGTATTGGTATTACTGCCGAAGGTGATATGCTTGCTGCTATGGGACTACGTTACGGTAGTGATGAAGGAACTGCATTTGCTGTGGAAGTTCATAAAACCATTGCTTTAGAAGCTTACCGTTCATCAGTAATCACTGCAAAAGAAAGAGGTGCATTTACCATATTTGATGCAGAACGCGAAAAGAACAATCCATTCATCAACCGACTTAAAGCTGCAGATCCTGGTTTATACAATGATATGATGGAATACGGCAGACGTAATATTGCTTTGCTAACCATTGCGCCTACAGGTACAACCAGTTTAATGTCGCAAACCAGCTCTGGAATTGAGCCAGTATTTATGCCGGTTTATAAAAGACGTAGAAAAGTAAATCCTAACGATAAAGATGCAAGAGTAGACTTTATAGATGAGGTAGGAGATTCATGGGAAGAGTATGTAGTTTTCCACCCACGTTTTAAGCAATGGATGGAAGTGAACGGACATGACCTGACTAAAAACTACGCACAAAAGGAATTGGATCAGTTGGTAGAGCTTTCACCATATTATAAATCGACCTCAAATGATGTTGATTACCTGAAGAAAGTTAAGATGCAGGGACAAATCCAGAAATGGATTGACCACTCGATCAGTGTAACCATCAATATGCCTTCTGATGTAACAGAAGAGCTTGTAGGAGAGGTTTACATGGAAGCCTGGAAGTCAGGGTGTAAAGGGGTTACTGTTTACAGAGATGGTTCACGTTCTGGAGTATTGATTTCTAATGAAACACCAGAAGCTGAAACGGAAGAAGAAGATGGTCATAAAGCTTTCTCTACTACCAGACCTACAGTATTAGAAGCTGATGTTGTTCGTTTTCAGAACAGTAAAGATAAATGGATTGCCTTTATCGGCCTAATAGACGGAAAACCTTACGAGATCTTTACCGGATTTTTGGATGATGAAGATGGTATTTTATTGCCAAGATGGGTAAATGATGGTGCGATTATCAAAAGTCGTGAGTCGGATGGTAGCTCGAGATACGATTTCCAGTATAAGAACAAACGTGGACATAAAACTACTATCGAGGGATTGTCTTATAAGTTCAATCCTGAGTATTGGAACTACGCTAAGTTGATTTCAAGTACATTGAGACATGGTATGCCGATTGAAAAGGTGGTAGACCTAATTAATAGTCTTCAGCTTGATGAGGCTATTAACACCTGGAAAAATGGTGTGGCACGTGCATTAAAACGTTATGTGCCGGATGGAACGGAAGCGCGCAAGCAAATGTGTCAGAATTGTAATTCGACGAATCTGCATTATCAGGAGGGCTGCTTGACTTGTAAAGACTGCGGTTCATCTAAATGCGGATAAATTATAGAAATTAAATGAAAACAGATTATTCTCATAACGCAACTAACGAAGAGATTGCAGCAAGGTTTGATAATGATGTTGAACGTTTTTCTAATC
>JBEBUV010000037.1:0-32649 GCA_040393085.1 Pedobacter hiemivivus | reverse complement strand
GCTTGTCGGAAGCTTTAATGGCAACTTACAAACTGGTTTGGGATGATTTCTGTGCATGGTACCTGGAGATGGTTAAACCGACTTATCAGCACCCTGTAGATGCAGAAACTTTAAAGGCTACTGTTGGTTTCTTTGAGAAAATATTAACCTTACTTCATCCGTTTATGCCTTTCATCACTGAAGAATTATGGCATGATGAGTTGTTCGGTGAAAAAGGGGAAATGGATTGCTGTATAGTTGCAAATTATCCTGTAGTTGGATCTGCTGATGCTGCTTTGCTTAAGGAGGTAGAAGTGATTAAGACCTTAGTTGCTGAAATCAGGAATGTAAGAAATACCAAGCAAATTTCTCCGAAAGAGGCATTGCCACTGGCTATAAAAGTGAACTCTACTTTGGATTACGATAAATGGTTAAATATCGTTTTCAAATTGGCTAACATTAATCAGGTTGAAATAGTAAACGATAAAATTCCGGGTGCAGTAAGTTTCATGGTAGGGAATGATGAGTTCTTTATTCATCTGAATGAAGCTATTGATGTTGATGCGGAAAGAGAACGCTTGAATGCAGAATTGGTTTATCTACATGGCTTTTTAAAGTCTGTAAATGCCAAGTTGGGTAATGAGCGGTTTGTACAGAATGCAAAGCCAGAGATTATCCAGAATGAAAGGAATAAGCAGGCAGATGCTGAAAGTAAAATAAAGATTATTGAAGAGAGTTTAGCAGCTTTAGTTTAAAGAAAAAATTACCTTTTTCTTCGATCGCTGGAATCTTTATCCTGAAGAAAGAAAAAGTTCCTAGGCGCTTTCAGAAAAGGTATATTTTTTATTAAGCATGACGCTAAGTAAAGTCTTTAAAGATTATAAACAAAGAGGCAAGGATGGTGACGTTCTTGCCTCTTTGTTTATATTCCACTCTTCAAAATTATTATGAATTATGATGCTCTATATTGCGCTATTATGCATCTAGACATTATACTACTATGCATCCTGCTGATTAAACATCATGCTTGACACAAAAATCACCTTCTCTGAAGCGGCCTTAGGTGCTTTTCCTCTTCGGAAAAGATGCCAGATGCAGAAGAGAATGGTTATTTTTGATGTTTAAAGCGCGTGGTACTCCGGCAATTCCTCTATAAATGCAAACTGTTCTGCCAGGTGATCAATAGTTGCGTAACAATGTCTTAACCCATTAGTCACTACCAGCCATTTGGTTTTATGCACTGAATTATATCTTGCTGCCTGATCAAAGACTGATTGGGTGATTTTTACGGATGGAGCTTTACATTCGATCACCATAATTCTTTGTCCAATTTTATTAAAGATTACTATATCTGTTCTTTTTTGAAGTTTGTTTAAATTCAGGCCACCTTCAATCTGTATTAATGATTTAGGGAATTTTTTTACTACAACTAAATATTGTATAAAGTGTTGTCTTACCCATTCTTCAGGAGTTAATACAAGATGCTTTTTACGTACCTCATCAAAAATAAAGTGCTGAGCTTCTTTCAATGTAATTCTAAAAGGATACTCTGGTAAATTGAGTGGAGTTGGTATAAAAGACATATTATACTAGAAATTTAAAAGAGGCATAGCTCTATAACCAACCATGAATATAATTCTTAAAATAAAGAATACTATCAATGCTGTTTGGACCTTGCTGTTTTTAACGGTTACCATGAAAAAAAATATGACAGCTAATGTTATGATATCCGACACCCATCCAAAAGTGTTATAAATAAATGGAAGCTGATTAGTGCTGCTACCGCTCAGTAATTGAGGTATGAAAAGCTTGTTTAAGAGGAACATGAAAAGTGAAAAAACATATTCAATTCCAATAATTACCAGGAGTGCTTTTATGGTGTAATTATTAGATTTAGCGTCCGACTGATCTGGAGCGAGGTTTGTTCCACAGTTTTTACAGAATTTTGCTTCTGAAGCATTTGGTGTATTACATTTTGGGCAATTCATAGGGTTTGGTTTAAATATCAATTATAGTTGTCCGGTTTATCTATCACCATTGTTTTTGCTGCACGGTCGCCAAGTCTACGTCCATCGTCAGTCGCGAATATCATAATAGGCTCAATCAGATTTCCTATAATTGGAACTATACCTAATAGTAAGATAATGGCATTACGTATACACGATTGTTGCTTTGTACATGGCATATTGGTCTCCAGATCAATTACTATTAATTTCATGCTCTTTTTTCCTGGACTTTGACCATTTCTGAATCCATCTTTTAATAATAAGAAAGCTAATGGGAGTAATGATAATAGGACACCGATAACGAAAAGTGTTGCAGTAAGTGCTTCATTATTTCCGAATGCAGTAAAAAAGGCAAAGGCAAGAACTATAGCAGCGGGGATGCTAACCGCAATAAAGATCAAACTATCAATTAATATTGCAGCAATCCTGTTTCCAATTGAGGCCTTAGTATAAGGCTGTCCAACATGTGAATTACGATCAAATGGATTGTGCTGTGTTTCTTTCTCGAATGGATTCTTAATATTTGGATTCCCAAAGGGGTTATTCAATTCTGTGTTAATCGGTTCAGTAGCTGAATTATCTGGGATAGAAATAAGCTTAGCGCCATCCTTGGTGCAAAAATTTACATCAGATGGATAGCTGGTTTTGCAGAGGGGACATAAATTGTTCATAGGATCTGTTATAAATGTAATGGCAATTTGCACAAAAGTAACCAAAAATTTTATCTAAGTTTGGCTCATCATATGAGTGCTGCCGATATAATAAAAGACATTAAAGCAAGGAAATTTAAGCCTGTTTACCTTTTGCATGGTGAAGAATCCTATTATATAGATCAGATTATCCATTATATGGAAGAAAATATTCTGAACGATATGGAAAAGGGTTTTAATCAGACCGTGTTGTATGGTAAAGATACTGATATGGCTACAGTAATGAATGCTGCGAAACGATATCCGATGATGTCAGATTATCAGCTTGTCGTAGTGAAAGAAGCGCAGGATTTAAAATGGGCTAAAGAAACGGAAGGTAACAGTAAAACTGCTGAGTTTGTATTGAACTATTTCGAAAAGCCATTGGCCAGTACCATATTGGTGTTGGGATATAAGTACGGCAATTTCGATAAACGTAAGAAGATTTATAAAGCCATAGATAAAAATGGTGTAGTTTTTCAATCGGATTTGGTGCGTGATTATAAACTTGCACAGTGGATTGATGGACTGGTTAATGAGAAAGGTTATAAAATTGCTCCCCAGGCCTCGGCATTGATGGCTGAATATCTGGGAACAGATCTTTCTAAGATTGCTAATGAGGTAGAGAAACTGATTTTAAACATCAGTAAGGAGACTACTATTGATATTGATATTGTACAGAAGAATATTGGAATTAGTAAAGAGTACAATGTATTTGAGTTGCAAAAAGCATTGGCTGTTAAAAATGTGCTGAAATGCAATCAGATTATCAATTATTTTGCTGACAATCCTAAGGCTAATCCTATGGTTATGGTGATGGCAAACTTAAATGCCTATTTCACTAAAATTCTTAAATATCATTATTTGCCCAATAAAGGAGATGCTGCAAAAGAACTTGGTGTGAATCCTTATTTTGTGAAAGACTTTGAAACAGCTGCCAGAAGTTATAGTCTACCTAAAACTTTTGAAATTATTAGTCTAATGAGGGAGTATGATTTGAAAAGTAAAGGAGTAGATAGTACTGGAAATACTACTGATGGAGAATTGTTAAAGGAATTGTTGTTTAAAATGTTGCATTAACATAAGTTTAATGCTTTCCTATAAATCAGATTAATACCTACTTAGTCTCATTACTGCCAGTACAATCATTTAGATAGTTTGAATTAAAGCCTTAACCTTAATGATCAAGCCATTGTTTAAATGCTGCGGCCTTTTCTCTGCTGATAAAGATTTCAGCTTCAGGGTATTTGTGTAAAATAACTTTCAACTTCCCATTAAAGAAGTTATGGATGTCCTTAATACTATTGATACTGATAATATGTTGTCTGTTAGCTCTGAAAAATGTTGCTGGGTCTAGTTGATCTTCCATTTCGTCCATGGTATATGGAACTGCATGTTCCTGACCATTGTTAAGCACCAGGTTTGTAATTTTAAACTCAGAATAGATATAGTCAATATCATTTACAACTACCGTTTTATACCCATCATTTATTTGGATTAAGAAGCGGGAGCGGTAAACGGTGTCCTGTTTTTTAATGATGTCTATAAGATTAGAGATCATAGGGTCAGGTTGTTTATTAATCAGCTTTTCGAACTGATTATATTTGGCTAATGCACCTGCCAATTCCTCTTTGTGGATTGGCTTTAACAGATAATCAATACTGTTTACCTTAAATGCGCGTATGGCGTACTCATCATAAGCGGTCGTAAATATAACAGGCGTTGTGATATTACAAGCCGAGAAAATCTCAAAGCAAAGGCCATCCGCCAGGCGTACGTCCATTAAAATAAGATCAGTCTCCTGATTAGAAGAAAACCATTCAATGCTATCTGCCACACTTTCCAACACCGCGACAACCGTGATGTCAGGATCGAGTTCCCTAATCATCGCTTGCAATCTGTTCGCATTGTGTTTCTCGTCTTCAATAATCAGTAGTTTCATTGTGTGTGTGTTAAATGTTCATTAAAGGTAATTTCACAATAAACATATCTTCAGTCTCTGTAACCTCAGGTAGCTTGTCGGACAGTAAACGATAACGACTTTCTATATTTTTTAGCCCTGTTCCTGTAGATGGGATGTTATAATTTAGGCGTTGTAGTGAATTGGTAATGATTAGGTTTTGCTGATCATCTTCATTAATGTTTATAGTTAACGGCTTTGAGCGTGATGCAGTATTGTGTTTAATTGCATTCTCAATTAACAACTGTAAAGTAATAGGAGGGATACCTTGTTTTAGCACCTCTTTACTGAGGCTGATCTGCATTTTTATGTTTTCACCGAGACGTATTTTGATCAGATAAAAATACGCTTCTGCAAAACGGATTTCCTCCTCTACAGAAATGATGTTTTTATGGACATTAATGATCATATATCGATAAACCCGAGATAATTTCTCTAAAAAATGCTGTGCATCATTAGTGTCTTCAGCAATCAGCGCAGAAAGTGTGCTGAAGTTATTGAACATAAAATGTGGGTCGAGCTGCATTTTAAGTGATTGCAACTCTGATTCAAGTGCAATTTGCTTTAGCTCAGCTGCCTTTAAATTTAAACTTGAGGTTTCTAGCATAGCGGCTTTCCATTGTTGTAAAAAGAAATTGCCCGTAAAAATTAAACTGATCAACACAGATAATAGTGTGCTGACTACAAATGATTGTCTCAATGCTATGGAATTCAAATCGCTGAATTTCATTTGGCCACCAAAAACGGTAAGCGAAGCATTCATATAGAAATATAAAAACAGAATAGAAGCAATAATCTGAATACTAAATTGAAGTACAAACCTCGATAAAGGATAGGATACCCAAGGTACTTTACGATCTAATATTCGGGCAATAGTCAAGCTAATCTCTGTAATCAGGAAACAAAATATCAAAACAAATCCCCATTCGCCCAGAATTGCACTGGTTTCTCTTTGGAAAAATGCAGACCATGGCCTATATGGATTAATCATATAAGACAGCAAATAGAAGCCAACAAATACCACAGGAATAGTGATAAACCTTAAATACTTATAAAAGTCTTGTGTTTCTTTCTTTAACGTCATTTAGTTTCTACGAACTTATTGTACAATGTTACTACAAAAAGGACAATCTGATGATAAAAGTTCACTGAATGGCTTAAACTTAAAACCTAAGCAGATAATCCCCTTACTCAACCGCTATACTTAGTGTAATATAAATTTACACAAATCAAATTCATTTGAGTTTGCTTATGTGTCGGTTCAGTCTTAATTATGAAGAGTTCGGTCAATTATTGACTTTATTACTCAAATAGTAAATTAGTTTTGCAGCTTCAAAATTTTCAATTCGATAGACAATATGAATGTAAATAAATTATCATTTGTACTTTTTGCGTTAGCAGCGGTCTTCATACCTTCGCATATTTTTGCGCAGTCCGACAGCACAAAGACAGTATTGCAACAAGCATCGTTGCAGGACGTGATTAACTATGCACTTAAAAACAAGCCGGGTGTAAAACAGACTCTGGTAGATGAGGAAATCGGTGAGCGCGATATAAAATCAGCACTTTCAGGTTGGTTGCCACAGATCAACGCAGACGCAAGTTTTAACCACAACATGAAACAGCAGGTTAATGCTTTAACTGTTGATGGTCAGACTTCGTACATGACCTTAGGGACTAAAAATACTTCAGGTATTACATTACAGGCAGATCAACAATTGTTAAATGCAGGTTTAATTCAAGCTTCTAAATCAGCTAAGTATTACAGACAACAGTATAAGGAAAATACTGAAAACACTAAGATTACTACTGTAGTTGAAGTGAGCAAAGCTTTTTATGACATCTTAACTAGCCAGGAGCAATTTAAAATCATTGACGAGAACATTGCTCGTTTAGAAAAGCAGTTTAAAGATGCTAAAGCACAGTATGATGCTGGTTTAGTTGATAAAACTGACTTTCAAAGAGCACAGATCAGTTTGAGCAATGCTAAGGCGGACAGAAAAAGAACACAGGAATTATTAAAATTCAAGTATGCTTATTTAAAATCTATTATCGGTTATGAAGCTGGTAGAGACTTGAGCCTTGTATTTAATGAAAAGGGGATGGAGCAAGAGGTGTTGTTAGATACAGCACTGGTTCTTAATCCAAAAAACAGGATTGAATACAAGCAATTAGAAACTCAGCGTCAGCTTCAACAAATCAATACTTCTTATAATAAATTGGCTTATATGCCTAAGCTTTCTGCTTTTGCAAATTATAGCTGGAATTATATGAATAATGATTTTAGCAATTTATATAAAGAATCATTCCCAGGATCAATGGCCGGATTGAAACTGAGCATCCCTATTTTCCAGGGAACAAAACGTACTCAGGAAATCCGTAAGTCGCAGTTATTGGAGAAACGTATTGATTTAGATCTTGAGAATGCAAGAAACCAAATCAACAGCCAATATGAGCAAGCTATAGCAACTTATAAAGCAGGCTTAAACGATTGGAAAACGGCCAACGAAAACGAGAAAATCTCTAAAGAAGTTTATGGAACGATCAAGCTTCAATATGACGAGGGTATTAAAACATATCTAGATCTGATGACAGCAGAAACCGATCTAAGAACATCACAACTCAATTATCTAAATGCACTTTACAGTTTGCTTTCGGCAAAATTAGATGTGCAACAAGCATTAGGAACAATAACCATTACTCAATAAAATTAGCGATGAAATTTAATTCAATAACACCAGGTATATTAATATTAGGTACTGTCTTCTTAGCGGCATGCGGA
Organism: Pedobacter hiemivivus; assembly: GCA_040393085.1. GTDB lineage: Bacteria > Bacteroidota > Bacteroidia > Sphingobacteriales > Sphingobacteriaceae > Pedobacter > Pedobacter hiemivivus_A. The sequence goes on along the minus strand of JBEBUV010000037.1, from coordinate 25,233 downwards.
AGCTCAGATAAACCTGCTCAAATGGGAGCAGCAGCGCCAGCTACTCCGGTAAGCGTTTATACGGTAGCTGAAGAGAACGTTACAACTGTTGATACCTATCCAGGTGTGGTTGTGGCTTTAAATGAAGTTGAACTAAGAGCAGAAGTAGGTGGATATATTACAGGTATTTTTGTTCAGGATGGTCAAAAGGTAACCAAAGGACAGAAGCTTTATGAAATAGACCGCACCAATTATCTTGCAGCTTACAATTCGGCAAATGCCAATTTGGAAGTAGCAAAAGCAAACCATCTTAAAGCAAAGAAAGATGCAGAACGCTACACAAATTTGGCAAAACAAGAAGCTGTTGCTAAACAAAGAGTAGATTATGCAATTACTGATATGGTTAATGCTGCATCACAAGTTGCAGTTGCAGAAGCTAATTTAGCAACTGCAAAAGCAAATCTTAACCGTTCGGTAATCATTTCACCTTTAACAGGAACAATTGGTATTTCACAAGTAAAAGCTGGTGCTTTAGTTAGTCCAGGCTCTACCTTATTAAATACTGTATCAACAAATGATCCAATCGCTGTAGATATTGCTGTAAACCAAAGGGATATTGCGCGCTTTATGAAGTTGCAAAATAATCCTTCAACCGTTAAAGATTCTGTATTCAGTATAGAACTTCAAGATAAAAGTGTTTTACAGATGGCAGGTAAAATTGTTGCTTTAGACCGCGCTGTTGATCCCGGAACAGGTACTATTAAAGTAAGAATTAGCTATCCGAACGCATCAGGAACATTGTTAACCGGTATGACTTGCAATGTTAAGGTATTGAACAAAGCTGAAACTAAGCAATTAACTATTCCTTACAAAGCTGTATCTGAGCAATTGGGTGAATATATGGTTTATGTAGTAGGAGATAGCAGTAAAGCACAACAACGTATGATTAAACTTGGTGCTGAAGCAGGACAAAAAGTTGTTGTAACCAATGGCTTAAGTGCAGGAGAAGTTATTGTTTCTGAAGGTGCTCAGAATGTGAGACCGGGAGCAATAGTACAGTCAACACCAACAGTTAAGGAAGCTACTGAAGCTCAAACTGCAAAACAATAGTTAAAATATTTTAAGACATTATGATCTCAGACGTATTTATAAAACGGCCGGTAACAGCAATTGTTATCTCGATACTGATCGTCTTGGTGGGTACCATTGTACTAACCGGACTTCCAGTGAGCCAATACCCAAATATTGCACCACCGACAGTATCAGTGAGTGCTACTTATACTGGCGCGGATGCGCAAACCGTTGAACAGACGGTAACCACACCTATAGAAAGCCAGATTAATGGTACCCCAGGTATGAAATACCTGACTTCTTCCAGTACTGCCGATGGTCGTTCGACCATTACAGTAACTTTTGAAGTAGGTACAGATATCGATATTGCTGCTCTGGATGTACAAAATCGAGTAGGTATCGCAGAACCTTCGCTTCCGGAAGCGGTAAGAAGGTTAGGGGTAACCACTAAAAAGGCCAATACAGATATGTTGATGGTACTTGGTTTACACTCTCCAAATGGCACGTACGACCAGAAGTTCTTGTCTAACTATGTCAACTTATACATTAAAGATGCTATTTTAAGGGTTAAAGGTGTAGGAGATGCCATGGCTTTCGGACAACCGTTTAGTATGCGGGTATGGCTGAATGCAGATAAAATGGCTGCCATGGGTATTACGCCAACAGAAGTTTCTGCAGCTATTCAAGAACAGAACACGCGTATACCAGGTGGTAGTGTAGGTGGGCCACCACAAAAGGAAAACCAGACTTTCGAGTTTTCGGTGATTATGGATGGTGACTTGAGTACTGAAGAAGAGTTTAGAAATATCATTGTAAAATCTTCTGCTGATGGCTCTGCAGTATATTTAAAAGATGTTGCCAGAATTGAATTGGGCGAATTTGCTTATAGCATCAATGCGCAGATTAATGGTAAATCGGCCTCTATGATGGGTGTTTATCAAACACCTGGAGGTAACGCAGTTCAGACTTATGATGGAATTATTAAAACTCTTGATCAGTTAAAGAAGTCGTTCCCGGATGATTTGGATTATACCATCGGATATGAAACGGTATCAATCGTTAATGTGTCTATCGATGGAGTTGTTAAAACTTTGATTGAAGCTTTACTATTGGTAACTATCGTAGTATTCCTATTCCTTCAAAGCTGGAGAGCGACGTTAATTCCTGTATTGGCAATTCCGGTTTCCATTATCGGTACGTTCATTTTCTTTACCCTGTTGGGTTTCTCTGTAAACGTATTGACCTTGTTTGGTTTCGTTCTTGCCATCGGTATTGTGGTGGATGATGCGATTGTAGTGGTTGAAGCGGTGCAACATTATATAGATAATGAGGGCTTATCTGCGAAAGAAGCAACTAGAAAGGCTATGAAAGACATCACAGCTCCGGTTATTGCGATTGCATTAATTTTGGCTGCGGTATTTGTTCCTGTAGGGTTTATTCCTGGGATGGTTGGACAATTGTATCAACAGTTTGCGATTACTATTGCGATCTCAGTATTGATCTCCGCATTTGTAGCCTTAACACTAACCCCAGCATTGTGTTCAATCATGTTGAAGCCGATGAATATCGATAAGGATTCTAAAGGCATGAACAAGTTTTTCTACAAGTTTAACGCCTGGTTTGCAAGGGTAACAAGTAAATATTCCAGAGGTGTACAATGGTGTTTGAAAAAAGCTCCTTTAGTAATGGTATTGCTGGTATGTATTTATGTAGGTACGGTTAGTTTATTCAGTGCTAAACCATCAGGATTTATTCCTAATGAGGATGCTGGTGTATTTATCATGGGGGCAACTTTGCCAGAAGGGTCTGCAGCAGTAAGAACAGATGCATTTGTTAATAGAATTGTTGAAACGATCCGTAAAGAAAATCCTGAAATCAAAAACGTAACGTCTATTTCTGGAATTAACATCTTGAACGGTTCATTTAAATCAAATGCGGCAACTTTCTTTGTACAGTTGAACCATTGGGATGACCGTAAAACTAACGTAGCCGATGTTGTAGCTAAAGTGCAAAGAGCGTTTGCTGGTGATAAAGAAGGAAGTGTAATTGCAGTACAACCACCTCCAATTCCAGGTCTAGGTTTTAGTGGAGGTTTTACTCTACAAATTCAAGAACAACAAACAGGAGATATTAAAAAGTTCCAGGAAGTAGTTGGTAAATTCTTAATGGCCGCCAATCAAGATCCAGCGATAGGAATGGCTTATACCTTGTTTAGTTCGAATACACCGAATTATAAACTCCATGTTGACCGTGATCAAGTGAAAAAAATGGGTGTTTCTATAGGATCTGTTTACAGTACCATTTCATCTTACTTTGGTAGTGCTTATATTAATGACTTTACCAAGTATGGTAGAAGCTTTAGAGTTGTTGCACAGGCTGATACCAATTTTAGAAGCAAGATTGAGGATTTAAATCAGATCTATGTTAAAAATATAAAAGGTGTCCCTGTTCCACTTAGCACAATGGTTTCTTATAAAAAAGTAGAGAATCCTTCTGTTCTTAACCACTATAACTTGTTTAGGTCTATCGAAATTAGTGGTGCTGCCGGACCTGGAAAAAGTAGTGGTGAGGCATTGGCAGCTTTAGAACGTATTGCAGCCGAAACGCTACCAGCTGGTTATAGCTATAATTTCTCAGGAATGAGTCAGCAGGAACAGGAAGCGGGTGATAGTACCACGGCTATCTTCGCCTTAATTATAGTGTTTGTATTCCTATTATTGGCTTCATTATATGAGAGTTGGTCTGTTCCATTCTCGATTCTATTAAGTGTTCCGTTAGGATTGTTCGGTGCTATTTTAGCTCTGATGTTCTTACCTCATTTAGATAATAATATTTATGCGCAGGTAGGTTTAATTACGCTAATTGGACTTTCGGCAAAGAATGCGATTCTAATTGTTGAGTTTGCCAAGGAAAGGGTAGACTGGGGAATGGGACTAATTCCATCAACAATGGAAGCTGTTAAGCTGAGGTTACGTCCCATCGTGATGACTTCATTAGCCTTTATTTTAGGAGTTGTTCCTTTGATACTATCGGTAGGTGCTGGTGCTGTATCCAGACAAACAATTGGTTGGACTGTGGTTGCAGGTATGTTGTCGGCAACTATCTTAGCCATATTTATTGTGCCTGTATTGTTTGTGTTAATCACAAAGTTAGCTTATGGTAAGAAAAAGCTGGCTGAGTTGGAAGCAAATTATGATGCTAATGCACATAAAGATGTTTTACACGCAGATCCAGATGTTGAATCGTAAGGATTGATTGATATAACGCTATTTTTTTAGCAGGTTGAATAGAGAGGCCGATCATTTTATAAAATGATCGGCCTCTTTATTTAACCTCAACATTGAGTTATCCTGTAGTCATATTAGACAAGTGGTTATCATTGGTAACCATGACAGTACATGACAGTTAGTGTTTTCTTATTTGTATATTTAATTCTCTAAACCAAATATTGAACCATGTACATGAAAAAGATAATTGCCTTATTTTTAATGCAGTTTATGACTGTAATTGTATTTGCACAAAAGCTTAGCATCTCAGATCCAACAGTAAATTATAAAGTCAACCCTATAAGTATAGATGCTCAGGATTTACATTTCAGTTGGAAACTAAATAGTCAGCTCAAACAAACTATGCAAAAAAGTTATGAATTGAGACTTGCTACTCAGAAAGAATCATTGTTTAAAAATCAAAACCTGACCTGGCAAAGCGGTAAAGTGGATACTGATCAGTCTGTGCATATCGCTTATTCAGGAGCTCCACTAAAATCGAAACAGCGCTACTATTGGCAGGTGAGGGTAACAGATAATCATAAAAACTCATCAGCATGGAGTGATGTTCAGTATTTTGAAACAGGAATAGGGAGTAGTTCAGAATGGACGGCCAAATGGATAGAGGCTGAGGAAATAACAGATGGTGTATCTGGACCTGTACCTACATTCTTTAAATCATTTAATATTGGTTCTACAATAAAACATGCCCGTTTGTATATTACTTCACATGGCATCTATGAGGCAAAACTGAATGGTAAAAAGATAAGTGAAAACCTGCTTACGCCTGGGTGGACCAGCTATAAAAAAAGATTACAATATCAGACTTATGATGTGACCAGCCTTTTAACCACAGGCGAAAATGCTGCGGTAGTAGCAATAGGTGATGGCTGGTATAGGGGGTTCTTAGAGTGGAACAAAAAACGTAACTGGTATGGTAAGGAGGTCGGCCTCTTGTACCAATTGGAGATCACAACTGCCGATGGTAATAAGCAAGTGGTAAATTCAGATGGTACCTGGAAGTCTTCATTTGAAGGGCCAATCAGAGCAGCTGATATCTATAATGGAGAGACATTTGACTCCCGGCTTGACTTACCCATTAATTCTAAGACAACAGCTCAGTGGAAAGGTGTAAGGGTTATGGATACGTCATTGGATAACCTGGTTTCCCAGGAAGCCCCGGCTGTTATCAGACATGAGCAATTTAAACCATTAAAATTTATCAAGACACCTAAAGGAGAAGTAGTGGTTGATTTCGGGCAAAACCTGGTTGGATGGGTTCAGATCAAAGTGAAAGGAAAGAGTGGTGAGATGATTAAAATTAATCATGCTGAAGTGTTGGACAAGCAGGGTAATTTTTACACAGATAATTTGAGAACTGCACAACAGGAAAATACGTTTATACTTAACGGTAATGAACAGGTTTTAGAACCACGGTTTACTTTTCAAGGGTTCAGGTATATCAAGATAACTTATTCAGGAAAGTTGGACGAAAGTAACTTAACTGCGGTGGCAATTTATTCTGATATGGCTCCCACAGGATCTTTCACTTCATCTGACCAGTTGATTAACCAATTGCAACACAACATTCAGTGGGGGCAGAAAGGTAATTTTGTAGATGTGCCAACCGATTGTCCTCAACGTGATGAGCGCCTGGGTTGGACTGGCGATGCGCAAGTGTTTTTCAATACGGCGGCCTATAATATGAACGTTGGTTCTTTCTTTAAAAAATGGCTAAACGACTTAAAGGCAGATCAGTACGAAGATGGTAGGGTTCCCGCAGTAATACCTGCGACCTTAAAGAGGGGCAATGATGGCTCGGCGGGATGGGCAGATGCGGCGACCATTATTCCATGGGACTTTTATTGGTCTTATGGAGACAAAGGTATATTGGCCACTCAATATGCAAGTATGAAGAAATGGGTAGACTATATCAGTAGTGTAGCTAACAATCATTTGTGGAACAATGGGTCACATTATGGTGACTGGCTTTTTTATACGATGGCAGACGACCGTGATGGAAAGGCAGCGATCACTGATAAGCATTTGATTGCGCAAACTTTTTATGCAGCTTCAATGCAAAATGTAATTAACGCAGCAGAGGTTTTGGGCAATAAAGAGGATGTGGCAAAATATACTGCGTTACTTGAAAAAGTAAAGGATGCATTTGTGAATGAGTATGTAACGCCGACAGGCCGTCTGGTTTCGAGTTCTCAAACGGCCTATGTACTGGCGCTGAATTTTGATATGCTACCCGAAAGTCTTCGCGCCAAGGCTGCGGCACGACTGGTGGATAATGTTAAATTGTATAAAAATCATATCACTACCGGTTTCCTTGGTACACCTTATATCTGTCATGTGTTGAGTCGTTTTGGATATGATGATGTGGCTTATTCACTACTGTTCCAGGAAACCTACCCTTCCTGGTTATATCCAGTGAAAATGGGTGCTACTACGATTTGGGAGCGATGGGATGGTATTAAGACTGATGGCACTTTTCAAACTACCTCAATGAATTCCTTTAACCATTATGCTTATGGTGCCATTGGCGACTGGATGTATAAGCGGGTAGCAGGACTTAAGGCAGCTGATGCGGGATATAAAAAGATATGGATCGAACCTAGTCCTGGTGGTAAATTTACCTATGCAACCGCTAAGTTGGAAACCCTTTATGGCACAGCACAATCAAGCTGGAAAATAGAAAATGGCAAATTCATCCTAGATGTAATTGTTCCTGTAAATACCAATGCAACTGTAGTATTCCCTAATTCTGCGGGTGCTAAGATCACAGATAACAAGATTGCAATAGCCGGGCTAAAATACCTGAAGAAGCTTAAAAGCGATGCTAAAAATGAACGTGTGGAATTAGGGTCTGGTACTTATCATTTTGAGTATCTGATGAATAAGTAGTTTTTGGTTATTTTTGTTTCCTTTTATTTGTTAAATAAGCCCTAATAGGGGTATCGTAAAATTTCATTACCAGATAGGCAAAACCTATTAAAAGGATAGTTCCGCCAATGATTATGAATACAAGTAGTGTGGTGTCAGGTTGGTATTTGGTATAGTAGTTTGCGAATATCCACATCACAGCATAATGCGTCATGTATAAGGGATAAGATATTTTACCTGAAAATACACAGATGTTTTTCAATCCTGCTGGAAGATTAGCCCCTGCACCCGAGGCTACCAATAGCGGGAAGTAAATCATTACAACCATTGGTTGAGTTAACCAGTTCCACGGAGAATCAGGAACAAGAAAAGCTAGCAATAATAAAACCGATAGACCTAAAAAGCCGAGCTTGTTTTTTATGATCCAGTTAAAGCGAAAAATGAGCATACCCATTAAGAAAGAATAAGCAATTCTGGCACCACCATCCCAGAAGTTTTCGCCAGCCCAGCCACCTAATAAGCTACCGCCAGCACGGTAACTTACATAATAAAGTGTGCATGCAGCTATTATAGCTAGTATAAGTAGAATTCGACGATTTAGTCGGCCAAGAATAAGCGCATAAAGTATATTGGCTACATATTCCCAAAATAGTGACCAAGCCGGTGCATTTAATCCAAAAACATTAAAATAACGATCGGCCATTACAGGATTAGGGATCATCAGGAGGGTAGCCAAAAATATTAATGCTATTTTTCCTGCAGTATAGCCTTCAGGTATGCCTACAAATGGATTAAAGAGAAAGGCTAGTAGTCCTAAAACCGTTCCGAAGATCACTAATGGATGAAGTCTGATCAGTCGGGTTTTGAAAAACTTTTTTATCCCCATTTTTCCAATACGATCATCATAAGCATAGGCAATTACAAATCCCGATAAACAGAAAAAGAAATCGACTGCTAAAAAGCCATGTGCAATGAAGTTTTTATTAGGTAGGTGCACGATTTCCATGAAATGGAACACTACAATGGCTATTGCGGCTACCCCTCTTAATCCGTCCAGGATTTCAAAATGCTGTTTCGTCTTTAATATATCTGGCTTTATTTCATTCGCGTTCATTTACAATAATAGCCATTCTATTGAAAACAGTCCAGTTGTTCTTTTATTTGCGCTCTGATTTCTCCAAAAGCATTTGAGTTTGGAGGATGGATGACCAATTCATAGGGCGTTAATCCTGTTATTGATTTAAAGTCGTGAATCAGGTGCATCTGATCAAAATAGCCACATCGTAAGGATATTTCTCCCCATGTTATATGAGGATTTTGTGCTTTCATTTGACGGGCATTGGTATATCTGATAAATTTAGAATAGTGTTTAGGTGATAAACCAAACTGCTCCATAAATTTTCGTTGCATTTGTCTTACACTCATACAAGCATTGGAGGCTAAGTCTATGATGGGAACATTTCCCTGATTTAACACTATTTTTTCAACAGTCAGGTCTAAAGGAGTTAAAGGTTTACTTTTAATGACCTTTTTTAATAGAAAATCTTCAACGACTTTAATTTTCTTTTCGGGGGCTGCTTGTTCCATGATCTGCTCATACACACTCGAAAGTTCGCCATCAAATGCATCTCTGGCATTACAACATTTATTTTGAAAAAGGGGGATAGGAATTTTAAATAACCTGTAAAATCCGCTGTTCTTAAATTTTATAATGATGGCCTTGATGGTTTTACCTTTGATTTCTGTATTTACAAATTGAGGAGGAATAACGGTAGCTGAATAAAGTGGAGAAAAATCCAGATCACCATTTTTTCTTACCAGAAAATCTGTATCACATTCAAAACTTAAAAAACATTCATGGTTGGGCATGGCTATTTGAAAGAAAGAGCCCTCTTCATCAGCATTACGGCTCATATAAAATATGGACTCTACAAACTCTCTCAGAGCTGGGTGTAGGTCCTTATATTTTAATATATCCATCACCTGTAATTTTACATGCGTTAATATATTAAAATTTGTTGAAATTTAAACATAAAGATTTTTCGTATTTTGCGGGCAGACTGAAGAATCTAATTATATACCTATGAAACGATTTCCGATCCTGTTATTTATTATGGTTGTTTTTTTGCAAAGCTGTGGGCCAAACGAGCGTGAGAAGTTAAAGCAGCAACAAGAGGCTGTTGTTTTGAAAGAACAGGAGTTAGCGGCCTGGGAGCAACGTTTAAAAGCAAAAGAATTGGAATTAGATATAGAACAGAACTCTCTTGATAGTGCTAAAAAACAAATAGATTCTATTCCTGTTTATAATGCAGCAATTATTGGTAAGTGGAATGTGAAGATGAGTTGCACAGAAACAAGTTGCGATGGATCTGCAATTGGCGATACCAAAAATGAACAATGGTATATTAGTTATGATGAAAATGAGAATAAGATATTGGTTAGGGCTTATTCGGGACCAGTATTGATTAGGGTATATGTTGGTACTTATAAAAATAATGCGCTGAAAATAGTTGATGAAAAACCGAATCCAGATGCTTTAATTGGTGCAACACTCAATTTTATCAATGATGGTAGAATGGATGGAATCAGGGAAATTAAACAGTCGGCCTGTAAAATAGTTTATGTGTTAAATGCCAGGAAGGTAAAATAACAGCCAGAAGTAGCTTATGATCTTATTATCTTCTCTTGATTTCACATTACCACTACAAAACCCTGTGATTATTTTTTCACTTGTTTTGTTTATCATATTATTTGCCCCAATACTCTTTAATAAAATAAAGGTTCCCCATATTATTGGATTAATTATAGCCGGACTAATTGTTGGTCCCTATGGTTTAAACCTGCTTAAAAGGGATAGTAGTATCGTATTATTTGGTACTGTCGGGTTATTATATATCATGTTTCTTGCCGGTCTGGAAATTGACTTGGCCGAGTTTAAAAAGAATAAGAAACGGATTATAGTATTTGGTCTGCTTACCTTTATCCTACCATTGGTAGTGGGTACATTAACCAGTTATTATTTACTTGGTTTCGGGTTTATGTCTTCTTTATTGCTCGCTAGTATGTTTTCCACACATACGCTGGTGTCTTATCCTATTGCCAGTAAATATGGTGTGATTAGAAATCAGGCTGTGAGTATGACTGTTGGTGGAACTATGATTACTGATATTCTGGCCTTACTTATTTTGGCGGGAATAGCGGGAATGACAAAGCAAGATGTTTCTTCTGCTTTCTGGATTCAGCTTGGTATGTCGACACTCGTTTTTGTAGGTGTTGTATTTGCTATATTCCCTATTGTTATCAGGTGGTTTTTTAAGCATTTTGATGATAGTATTTCTCAATATATCTTTGTGTTGGCAATGGTGTTTTTGGCTTCTTTTATGGCCGAAGCAGCAGGTGTTGAGGCTATTATCGGGGCATTCTTTTCTGGCCTTGTATTGAATAAGTTTGTGCCACACAGCTCTCCACTAATGAATAGGATAGATTTTGTAGGCAATGCTTTATTTATTCCTTTCTTTTTGATTAGTGTTGGGATGTTGGTTGATGTAACAGTTCTTGTAAAGGGCTGGGGTGCATTGAAAGTTGCTGGGATTATACTTGTTGTTGCTTTGTCTACCAAGTATCTGGCCGCCTGGTTAACACAGAAAATATTTAAATTATCGAAAGCAGAAGGTACGATGATTTTTGGATTGAGTTCATCTCATGCTGCGGCTACTTTGGCCATTATCTTGGTTGGATATAATATCATTATCGGAGAGACTGTATCCGGGGAGCCAATCAGACTTTTAAATGAGGATGTGTTAAATGGTACGATCTTATTGATATTGGTCAGCTGTGGGGTGAGTTCCTTTGTTGTGGAGGGTGCATCGAAGAAATTAGCATTGGATGAGGAGCAAACAAATCCGGCAGATGATCAGGTGAATGAAAAAATACTGGTGTCTTTGGCTTATCCTAACATGGTTACACACCTGGTAGATTTTGGAATTATGCTGAAATCTAAAAAGAGCAATGCATCTATTTACGGTTTGAACGTGATTGATGATGAAAAGGATGTTGCTGAGCAAACCAGCAATTCGAAAAAGGTAATTGAAAAGGCCATTAAACATGCGGCATCTTCTGAAAATAACATTATTCCTATTACCAGATACGATTCGAGTATCAGTAACGGAATTGTATATACGATTAAGGAGCATAGTATTGGTGATATTGTTATTGGGATGCATAAGCTAGCAGATCAGGATACTTTTCTTGGTGCTAAGGCAGGGAATATCATTCGAAGAGTTCATGAAACGATTTACATTTATAAGCCAACACAACCTTTAAATACGTTTAAGAGAATTGTTGTGGCCATGCCACCAAAAGCAGAAACTGAACCGGGCTTTATGCATTGGTTGAAGAAAATAATGTCTATTGCTAAAGAAGCAGGTATACCGGTTAACTTTTATGGAACAACTTCAACCAATGATGCTGTTGTAAAAGTTCTTGAAAGGAGTCCTGAGGCGGTTAAACTTAGTTTCGATGAATTTAGCAACTGGGATGACTTCTTAATTTTTAGTAGAGAGTTAAAGCCCGATGATCTCTTTGTAATTATCTCTTCCCGTAAGGGTCATGATTCTTATGTACATCAAATGGGTCGACTCCCATATTATTTATCTAATTATTTTGTGGAGCAAAGCCTAATGATCTTGTATCCTAAACAACTAGAATCTGGTATTAATATGGGGAATATTGAACAGACTGATAGTTATTTGATTGAAACAATCTCTGAGCAGATTGGCGCCATAGGAAAAGCTGGTAAATATGTGAAAGGCTTATTCAAAAGTAAATAGGTTATGAAGATTGCTTAGTAATTGTGTAACTGGTTCAGCTAAAGTTTTATATAGTTGTATTGTTACAAAATCTATATAATACATAGGAGTTGCATTGATAACCAGTGGTGATTGGCCATGAAATATATTCAAGTAAATGCTTGGATGAACAAAGTTAAGTTTGCTTCATGAACCAAATAGAAACTAATAGTATACTTAGACGACTCTCCAGATATACTCGAATTCTGGCTATGACTGGGGTCTTGTTGATTGTAGGATTACTGGTGTTGATTCAGCAAAGTGGTGCTCAACAACCAGAGAAAAACGATGAAGATAAGCAGGAAACACAATCTGATGTAAAAGGAAAACCCGAATTTGCAAGTATTGCTGACGACTTTGAAATTCCAGAATATGAAGATACGGATGAGGGTAAATTAGCCGAGTATGGTCATCGTTTAATTACTGAAACTTATGCGCTTATCGGGCCAGACACAAAAAAAGGAATTACTGGTAACCGACTTTCTTGTTCAAGCTGCCATCTTAATGGGGGAACTAAGCCCTTTGCGGCACCTTATGTTGGACTCAGTGCTGTGTTTCCAATTTATATCGGAAGAGAAAATAAGGTAGAATCTTTAGAAGAGCGGATTAATGGATGTCTGGAACGTAGTATGAACGGTCATGCTATCGATGTAAACACAGAAGAAATGCGTGCAATGGTAACTTATATTAAGCACCTTAGTAAGAATGCAACTGTTGGTACAAGGATGAAAGGGCAGGGCTTTGTTGATTTTAAAGCTCCCGATCGTGCCGCCAATCCGAAAGAGGGAGCCTTGGTGTATAGTAAGCATTGTGTTTCATGTCATGCAGCAGATGGACAAGGTATAAAAGGAACAGTTGGGAATCGTGAAGGTGGTTATATCTTTCCTCCATTGTGGGGGGGTGATTCCTATAATGATGGTGCTGGAATGGCGCGAGTACTTACAGCCGCTAAATTTATTAAAGGCAATATGCCACTGGGTGTTACACACGACAATCCTTTACTTTCTGATGAGGAAGCCTATGATGTGGCGGCCTATATAAATAGTCAGTCACGGCCGGTAAAATCTGGAAAGGAAAATGATTATCCTAATTTGGCTAAAAAACCGAAAGACTGCGCGTATCCTCCGTATGCTGATAATATTTCTCCAGAACAACACAAATATGGTCCATTTAATTTTGCAAAAAAATAGGTTAGAGCCATTTGAAACGTTGCTATTATAGCATCACAATTAATTAGAAACATAAAAATGAAACATATGAAAATGAAAAACATGCTTTTTGCAGTAATGATCCTTTTTGGATGTACTGCCAGTGTCCAAGCGCAAAGTCGTATGGAAACCAACAAAAATTATACAGGTGCAGTGGCGAAAAAGTCGATGTACAGGGCAATATATCAGTTGGATCAAGGATCTCCAGAGATCATTAAAAAGGCCATCAGAAATATCAATAACCTGCTAGCAGATCCCCGTTTAAAGGGCAAAATTCAAATTGAAGTTGTTGCATTTTCTGGAGGTACGGAAGCTTATAAAAAAGGAAGTGAATATGAGGACGCGCTTAAGGCACTTGTAGATAAAGGTGTATTGGTAGTTCAATGTTTGAACACACTAAAAGAGCGAAAAATAGAAAAGAATGAGCTTTTTGACTTCATTGGCTATGTTCCTACGGGAAATGGTGAGTTGGTAATCAGAGCTACTGATGGATGGACTATTGTTAAACCTTAAATGATTTAAAGAATGAGTATAGCAACACGTACCACCATATTTGCAAGTTTATTTTTAGCCTCAATTTTCCAGTCTAAAGCTCAGGATAAGCATCGCTTTGATCCACCATGGAATAATCCTCCTAAATCGGCCGTAGAATTTACAATTCCGGGTATTAATAATATTCCTGATCTATATGGAGATATTGAGAATCCACAATTGGTTGTCTTTTTTGCCGGAAATCAGTTCATGTGTGTGGATAGTCTTTTAGCTGGCTTTCGTCGCAAGCATCCTGAAATCCAGAGGATTTTTGTGGAAACGCTTCCACCAGGAATTTTGGCGAAACAGATTGAGGGTGGCTCTTTAACCTTAGGGAACCTTAGGATTACCGCAAAGCCCGATGTATATACAGCTGGAAAGGACCGTATAAATTCTATGGCCCACCATTTTAGCAGCACACATATATATGCTTATAACAAGCTGACTTTAATGGTGCAAAAGGGCAATCCAAAGAAAATGACGGGTTTAAAAGATTTAAATAATGCAAGTCTTAAGATTGCTATGCCTAACCCTGCATGGGAGGGAATAGGCCGGCAAATTGAAAAAGCTTACCGAAATGTGGGTGGCGAGGCATTGCGCAAAGCAGTGATGAAAGATAAGGTAGAGAATGGTAGCACTTACCTCACGAAGATTCATCATCGTGAAAGCCCGATGCGTATTCTTTATGGCGAAAGTGATGTAGCTCCAGTTTGGACTTCAGAAGTAGTATATCAAAAAATGATAGGTCATCCTGTAGATGAAGTTGTGATTCCTAAAGATCAGAACATCCGTGCAACTTATATCGCAGGACAACTCAAAAATGCTCCTCATCCAGAGGCAGCAAAGCTATTTATAGATTTTCTAACCTCGGATGAGGCTAAAATGATCTATAGAAAATATGGCTTTGAAACAGATTAAGTCTTAATTTTAAGCAATGTCTATATGACAAAGCAAGCATCCGCTTTGTTATATAGACATTGTTTTTTCTAACAAATTTGTGATATTGATAGTAGGCTCATTTTTATTTGGTTAATTTTGGCCGGGTAATAAGGTGTATGATAAATATCGATTTCAAAATGGCAGTTTTTTTCGCTGCTGTAAAACATTTAAGCTTCACTAAGGCGGCACAGGAACTGAATATTTCGCAATCAGCGGTAAGTAAAAGTATTCATGAGTTTGAAATTCAAGCAGGTAAAAGTCTTTTTGAAAGAAATGGTAATCGCTTAATCGTGACTGAAGCAGGGCATTTAATGTATAAATACGCTCATGAGCTTCATACCATATATGAACATATCAATGAAGATCTTGATATGTTGGACGGAAAGATTTCGGGCGATTTGCGTTTAGGTGCAAGTACAACACTATCGAATTATATCGTTCCTCAGGTGCTCGCAGAGTTCCATGCGGCCTATCCTGATACTCAGATTAAAGTTTTACATGGAAACTCACAACAGGTAGAACAATGGCTTTCGGAAAAAACCATAGATCTGGGCATTTTAGAGGGGCTTTCAAACAACTCTTGTTTGAAATATGAAGCTTTCTTGAAAGATGAACTAGTACTCGTGGCCCGTCAGGGTAATTTGAAGATCAAGGACAGAGACGCTATTGATCCTAAGGAACTTCTTGATCTGGAATTTGTTATTCGTGAGCAAGGTTCTGGAACTAATGATGTATTAAGAAAAGCTTTGTTAGAGGTTGGGGTGAATTGGCATGATTTGGATATAAGGATTATTCTTGCTAGTACAGAGAGTATCAAAAACTTTCTTTTACATAGTGATTGTGTGGCCTATTTATCTGTTTATTCTATTATGAAAGAACTTAAGACCGGGGAGTTAAAGGTTGTGGACATTGAGGGGTTTGAAGTAAAACGTGATTTCTTTTTTGTACATCCTCAGGGGGTAATAAAACGCTTACCAGAGGTTTTCTATAAGTTTGCTAAAAAGAAATTCTCGAATAGCTAGTCTGCAATTGTAAGCTGTATGCTTATGATGGTTTTATAAGCAATTCTTTTACTGGTATTAAATTAGGAATAAAAGTATATTTTTGTCGATGGTAGTTTACAAGTATCAATGATTATGCTTATGATAGCTTCATAACCATTATAAAACAAATATATACTGATGAAAAATATGCAATATTGGCTAGTAAAAAGTGAGCCTTTTAAATATAGTTGGGATCAATTTAACAAAGACAAACGTACCTTTTGGGATGGTGTGCGCAATTATCAGGCACGTAACAACTTGAAAGCGATGAAAGAGGGTGATTTGGTTTTGTTTTATCACAGCAATGAGGGTAAAAATGTGGTAGGGATTGCTAAGGTTGTAAAAGAGTTTTACCAGGATCCAACTACTGATAATGCAAACTGGGTTGTGGTTGATTTGGTTCCTGTTGAAGCATTGAAAAAACCAGTTAGCCTTGAACAGGTTAAAGCAGAGGAAAGTTTGAAAGATATTTCATTAGTTCGTCAGGGACGCCTTTCTGTAATGCCATTGAAAGTAGAAGAGTTTGATAAAATTCTGGAAATGGGGTCAAAATAAACCGTTCTTTTTCTAGGCTGCATCTTCCCGATGAAGAATCGGGAAGCGCTAAGGCCTTTCAAAAGAAGGTGTATTTTGTTTCAAAATTACACAGATAGATTAACTATCCCAGTTTGACTAGATAACAATCGTTTTGACCAGAGAAATCAGTTGTAATAATTTGAGTAGAAAAATTACCTTCTCAGAGGCGACCTCAGGCGCCCTTCAGTAAAAGGTGCCAGTCGCAGAAGAGAACGGTTATTTTTCCCCTTATAACTCAGGGAAAAACAAAGCTTTTAACTCACTCGCATCATTAGGTTTCATTTTGCCACCCAATATCAAACGAAGCTGTCTTCTTCTTAATGCTCCGGCAAATAATTCTTTTTCATCATTAGTTTCTGGGAACAATTCCGGAACAGGAATAGTCCTCCCACTTTGATCAACTGCTACAAAAGTATAATAAGCTTCATTTGATTTAACTCTGGCTCCAGATGGAATATTTTCAGCCCATACATCAAGACGAACTTCAACAGAAGTATTGAATGCACGGGTAACCTTGGCTTCAATTGTAATTACATCACCTAACTTAATTGGTTGTTTAAATGATACATTGTCTACTGATGCGGTAACTACAATACGGTTACAATGCTTTTGTGCAGAAATAGCAGCTGCAATATCCATCCAGTGTAACAATCTTCCGCCCATTAAATTGTTAAGGGTATTGGTATCATTAGGTAACACCAACTCATTCATAATGGTGAAAGAATCTTTCGGATTTTTTATTTTTGTACTCATAGCAGCTGCAAAAGTAATCAAAATTGAACATCCTGTCACACACTAATTAAAACAGCTTTTTTGTAAATAGATTTGGTATAACTATAATTTACCATATAAAGGCGGTAAGTCCAATTCCGAAAGTAAAATGATTGAATTTAAGCTTGGAAAGACTTTCTGGGATCTGTTCATATATTGGTTTACCATTGTCGTCAATATTCTGTAGGCCGTTGATGTCGAAGTTATGTTTAGAATTGAAATAAGTGCTGTAAACCTTGATTGCGGTATTGCGACCTATTCTTTTTTGCAAGCCAATACCAGCTGTCCAGCTTGGGGCAGGTCTCGGTTTATATTTTAAAATAGCGATTTCAGGCCGACCTGTTTCATCCTCTGCTTGATCATTTAGATTAAGGATGACGTTACCAGAACTACCTAACGACATACCAGTATTTATTTTTGCAGTAATAAACCAATTGTTGGGTAATGGCAAGCTATAGTAAGGACCTATATTAAAATATCTAATGCCTATGGGTTGAGTATATAAGCCATCGCTGATATCAATTAGACTTGGGTCTGGTGTGATGCGATCTGAACCGATAGGAAAACTACTAAAAGCAAACTCTCCACCAAGACCAAAGTTCTTTGAAAGGAACCATGCACCTTCAATACCGAAGTTAAAACCCCTTTTTACATAAAGATCATCTGAGTTCGCTATGGAAAGATCATCACTGGTTGCCAACGTATAGCCAAGGTGCAGTTCTAAAAAGCTAGGCTTATGACTGATAGGGATAGGATTGTTTCTTAGAGGAGTGTTCATTCCTCTGTTTTTTAATATCTGGTTTGCCAGTAAGTAGCCAAGTTCTGTTGAGGCGATGCCCATGCCTGCGCCAGTGAGCACATCTGTTAGCCAGTGTCGGTTATTCAATCCTCTACCCAAGGCAGTTACTGTGGCAGCTGTATAACCTCCAACGCTGTATAATGGGTGACGATACATTCCATATTCTTTATGTAGAACTGTGGCATTGGTAAATGCCATTGCAGTATGGCCTGATGGGAATGAATTTTTTGAACTTGCATCAGGACGTTGAACTCCGGCGGTACGTTTTATACTATTGACCAATACACCCATAATTGCCATGGAAAAACCATAGGATATCAGCATTCGTTTTGGCGAATGTTTTCCCTTTATACCTATAGCATTTAAGGCCAGTACTGTAGCACCAGGGGCATATTGAAGGTAATCGTCAAAATGATAGCGGAATGTAGGAATGTAGCGGTTTCGCACTTCCCGGATCTCTTCTTTCTTTGACCAGGTGATTGCAGTAATACCAAATAGCACGGCAGGAACTATTGTTTTTTTTGTAAACGAGCTTTTCCAGAAATCGTTATGTACAAGTGAGCTAGATAAGCTATCTGTATATTGAGCTTTACAATTAGTTACACTGATAAAGAGTGCGATGGAAAGCGCGCAATAGTAGCTGTTTTTTAAGAGCATAAATTGATGTGGATTACCTGGCAAACAATTTACGGATTTTTGTATTATTGTTATACATGGATAATCAAACATTGCTACAATATTTTCACTGGTATTATAATGAAGATGATAAGCTATGGATTAAGGCTAAAAAGGATGCTTCATCACTAGCTAAAATGGGTATTACAGGTGTTTGGCTACCACCGGCCTATAAGGCCGAATCAGGTGCTGGATCTGTTGGCTATGATCCTTATGATCTTTTTGATCTTGGTGAATTTGATCAAAAGAATACTGTTGAAACCAGATTTGGGAAGAAAGTTGATTATCTGGAAGCCATAAAAATCTTTCAGGAAAATGGTATTGTTGCAATTGCTGATGTGGTATTGAATCATAAGGCAGGTGGTGATGAGCTGGAGCAGGTGTCTGTGAGAACTGTAGATCCTAATAACAGGTTGGAGTTTACTTCTGATGTATTTGAGATTGAAGCATGGACAAAGTTTACCTTTCCAGGTAGGAATAAAGCATATTCTGACTTTGTATGGGATAAGGATTGTTTTAGTGGCGTAGATTGGGCCGAAGACAGAAAGGAAACTGGTATCTATTGCATCCAAAACGAATATGGAAATGATTGGGAAGAGGTTCCCTCATCAGAGTTGGGTAATTATGATTACCTGATGTTTAATGATATAAATTTCCGAAATCAAGCGGTTAGAGCTGAACTAAAGAATTGGGGAGAATGGTATTATCATACCTGTGGCATAAAAGGGTTTCGTTTAGACGCTGTTAAGCATATTTCTACAGATTTTTTGAAAGAATGGATTGATCATATGAAAGAGTCTTGTGGACTTAACTTTTTTTTTGTCGCTGAAAACTGGAATATCGAATCTGTGGAACCCTTACAAAATTACCTTGAAGTTACTGAGGGTAGAATGCAGCTATTTGATTCATTGTTACATCATAACTTATTCTTGGCCTCCACAACGAAAATGTATGATTTAACAAAGATTTTTGATGATACTTTAGCTCAAACTCATCCTTTGTTAGCGGTAACTTTTGTAGATAATCATGACTCACAACCTTTACAGGCTCTGGAATCTTACGTAGATTTTTGGTTTAGACCTTTGGCTTATGCCTTAATACTATTAAGAGAACAGGGGATTCCTTGTGTGTTTTATCCTGACTTGTATGGTGCAAAATATATTGATAAGACGGATGAGGGGTATGAAACAGGTGTTGAGCTGGTCGCGTTGACCGCTTTGCCAGATATGATCAGGATACGTAGGGATCTTGCTCATGGTTTACAGCGAGATTACCTTGATTTTCCAACTTGTATCGGTTGGACAAGAGAAGGTGCCGGGGAAAAGCCACAATCAGGCATTGCTGTTTTGATGAGTAATGGCGAAACCGGGCAGAAATTGATGGAAATTGGCACTATACATACCGGTAAGGTAATGGTTGATGCGCTTGGCATCAGAAAAGAACAGGTTTTAATTGATGAAAATGGATGTGGCGAATTTTATTGTAACGCTGGTAGTGTTTCTATATGGGTTTTTTCTGTTTAAAGAAAACAGCCTTTCTGCCTAAGATTACTTCCTTAACGTATTGGTATGACCATATCCAATTAGCTCTTCCCATCTGGAGCCTGGCTTTTTGTAGTAAGCAAATACCTGATAAGTGTTTGTTGTTTCGAAGAATGAACCTTCAAAAATAGCCGGATCGGTTTTATTTGTTTCTGTATTTAGCCAAATATATTTATAGTCGTACAAGCCCTGTTTAAGTAAAATATTGCCATAAAACCTTTTCTTAGAAGGTTCAAAAGTCATTTTACTACTTTCATCCATTATATAATTATTGAAGCGACCTACTACATAGGCGTCACCTTTTGCAGTGGGAGGTGTGGCATTTAAAGTGAAATAAACCTTAGCATAATCGGCATCTGTATTGTTGTCACGCCCGTCTGTATTACGGATAAAAAAGCTTCCGTTTTCATCAACCAGATTTGTATATTTTGGTTTATTGCCATTCACATCCTGAAAAAGAATCACCTCTATATCATTACCTCTTACAATGTCTTGCACATTTTCTGCTTTGAAACGTAGGCTTCGGATATCAAACTTTCTAAATTCATGCCCGGCAGGGAAATCATTAGCTGTAAGCTCATTGTAAACCAATGATCCAGGTCTGATAAAGGTTGGTTTAGTATTTAAAATTGATGATTGTGGAATACCATTTTGCATCACAACTACTTTCAAATCTGTATAAGGGTTCTGAATTGGCATTTTATGGAAAATAGTGAAATTAACTTTCTGGTTTTTGAACCGTAAAGGCACTTGAGTACTTGGAGTAACTTCAATACCGACATCAACTAGGTTTTCTACTACATAAAACCGTTGCGAAATTACAGGTTTTTGTTGATTACCATCTTCATAAACCTTTAACAAATAATTGCCAGATATTTTGGGCTTAATCTGATAATTGGGTAAGCTTAGTTCGTAATGCGTGTACTTTTGCAGAGTGTTAAAAGAGTATTTATAATCATTGATCCTATCTTCGGATATACCTTCCAGATAGTCGATGGGAGAAAGACGGGATGATTTCCAGTCTGATGTACAGTGTTCTATAGTATACCAGTAGATTTTACTACCCCCATCAAGGTCATCAAACGAGAAGTGTATTTGCTCGTTTGATTTCAAAGTGATTACAGGTAAGGATTGTTCCTTGTTCTTATTGTAACACTGCACCGTTTTTATTTGGGGCAGATATATTTTATTGTCATAAACAAAAGCCTTGTCTTGAGCTTTGGCAAACTGAAGAGACAATACAAGAAAAAAGAACAACCCTAACCGTTTTATCATTTTGATTCTAGCTCCATAATTTGTGATGCCAGTTCTTCCCAATTTTTCTGTGCAGTGTCTAATAGGAACTTTGCAGAAGTGTATTCTTTATTTGTCTCCGCTAACTTGTTTGAATTTGAAAATACATCTTCATCAGCTAGTTTTGTTTCAATAGTTTTTACACTCTGTTCAAAAGCTGAAATTTCCTGTTCCATTTTTTGTAGCTGATCATTCAACTTTTTAAGTTGCTGCTGCGTATTTGGAGCTGCTTTTACTTCAACCTTAGGCTTTACTTCTTTTTCTTGTTTTACAGGGATGCTAGTAGCGACCGGTTGTACTCTTTTCGAATTCCATTCTTCGTATTCTGCATAAGAACCAGGGTATTGTTTAATATCCATGTCTTCTATAAACCAGATTTTATTAGCTACGTTATCAAGGAAATACCTATCGTGAGATACGGCGATGAAAGTACCTTCATATTGCTGTAATGCCTGGATCAGGATGTTCACCGACTGTATGTCCAAGTGGTTGGTAGGCTCATCCAGAATCAGGAAGTTCGAGTCTGTGGTTAATGATTTAGCAAGGGCAACTCTTGATTTTTCACCCCCAGATAGGACTTTGATCTTTTTGAAAACATCATCACCTGTAAAAAGGAAACAACCCAAGATTCCACGTAGCTCAGTATCGGTATGTTTAGGCGCAAAAGCTTGTAACTCTTCTAGGATGGTGTTTTCAAGGTGCAAAGACTCCAGCTGATGCTGTGCAAAGAAAGTGGTAGTCACATTATGACCGATTTCGCATTTCCCATCAAATCCTTCTGCTCCGGCAATGATTCTTAATAAAGTAGATTTACCTTTACCGTTGGCACCAATCAGGGCAATTTTATCACCCTTTTCAATTAGTCCGTCAGCATTTCTCAGAATTTCAATATTAGGATAGCTTTTATTCGCTTCATCGATGCGGATCACATGACGGCCCGAAGGTTTAGAGAACTTAAATTGGAAGTTAACCGTTGGGTTATCATCGTCTACATCTTCTACACGTTCCAGTTTATCTAAAGCTTTAATCCTTGATTGTGCCATTTTAGCTTTTGAAGCTTTGGCTCTAAAACGCTCAATTAACTTTTCTTCCTGCTTAATTTTAGCTTGTTGGTTTTTAAATTCTCCTTTTTGGATTTCACCTCTTAAGGCCTTTTCCTCTAAATAGAAAGTATAGTTACCAGCGTAAGGAGTCAATTTTCCTTTACGTGATTCTACAATTTTGTTGACTACCTTATCTAAGAAGTATCTATCGTGAG
This sequence comes from Pedobacter hiemivivus, assembly GCA_040393085.1. Classification (GTDB taxonomy): domain Bacteria; phylum Bacteroidota; class Bacteroidia; order Sphingobacteriales; family Sphingobacteriaceae; genus Pedobacter; species Pedobacter hiemivivus_A. Next base: position 2,547 of record JBEBUV010000037.1, on the reverse strand, counting down.
AAACGATTACAATAGCACCTTCAAAACTAAGAAGATAAGTCTCTAGCCATTTGATGGAGGGTAAGTCCATGTGGTTGGTAGGCTCATCCAGTAACAGGATATCTGGAGTTTGTAATAAGATCTTAGCCAACATTACACGCATACGCCAACCTCCTGAAAAGGTGTTTAGTGGACGTAATTGATCCTGTGTACTGAAACCCAGACCTGCCAAAATTTCGTTTGCCCGGTATTCAATACTGTAGCCATCTAAAGCTTCAAACTCTTCTTGTTTGTTGCTCAGTTTATTTAAGACCTCTTCAGAATAATCTGTTTCAATCTTTTTTAGGAGTTCTTCTATCTCTTCATGCAGTTGATTTTGGCGTTCAAAAGCCTCCATTGCAACATGTAATATACTATGATGTGAATCGTAAGAAAGTAAATCCTGATTCAGATAGCCGATTTTTAGGTCTTTCGACATAGAAATGGAACCTGAAGAAGGTGCGTATTCCCCAACGATTATTTTTAGTAAAGTCGATTTTCCCGTTCCATTGGCACCTATCAGTCCAATTCTCTCTCCCGGTTTTATGTGCCAGTCTGCTTCGTCATATAAGGCTCTAGCGCCCAGCAGGAATGTTAAGTCGTTTATTGAAATCATTTGGCTGCAAAAATACAACTTTAGAGTCAAAAATTCTTTAACAAAAAATCGTTCTCTTATCTTCGCAGCATGTATCAGCTTATTAAACCTATATTCTTCCAGTTTGATCCGGAAAAAGTGCATTATTTTGTCGTTAAAAGACTAAAATGGTTTCACGATAATTTCCCATTGGGTAAGACGATTTTACGTAGCAGCTTTGATGTAAATATTAAAGGCCTGGAACGTGAGGTCTTTGGAATTAAATTTAAAAATCCGGTAGGACTTGCTGCAGGTTTTGATAAGAATGGGGAGTATATTGAAGCTTTAAGCAATCTTGGGTTTGGTTTTATAGAAGTAGGAACCGTAACCCCATTGCCACAACCTGGAAATGATAAGCCAAGGATGTTCCGTCTGGAAGAAGACGCTGCACTCATTAATAGAATGGGTTTTAACAATAAAGGTGTTGATACGCTTGCAGAAAGATTAAGGCTTTTAAGAAGTAAAAACAGTGATATTGTTGTAGGTGGTAATATTGGTAAAAATAAGAATACACCGAATGAAGAAGCGGTAAATGATTATATCAAATGTTTCGACAGGCTGTTTGATGTAGTAGATTATTTCGTGGTGAATGTAAGTTCTCCGAATACACCTGGTTTAAGGGAGTTGCAAGAGAAAGAGCCATTAATGAATCTTTTAAACACTTTGCAGCAACGAAACAATAAGGATGGCGTATCCAGACCAATATTATTAAAGATAGCACCTGACTTGACTAATGAGCAATTAGATGATATTGTTGAGATTGTATTGCAGACCAGTATTGCTGGGGTAATTGCTACAAATACAACGATAGACAGGAATGGTTTGTATACTCCTGAAAAGCTGGCTAATGAGGCAGGAGGTTTAAGTGGTAAGCCTTTAACTGTGCGGTCGACCGAAGTGATCAGGTACTTGTCTACAAAGTCGAATAAAGCGTTTCCAATAATTGGGGTAGGAGGTATTCATTCCCCACAAGATGCTAAAGACAAACTTGAAGCAGGTGCATCATTGGTTCAATTGTATACCGGCTTTATCTATGAGGGGCCTGGTATAGTTAAAAAGATTTGTAAAGAGTTAGTTAAGAAATAGGGGTAGGCGCAAGTTTATTGCGCTACTTTACTTTTTTGTATTGATAACTCATGTTGCCACCAAGATCTAATGTGTTTTGTGTGATCGATATAATATCGATTTTATAGGTTTCGGTGCTATTAAACTGAATGGTGGTTCTATTTTCGGTTTTGATGATTTCGTAAGTTCCATTTTCAGTAATCTGATTATTTAGGCTGGTTGTATATTGGTTTTTGCTCTTAAATTCCAGTATGATGTTTACTGAGGGGTCTACATCTCCATATTTCCCTGTAAAGCCGCCTCCAGAGCTAGTAAGCTTCCATTTTCCTGTTAGTTTTTCTTCAGTACTTAGATCGTTGAATTGTTTTTTACATGCCGTGGTACTTAGTAAAATGCATGCTGTGAAGAAGTATACAAGAGCTTTCATATCGGTTGTTTAAGTTTTTATGATTAAACGAGCAAGCGCTGCAATACGCTACAGTTGAATAGCTAAAGTAAGAAAAAAGGCATAAAAAAAACACCTTTGTTATATAACAAAGGTGTTTTTTTATGCCTTAAAAGCGAAGCTTATGCTTTTGCAGTAAGTTGAGCTAAAACAGCATTGTTTTTAGCTAATTGATCTTTACCAGACTGTCTTGATCTTGTACCTAATTCAATGTTGGTAGCTAATTTTAAGAACTTAACATCTAATTTTGCAAATGTTTTATTTCTTCTGTCTTTTCTTTTTAATCTTGTAACTGCCATGTTAATCTTTTTTATTTATTAATAAATCTGTGAGGTCGAGAGCGGATTCGAACCGCTGTACAAGGTTTTGCAGACCTCTGCCTAGC
>JBEBUV010000036.1:0-32728 GCA_040393085.1 Pedobacter hiemivivus | reverse complement strand
CATATAAAGATTCAGATTACATTTATGAGATTTTAAATGATTCTGCAATCAATAAGGAGACAACAGAACTTCGCATTAACTTCGATGGACAAGAACTTGTTTTAGTAAAGAATGATAAAAGTGTATGGATTCAGAATGATGGGGGAGTAAAGGTAGAACCAGAACTTGCCCAAGCCCTTGGAAGGTCTGTTTCCCTGAGGTTCAGGATGTAGTCGACAATCAGACTGCAAAATAATAGTAATATTTTTTTCATAAACTGGTTATAATACACTAAATTGTATAGTGTTATCCTGTGGGTAATATTAACATTTAAGGAACCTGATTATTTAAAACCATGAAAAAACTATTATCACTCATTGCCATTTTGGGTTTATGTATAAACTTGAGTATGGCTCAATCTGCAGCGGTATCGACAGCTAAAAAGGAAACTACCAAGGCTAAATCAGACGCTAAAAAAGCTGCTGCTAAAATTAAGGCAGATGCTAAGAAAGCTGAGGATAAAGCGAAAGCGACGGGTGTAAAGCTTAAAAAGGACGGTACTCCTGATAAGCGGTATGCTAATACTCAGGATGCAGCAAAATCGACTGCAACTAAGGCAAAATCGACCGCTAAGGAAGTAAAGACAACAGCTAAGAAAGCAGTGGTGGCTAAAGAAGCTACTACGGTGACGAAACTGAAGAAAGACGGAACTCCAGATAAGCGTTATACTACGAGTAAGGAAAAAGTTGAAACACCTGTAAAAGCTGCGAAAAAAGAAGTTACAGTAGCTAAAACACAAACTAAAGCTGCGACTGCTGCTGTTAAAGATTACAAACCTACGGTTGACAGAAGTTTGAAAGGGCCTAATGGAGAGCAAATTTTAACTGGACCACGTGGTGGCAAGTATTACATCAATAAAAATGGTAATAAAACTTATGTGAAAAGAGAAGCAGAATAGTTTCTTTTCAATAGATAAAATACAAAGGGCTGGATTATTTCAGCCCTTTGTATTTTAATCGTATTATTACGAAATAAAACACAAATTATGGCGAATAACCAAATTACCGCAGTTACAGAATTAGATCGTTCTCATTATAAAACAAAAGTATATTCCGGTGGACACTTTATTTATTCGGATGAACCCAAAGATGTTGGAGGTACAGACGAGGGTATGCCGCCTGCAGCGCTTTTATTAGCTAGTTTAGGGAGTTGTACTGCTATTACCATCAGAATGTATGCAGATAGGAAGAACTATGCGCTGGAAAGCATTAAAATAGATCTTGCGATTTGTAAAGAAGATGAGATGAGTGAGGATACTACAATAAGCAGGAAGATTGAGTTTGTTGGTGATCTGACTGAAGAGGAGCGCAAGCGTTTATTTGTGATTGCAGATAAATGTCCGATACATAAAATTCTTAGCAATCCTATTAAGATTTTAACCAGTTAAGATTTATGGATTAAACTAAAATTGTATATCTACAATTTAGTACTATTTATACGCTAATTAGTACATATTAGTGGGAAGCTGAAAGTTGGTTTTTTACTTTAAATATGAGATTTTCGATATCGAACGGCTTTGAAAGGAAGTCGTTCGGCGAATCTGGTAATTTCAATAAGCTTTGTAAGTTATGAGTTGCTGAGATCATAACAATAGGAATATATTTGAAAATGGCATGAGATTTAATTGCTTTACAAATTTCACGGCCATCCATTCCTCCTAGCATAACGTCCAGTAAAATAAGGTCAGGCCTGATTGATGAAATCACATTCAATATATTTTTTCCAGTTGTTAAGGTAGATACCTCATAACCTTCATCTTCCAATATAATTTTAATTACATCAACTATATCTGGATCATCGTCTACAGCTAGTATTTTCTTTGACATCACTTCTACCTATTTATTATTTATCGATATACCATTAATATGCCACAGATGAGATTGGAGCTAAAAATATTTATAAATTAAATATTTAGGTGCTGATATGCTAATATTATTAGCATATTTGTTAGTTCAATTTATATTAGATGTTGTATGCTGTTGTAGATATAGAGACCACTGGAGGATTTGCTTCAGGAAATGGAATTACTGAAATTTCGATTCTGGTGCATAATGGTGTGGAAGTGATCAATACTTATGATACCTTGATCAATCCCGAGCAGGATATACCAGGGTATATAGAGTCGCTGACGGGTATTAGCAATGATATGGTTATTGATGCTCCGCTATTTAGTGATGTGGCTGCTGAAATCTACGAATTACTTCATGATAAGGTATTTGTTGCCCACAATGTGAACTTTGATTTTTCCTTTGTTAAGCATCACTTAAGCAGATGTGGGTATGAATTGAGTTGTAAAAAACTATGTACAGTAAGGTTAAGTCGTAAATTGTTACCTGGCTACAGTTCTTATAGCCTTGGGAAGCTCTGTGCTGCTTTGAATATTACTCTCAACAATAGACACAGGGCAGGAGGGGATGCGGCCGCTACAGCCGAGCTTTTAACCCTATTATTGTCTAGTGATGTGGAGGGTGTCATTGCCCAAACGCTAAGTCGTGCTTCGAAAGAGCAGTTGTTACCACCTAATTTGCCTAAATCTCAGATTGATCGTTTACCTCGTGTTCCCGGAGTTTATTATTTCAAGGATCAGAAAGGTACGGTCATTTATGTAGGCAAGGCCAAAAGCATTTATCAACGGGTTTGTTCTCATTTTACTGGAAACAATGCTGGTAAACAGCGTCAGGATTTTCTTAAGAACATTCATACAATAGATTTTGAAGTTTGCGGTACCGAGCTGATGGCTTTTATATTGGAAGCTGCGGAAATTAAGCGGTTATGGCCTGAGAATAATCGTGCCTTGAAGCGATTTGAACAGAAATATGCTCTTTATGTATTCGAGGATCAGAATGGCTATATGCGTTTAGGAATAGATAAATACAAGAAACAGGCTGCTGTATTGCATAGCTTTAACACACTACTTGAGGGGGATAATTTACTTCGGGTGTTGATCAAGGAGCATTTGCTTTGTGAGAAGTTGTGTTTTATTCAAAAGAACCGGGCTTGTTGTACAGGTCATGAAGAGGGCCGATGTAGTGGCGCATGCGTAGGTAAGGAATCTGCTGCGGCCTATAATGTGAGGGTTAAATATGCAATTGCTCATTTAAAAACGATCCTTCCTACTTTCGCTGTGATTGGGGAGGGACGTACTGTAGATGAGCAGAGTTGCTTGTTGGTAGAGGAGGGTAAATTTTACGGGATGGGATATATTTCTCATCATGTAGATATTAATGGATCTGAGATGCTTAAATCGGTATTGCAACCTTATCCTTCGGACGATTATATCCTGAATTTGATCATTAATCATGTCGAACAGTTTCCTCAAAGAAAAATAACAGTCTGATTTATACGATTGTTAGCAGAATAATAACAAATAGATTTGCGTGTTTACTTCCTAAGATCTATCTTTGCGGCTCCTAATAGGGAAATGCCTCGGTAGCTCAGCTGGATAGAGCGTCGGTTTTCTAAACCGAGGGTCAGGGGTTCGAGTCCCTTCCGGGGTACATCACCGGAGTGAAAATTTTCAGAAGTTTTTACTCCGGTTTTTTTATGCCTTAACTTTCTGTTAATGTGGTAGATAAGGAGGGCGGCTTCATTTACTTCAGGGGTTCGATGTGTCTCTCCATCAAAAACCCATTTTTCAGGGTAAACCGAACCCAATAAAGACATTGGAACTGGGCATTCTTGGAGTGATTAGCAGTATTGGCTTTGCTTGGCTTGAATGAGATTTACATTTTGTTTGGTGGTGGTTTATTGGCTGTCCTGATCTATTTGTTGAAATCTCATAAAAGAGAATCTTTAAATGGTGTTTTCCTTTTATCCTGCTACAGGCAGCTTCGTCTTCAGCTGATATTTTTAATTGGAAGCTATTCTGGATTTTTCTTAAAATCGGAGCGATTCTGTATGGTAGTGGATATGTATTATTTGCCTTCCTGGACACAGAGCTGGTGAAAACTGGTTTGTTAGATAAACAGGAGTTGATTGATGCGGTTGCGGTAGGTCAGTTTACCCCTGGACCTGTTTTTTCTTCTGCTACATTTATTGGCTGGCAGATTGCTGGTTTGCCTGGTGCGCTGGCGGCTACCATTGGGATATTTTTACCTTCATTTTTATTTGTTGCATTTTTGAATCCGTTGATCTTCAGGTTAAGGAAGTCTAAAGCCATGTCGGTTTTTCTGGATGCGGTAAATGTAGTTTCTGTTGCCCTTATCCTAGCTGTTTGTGCAGAAATGGCTAAAGAATCAGTTACCGATTGGCGGACAATTGTTATTGCTGTTTTAGGATTTGTGGTAACCCTGAAATATAACTGAATGCTTCTCGATTGCTTTTATGTTATTCAGAACATGTGCCAACTACAATGGAACTCTACCCGCAGACGATCAGACTTGCAGAACATGAACATCAAAAGCGTTTAAAGTTGTTCAAGATCTTGAAAAATGAGCTGCAAATCAGCATAAATAAAAAAATAGTAATTGAAACTTATATAGACCAACGGCCCTTGGCCGAGATTGTCAATGGTTTGGATGAATCCATTGAACTTGTGGTGATGGGAATGGCTGGTAAAAGCCTGCTGGAGCGAACTTTTATTGGTAGCAATACCTTGGATGTTGCCCGAATAATAACCTTTCCGTTATTGTGTAAATGGATTCATGGATGAGCCTTACCGTTTGGTAGGGGAATCCAAATATAAGTTCATGTTTACCCACAATTCCACCAGCTCTAACTGAATTGATACTGTTTACATCGAGATCGAGTGCATGCGCAATCTTTACGGCGGTGCCTGAAACACCTTCTTTTAGTTTGAAGTGTTCTTCAATGATTTCAATATTTACTCCTGGGGCTATTTTTTGTAAAAATTTGGCTGAAAATAGCAGATAGTTTACGCCTAAAGTTATGTTTGGTGACCAGAATACGGTTGTTGCTTTAGATAAGGTTGAAAGAAGATCGAGTTCTTTTTTTGTATAATGAGAAATGGCAGAAATGATTTTTATTTGGCGTTCGGCTGCACTTTTTCCGTATACATAAATGCCGTCCTGAGCGGAAAAGTCTACAATAATGTCTACGGGATGTTTGTTTAGCAATTCATCTATGTTAATATGCGCTGTCGAATAAATAAGGCCAGGTTCATCACTTTCCAGTCCAAGGAATTCGGGAACAGACCTATTTTCTAGTATGGTTGATCTTCTTAATACCCATTCCAGTGAGAATTCTTTGTTTTGCAGGATCACTGATGCTACCGCTTTCCCGGTTTTTCCGAATCCTACTAAACCTATTCTTACTTTCATATTTCATTTGGTTGGAGGGTGAAAATAAAAAATCTGATCATTAATTCCCTATCCATGATGAAGCTATTTTAGTATTTTTGAGAAAATGGATTGGATTTTGTTTAGTTTTTGATAATTTATAAAACGCATTTAAATTGATGGAACCTCAACAAAATATGACAGGCAGACTGATTAGACTTATTAAAATTTCTATTATTCGACGCTTCAATCTACACTTGGATAAGGCGGATGAGGATGATGTGGTGATTTCTATTAAAAAGAATTCCGATTTTATTGGTGCCAACCTTTGGACGTTAATTTTCGCAATTCTGATAGCCTCTATCGGACTCAATGTCAATTCAACGGCTGTCATTATAGGGGCAATGTTGATATCTCCCTTGATGGGGCCGATTATGGGGATTGGTTTGGGTGTAGGAACTAATGATTTTGAACTGGTAAAAAAGGGGCTCCGTAATCTGTTGATTGCCACTATAATTAGTATTGTGGTATCTACGATTTATTTTTTGTTAACGCCTTTACATGAAGCGCAGAGTGAATTATTGGCAAGGACTACACCTTCAATTTGGGATGTTTTTATCGCTTTTTTTGGAGGACTTGCCGGAATAGTCGCAGGAACAAGAAAAGAAAAGAGCAATGTGATCCCGGGAGTCGCAATTGCTACTGCTTTGATGCCACCTTTATGTACTGCGGGCTTTGGATTAGCTTCGGGAAATTTGTATTATTTCTTTGGAGCTATTTATCTTTATTTTATTAATAGTGTGTTTATCTGTATCAGCACATTTCTGATTGTTCGTTTCTTGCGATTTGGTAAGAAGCATTTTGACAATGAGGAAAGGGAAAGAAAAGTCCGTCGCTATATCATGATAATTGTTTGCGTAACTGTATTGCCGAGTATTTACCTGGCTTATGGGATTGTTGATAAGAGTATTTTCGAGAATAATGCACAACGGTTTATTAATGAGCAGTTCCAGTTTAAAAACACTCAGGTGGTTAACAAATCTCTTAAGTACAAGGGGTCGAGAGGAAATGAAATTGATTTGTTGCTGATTGGTTATGAGCTTCCACAAAACAAAATTGATACGATCCGCAAGAAGTTGATAGATTATAAGTTGAAAGATACTAAGTTGCAGATTCGACAGGGACTGAATGCTAAGCAGGAGATTGATTTTTCCCAGATTAAAGCCAGTATTCTGGAAGACGTATTTAAAAGGGATTCGACGACAAAAATGACCACTCTTCAGGTTTCCCAAATGAAAAGGCTATTGCCGGATATTCGGGCAGAACTTAAAGCATTGTATCCTGAAATGCGTAATTATACAGTAGCAAATGTAGTGACTCAGCAGCTAGATAAAGCTAAAGCGGATACTTTAACAATGGTAGTAGCCGATTTTTCAAAGCCAATCAAATCTGCAGATAGAACTAAGTTGTCGGCCTGGCTCAAGAGTAGGTTAGAGGCTGATTCGATTCGACTCCTAATCCCTTGATTTCTGTTGTGTTGATGGATATTTTATGTTTCGTTCATCCGGATCCTTCTATGAGGCTAGGAAAACAGCGAGAGTAAAGCTAGGCATAGTTACCAGTACACCGGTAACCATGAGCTAGGTTTTTTTGGGTTTAGGACAAAATCATTTGACAGTTTGACATTATGTTATAGTAAATGTTTAATTTAGATTGTTCAGATTTAAAATACATTAAGTGTATAAGCTGTTATTTCTACTTTATTAAGTTCAATTAATCTAAATAATACTATCATTGAAACGGATCATCAATAAAGTAAAGGATTATTGGCACTCAGACACCAGCTTTATCACATTATTGATAATGCTCTTTTTTGTGGTGTTTATTATGCCCATTTTATTGGAGGGGGCTATAGTAAACATTTTGTTTTTAAATATTTTATTCTTGACTCTCTATTTTATTGGTATTTTTTCAAGCGAAGATAGGTGGAATATATATGTATCGTCATTTCTATTTTTAGTGCATTTGATTTTGTTGATGATTAGATTTGATGATACCCCTAACGAATACTATTTGCTAGAGCGTTTAGTTGGGCTTGTTAATATGAGTCTGTTCATTTTTATTAATGTTAGGTTGTTATTTCGAAATACTGAACGTAATATTTATAGAGTGATAGGCGCTGTAAATGTTTATCTTTTGTTTGCCTTAATGGGTGCTTTTGCTTTTGAGATTTTAAAAATCCAAACTGGTAAATCGATAGCTGGTAATATTAGTTTGCAAAATAACGATATTGATTATGCTGTTTATATATATTATAGCTTGGTATCATTAACTACTGTGGGGTATGGTGATATTTACCCCGATGGAATGGCTTCACGTATGCTTTCAGTTTTACTTTCTGCAGTTGGAATTCTCTACCCTGCTGTAGTTATTGCGAGGTTGGTTACAAATAACATTGTAAGTAACAAAAGGGTTTAGTGTCTTTTTTTAATCTTGTAAATCTCCATATTACTGGGTGAGCAGTAACTTTACTTGTAAGAAGATAACATATTTTTCTTTAAAAGGTTTATTATATGGTTAGTAATACGTGAAAAATTGAGGTGAAATCACTATTCCGTAACTAGTTTTACTAGACGGCAATAGTACCTAGGTGTACAAAAAAGAGAGGATTTCAAAAATGAGATACTGTCTAAAACTCTTTATCCCCAAACTCACTGGCAGGAAGTTTGGATTTTCCGGTTAACTTGTTCAAGTTAAAGCTAAAGTTTAATAAAAAGACATCGGTCTCATAGATGTAGTTCGTTGTGGTATAAAAATCTCTTCCGCTGGTGGTTATTCGCTGTCGGTTTGACTGGTTTGTACCAAGATCCATGTTTTGCCATTGCAGGGTTGCCGAAAAACGTCCATCCATAAATGTTTTTTTGACTGATGTATTGGGTACTAAAAATTTTGAGTCTTCGCCTTGCGCCGTAGGACGTTTTGATAAATAATTTATATTTCCCTGCAAGCTCCAGGTTGGGCTTAATTTAAAGTTAGTATTTGCATTAATGGAATATACCCAACTGCTATTATTAACCGCAGAATTTTCGCCCAGGATATCCAAACTGCCATTAATTTTGTAATTATAAATATTTGCTCCCAGGTATAAATCCCACCATTTTACTGGTTTTAAGTTAGTTCCTGCTTCCAGTCCAAATGTACGCGCCCTTTCAGCATTAGTGAATACCCGGTTTAATATGGTATCTGCATAAACACTGTTTACCCGCTGTATTGGATTTTTAATATGTTGATAATAAAGTGTTGTAAAAAATGAACCATTTTTAAATGTCCTGATCAAACCGATTTCGGCCAAATCAATAAATGAAGGAAGTAGATCTGGATCACCCTGCTCCAGTGTTTCAGAATGTTCCCTTTCCGGAATTGGGTTCAGCTCATAATTATTGGTGCGCTGAATTCTCCTGTTATATCCCGCTTTGGCTTTCAATCCATCGTTAAAATTGTAAAGCAGATTTAGCGATGGGAATAAATTTGAAAGGTTGAGCTTATGAGGAGCAGGGTCATAAGAAAGATTAACTGTTCTGGATGCATATTCGTAGCGTAATCCACCTATATATTCCAGTTTATCTCCTTTGCCAGAATATTGAGTATATATGGAGTTGATCTGATTTTTTGCCTTAGCCGTACCTCTAAACCTTTCTGCATCAGGCTGCGATGTTGCCGGACTTACAAAATAGTCAAACTGCCCATCTTGGGTATCATATCTGAATTGATAGCCACTTTCCAGTTTCCCCTCGCCGATATTAATCGCATAGTCCAGTTTGAACCTATAACCGTTTATAGGATTTTTATATGGATTAAAAACGTATTGAATCGTATCATGAATGTTAGGATAACTTAAATTCCTGTTCTTTGTATTACCGGACAGGTTTGCATTTTCAAATAAAGCAGATGCGGTTAAGGAAGATTTGTTTGCAAACGTATGTGTATAATCTAAACTACCAAGTGTAAAGCTTCCTTCTTTTGTTTGCAGATTGGAATTGTAATAAGTACTGCCTTTAATCATTGCACCTGTTGATAGATCAGACGTAGTATTGTGATAAAGGATATCAGCCAGACGAGCCTGGTGCCGTTTACCGCTAAAAAATCCAAAGGAAAAAGTATTGTTTTTATCTGCTGAGTAAATTGCGGATAGCCTGCCTGCAAAATTGTATTTGTCAAAACTTCTTTCTCCGTCTGAAGGAAAACGTGTAATGGTGTTATCGTCAAAATTCTTTGTAAACACATCACCTTCACGGTAACCAGCATTGTCATTTCTAAGGTAATTACCTCCAACTGAAACATCCCATTTATCTTTCCTGTAATTGAGTGTTATATCTCCTCCAAAACGTTTTGATTGCTTTTTATTGTTGTAATCTGTTGTACTTGGTAATCCGGCCTGTGCATTGGCGGTTAAAGTAACTCCATCATTGGCGCCTTTTTTGGTAATAATGTTGATAATGCCTGCTTTTCCGTCAGGATCATATTTAGCAGATGGGGAGGTGATCAGCTCTACGTTTTCCAGACTGTTTGCCGGCAACTGACTTAAAACCGTTTGTGCATCCGTTAATACAGGTTTTCCGTTTACCAATACTAAAAACCCTGATGATCCTCTTACACTGATCTGCCCTTCGCCATTTACAGAAACTGATGGCAGGTTTTTTAATACATCAACCGCTGTTCCACCTTTAGCACTTTCAAACTGATCTGCACGGTAAGATTGCTTATCTATTTTATTTAAAGTATTGATCTTTTCTCCTGTAATGGTTACCTGATTTAATAAACCGCTGCCAGGGGTTAACGTTATCTTACCTATATCAAGTTGTTTCCGATTGGTAAGATCGACAGGCAAGAGCTTATTTTGATAACCAATGAACAGCAATTTAAGTATATATTTTCCCGGTTTTAGTTGGTTAAATTCGAATGATCCATCAGATTTAGAAACGATTCCGGCGATAAGACTTGAATCTGCACTTTTCAGTAAAGCTATACTAGAGTACTCTAAGGGTTGACTGCTTTGCTGGTCAATCACAATACCCATTATTGACGAATTTTGTGCTAAAGTTATTTGAGATAGAAATAGAAAAAATGCAAAGAGAACTGATTTTAAAAAATACATACAGGGGTTGGGTAAACTTCTAAATTAACAATGGAAATGAGGCTTAAATTACTCCCAGCAAAGAAAGCTTATTTAAAAAATATTTGGATGGCATATGTAATATTTTTAAAAGGGGAAACTTTTATAACTTTATCATCCTGTATTTTGTTCTTAATATTAATTGAGTTATCCATCAAACATAATGAGCTTGTTTTCCTTGCCGAAATTATTGAATGCAAATATAGCATCCTTTTAGCTCAATATAGTATAAATATATTCACGTTTGTTTACTGACCATATCCTAGCATTATGTCTTACACGCTTTTCCGGGGAACATCGAACCAATCAGTCTTCTTTTTTTTTTTTTTTCGCTACTGTCTGATTTTGAATACATTACAGATGATTTACAGAATGTAACAATGGCCTTGTCTAGGATAGGCTCAAGCTGGACTCTTGGTAACTATCTGTCACCTAAATGTTAACTATAACAATCCCTTCTTCAATGTTATGTAATGAATATTCGATTAATGAAAACTAAATAAGTTTGGGAATCTACTGAACATTCGTTAAAATTGGAATGATATACGCCAATGCAAGTTATCGATGAAACCTACAAAACGATTACTTAAAATTAGTATACCCATCATTGTGATAGTTTGCACGATCATATTTACACCGTGGAAAGTAGTAGTACTATGGATGACACCATTACCAGATAGGGTACAGGAACAGGTTAACGATGCAGTTGATCAAGGTCTCGATGGCATTATAGTTTATTTAGATGGAGGTGGGCGAGCCCCCGAGCTCTATGCTGCTGGCTGGAATGATAGAGCTCGTAAAGTACCCGCTGATCCAAATGTATTGTTTAAGATTGCTAGTATAAGTAGATTATATATTTATGCCAGTGTTGCCAAAATGGTGTATAATAAAACTTTGTCGCTGGATAGAACCTTAGCTGAGTATTTGCCTAAACTTGCAGAAAGAATTGAATATGCAGATCAGATTACCTTGAGAATGATGTTGCAACATCGTAGCGGGATTCCCGATTACATCGATTCCCCAGATCTACCGTGGACTAACTTTCCTGAAGAGGCTAGCGGGTTGAAGCCTTGTTTTAATCTTTTTTCTTATTGTAATTCCGCTTATATTTTAGCTTAAAATCTCTACTAAGGGGTTCACTCGAAAACAGTTGTTCTAGATCAGCTATTTTCTTCAAATCATCATAAAACTTTTTTGAATTCAGTCCATCTGCGAGTACATCACCGGAGTGAAAATTTTCAATAGTTTTTACTCCGGTTTTTTTATGTCTTAACCTTTTGTTAATGTGGTAGATAAGGAGAACTGCTTCATTTACTTCAGGGGTTCGATGTGCCTCTCCGTCAAAAAAACATTTTTCAGGGTAAACCAAACCCACAATTGCCCTTTTTATATCGGAATCTCCATTTGCATAGAAATCAGAATTTCTTAATTTAATTCAGTTAAGCTTGAGTATTGGTGTTGTTTTTTTAGCGTAATCTGATATGGACTGGTTAAATGGAGAAAACGAAAAATTAGGAATTCATGTCGTTTTTACCCCAAATAAGTAACCTACCATTGCGGTCATGAACATGGCAACAGTTCCCCAGAAACAAATCCTGATAACAGCTTTTCGAACATTTGACCCGCCTGCTTTTGCCGCAATAACTGCAGATAAAGCCAGGAACATAATGGAAAATATATACTGATAAAGAACCATGAGGTGTAATGGAGCAAAAATAGAAACAAGCAAGGGGAGTAAGCCACCTGCTATGAATGAGGCTGCGGAGGCTAATGCGGCTTGCATAGGTTTTGCCTGTGTGATTTCGTTAATACCCAATTCATCCTTAGCATGTGCTCCTAATGAATCATGGGCAGTGAGCTGAATGGCAACTTGAATGGCCAGATTTTCATCCAGACCTCTGTGTCGATAGACATTGGCTAATTCCTGTAGTTCCAAATCCGGCGTATTTTTCAATTCCCCTTTCTCACGTGTTAGGTCAGCAATTTCTATATCCGATTGTGAACTTACCGAAACATATTCTCCGGCAGCCATGGATAGGGCTCCTGCGACCAATCCCGCTAGTGCAGCCAGTACAATAGGTTCACGAGTAGTACTTGCCGCTGCAATGCCAATAGCTAAACTGGTTGTGGAAAGGATACCATCGTTTGCACCTAAAACAGCTGCTCTTAGCCAGCCGCTTCTATTGGTATAATGTTCTTCAGATTCCATATTATGCTTGAATTCAATAGTGGTATTACTTAATGATAGGTTTAAGTCCTTTGGCCCAGGCAATGATCTGATCTTTCTCTTGACTGGAAAGTGCCGCTTTTCTATGGATCAGGGTATAGGAACTTAATGGCATTTCATTTTTTTCAATCATCTCAACTATTTCATCCAACTTATGTTTTTTCTTTTTAATATCATAACTATTAAATTCATCAAAGTTTAATTCCTGCTTGCCATCAGTAATGTGGCTTCGGAGCCACCAGGCAAAGGGTTGAACATTACTATACCATGGATAAACAGTATTGTTGGAATGGCAATCGTTACAACTACTTTTAAGAAGTGTTCCTATCTGTTTAGGAATTACATAATGCTTCTCAATTGCATTTGCCGAGAGCGAGGCTGAAATGTTTTTTTTTGATCTGAAGATCTGTATCACTAGGGTTAATATGGCTATAGTTAAGAGTACTTTCCTGATCATTGTTTTACTGATTAAGATGTTAGATAGTATTTTTAATAAAAGATTAGTTCGATTTTTAAATAGTTATGTTTCATAAAGTTGGCTACAGTAATACATTTTTTTAAGCTTTATTTGTCATCAATAATTAGAAATTTCATAATATAAATATGGTGTTAAAATCTGAAGATTCTTTGAAGTTATAACCTTTTATAGAAGTTGAATTAAAATTAATTTAGATTAATACTGAATTGATTAAATATGAAAATGAATGATTGAAGTCATCGTACCTTTAAGCAAAATGTCATCAAGTTTCTGAGTAAATTATGTTCGAATTACCTTATTTAGAAATGTGTGGCGATGCATTCGAGAGAAAATTTAAAAAGAGAGTGCTGCAAAGGTTGGAGATTCAACAGAAGAAATGCATCAATGTTTCTCTAGCTGAGCTAAATGAAAGCGTGATCGGAAATGAATTGAAAAGTGTATGGCGTGAAGGTTTGTCATTGTACTTTCAATTTAGGAATTATGCTGTTCTGGAAATGCGCTTATCAGCTTCCGCAGAATTGTTGGTGATGGATCAAAATCAGGAGGCTACTTCTGGCTTATTGAATCTTTATTTTAGCGGAGGACAAATTCTATCTGTTAAGGATGGTAAAATATTGAGCAAATTTCTTCTGAATCCAGTTCATGTAATCAGTCCGGATGTGTTTAGTAAGGAAATGACTTTTGAATACCTCATGGGTTTATTGTCTAATAGAAAGGAAGAAATCAAATTGGTATTGATGAAGCAGGATCTGATAAGGGGAATCGGGGAGGCTTATGCTGATGAAATTCTTTGGTACGCAGAAATCTCTCCTTTCTCGATAGCAAATAGAATTCCTCAGGATAGAGTAAAAGTGCTTTATAAAACAATTAAATATGTTTTACTTGATGCGATCAAACAAACAAAAAAAATAAACGCTTTGAAATTTAATGAAGTAGGTTCTGATTTGTTGTTGATTCATAATGTCAATAAAAAGACCAGTCCAACAGGAAAGCCTATAAAAGTGAGTAAATTGAATCGAATAACAACATTCTATACCGATGAGCAAATGCTTTATGTTTAGCCAATCTCTTTCTATTTACTGGATCATATTAAGCTTAAAACAAATCCTAATCCTGCACCTCCAAGAATTATAAATGCACTGTTAACTCTTTTAAAACTAACTTTAACTATAAAACCAACAATTGCAATCGGCTTTACGTGCTAGCGAAATCATCTTGATTGTTGTACCGGATTAATAAATATATACGTTCTTTAATTGCTATAAAATTGCGCTGGGGTTGTTGGCTGAATTTCAATGTGACTTATTTAAAATAATTGGATTGCAAATATTTTTTAACCGTCTTGTTGTCGATAGGAAAGATCATGGATGCTTTTATAAGCATGCTGATTGTCATTTATTTGAGTGATATTGATCATGGTTTTTCTTGAATATTTTCTGAAACTTTGGGTTAGTTGCAGATGGCGGCTGGACTGCGTATTAATTTTAATTAACTACTGGGATGAAAAAAATAAAGTATTTCAATGAGAGTGAGTATGCTTCACAATATTGGTGGTTGATGTTTTGTGCTGGTATTTTATTTTTGGGCTTAGGTGTGTGGATATTGGCATCTCCTGTATCTTCATATTTGTCTTTAAGTTTATTGTTTGCGTTTGGAATGATTTTTTCGGGGTTATTTGAACTGATATTTGCGATTGGTAACCGCAAGAGACTTCACGGTTGGGGATGGATTATGACTGGAGGCCTTATTGATGTTATTTTAGGTAGCTATCTTTTAAATTACCCATTGTTGACGATGGTGGTGATGCCGGTAATCATTGGCTTGTGGATGTTATTCAGAGGGTTTATGGCCATTGCTAATTCAATTGAATTGCGTGCCTATGGTGTTCTGGATTGGGTTTGGCTGCTGTTAACGGGCATACTAATAGTTGTTTTATCATTACTCATAATTGGACATCCTCTATTTGCAGCAATAAATATTGTGATGTGGACAGCATTTGCATTTATTTTATCTGGAATCTTTAGAATTTTTTTGTCTCTACAACTCAGAAAGTTTAAGAAGTAGGTCCGGATTTTGAAAGGAATCTACATGCTAAAATGTCAATCTCAAGAAAGCATCCAAAAACTAGTAAATGGGTAATGATGAGGTGTAGATGGGCAGGATCCATTTCGTGTTTTTTTAGATGAAAGAATCTAAAATTTTCTACACTAAAAATAGCATAGAAAATTTCAGCAAACAGTGACGACTATCTCTAGAATGGCAGTGGCATTTTTTAGTTTTTAATGAGGCAGTTTATGCTTTAAAACTCCGTAAAGATAGGTGCCTGCCAGTGCCCCAAACACTACAATGATCATAGAAAAATACCCATATCCGATATTAACAAACATAGGCCCTGGGCATGCCCCGGTTAATGCCCAGCCGAGTCCAAAAATAGATCCGCCAATTAAGTATTTCCGCCAACTTTTGTGTTTATCCTGGAAAACAATCTGTTTTCCCTGTGTATCCTTTAGTTTATATTTCTTTATGAAATATACTGCCGTTAGACCTAGTAAAACAGCTGTACCTATAATACCATACATATGAAATGACTGGAAGCGGAACATTTCTTGTATCCTGTACCAGGATATAGCTTCAGATTTGGCCATCACAATACCAAAGAGTATTCCTGCCAATATAAATTTTAGTCCTTTCATTTGTTAAAAAATTAATGGTAAGAAAAGGTGGGTCATAATAAGGCCCCCTGCAAAAAATCCAATTACTGCTATCAGTGAAGGAAGTTGTAAATTCGATAAGCCGCTGATCGCATGACCAGAGGTACAGCCTCCGGCATAGCGCGAACCAAAACCTACTAAAAGTCCTCCGATTATTAAGATGAGTAAACCACTGACTGAGCTGATGGACTCCATGCCAAAAAGCTGTACAGGATTAAGCTGTCCATCGAAAGTAATGTGCAATTTGGCAAGATCATTAACTGTAGCTTGAGCCAGTTCCATTGGTTTTTCACTCTTAAGCAAGGTTGATGCTATTACGCCGCCAATAACAGATCCAAGTAAAAAAAGGAGGTTCCAGTTTTGAGCTTTCCAGTCAAAATCAAAAAAACTATGTTTTTTGCCAGCACCGGCAAGGGTACATAGCGTTCTCAGATTTGAAGAAAAACCAAAAGACTTTCCGAAAAAAATAAGTAAGACCATGATCAATGTAATTGCCATTCCTGATAGGTACCATGGCCAGGGTTGTTTAAGTAATTCTAACATGTTTTTGAATCGTTATTTTATTTGACTTGGACAAACGTATGCTGAGGTTTCGAATTTTCCAGATTCTTTGATGTCTTTAAAACCTCCTTTAATGTCAATCAGATGATCGAAACCTCTGGCACGGAGAATGGAGTTGAAGATCATTGATCTGTATCCACCGGCACAATGCACGTAATAAATGTCGTTTTTATTAAGTTCGTTCAGACGGTTGTTGATGTAGTCTAATGGGGTATTCTTTGCCGTAAGTAGGTGTTCAGAAAGATACTCCGAAGATTTACGCACATCTAGTATATTCAGGTTTCCAGTCTTTGTCATTCGGTCAGCCAATTCCTCGGCAGTTACGGACTCAATCTTATCGGCATCTCTTCCACTTTTAATCCATGCCTGGATTCCACCCTTTAGATAACCTATGGCATGGTCATATCCGACTCTTGATAATCTGGTCACAACTTCTTCTTCTCGTCCATCATCTGTAACCAGCAGTATCTGTTGCTGGATATCGGGTATCAACGTACCAACCCATGGCGCAAAACTGCCATCTATGCCAATGTTAATTGAATTGGGTATAAAGGCTTTTGCAAATAACTGGGCATCCCTGGTATCCAGGACTAATGCTCCAGTTTCGTTCGCCAGTAACTCGAATGCTTCAGGTGTCAAAGCATGTGTGCCCTTTTCCAACACTGCTGCAAAACTTTCGTACCCTTCTTTATTCATTTTAACATTCATCGGGAAATATGCTGGTGGCGGGGTTAAGCCATCTGTGACTTCCTTAATGAACTCGGATTTTGTCATATTAGCTCTTAAAGCATAGTTTGTTAATTTTTGATGTCCCAAACTATCACTTGTGTCTTTACTCATACTTTTGCCACAAGCAGATCCTGCACCGTGTGCAGGGTAAACAATGATTTCATCACTCAGTGGCATTATTTTTTGATGGAGTGAATCAAATAATATTCCCGCCAGGTCTTCTTTAGTCATATGTGTTGCTTTCTGTGCAAGGTCCGGGCGTCCCACATCTCCAATAAACAAAGTATCGCCAGAGAATAGTGCCGTTTCCTTTCCAGATTCGTCGATTAACAGGTAGCAGGTTGATTCGATAGTATGCCCTGGAGTATGCAATACTCTGATGCTGATTTCACCCAGTTTAAAAATATCTCCGTCCTTTGCTATTTCTGCCTGGAAAGAAGGATTAGCATTTGGTCCATAAACGATGGTTGCACCGGTTTGTTTAGCCAGGTCCAGGTGACCAGAAACAAAGTCGGCATGAAAATGCGTTTCAAATACATATTTGATGCTGGCTTTATTTTTTGCGGCTTTAGCAAGGTAAGGGGCTACTTCTCTTAAAGGATCAATAACAGCTGCCTCATTACCCGATTGGATATAGTAAGCACCTTGTGCCAAACATCCGGTATAAATCTGTTCAATAATCATGTTCTTTATGTTTTTAAATATGATGTACAAATATCTTTAGAACGGCGGTCCTGGTTGGTGACCAAAATCACTCAGGCTGGTTTATTTTAAAATTTCAGAGAAAATAATGTAAATTCCCATGACCAATACGAACCAGCCAAATCCTTTTTTTAGCTGCGCTCCAGCAATTTTTTTACTAGCCTGGGTTCCAATAAACAAACCGATTATGGCAACAGCGGTTATAACTAATAAAAATTTCCAATTGATGTCAAAGTGGCCAAGGTCTCCTGTAAATCCGAATAGAGAATTTAGTGCAATGATTAATAAAGAGGTGCCAATGGCTTTTTTCATGGGTAATTTCAATAAGAACACCAGAGCTGGGATCAATAGAAAGCCACCTCCGGCACCAAGTAGTCCGGTAACCAGGCCGATAGCAATTCCATAACCGAGAAGTTTAAAGAATTTTATACAATCTTTGCATTCCTTTTCTTGCTCTTCGTTTTGATTGTTTTTAATCATACTGATTGAAGCCACCAACATCAGGATTCCAAAGCTTACCATCATAGCCAGATTACTGCCAACGGTATAACCAAATAATGTGAACAAATCTTCCGGAATAAGGGGGACAAGGTATTTCCTGGTAAAAAAAACGGTTACAATTGATGCCGCTCCAAAATATAAGGCAGCTTTCAGGTTCAGCTGATCTTTACGATAGTTATTAACCGCACCTATTAAACTGGTTGAGCCGACTATGAAAAGAGAATAGGAAGTAGCCAGTAAAGGGTTTACACCAAAAAGGTAAACCAATACGGGCATAGTCAAGATAGAACCACCTCCGCCAATTAATCCAAGTGATATTCCTATAAACGCCGCTGCTAAATACCCGATACTTTCCATCTTTTTTTTCTACAAAGATGGTAGGTACAAAGCATAACTACGGTGACTTAGGTCACTGTAATCTATGATACTTATTTTAAATATTGGAGATAATTTCTGTGAAGAATGACTTCTCCACGTTGTTCCATTTTTTTAAGGAGTCTGGAAATCACCTCTCTTGATGAATTAAGGTCGTTAGCGATTTCAGCATGCGTGATTTGAAGTGCTCTGGTATTCAAATCACGGTATTGCTTATCCAAGTAGAATTCTAATCGTTCGTCCATGCTTTTGAAGGCAATGTTATCTATAACTGTCAGCAGTTCTTCAAATCTGTTCCGATAAGTTTCCAGTACAAAATAATACCATGTTTTGTAGTCTTTCATTAAGGTATCCATTAAGGAGATGGGGATCATCAGCACCTTGGTAGGCTCAATGGCCTTGGCCATGACCTGACTGGTTTCTTGCCGGGTGGCACAGATCATCGATAAGGCACAGGCATTTCCTGGTTGAAGGTAATACATGAAAAATTCGTTGCCGTCTTCCCCCTCACGATAAAGCTTAACAAGTCCCTCAACGATGAGAACTGTTGAGCGCATGTTTTGTCCGGTCTTCATCAGCATTTCACCAGTCGAAAAATCCTTAAGTATACCATTCTCGATCAGTATGTTTTTTAGTGGAAGTTCAAAACTGGGAAACAAGTTGTTTAAATAGTTCTGTAGTTCGTTTTCCTTACTCATTTCTGGTTATATTTAAGTTAGGCAAATTACAAAATAGCTTTGTAACATTAATGTATCATATTCAAAACCTCAAAATGCCATGAAATCAAATGAAAAAAGTAATTTAATTAAGTTGGGTGTTGGACTTGGCGCTGGATTTTTAAGTGTAACCTGGTATGAACTGGTTAAATAGAGGAAAAGGAATCACCGTGTATCTTGACGGAACATTTTTATTGTTCCTTTCGGTTTAACAAGACATATAATGGTTCCCAGGAGGGAATATTCTGGGCTATAACCTTTAAAATGGCTAGTAATGGTATAAATAAGATCATGCCTGCAACTCCCCAGATGATCCCCCCTGCAACGATGGATACTAAAGTTGCCCAGGTGCTCAAATCAAGCTGTCGACCAACAACTTTGGGAAAAATAATATTAGCCTCTAGATATTGAACAAAGATAAAGACCGCGATTACACCTATAGGGTACCATATAGAATCTTTGGCGATGAATGCAATACATACAGGTAATAAAGAACTGAGAATGATGCCAACATAAGGAATGATGGTCATGATTGCCGTTAGCATCCCGAAAAGTATGGCATGTTTTATACCCAGCGCACTCAGTCCTATACTGTTCAAAATGCCTACTATGACATATACCATCACCATACCTTTGATAAAACTGGCATAAGTAAAAACCACTTGCAGCAATACGCTTCTTATTTTTAATTCATTATGAGTGCCAAGTAGCAATATAAGGGCTTTTACAAAAACAGAACGGTGATAAAGAAATAATATAGCATGTATAGGCGAAAGGAACAACATGAATAAGGTGTCTGCAGTAGCAGAAAAAGTTTGGTTCATAAGGGTAGCTATTTTATCTCCGCTATTTAAGGCAAAATTATGGATCCATTCATCTTGCATTTTTGTTGTAAAATTTAAGTTTAGCTCCAACCAGTTTTGTAATTGTAACAATGCAACTTTAAGCTTTTGATTTATTTCTGGAATTTCCTCTTTAAAAAGCTGCAATTGCCAACCCAATAAATAAATGAGACTAAAAAACAAACACAATATAATAGTTATACAAATAGTTATTGCCAGATATTTTTGGGTGCCATGCTGCTCCAGCCATAAACAAAGTGGATACATCACAAATGCGATTAATAACCCAAATAGCATTGGTATAAATATTAATGCTCCGAAATATAATAACATGGAAGAGAGCAGTATGAGTAGTAGCCACTTCAGTAAACTATTTGTAATTAATCCTGACATAGTTAAAAGTTAATATCATGTGGAATGGTAAGCCAAAAATAGGAAAAATGACAAACCATTCTGATGATGATAATCACAGAAGTCACTGACTGTCATCATGTTTGTAGTTCTGAAATAGTGCTAGTTTCGTATAATCTTAAACTATATGCGATGAAAAAAATTCTTGTAACTACAGATTTGTCTGCAAACTCTAAAGCGGGTATACGCTTTGCAATACAATTGGCATCACAGAACAATTATCAACTAACTTTTTTTCATGTTTATCACATTTTAAGACCTACCAAATGGAGCGATAAGGTTTATACTTCTTTTGAGCATTCTGAAAACGAAAAGGCGAAGAATGTGCTCTTAAAGTTTGTGACGGGTTTACATAAGGGGACAGGGGGGGCTGCTCAAAAGCTAAATTGTGTTGTCCAAACCGGGGGCACTTCTGGGCGTGAAATTATTCGGTATGCTGAGGAAAATGAATTTGACTATATCTGTGGCAGCAGAAGTGGTGGTGGAAAAACTAACATGCTTTTCGGCTCTACGATATCAATGTTAATTAAAAAAAGTAGTATTCCGGTAATTGCTGTCCCTGAGAATTACAGAAAGATTCCGATTAAAAATATTACTTATGCATCAGATCTGATTAACATTGAAGCTGAGTTAAAAAAGGTAGCTGACTTTACTGGTCCCTTGCATGCGAATGTTGAATTGCTCCATTTTAAAACCCCGTTAGATTATTTGTTGGAATCGGATCAAATCAAAGTAATTGCAGGAAAGCTGAAAGAGTATAGTATTTCTACAAATTTCAGTGGGTTAGACCATGGACAGACCTTAATCAGTAATATGAATAAGATTTTTGAACGAACAAAGCCTTCAATGGTGATCATGTTTACTAAACAAAACAGGAGCATTTTCGAAAAATTGTTTCTTTCCAGTATTTCAGCAGAGTTTGCACATTTATCAAAAATGCCTTTGCTTGTTTTTAAAAAAACTGGTGGATAGTGTAATAAAATAATTAGGATGTTATATAACGACTATATTTCGGTATTGGGATTTATATCATACCATGCTGTGGTGTTTGTATTTCTTATGATGTTCCAATATATATTCAGCAGCACCTTAAAAAAAGCTGCTAGTAAAGCTTGTCAGCAAACATTTAAGTCAATGTTATACGGAATGAGCTTTCTCATTGCTACTCCATTAATCAGTCTTTTATTATTAGCTACTTTGATCGGAATTCCCGTTGGTTTAATGTTACTGTTTGTTTATGTCATTTTAGTTTTATTACTCATTTTTATCATCCCCGTTTTAGTAGCCAACCTGGTCAATAGATCTGGTCATTTTAACTTGGGTTTTTTGCCACTTTCTATTCTCTCACTTGTTGTCCTCTGGATAATTATGCTATCATTCAGGATTTCGGTTATAGGATGGTGTGTATTAGGCATACTTTCCTGTTTATGTTTAGGGAGTCTGCTGAACAATATTAATTGGCGTCGTATATCAGAAAGCATATAGATATAAACTATTATCCATGTAAATCTCTAGAGGACAAATCATTCCTGGTAATTAGCAAGTTTGCTTTATAAAATAGATAATGATAAATAGGATAGCGCTAAAGATGTGCCGATGGCATAGTATACCTGTCTCTGATATTTATGAACTTCTTAAAACTAATAAGGAAGGATTAAACAACATTGAAGCTGAACTACGTCTTTTAAGAACTGGGCCTAATGAATTATTAGAAAAGAAAAGGAAAACTAAACTGCAATTATTTATTGATCAGTTTAAAGATATTATGATCCTGATATTGCTCAGCGCCGCAATTATTTCTGGCATAATTGGTGACATGGCAGATACAATTGTTATCCTTGTTATAGTTTTTTTTAATGCTGTAATTGGTTTTTATCAGGAATATAATGCTGAGAATGCTGTTTTAGCACTAAAAAAAAAGTCAGTTAATGAAGTTGCAACGCTGAGAAACGGAGAAGTGGTGAACTTACCTGCCACTGGACTTGTAATTGGAGATGTTATACTTCTTGAAGCTGGAAATGAAGTTCCTGCTGATCTTAGGATAATTGAATCCGCTAACCTTAGGATTGAAGAGGCGGCATTAACAGGAGAGACTGCATCTATAGATAAAGTTTCTGAAGTTCTGGAGCATCCAGATTCTTTACTAGCTGATAGGAAGAATCTTGCATACCGAGGGACCTTTGTGGCTTATGGGCATGGTAGAGGGGTTGTTGTAGCAACCGGTATGGACACTGAAATAGGCAGGATAGCCGCTATGTTACAGCATGACTCGACTCTTACTCCCTTGCAGCAGCGAATGTCCAGATTTAGTAAAAAGTTATCATTACTGATTACTTTTGTCTGTGTCATTTTTTTTATAACCGGTTGGTTAAGAGGGGAAGATCTCATGAAAATGCTGTTAACCAGCATTTCTCTCGCTGTAGCAGCTATTCCCGAAGCCTTACCTGCAGTAATTACCATTTCTTTGGCTTTGGCTGCGCGTAAACTGATCAAACTTAATGCCCTTATAAGAAGATTACCTGCTGTGGAAACGCTCGGATCTGTTAATTTCATTTGTACGGATAAAACTGGCACATTAACCCAAAATAAGATGTCAGTTATTGAAATCTGTATTGATCAAACTCATTACGCTCAAAGCAATTTTAAATCTTTAAGAAAAGATCCGGCAGGGCTCTTATTGCTATATGCTTTTGGACTAAATAACGATGTTGTTGTAGGTGCAGATAACCATTTCAAAGGCGATAGTACAGAAATTGCACTTATGGAAATTGTAGACAGGTTAGATCCCGCGCTGCTAAATTGTCCACGACTTGCGGAAATTCCATTTGAAGCAGATAGAAAAATGATGACGACTTTTAACGAAGTTGATGGTAAGCTCATTTCTTTTACTAAAGGAGCACCCGATATTCTATTGGAACATTGTAAAGAAATTGATGTTGCAAAATGGCGTAAACATATAGATCTTATGGCAGAAAAAGGCGAAAGGGTATTAGGATTTGCCTATCGATACTGGAAAGAAATACCTGTGAATCCCAGGAGTAAGATCCACGAATCGGATTTGCATTTTTTAGGACTTTGCGGATTAGTTGACCCTCCAAGGAAAGATGTGGCAGTGGCAGTTGCTCAATGCAAAACAGCTGGTATAGTTCCTGTTATGATTACAGGAGATCATCTGGCAACTGCAAGACACATAGCTAAACAGGTTGGAATTATTGGAAGTGATGATGATCTCGCGATTACCGGTACAGAGCTTTTAGCAATGGATGAGGAGAACTTCCTTAATTGTGTTACCAAAATAAAGGTTTATGCCCGTGTAAGTCCTGATCAGAAGCTACGAATTATCACAGCACTTCAAAATGCTGGTAATTACGTGGCAATGACCGGAGATGGGTTAAATGATGCGCCATCCTTAAAAGCTGCAAATATTGGTATTGCCATGGGTATCAGTGGTACTGATGTGGCAAAAGAAGCTGCTGATATCATTTTACTTGATGATAATTTCTCTTCAATAATAGTGGCAATAAAGGCTGGTAGACAGGTTTACGACAATATTCTTAAACTAATATCGTACCTGTTAACTACTAATTCAAGCGAGATTCTAATACTTTTGCTTGGTCCCTTGATGGGCTTGCCCATCGCATTTTTACCTATTCATATTTTATGGATAAATTTAATATCTGATGGGTTACCCGCAATCTCGTTATCATTTGAACCAGCAGAAAAAGATCTCATGGATCGGCCCCCGTGTCCTTTAAATGAAACTATTTTTTCCGGCGGAAGAGGGGTACATATGCTCTGGGTTGGAATATTGATGGCTGGAATTGCATTATTTCTACAAAGCTGGGCTTATAAAAATGGATTGCACTGGCAAACAATGGTGTTTAACATAATTTGTTTAAGTCAAATGGGGAATGCCATTTCTATTCGCTCATCCAATTCCATATTTAAAATCGACTTTTTTTCTAATAGAACAATGATTTTATCAGTATTATTGGTGCTGGTTTTACAAATGGTAATTACCTACATCCCTGTATTTCAGCCAATATTTCATACACAGTCACTTACCGCTAATGAATTTTTGATGGTTGGCGCCACTTCATTACTGATTTTCTTTATAATCGAATTTCAGAAAGTCTTCCTAAAAAATCGAAAATAAGAAGCATGATGATCATCATGCCAAGTGTTGATAGTCATCATGTTATATATTGTGGTGATAACTTAAATTTGGTTAAATGCTAGAACGTTATGGAAAAGTACATAAAAAATTTCAGTGAGATTGGTATGAGCGATCTAGCTCTGGTAGGGGGTAAAAATGCTTCACTTGGCGAAATGTTCACCAAAATAACGCCTAAAGGTATTTTGATCCTTAAAGGCTTTGCAATTACTGTGGATGCATTTAAGGATTTTCTGACCTGTAATGACCTCGAAGACAAAATTGGTGTTTTGGTGAAAGATCTAGATAAGAGCGATTATCATAGTAAACATGTAAGGATGCTGATCATGTCTGGACGCTTATCAGCGGATCTTTGCCTTGAAATTTCAACGGCCTATGAGTTGATGTTTGATGAGTTTATACGGCCCATTCAAAAATAGTAAATAAATGAAAAGGAAATTAAATGATCAGGTTTTAGCAGATGAAAATGAATTCTTGAGTAAGCTACATAAGATTGTAGCAGAAACCATTAAGGAGGAAGATCTTATACTTAATAACCTACTGCATCCGGTAAAAGATGTCCTTTCTAGAAGTCAAAAGCTTTCAGATCGGGTAGCCCGTTTTGGGGGAAGCTGGAGATTTATTATTTTTTTTGGCATTATCCTGATTCTTTGGATATTTTATAATGTTACTGTCGTTAGCAATAAAGCGTTTGATCCTTATCCTTTTATTCTTATGAATTTGGTTTTGTCGTGCATTGCAGCTCTTCAGGCACCGATAATTATGATGAGCCAAAATCGTAAGGAAGAAAAAGACCGGATGAGGAGTGAGAACGATTACCTAATCAACCTAAAAGCGGAAATGGGTATTCGCAGTTTACACCAGAAAATGGATTTATTGTTGGGCGAACAGATTAAAAAATTATATGATCTGCAGGCAATCCAAATCACAAAGTTGGATGAAATCAGTGAAAAGTTGGGGACTAGGCAATCTAAACTTTATTTTCCGAATGCTGTTAGGCGGTTTTACCGTTTAAATGGCTTTCAGCCTCTTTGGACCAAAATGGGCGCAGGTCAGAAAATAAAGTAAATCCGTTCCAGTGGCTTTTGAAAATCACCATTCCGTTAAAGGTTTACCAAACGGCAATAATCATGGACGTGTATTAAAACTAAAGAAAAAATCAGATGCCTAAAAGCTCAGTTTTATTAAATTCAACAGATTTGATATTGCCTCTAAAGTATTCATAGTCGCCATTGTCTGTATGCCAAGTTGCAGTAAATTTAGTAGGGAATCTGATGCCTTTTTTTAGGAGATAATTATTGGCTGTTGCCATCCATGGGGTCTTCTGATATTGATTGTTTTTTTTGGTAAGGTACCTGTCCTGTGTGATAAACCAGATACATTCATCATACTCATTAAAATGAAAAATTCCACTTACCGAAATGCCATTATGTTTGATAATTCCCTTTATACTTGAAGCATCAATAACTTCCCATGTGATGTATTTTTGCAGCGCATAATGTGGAATAATCATGGTTTCAGCAAGGATAGTCACCAGTTCCGCAGCGTCTATTTCTTTTCCTCTTGCGTTACTGATGGGAATGATTTTTAACAACTTAACCAGCATTTGGCCTTGTGCGTCTTTATAAAGGTCTAGCGCCTCTAAGGGAAGTAAGCCATACAATCTGATGCTCATGTATACTAACCTTATAGGTTCGCATAGGAAATTTAGCTGGTAACAGCGCATAGGACTCCAATTTGCTTGGGGACTGAGCTTAAGCATTGTGTCACTCCATTTAATGCGCGCACACTCAATCTTTTCGAATCCTGTATAGCCACAGCGATGGAAAAATCTTTGCAGCAATTCTGGTAAAGTGTCAAAATCGTTTGAAAAGGCAGAGGGGGCATATGCAGAATACTGACCTGCTGAATTGATTGCTTTTAAAAATGAATGCCTAAGGTTTTCCATTAGAAAAAGGTTTTAATTGTTTAATGCCTGAGAATACGATAACCGAAGGTCATCTAGCGCTGCTTTCCATCGCCTTGATTTCTTTTTCAAAAAGAAAACTATCATTGTTGTATGATATAAATCATCGGTGGTTTTCATAAGATTTAAGTTGAAGTCAGATCTAATTTGTGTGCACGTGATCTAGCAATTCATTTTTGGTTGCGTGAAAAGTCAGCAATATATCCTCCATCTCGCCTTTTAAAAGCTGCTGTTCTTCAATTAAACTCAACTTAATTTTCTTTATAGGTCCGTAAGTTAATGGTTCTAATTTTTTTAGCAAATGAACAACTTTGAGTTTTAATTTTGAGCCCTGCTGTTCCAATAAACTGAATATTTCTGTCCTCAACTCATTGTCTTCTATTGTCGTAGTCATAATTTTAAGATTTATATACAAAGGTTATATTAATATGTTGTTTT
This sequence comes from Pedobacter hiemivivus, assembly GCA_040393085.1. Taxonomy (GTDB): domain Bacteria; phylum Bacteroidota; class Bacteroidia; order Sphingobacteriales; family Sphingobacteriaceae; genus Pedobacter; species Pedobacter hiemivivus_A. The sequence continues at coordinate 5,448 of JBEBUV010000036.1, read as the reverse complement.
AACCCTGATGGCTATCAGTCTTTGGAGTGATCTGTGTCACACACTCAGGCATATACACCGTCAGTTAAAAAAATGACAGTTCAATATTTACAGTGTATTTCACTGTCATCATTTACTGTAAAATGAGTAAGATTCAAATTGTTATACCTTTTTTTCAAAAGGACATCTTAAAAGCAATGTTGTTGTTTAATTTTGAATATATGATACAAAGATTTATGCATACTGATCATTCGTCTACAACCATTATTGTCCGGTTAATGGTTGGGTCAGTTTTTCTATCTGAAGGAATCCAAAAGTTCTTATTTGCCGATCAATTGGGTATAGGTCGTTTTACGAAAATCGGCTTACCGAATCCCGAGTTTTTAGGGCCATTTGTAGGTGCCTTTGAGGTGGTATGTGGGGTGTTGGTGCTTTTGGGTCTGTTTACGCGTGTGGCGGCTATACCTTTGTTAGTGATTATATTAACTGCTATTGCTGCAATCAAAATGCAGATTTTAAGTGATAAAGGAGTATGGCAGATGCTTCATGACAGTCGAACGGATTGGTCAATGTTATTGGGGAGTATCTTTTTGATCATCAAAGGGGGTGGAAATTGGTCGCTGGATAAGAAATTATGGAAGCGGTAGGCAAGCAAAAGCCATTAATAGAACTGGCTAAACTATTTTTTAAATTGGGCTGCATTGGTTTTGGCGGTCCAGCGGTTCATATTGCGCTGATTGAAAAAGAGGTGGTACATAAGCGAAAATGGTTGTCCCAGGCACATTTTTTAGATCTGGTAGGTGCTACCAATTTAATACCAGGACCGAACTCTACGGAAATGACTATGCATATAGGGCATGAACGTGCAGGCTGGAAGGGATTATTGGTTGCTGGTAGTTGCTTTATTCTTCCTGCGGTGATCATTACTGCCGGTTTTGCCTGGGCTTATCAGGAGTATGGTAAACTACCTGAGGTTGCACCTTTTCTTTATGGGATCAAACCTGCCATCATTGCTGTGATTGTCTCCCTGATGGTTTCTTTAGGAAAGAAAGCCATAAAGACAGTGGAACTGGGCGTTCTTGGAGTGATTGCAGCAGTATTGGCTTTGCTTGGCTTGAATGAGATTTACATTTTGTTTGGGGGTGGCTTGATTGCCGTCTTGATCTATTTGTTGAAATCTCATAAAAGGCAATCATTAAATGGCGTTTTTCCTTTTATCCTGCTACAGGTAGCTTCGTCTTCAGCTGATGTTTTTAATTGGAAGCTATTCTGGATTTTTCTTAAAATCGGAGCGATTCTGTATGGTAGTGGATATGTATTATTTGCCTTCCTGGACACAGAGCTGGTGAAAACTGGTTTGTTAGATAAACAGGAGTTGATTGATGCGGTTGCGGTAGGTCAGTTTACCCCTGGACCTGTTTTTTCTTCTGCTACATTTATTGGCTGGCAGATTGCTGGTTTGCCTGGTGCGCTGGCGGCTACCATTGGGATATTTTTACCTTCATTTTTATTTGTTGCCTTTTTGAATCCGTTGATCTCCAGGTTAAGGAAGTCTAAATCCATGTCGGTTTTTCTTGATGCGGTAAATGTAGTTTCTGTTGCCCTTATCTTAGCTGTTTGTGCAGAAATGGCCAAAGCATCAGTTACCGATTGGCGGACAATTGTTGTTGCTGTTTTAGGATTTGTGGTAACCCTGAAATATAAAGACCTCAATAATGCTTTTGTGATATTGGGTGGGGCTATTTTAGGTTACCTCTTTTGGTTAATCTAACTTGTGAAGAAGATAACATAAGCATGACCCTAAATTTTTTATATTTGGACTGCACTAAACATCCATATTTTGGATTTACTGATTATATTCATTTTAACTTTATTGAATGGCTTCTTTAACTGTCTGGACAAACCATATCAAACTGATCCCGTTCGACAATTTTGCATTGACCCCCATTGGTATTAATGGTCAGGTTGTTAGATGCTATTCTGAAAATGGTGGAGGGGGCAATTAAAATAGTTTGCCCACTAAAGTTTTACACATTTCTAAAGTTGTGTATAAATGCCGGATTTATTATTTTTATTTTTAAAGTGGATTTTGCTTTTCTCATTTGTGGGTTAGTTAATCCGAATTCTTTGTTTTTTACTTCTGTTATTAATGAATAACTGTTCTAAATGATAAAAAGGATAATCTAGCTTTTTCTTTTACCGTTGTTTTATGTTTCTTTAGGAGACGTTTACCATAGTGCTAAAGCAATGGTAAAGCAACGTGTTACTTATTAACTGGTTATTACGAATGTTTACTCAACCGAGGCAGAAAGATAAATTGCTGTAATAATGATATATTATTTTTACATTCACGCAGCAAGAATCTTCGTGCAGAAGATTAATTAAGTGATAAATTTGCCTTTTCTGTATTATTAGAAAGAGGTGTTATTGTCTTAATTCAAAATGAGGTGGTAACTCTGTCATCATTGATTTGTTTTTTACTTTCAGTATAATTTTTTTTAGATTTTTATATGATGTAAAAGTACCGGAGATCATTTTCGACAGCAGAATGACCTTGATTATATAGATTCATTTGTATATTTACATCAGTGAATCAAGCTCATTCCGAGGGATAAGAGCAGTAATGTAAGACAATAAACCTTGAAATCATGAAAGCAAAAGTTAATGAAAAAGCAAAGAAAGATTTCTTTATGGACACTTCTTTCAAAAGAAGGAATTATTACTTTCATGCTGATGAAGACTTTAGAGAGGATCACAGTTGGGGTAAGCAGAAATCAAAGAGATTAATTAATTCCAGACAATTAAAAAAGGAAAACACGTAATGGTCTCTCTATGTGACTTACTGCCTTTGGGCTATTCCTGCCAAAGGCAGTTGAGTTTACTTATTGAGTGAATTTATGAAAACGAAATTCTATATCCTGTTGAGTCAAAAAAGTTGCACTGGTTATGCCGCCTATGGCGAATACTGGTTAGGTTCTGACAGGGATGAAGCCATGCGTATATTTAGCCTTTTAAAGGGAAGTCAGGAAATCTCCAATGAGGCTTTGTTGCACCTGGATTTTATCGAAACGGCAGATGAAATTCCACTCAAGATCAGGATACTTTGCTGCACAATAGAAGAATATACCTGCAATTGCAAAATTCTTGCAAAGGAAACCTTTAAAAGAATGAACTTTCAAGGACAGAAGCCGGATTTATAAGATCAAATGGATCTTTGGATCCCGGAGTAAATACTTAAGGCGAGAGATGGTCCCGAAAAGCAGATTATTTCCCTAATAATTACCATATATTAATTAGCAGAATAGCAATGGATTAGATTAGCGATCTTTATTAAGGAAGTTTATCTTTGCTGACCTGGACCTGCTATGCGCCATACTTAGAAAGTATATTCCAGTGCAGCAAAAACGTGCTGATAAAGAATAAGAAACAGTTTTGAGAATTGAGGTGATACCGGTTCAACTTTTTTCCTTTAGAGATCTGGTGCCAAAAAGCATGTCCCATAATGGTGAACTTACTCCGTAAAAGTGATCCGGATATTTATAGTGATGCAAGTGGTGGTTTCTCCACAGTCCCTTTAGGTATTTCGGTGGTGGATAAGCGTGTATCGCAAAATGAAGCGATACATAGATCAGGTAACCGAAAATAAAACCCGCGAAAAAAATCAGGCCATAACCTGCACTGTCTAAAGTCAGTAAAGAAAGCCCATAGAAAGATAGGAGTACAGTTCCTGACATCATGAGGCTTGGCAGGGGGGGCATAAATAGCCTGCTTTTATCTCTGGGAAACTCATGATGGTTTTCATGAAAAATATAGACCAGACGTTTGGCTATGGGACTGCTGGCTTTAAAATGAAACAGAAAACGATGGGTCAGGTATTCAAATAGCGTCCAGCTAAACATGGCGAGCAGAAAAAGTAAGGCCATAAGCCATATGGCATATTGATAAGTATAACGAACATAGCAGACTAAAAATATAACAATTGGAATGTATAAGGTATAAATTACCCAAGGGCGTGTTTTGCTGAAGCTTTCTAAAAGGGGATGGTTGAAAATGCGTGCCTGTCCTTTGTTTTTGATGCTGAGCTCTTCCATGTGATTTAGATTAATGACAAGATAAAAGGAGTAACCGCCTATCCTCCATAGGTATCATGCGGGTAATGTTTTTTTTGGATAAAAGGGAACTAATGAAAGCTCCCTTTTACTTAGGATCGAGATCTATTTAATTTCAATATGTCTGCTGGCCATTTTGGATTCTTCCTTTTTGGCTATATTAATCTTCAGTACGCCATCTGTATATTCAGCTTCTATATTCCCATCATCGGCAGAATCGGGCAGGGCGAAAGAACGTACAAAAGAGGTATAACTGTATTCTTTTCTGTTGTATTTTTTGTTGTTCTCTGTTTCTTCAGATTTTTTCTCTACTGAGATGTTCAGCATGTTCCGATCCAGATCGATCTTAAAATCTTCCTTTTTTAGGCCCGGAGCACCGAGTTCGATATGGTAATGACCGTCTGATTCACAGATGTTGACAGCCGGTACCCTGGAGATCATCCGGTCGGAGATAAAGGAGTCGTTAAAGATAGATTCGAAAATGTCATTGAAACCAGGGCTCACCAGATCCCTGCCGTTTCTTTCATTAAATTTTACAAGTGTCATTTTTGGTCCTCCAATTGATTGTTGTTTATCTTTAGCGTTAACACATAGATGGATTTATCTCATTTTTTCTTTCCGAGGTTTGTCTGCTGCCATTTTTTTATCGCTGACTAGTTTAGAAAGAAAATTAGCTTCTTCCACGGTTCTTCTCTGTAGAACAAGCTGTTTGTTGGCAAAGTTTACAATAGCGGTATCACCGAACATGGCACCCTTTTCCAGCAAAGCAATAGCCTGATTATGATCTTCAATAGTGATGGATAGGTATTGTCTGTCAAAATCTCCATTGCCAGCTTTTTTTAAAGCGGAAATGAGCTGGTTAGGAACAAAGGTTGTGGAATCGGCAAGAGTTATGTTCCTGGCTTGGGCAAAAGGTTTGAGCTCATTGTAAAGCAGGATGCTTGCATCCATAGTTTTTACCGCGTATTCTCTTACTTTTGAATTTTTGGATTTCTTTTTAGCCAGTTTTGAAAGGTTTATTTCCTTGGCACTGGCGATTGAAAGTTGCTGAATAAACTGATCGGTGCTTAATGTGTCTGTCTGCCAACGAAATGGGGTCTCTGAGGGCCTGCTTTGGGCAGGGGTGTAGCTAATCCCGATTACTGCGATGCTGCAGGCTGCTATTGTGGCAATCGCATAGTTTTTTAAATTTTCCATAACATAATAGATTAAGTTGGATATTAATCCATGTAAGCTGGGCGTTACATTTTAGATATGGGCTAGTATTGTGGCTTTTTTTTTCTTTTCTTTTCCATGAGCTTGAGATTTATTATTCAATATCTCGTTACAGAGACCATAAAACAAACAGGTTTGATTTTTG
>JBEBUV010000035.1:0-35284 GCA_040393085.1 Pedobacter hiemivivus | reverse complement strand
TTGAAATGCATGCATAATAAATATTTAACTTTGTATCAGTATTTTGTAAATACAAATTTGTGCGAAAAAACAGAATTATTATCTAACTCAAAAAGAATGAAAAAATCTTTACTATTTAAATTTGTAGTTATGATCTTAGTCTTTGCAGGAACGTTTTCCGCGGTGGCTCAGGTGACAACAACAACAATGACGGGAACCATTAAAGACGCCAAAGGGTCTTTACCTGGAGCCAGCGTTAAGGCGGTACACACGCCTACAGGGACATCTTATGGCGCGACGACAAATGTGGATGGAAGATTTACACTTCCGAATTTGAGAATTGGTGGACCTTACACCATCGTTGTTAGTTTTGTGGGTTTCCAATCACAAAATTTTAATGACGTTTATGTGAAATTAGGAGAGCCTTACATTTTGAATGCTACTTTATCTGATAACAACGCTACACTTGCAGAAGTAAACATTGTTTCCAGTGCTCCAAATTCTATCTTAAATTCAAATAGAAGTGGCGCTACTACAACAGTTACCAGACAGCAGATTCAAAATTTACCAACCATTTCAAGAAGTGTGAATGACATTACAAGGTTAACTCCTCAGTCTAATGGAAATTCATTCGGTGGTGGTAATTATCGCCAAAGTAATTTTACAGTAGATGGATCGAACTTCAATAACCAGTTTGGTATTGGTTCGAATGTTCCCGCAGGTGGTGCTCCAATTTCAATGGACGCTTTAGAGCAGGTTTCTGTGAATGTGACTCCTTATGATGTAAGACAATCAGGCTTTACTGGTGCTTCTATCAATGCAGTAACCCGTTCAGGTACAAATAGCATATCGGGTACCGCTTTCTTCACGATGAGAAATCAAGATTATCAAGGTACTAATATAGGTGATTACAAAATTACTAATGTTCAGCCTTATGCACAAAAACAATACGGTTTTAGTATCGGTGGTCCTATTGTTAAAGACAAGTTATTCTTGTTTTTAAATGCGGAGTTTAATAAAGAAGTTTCTCCGGGCCAAACTAGGGTAGCATCCACGCCAGGAAATCCTTATGGATCAAATGATAATGTTGCGCGTCCTACAGCTGTATTCATGAATGAGGTTACTAGCTTTCTGAAATCAAAATATAATTATGATCCGGGTATATATCAAGGTTATAGTAGTCCTGGTAATAACGATAAGTTATTGGCTCGTTTAGACTGGAATATCAATAGAAACCATAGCTTAAACTTGCGTTATAACCAGGTGGAAAGTAAAAGTCAGAATAACTTAAGCGGTTCAAGAAGCCCCTTTTCAAATTATCCTACTGGAACTGGTCGTGTAGATAAAAATGCTTTACCATTTTCTAATTCAAACTATTATCAGGAAGCAAATCTGTACTCTTTCGCAGGTGAGTTGAACTCTTCATTTGGTAGCAAATTCTCGAATGTATTGCGTGGAAGCTGGACGCACCAGAATGACCCAAGAAGCTCAGATAGCAATGTCTTTCCTTTAGTAGATATTTTAGATGGTGCTGGTGTACCACTTACTTCTTTTGGTTATGAGCCTTTCACTTACGGAAATTTACGTGATGTAGAGACTTATAGCTTTACAGACAACTTCTCAATGGCACTTGGAAAACATAACCTGACTTTAGGAGTTCAGGCTGATTTCAGCACTACAAAAAATGGTTTCCAACGTTATGGTACAAGTTATTATGCTTTTAACTCTTGGGACGATTTTAAAAATGGTGCTAAACCTAGAGATTATGCAGTTACTTATTCTTTATCTCCAGGTTTTGAACAAGCATATCCTACTTTTAAATTTAATCAGTATTCTGCTTATTTCCAGGATGAATTCAGTGTAACAGACAGGTTTAAAGTTACTGCGGGTGTAAGGGTAGAGAAATTTACTTTCCCAGGTGTTGATGAGATAAAATCTAATCCATTAGTTACACCATTAACTTTCGCTAATGGTGCAAAAATGGATACCGGTGTATTGCCAAAATCAGACATCATCTGGTCTCCAAGATTTGGATTTAACTGGGATGCATTGGGTGATCGTTCCCTACAAGTTCGTGGTGGTTCTGGAATATTCAGAGGTGTTGTTCCTTTTGTTTGGATTGTTTCGCAGTCAGGTGACTCAGGTATGATTCAGTTTACACAAACGTATTCTGGTCAGGCAAATACTCCTGGTCCATTTAACCCAGATCCTAAAGCTTACTTACCGGCAACTCCTCCTCAGGCTGGAACTTCAATTCCTAACCCTGTAAGTGCAATTTCTCCTGAGTTTAAATCGCCAAAAACTTGGAAAAGTAATTTAGCATTTGACTTCAAACTTCCTGGAGGTTTAGTAGGTACTTTAGAGGGTATTTATTCGAAAGACTTGAATGCTGCAATTGCAACAAATATCAATTTAGTTAATCCTTCGCCTTTAAATGCGACTGGATACGCGGATAACAGATTAGTTTATCCTAATGCAAACACGGATAAATTTGAAAATCCTTTAGTGAATGGAAAACCAGTTCCAAAAGGTACAGCTAATGCACAAGCATTGAATGCAACTGTGTTAGGTAATGCTAAAGGTGGATACAACTGGTCAGCAACGGCTCAGTTAACGAAGCAATTTAACAATGGCTTATCTGCAATGATTGCTTATACTCGTAGTGGTGGTCGTAACTTTGGTAACGGTGCAGGAGATCAATTACAGAATTTATGGTCCCTACCTCAGACTGTAGGAAATTCAAACATTCCTTCATTAGGCTACAGCAGTAACTTGCTTCCGGATAGAATCGTAGGATCTCTTTCTTATAGGAAAGAGTATTTGCAAAATTTAGCAACATCGATCAGCGTATTCTATGTAGGTTCAATTCAGGATAGATTCACTTATGCTTATAGCTCAGATTTTAACCGTGATGGACAAACAAATGACTTGATCTATGTTCCAAAAGATGCATCTGAGATTACATTTGTAGCTAAAACTATTACTTTAAGCGATGGTTCAAGCAAAACATGGACACCTCAGGAACAAAGTGATGCTTTCTTTGCTTATGTAGCTCAGGATGATTATCTGAAGACACGTCAAGGTAAATATTCAGATCGTAATGGTGGTAAAATGCCATGGTTAAACCGCTTTGATGTTAAATTGGTTCAGGAAGTATTTAGAAACGTAGGTGGAAAGAAAAATTCATTCCAGTTCACTGCTGATATTTTTAATGCAGGTAACCTATTGAATAAAAAATGGGGTACTTTCAAAAGGGTAAATACTTCAAGTATCTTACAACCTAATAATACGTCTACAATGGGCGGTGCTGTATTGCCTACATTTAAATTGGCAGACTTTAATGGTGATTTAGTTAGAAAAACGTTTAGTGATAATCAATCGTTTACTTCTACTTACTATATGCAGTTTGGGGTTCGTTATAACTTTAATTAATACAGACAAATATTTTAACAAAAAAGGGAGTCCAAATCTGGACTCCCTTTTTTGTTGACTTTTTTTTTATTACTGGGATTTAAAAGGTTCTTAATTTGCAAAATGTTGCTACGAGACCGGAATAACTACTATATAATTCCAGGATGATCATTATCTGACGACTAGGGTAGCGCAATCCTGTAATTATAATTATATAGTTATCATTATTCCAAAGTCTGTTAGTTTGCAGTGAACTGTTAAGCTGTTTTAACCTAACAATAACCTGTATTTACATAAGTTTTTCACTCCGATGCCCTCAATAACAATTTAATTTATACTTTAGTGCCACAAAATCTAGGTTATAATGGTTAAAATTTTTGTAGGGGGGCTTAGGCCAGATGTTACTGAATTAGATCTTGTAATGTATATAAGTCTACGCGCTCAGGTCAATACGATTAAAGTTGTTCGCGATAAAGTGACGAAAAGATGCAAGGGATATGCTTTTCTGGAGATGGCTAGTTTAGCAGAAGCTGAAAAAGCGGTGTCATTACTTAACGGTGAAGAATACCAGGGACAGGTGTTAAATATTAAAGTGGCAGAAGAAGTTGCTCCGCCACCCACAACTTATGTGAGGGCAAATAATCCTAATCAAAAGAAAAGGCCCAGAGTATAAACTGTGATCAAAAATTATCTGAGCGACAACATGCGATTGCGTACCAATAAACAAGCGCCAATCAAACCAGCACGTTCACCTAATTTAGACATCTTTAATATAGTGTCTTGATTAACCAGGCTCAAAGAATACTTATTGATTGCACTTTTTATAGGAAGCCTGATATATTCTTCAGTTGCAGCAAGGCTTCCTCCTAAAATAACCAACTCAGGATTAAATAAGTTGATCAGTAGGGCAATTCCGCGTCCTAGGTTTTCACCTATTTTAGCAATCAGTTCAATAGCAAGTACGTCGTCATTATTAGCAGCAGCAATGATATCTTCCATCTTCAGGTCATCTGGATTGATATCTGTTTGCGTTAAAATAGAGGAGGAGCCCTGTTGTAGGCGCTCTTTAAACATACGAGTTAATGCCCAACCTGAAGCTTCTGTTTCTAAACAGCCTTTTTTGCCGCACTGACAGATAATTTCATTGTTAAATAAAGGGATATGGCCAAATTCGCCGGAATAACCCGACTTTCCATAATAAAGTTGACCGTTAACCAATATGCCTAGTCCAACCCCATGATCTAGGTTAAGAAATAATACATTCTTTTCTTCCGTAACAACACCTGCGGAAAATTCCCCATAGGCCATAGATTTGGAATCGTTTTCCAAAAATACCCGAATGCCTAATTTTAATTCAAGGATTTTGCTAAGCGGCTCCTCGTTAAAATGAAAGAAACTATAACTATAGCCTGTCGCGTAATTGATTCGGCCAGATAAATTGACACCTATACCTAATATTTTTTCTCTAGGTATGCTCAGGCCATCGATGAACTCATTAATCAGATTGCAAAGAGCTTCAAGTGATTCTATGTTATTATCTAGATTGTAAGGGAGCATTTCGGAGATCTTAATCAGTTTCTTTTGTAAATCTGATAAACCGATATTGAGGTGGTTCTGTTTAATATCAACCCCAACAAAAAAGGCAGAGTCAGGAACCAGTCCGTATAAATTAGGTTTTCTACCACCAGTAGATTCCACCTTACCATAATCTTTAATCAAACCATCCTCTATAAGATCTGCCAATAAAGCAGTTACTTTTGGAGCACTCAGGTTTAATTCTTTACAGAGGTCCGCAATAGTTGCATTTCCTACATTAGCAAAATAACTAAGTACCCGTTTTTTAAGACTAACGTTTTTAAAGGCTACACCTGTCACGTTTTCGCTGTTCAATTCCTCGAAGAAAGTTTTTGCCATTTTTTATTAATTAATCCTGTACTTTTTAATTAAGCCTTGATTTATAGGGGCTAGCTTATACAAATTAAAGATTAATTATTCATAGTTAGGAAGATTTTTTGCTATACTTCTAATTCTGTAACATTAAGATAATAATGCTTTTAGCGTCGCTTAAGATGAAATTTGTTATAATATTGTTAACCTTTTCCTATTTAAGAACAAATCACTTAATGATTATATTACTTAATAAATTAAAATAATAAACTTTTGTTTGTTATTAAAATATTTCTATATTCACGTTTGAATTATTTTAAGATGAAGAAAAGCCATTAACCAGGTGTTCCCTCATCTTGTGCGGAGATTAGTGCTGGTTTTTAGTGTAAAGGTCCGGTTAATTTAAATGATGAGTGTGTGGGATCTTTATAATAAAAATTTAATAAGGTGTAACCATAACATGTCGAAATGAAATTTAGATTAATCCTTTCTTGTTTTTTATTAGTTTTCTGTATGCCTGACATGGCTCATGCATTTGCAAAGCCTAACATTGTTTTTTCTGGCAGTAGTTCCAATGACCTTTATATATTGCTTCAAAAGCAAGGTCTTAATATAAAAAGATTTGATGAACCGGCAAAAGCTCTTGCTGCGACAAAAGCAGGAGATGCTTTATTTATTGTTGCGGATAACTATCCGAAAAAAACGGTAACGTTAACGGCCGATTTCTTCCAAAAAGCAAAACTTAAAAAATTAAAATTATATATAGAATATTCAGCTGTAATTCCTGGCGTTCAGATTGATGCTACAGCTAAAAATGCCCAGTTAGAACGTGGTATAATAGCTACGGACGTTTTTGGCCCGGCTTTAAAACCTTTGAGTATTTTAGGAATTAACGATTGCTACGTTTTACCAGCAAAGGTAGATCGTCCGGATATTGTTTTGGCTAAAGTAGCTGGTTTAGATAAAGCGGAATATGGAATTGATGATGTAGAAAAATTCCCATTGCTTTTTGAAAAAGACAATATGATGATCGCGACCACTAAACTAACCAACTTTGCAACGGGTAGGTATGGTCCGGATGATGCCTGGAAACAGGTATGGTCTTATATTCTTAAAAAAATGACCGGACAGCAATATGTATTCAAAAGCTGGCCATCTTATGTTACACCAATGTATAGTCGAAATCAGGTTTTACCTGCCGATGCAAAACGTAAAAGTGTAGAACTTGGTGTACAGTGGTTTGACAATGCAAAATTATATGTTGATCCATCATGGAATGATATGTTCCTTAAATATCAAGGTAATGGTGAAGCTCCTTTTGGTCCGCGTGTTGATCAGAAGTTGCCATCTGGTGATGGTACTTTAGGTTTACTGGAAGGTCATGCTTCAAAAATATACCATGATGGTACGCAGCAATATCGTTACTGGATGAGGGCTGATGTGCAAGGCGAAGCTGCATTTGCATTAGCTGCTGCAGGTAACCTATTGCATAATCAAGGTTACGATAAAAAAGCAAGTAATCTGGTAGATTATATGTTCTATAATTCTAACTTAAGGGCAGAAGAAAGAAATGATAAAAATAGTCCTTCTTATGGATTAATCGGTTGGTCGGTAACACATCCTTACGTTTATTATGGTGATGATAACGCTCGTGCTTTGCTTGGTATTTTAGGTGCATCAGCTTTCATGAAAACCGATAAATGGGATAAGGAAATCGTTGAGGCTATAATGGCCAATTTCAGAACTACCGGTAAATATGGCTTTAGAGGTGAACGTCAGGAAGATAAAGATATCCAGAAAAATGGCTGGGAGCATTATTGGAATAGGGATATAATACATAATGCACCTCATTTTGAATCATGGACCTGGGCTTGTTACTTATGGTTATATAAACAAACAGGTTATAAACCATTATTAGAAAAAACAAAGAATGGCATAAGAATGATGATGGAGGCTTACCCGGATAAATGGGTGTGGACCAATGGTATTCAACAAGAGCGTGCAAGAATGGTATTGCCACTGGCCTGGTTAGTTAATATTGAAGATACAGAAGAACACCGCAAATGGTTAGATATTTTAGTAAGTAAATTATTAGAAAATCAGGTAGAGAGTGGTGCGATCAGAGAAGAATTGGGTGGTGAAGGAAAAGGAAGATTTGGCCGTACAAAAACTAATGCTGATTATGGTAAGCATGAAGCACCATTGATTTTTACCAATGGTGATCCAATTGCAGATATGCTGTATACTAGTAACTTCGCTTTCTTCAGCTTAAATGAGGCAGCACATGCCACAGGTAATAAAAAATATTCTGAAGCGGTAGCTAAACTTTCTGATTTCTTAACCAGAATTCAAGTGAAAAGTGATCGTTATAAAGATTTAGATGGTGCCTGGTTTAGGGCATTCGAATATAACCGTTGGGAGTATTGGGGATCTAATGCTGATGCAGGATGGGGTGTTTGGGGTACTTTAAGCGGATGGACACAGAGCTGGATCGTTGCTACACAGGTATTAACAGAGCAAAACCAGAGCTTCTGGGATTTAACAAAAAAATCGGAAGTTAAAAGCTTTATGCAGCCGACAGTTGATTTAATGTTTAACACACAAAATAAATAAACATGCAATCAACCCTAGAAAATTATATCCAGCAGTATCGTAATAACTTGTTGGAAGACGTTATCCCTTTTTGGTTAAAAAACTCGTTCGACGAAGAATTTGGCGGGTTTTTTACTTGCCTTGACAGGACAGGTAAGGTATATGATACGGATAAATTTGCCTGGTTACAAAATCGCCAGATCTGGTGTTTCTCTATGCTGTATAATCAGGTAGAGAAAAAACAGGAATGGCTGGACTTTGCTATTCAAGGTGCTGAGTTTATGAAGACGAATGGACGCGATGCAGATGGAAATTGGTATTTTTCTTTAAATAGAGAAGGCAAGTCTTTGATTCAGCCACATAGTATATTCTCAGACTGTTTCGCAAGTATGGCTTATGCTCAATTATATACGGCTACAGGAAACGAGGAATATGCTAAGATTGCGGTTGATACTTTTAATAGTATCCTGAAAAAGCAAGACAATAGTAAAGGCATTTACAATAAAAATTTCCCAGGTACCAGACCTATGCAAGGCTTTTCTCTACCTATGATTTTATCAAATCTGGTATTAGAACTGGAAACATTATTAGATCCGGAATTGGTGCAAAGCACCATGAAAGCTGCCGTTAAATCGGTTATGGAAGTATTTTATCAGCCTGAACTTGGATTGATTCTTGAAAATGTTTCCGATAAAGGTGAGTTTGTTGACTGCTTTGAGGGACGGGTTATTAATCCCGGACATGGATTAGAAGCCATGTGGTTCATCATGGATCTGGGCAATAAAATGGCTGATCCGCAATTGATCCGTAAAGCAGTAAATATTTCTTTAGATATTTTGGAATATGGCTGGGATAAAGAGCATGAAGGTATTCTATATTTTAAAGATGTAAAAGGTGCGCCCCCATTGCAATTAGAATGGGATCAGAAATTATGGTGGGTACATATCGAGACTATGGTATGTATGCTAAAAGGCTATATGTATACTGGCGACCAGCGTTGTTGGGATTGGTTTGAAAAGGTGCATGCTTATAGCTGGAGCCATTTCGCAGATCCAGAGCATGGAGAATGGTTTGGTTATTTGAACAGAAGGGGAGAAGTTTTATCATCTGCAAAAGGTGGTAAATGGAAAGGATGTTTCCACGTGCCACGTGGTTTATACCAATGCTGGAAAGTATTAGAATCAATTAAAGAAAAACAAAATACCCTAACTATATAAAAATGTCCGGTTTTAGCTCACAAAATACAATAGTCGAAGAAACAACTTCAACTGCAGTCGCAACGAAACAGAGTTATGTACCAGCCTTGATTTCGCTGGGAGTACTCTATTTTATGATGGGTTTTATAACCTGTTTAAATGATACGCTTGTTCCTTTTTTTAAAAATAGCTTTACTTTAAGCTATTCCCAATCGTCATTGGTGCAGTTTTACTTCTTTCTTACTTATGGTATCGTCTCTATTCCGGCCGGTAAAATTGTAGAAAAGATTGGCTATAAAAATGGAATGGTAACCGGTTTCTGTATTGCAGCATTGGGCGCATTCTTGTTTTTCCCTGCTTCAATAATGCATGAGTACTATATATTTTTAGCGGCACTTTTTGTATTGGCTATTGGTATTGTGATGTTACAGGTAGCAGCAAATCCATACATAACTGTTTTAGGACCAGCAAAAACAGCCTCTTCAAGGTTTACTCTTATACAGGGGATAGGATCATTAGGGACTACAGTCGCTCCTATTTTTGGAGCTCATTATATTCTATCAGGTATTACAGAACAGCAGGCATCATCTTCTGATGCTGTAAAGCTTCCTTATCTGGGAATAACAGCTTTGTTATTAATCATAGCAGGAACAGTTTATGTTTTAAAGCTTCCTCAAATTAAAGGTGGATCAGCGGATTTAGCCGAGGAGCTAGATCAGAAAAAAGGAATTCTTTCTTTCAGAAACCTGAAGTTAGGAGTAGTAGCACTTTTCTTTTATGTGGGTGCAGAAGTATCTATAGGAACATTTTTAACCAATTATATAGCCGATACTTTATCGATCAGTGAAGCAGCAGCAAATACTTATGTTGCATTTTACTGGGGTAGTATGATTGTAGGACGCTTGTTTGGAGCTGTAATTCTAAATTACCTTAAGCCATCAAATGTGCTTACGTTTTGCGGTATAGGAGCCATGGCTTTAATCGCTATCTCATTGAGTACAGAAGGCAATATTGCAGCATGGTCAATGATAGCGGTAGGACTAGTTAACTCAGTAATGTTTGCAGTCATATTTTCACTTTCTGTAAACGGATTAGGGAAATATACCACAAGGGCATCGGGATATTTATCGACCGCCATTGCAGGTGGTGCCATCATCTCTTATTCCCAGGGTTTACTGATCGATCATTACAACTGGACCATTGCTTTCATACTTCCTTTACTGTGTTATTTATATATAGTTTTTTATGGAGTAAACGGGTATAAACCAAAGATATAACGCCGAACAATTATTATTATTAACCAAATTAAAACAAATCTGTATGATTAAAAAAAATCTACTCAAATTCAGGTGGAAGATGATGCTGTTGTTATTTATGACCAGCATTGCATCACTTAATGTTAACGCTCAAAGTTTACTGTTTAAGGGAAAAGTGGTCGATATTAATGGCCAATCTTTACCGGGGGTAAGCGTCCAGGTCAAGGATACAAAAATCGCAGCGGTAACAAATTCCGATGGTAGATTTGAACTTGCGGCAAGTAAATCAAATGTTATTCTTGTTTTTAAATTTATTGGTTACAATACAAAAGAGGTAAGCGCCAGTAATGCTACCCCATTAAATGTAGTGTTAGAAGAATCTAACGAGCAATTGGGCGAGGTTGTAGTAATCGGTTATGGTACACAAAAGAAAGTAACACTTACAGGGTCTGTATCTGTAATTGATGGAAAATCTTTAGCCAACAGGCAAGTAGCTTCGGCATCAATGGCATTACAGGGTGCTGCTCCGGGTGTAACTATCAGACAGCAGTCGGGTGTTCCAGGTGGTGACGGTGGAGGAATCAGTATAAGAGGGGTAGGCTCTATTAATGCCGGATCTAATCCATTAGTATTGGTTGATAACGTAGAAATGAGTTTGGATGCCATTGATCCAAATAGTATTGAAACTATTTCTGTATTAAAGGATGCGGCAGCTTCAGCTATTTATGGTTCTAGGGCTGCAAATGGCGTTGTTTTAATAACTACTAAAAGAGGTAGTGAAGGGGTTAAAGTGAATTATTCCGGGTATGTGACCAAGCAAAAGGCTTCAGATTTGCCTGTAAAGGTGAGTGCAGTTGATCATTTGAGATTGTGGGATGTTGGAAGGGTGAACAGTGGTTTGGCACCGCAAAACGCAAAGTTAATTTCTGATTATGAGACCTTAGGGGCAGATAATTTTTCAAGATTTGATACAGATTGGAAAAAATTGGTGTTAACCAATAATGGAATGATGCAGAATCATAATGTGAATGTATCTGCCGGAACCGACAGGATTAAAACGTTTGCATCTGGAGGCTTTTTAAAACAAAATGGTCTTACAGCCAATACTAACTTTAAACGTACTGATCTTCGTTTTAATACGGACGTGACTCTAGCAAAGAATTTGTCAGCCTCTATGGATTTGGTATTAAACAAGTCTGAAAGAGTATGGCCAGGTAATAACTCGGCAACTGGAATTATAAGATATATGTTGGGTTTACCAGCAACAGCTCCAGGTCGCTTTGATGGGGGACAGTGGGGAGAAGGGTGGTCGAACACCAACCCTGCAGCTCAAGCAGAAGATGGAGGGTTTGATAAACTGATCTCAGATTCAAAAATATTAAGTGGTACCCTAAACTATAAACCTATTGAAGGATTAGAGTTATTGGCTACTTATAGTACCAATGCTGCATCGGTGCATACGCGCAAACTGCAAGGTCAGTACGATATTTATGTTGCAGATGTAGCTAATAATAAATTGAATTTTGCCCGTCAATGGCCAACATTTAATTCATTGGCCGACAATAGAACAGAATCTACAATGAATGTTTTCAGAACGCAGGCTACCTATTCAAAAGATTTAGGTGATCACCATATTAAGGTATTGGGTGGTTTTTCAACTGAGGCTTTTGAAATTAGTAATGTAAATGCGTTCCGTCAAAATTTAATTTCTGAAGATCTTCCATATTTGAATGCAGGTGATGCTATTGGTCAAACTTTAGCTGGAGGGGCTTCTCAGTTAAATATGGCTTCAGCGTATAGCAGAATCAATTACAACTATAAAGAGAAATATCTATTGGAAGTGAATGGTCGTTTTGATGCTTCATCACGTTTTGCTAAAGAAAATTGGTGGAAATTATTCCCTTCAATGTCGGCCGGATGGAGAGTGTCAAACGAGGGGTTCTGGGAAGGGATTGCCGATAAGGTAAACGAATTTAAAATCAGAGCGTCTTATGGTACTCTTGGTAATCAGGCGCTTAGAAGAAGTGGTGCTGATATTTATTATCCAGCTATAGCCACCTATAGTGGTGCTTATCCATACTATTTTAACAACGTAATTAACAATGGATATGCCATTGCAGGTGCTTCAAATCCACTTATCCAATGGGAAACTTCTAAAGTTTTAGATATTGGTATAGACTTAGGATTTTTGAGTAATAAACTGAGTGTAACGGCTGATTATTTTAGAAGAGACATCGGTAATATGCTGATGGATGATGTAGTTCCTAATTACGTAGGCTTAACTCCTCCGTTTATTAATGTAGGTACCATGCGTAATACCGGATGGGAATTGGGGATGACATGGAAAGATAAAATCAATGATTTCAGTTATCATATTACTGCTAATCTTTCTGATGTTAAGAATAAAATGATGGCTCTGGGTGGTAAGGAGTATATTTCTGGTGCTGTTATTACAAGAGAAGGCGAAGCTTACAATTCTTATTACGGATATGTTGCTGATGGTTTATTCCAATCAGATGCTGAAGTTGCTGCCGGACCATTCCACTTTGCTAATACAAAAGCTGGGGATATTAAATACAAGGATATTAGTGGGCCAAATGGTACCCCTGATGGTAAAATTGATGGCTTTGACCGTTCTGTAATTGGAAATTATTTTCCTCGTTATGAATACAGCTTAAATTTAGGTGCAAGCTATAAAGGATTTGATTTTACAGCATTTTTACAGGGAGTTGGTAAAATGGATAATTATTTATCCGGAACAGGTTCTCGACCTTTTTATTCAGCAAGTTTCCAGGGTTCTATGTTTGAACACCAAAAGGATTATTGGAGTCCTGAAAACCCTGGCGCTGCTTATCCACGTTTAACGGAAAATAGTAGTGAGAATAATTATGTGACCTCATCTTTCTGGATGCATTCTGGTGCATATTTAAGGCTAAAGAATGTGGTTCTTGGATATACCTTACCTAAAGCTATCACAGATAATGTGAAAATAGGTTCTGCAAGATTATATGTGAGTGGCCAAAACCTGATCACCTGGAGTAATTATTTCCCAGGATTTGATCCGGAGCAAAAGGATACGGGTGGTGAATTTTATCCAATAATGAAAACATTCACTGTAGGTTTAAACGTAAATTTCTAAGCACATGAAAAGAATTAAAATTAATTATATATCCGCTCTTGTAATCGCTTTAATAGGATTTACAGGATGTGAAAAGTTTTTGGATAAGAATCCATTAGATGCACCCGCAACTACTACTTTTTTAAAAAATGAAAAGGAAATAAATGCTTCTCTTAATGCAATTTATAAAGCAGTAAACTGGGATTTCGGATTGGTGCCTTATCAATCGGCAACTGATGCATGGTCTGATTTGGCTATCTTAAGAGCTAATGATTTGGGTGAGGGTATATTTGATACCTATAATGCACATCCTACCAATATATGGAAGAACGCTTATCTGCAAATACAGAGGGCAAATACCATACTTGTAGGAATGCAGGCGGCTAAAGCTGATGTTCCTGCCGATAAATTTAATAGGATGGAGGCTGAAGCCAGAGTATTAAGAGCATGGGCTTATCATTATCTGGCATTTATGTTTGGTGATGCTCCTCTAATTACGAAACCATTAGAACTTGCAGAGTATAAAACACAGATACGTGCACCAAAGGCAGAGATTATTGCTTTTATTTACAAAGAGCTAGATGAAGCCGGAGCAGTTTTGAACTGGGCACCATCAGAGCGCGGACGAATGAGCAGAGCGGTAGCTATGGGCTTAAAAGCTCGTACTGCACTTAACAATAAAGATTATGATATTGCAGCGACTGCTGCTAAATCTGTAATTGATAATGCCGCTCTTTCTTTAAATCCTAAATTCCAGGATTTGTTTACCAGAAGCGGACAAAAACCAAATGCGGGTGGAGAAATTATGTTTGAAATCATGTATACAGATGCTGATGTAAACTCAAGAACCAATCTTCCTTTAGGAAATGCTTCAAGAGCAGCAGGTGGACAATCTGGTCGTTTCCCAGCACAACGTTTAGTAGATGTGTTTGAAGCAACAGATGGTAAACGTATAGATGAATCCTTAGTTTATAACCCACAAAAACCAAGAGAGAAACGTGACCTTAGGTTAAAGTATACAGTAGCTTTACCTGGCGATACCATTTCGATGAACCTGGTAACTTTTGTATATGATATTTACAACAGTACAACAAGGTTCTTAAAAGCTGATGGAACCTGGGAAACTAAAACCAATGCAGATTTTGATAATGCTTTTGGTCCATCAAAAAGTGGAGTAGGTTATTTGTGGACTAAGTATACAATGACTGACGAAAATGCATTTAGTTCTCGTGTAAGTTTCATTTTAATGCGCTATGCTGAGGTATTATTAACCTATGCGGAGGCTAAAATAGAATTGAATCAACTTGATCAATCAGTTATAGATGCAATAAATAAGGTACGTGCCAGAGCAAAGCAACCTGCTGTATTTACCGCAATCGAGAACGATCAGAATGAGCTCCGTAAATTGATTAGAAGAGAACGCACTGCTGAACTTGCAGTAGAAGGATTCAGATGGTTTGATATTCGCAGATGGGGAATTGCTGATCTGGTAATGCCAGGACAAGTTATTGGTATCTCAAAAACGCAAACTAATTTACCTCCTGTACCAAATTATAAAAAGAGTGCAATACACGATTTAAATAGTATCCCTGATTATACAGGTCAGATTCCACAGAGATATGTTAGAGAAACTCGTTTTTGGTTTCCTAAATTGAATTTATTGCCTGTTCCACAGGGAGAAAGAGATATAAATCCTGGACTTACTCAAAATCCAGATTGGTAAATTTTTAATAGATTAAGATAATTGATAATGAAGCGTAGAAATTTTTTAAGCCTCCTTGGTGTCTCGGCAACTGCCGGAGTAATTGGAGTTCCAGCAGCAGCTATGGCTGAGGTTGAAAAGACAACTCTGAAAAATGGTGATGAACAGTTAAAGGCTGATGTAGTGATTGCAGGTGGAGGCCTTGGTGGATTTGCAGCAGCGATGTCGTCCCTTAGAAATGGACAGGCAGTGGTTTTAACCGAAGAAACTGATTGGATTGGTGGACAATTAACCCAACAAGGTGTACCACCTGATGAGCATGGTTGGATTGAAACTCATGGTGCAACACAAATGTACCGGGATTTCAGAAACGCTATTAGAGATTATTATAAAAAGAACTACCCATTAACAGATTCAGCAAAGAATAACCCTTTGCTGAATCCTGGGGATGGATCTGTATCTAAATTATGCCATGAGCCAAGGGTAGCATTAGCTATTATGAATGATATGTTGGCCCCTTATATCAGTTCTGGTAAATTGGTTTTATTAACGGAACATAAGGCTACTAAAGCTGCTGTTAATGGTGTGAAAGTAGAGTCATTAACGGCAAAGTCTATTCGTACTGGTCGCTTGGTTACCCTTACCGCTCCATATTTTGTGGATGCTACAGAAATGGGCGATTTATTGCCAATGACGGGTACGGAGTTTATTACTGGTACAGAATCTAAAAAGCAGACCAATGAATTACATGCTCCAGAAGTAGCCAATCCAAATAACAACCAGGCCTTTACCGCTTGTTTTGCTATCGATTATGTTCCTGGTGGAAACCATGTGATTGAGAGACCAAAAGATTATAGTTTCTGGAGTAACCTTGTTCCTAAATTAACACCGCCATGG
This sequence comes from Pedobacter hiemivivus, assembly GCA_040393085.1. GTDB lineage: Bacteria > Bacteroidota > Bacteroidia > Sphingobacteriales > Sphingobacteriaceae > Pedobacter > Pedobacter hiemivivus_A. The sequence continues at coordinate 19,246 of JBEBUV010000035.1, read as the reverse complement.
GCAGGTAAATTACTGGAACTGCATTATTCAGATCCAAAAACATTGAAACCTAAGCGTCTAGGTTTTCATCCTGATGGTAGGAAAACAGGAGAGATGTTGAACTTATGGAATTACCGTAAAATCATTAACAAGGATAACTTTACAAAGGGTATTTACTCAGGTGATATTACCATCGTAAACTGGCCACAGAATGATTATATGCTGGGCAATTTGATCGGTGCTTCTGAAAAAGAATTTAACAAACACTTTAATGGTGCAAAACAATTGAGCTTATCATTATTGTATTGGTTGCAGACAGAAGCTCCACGTGAAGATGGTGGCAAAGGTTTTCCGGGAATAAGGTTACGTAAAGATATTATGGGAACTGAAGACGGATTGGCCAAGTATCCATATATCCGTGAATCAAGACGGATTAAAGCTGAATTTACCATCCTGGAAGAACATGTTGGTAAGGATAACAGGGCAATGGTAGCTAAAGCTGGAGAAGATCCTAAACAGGCTGCTCAATTTTATGACAGTGTAGGAACAGGCTATTACCATATCGACCTTCACCCAAGTTGTGATGAGGTAAACTATGTGGATTTCGATTCACTAAGATTCCAAATTCCATTGGGTGCTTTACTTCCTGTAAGAATGGAAAATATTCTTCCTGCAAATAAAAATATTGGTACTACACACATTACCAATGGTTGTTACAGGTTACATCCGGTAGAATGGAGTGTGGGTGAAGCTGTTGGCTTGCTGATCACTTTTGCCAGAGAGAAAAATGTAATCCCTAGAGAAGTAAGGAATAATAAACAATTGCTTAGTGATTTCCAAGATTACGTTAGATCACAGGGAATAGAAACAGTATGGCCTAAATAGGAATAATGTTAATAAAAATGATTTATATGGCTTTGTTTGTGACCAGCTTTACTTCGGTAAAGTTGGCTCAAGCACAGTCAACAAATACTAAAGGTACATTTACTAACCTCGGTGTGCAACTTACCTCAACTAATTTACAAGCCAGTTTATTTGCGCAAGGGGTTGATGGTAAAGAATATGCTTATGTAGTAGTTAGAGGTAAACCTGGGCACTTGATCGGTTATGATATTGACCTGAAAAAAGTGGTGGCCGATATAGAAATTAAAATAGCTGATGGAGCAATTGATATGGCTACATCATCAGATAATTGGTTATACATAGGGGCTTCCAATGGACATTTATATCGTACACGTCCTGGAAGTCAGGAATTGGAAGACCTTGGTCGTGCCTTAACAGATACCGGAGAAATCATGGAAATGACCGCTGGTAGTGATGGTGAAGTTTTTGGTGGTACCTATCCTAAAGGTAAAGTATTTCGCTATCATCCTAAAGATGGTTTTTCTGAAGTAGGAAATGGTAGAATGATAGAAAGCGAAAACTATGTAAGAAGTGTCGCTTATCAACATAAAACAGCTACGGTATTCGCAGGCGTTGGCTCTCATGCACACCTGGTAGCAGTTGATACTAAAACTGGAAAGAAAGAAGAGCTATTACCCGAAAAATATTGGGATCAGGAGTTTATCTATTATATGGGTGTTGCAGAAGGCCTGGATGGAGGGGATAGATTATTAGCTTGGTTAACAAGTACCAAGGAACGTAAAACATTGGTCTATAATTTATCAACCCGAAAAATTGAACAGATCATTGAATCGCTTGATGCCAATTCTATTGTTAAGTCTTTAAATTCCAATGATGTTTATTTTACTTCAGTAGGGAAGTTGTATAAAAATGACCTGACTAAAATTGGACAGAAATCGGTGCTTTTGGGAGACTGTAGTGAGGCGAAAGATATGAGGTGGGGTAAAGATGGTCTTTTACATATTTTAACCAAATACGGTGAAATAAAAAAATATGACCCGAAGTCCAATCAGTTTTTTGAAGAGAAAATAAAAATTCCAGCGCAACCTTATGGAATTCAAACCATGATTACTGGTCCTGATGGTAAGATTTGGTCTAGCGGTTATTTATTTGGTGGAAATGCTGTTTATGATCCGGTTAGCGGGAAGTCGATCCAGTTAGGTGGACTTGGACAAGCCGAGGGCATGGTTAATTATAAAAACAGCATTTATTTTGGCATTTATCCGAAAGCCAGATTTTATGTATATGATACAGAAAAGCCATGGAATGCGAAAGCTGAAAACCCAGGAATGGTTGGTACTGCAGATGAGCAGGACAGACCTTTTGCAGCAGCAGCCTTAACGGATAAGGAACAGGTTTATTTTGGTACAATTTCGGGCTATGGTAAACTTGGCGGTGCACTGGTTGCTATTGATGTAAAGACTAATAATGTAGAAACCTTTAATGAGGTGGTAAAAGACCATTCGGTAGCCAGCTTAATTTATAATAAGGGGATAGTATGGGGAGGGACGACCATATTTGGTGGTTTAGGTGTATCACCTACACAAAAAGAAGCTAAGTTATTTGCTTGGAACCCAGAAAAAAAGACTAAGGTTTTTGAATTTGTACCTGTGCCTGGAACCATGGCTATTACCTGTTTAACAGGTGGTCCTAATGGTAAAATCTGGGGCTTGGCTGATGGGGTAATATTTGTATTTAATCCGAAGACTCGTAAGGTAGAAAAAACGCATAAACTATTTGATATTGCGAAAAACCCAACTCATATATGGAGAGTTGGATTTTTGACACTACATCCGTCTGGGCTAATGTATGGTACTGCAAATGGAGATTTCTTTAGTGTGAATCCAAGAAATATGAAAGTAACCATCCTTAAAAAAGGTGTTGGTTTACTTGCTGTAGATCCTGCAGGTATATTATATGTTAGAGACTCAGAAAATCTATGGAGTTATAAACCTTAATTTTTTAATTAAAAGAATGAAGTATCTTTTGAAAATAACAGGGCTGTTATGTTGCCTGGCTTGTTTATCACTCAGTTCTTGTACTCATCAATTTTTGGTGTTGAATAAAGGTATTGGGGGTAATAATTCTAATGACCTGCTAAGAAGGGTAAATAAGGATGTATTACAAGAAAAACCAGATCTGGTAGTGTTGATGGTAGGATCAAATGATATGATTAATTCTCAGAAATTGATCAATTTTTCTCTGTTTAAAGATAATTATCAGCAACTTATTAATCAGATAAAGTCGACAGGTGCAAAGTTAGTACTGATGAGCCCACCTCCGGTTGATACAGGTTATATTTATAAACGCCATGATCGTAAGCTTTATACAGAACCACTTGATTATAAATTAGATTCTTTAAATAAATTAGTCAGGCAAATGGCTAAAACTAATGATGTTCATTTTGTTGATTTATATTCACTTTTTAAAGCAAAAGGATCTCCTAATCGTGAAGTCAGCTCTTTAATCTTAAACCAACAGAATTTTGGAAAGGAAGATGGTACTCATCCTACAAAACAAGGTTATCAATTGATTGCTGAAACAGTATACAATTATCTTAGAAAAAATCATTTATTAAAAAAAGGAAAGAAAATGATTTGTTTTGGAGATAGTATTACTTACGGTGCATATATGACCGGAGAGGGAACTGCAACAGGAGAAACCTATCCGGCGTTTTTGAGCAGGTTAATAAATCATTAATTATAAATAAATGAAGCGTAGAAATTTTTTAAGCCTCCTAGGTGTATCTGCAACTGCCGGTGTAATTGGAGCTCCTGTTGCAGCTTTAGCTGAAGTGGAAAAGGTTACTCTGAAAAATGGTGATGAGCAGTTAAAAGCAGATGTAGTGATTGCGGGCGGTGGCCTTGGTGGATTCGCTGCAGCAATGTCCTCGCTTAGAAATAAGCAAACAGTGGTTTTAACAGAAGAAACAGATTGGATTGGTGGACAATTAACCCAGCAAGGTGTACCGCCAGATGAACATCAATGGATTGAAACACATGGTGCAACACAAATGTATCTTAATTTTAGAAAGGATGTCAGGGACTATTATAAAAAGCATTATCCTTTAACAGATTCAGCAAAGAATAATGCTTTACTAAATCCGGGTGACGGATTTGTATCTAGATTATGTCATGAACCAAGAGTGGCATTGGCTATTTTGAATGACATGCTAGCACCTTATATCAGCTCTGGTAAGTTGGTTTTGTTAACGGAATATAAGGTTACTAAAGCAGCAGTTAATGGTACAAAGGTGCAGTCGATAACAGCAAAGTCTATTCGTACAGGCCGTTTGGTTACACTTTCAGCACCGTACTTTGTTGATGCTACCGAAATGGGTGATTTATTGCCAATGACTGGTACTGAATTTATTACAGGTACGGAATCTAAAAAGCAAACCAATGAGTTGCATGCTCCGGAGGTTGGTAATCCCAATAACAATCAGGCTTTTACAGCTTGTTTTGCTGTTGATTATGTGCCAGGTGGAAATTATGTAATTGATAAACCTAAAGATTATGATTTCTGGAGTAATCATATTCCAAAAATGACTCCGCCCTGGTCAGGTAAATTATTGGATTTGCATTATTCTGACCCTAAAACTTTGAAGCCTAAACTACTTGGCTTTAAGCCAGATGGTGATAATACTTTGGAAGCGCTGAATATATGGAATTACCGAAAGATCATTAATAAAAACAATTTTGTTAATGGTACCTATACTGGTGACATTACGGTTATAAACTGGCCTCAAAATGATTATATGCTGGGTAATATAATTGGTGCCAGCCAAAAAGATTTCAACAAACATTTTAACGGAGCTAAGCAGCTTAGTTTATCCTTATTGTACTGGTTACAGACAGAAGCTCCACGTGAAGATGGTGGTAAAGGATTTCCCGAAGTAAGGTTACGTAAAGATATTATGGGAACCGAAGATGGATTGGCAAAATATCCATATATCCGAGAATCCAGAAGAATAAAAGCAATGTTTACCATTTTAGAAGAGCATGTAGGTAAGGAGAACAGAGCAATGGTAGCCAGTCCATCGGAGAAAAATGTTGCAGCCCCATTTTATGATAGTGTAGGAGTCGGCTATTATCATATAGATCTTCACCCAAGCTGTAATGAGGTGAACTATATCGACTTTGAATCATTAAGGTTTCAAATTCCATTAGGTGCTTTGTTACCTGTAAGAATGGAGAATATTCTTCCTGCAAATAAGAATATTGGAACTACGCATATTACTAATGGTTGTTATAGAGTTCATCCAGCAGAATGGAGTATTGGTGAGGCTGTTGGTTTATTGATCACTTTCGCCAGAGAGAAAAATGTAATACCTAAAGAAGTAAGAAATAATAAACAGTTGCTGAATGAATTTCAGGACTATATTAGATCACAAGGAATCGAAACAGAATGGCGCAAATAAGATTCTGATTGATTTCTTGTGTCAAAATTTATGGTGGGGGTATCATTTGATACACCCATTTTTTAATTAAAAAAATAAAATATCTCTTAAAATAAATAATTCTATTAATCCGATGAGAAAAGTAAATTAGTATTATAAAATATTCAATAATTTGTCTCTGGTGAGTAGACAAGCGCCAATAACTCCACCTCTTTCTCCCAATTTAGAAATTTTTACTACCGTATCCTGATTAACCAGACTTAATGAGTACTTATTGATAGCACTTTTCAAAGGAAGACTGAGGTATTCTTCAGATGTAGCAAGGCAACCACCAAGTATAACCAGTTCCGGATTAAATAAGTTTATCAGTATAGCAATTCCACGCCCTAAATTTTCGCCTACTTTTGCAATGAGCTCAATAGAAAGCATGTCATCTTTAATGGCAGCGGAAATAATATCTTCCATGGTTATACAATCTGGCTTGATTTTATTGCGTGTTAAAATAGAGGATGCTCCTTCTTTTAAACGCTCTTTTAACATATACGTTAGTGCCCATCCAGATGCTTCAGTTTCCAAACAGCCTTTTTTGCCACAGTGACAAATGATTTCATTGTTGAATAATGGAATATGACCAAACTCTCCCGAATAGCCTGATTTTCCATAATATAGTTTTCCGTTAACTAATATTCCTAATCCAATTCCATGATCCAGGTTTAGAAACAATACATTCTTTTCTGTTGTGACAGCTCCAGCAGAGAATTCACCATAAGCCATTGCTCTGGAATCATTTTCTAAAAAGACACGGATACCAACTCTAGACTCAATGACCTTGCTTAAAGGTTCTTCACTAAAATGAAAAAAACTATAACTATATCCTGTAAAATGATTTATTCTTCCTGAAAGGTTGATGCCAATGCCAAGTATTTTTTTGCGAGGAATGGTAAGCTTTGTGATGAAATCATTAATCAGCAAGATTAGTGCCTCTAATGATTCTTTATTGTTTTCAAGCTGATAAGGGATTTGCTCATTCACCTTAATCAGGTTTTTTTGTAAGTCGGAGAGACCAATGTTGATATGATTTTGTTTAATATCAACCCCGATAAAGAAAGCTGATTCAGGTATCAGCCCATATAAATTAGGTTTACGGCCACCAGAAGATTTTACTTTACCATAATCCTTAATCAGTTGATCTTCTATTAAATTTGCTAATAATGAGGTGATTTTTGGAGTGCTGATTTTTAGTTCTGAACAGAGATCTCCAATGGTAACATTACCGATATTGGCAAAATGACTGAGTATGTTTTTTTTAATGCTAAGGTTTTTGTATGCAACACCAGTGATGTTTTCAGTGTTTAATTCTTCAAAAAAAGTTTTACCCATTATAGTATATACAGTTTTATGATTTGGTTAGTTTTTTATGATTGCTGCAAAATAAAGCTAATTTATTAATAATCAAGGGAAAGCTGTCTGGGTCTAATAAGGTGAAAGTTTTTATTAATATGATGTTGATAGTAGAAGCTATCAAGTAAGTATGTAATTTTTATAAGAGAGGACCTTATCTAATTATATGTAATATATCTGCTATATACTTAATAATAAAAAACAGTAAATCAAGTTAGTTATTAAAAAATATCTATATTCACCTCCTGAATGTGAAATTGGGATTAACGGTGTTTGAAATAGCTTTAGAGGTGATTTGAGTATTCAGGCTTGATAAATCAACTATTTAGTTTGGTAGAAAGGCCTTTAGAATATTTCTAATAAAAATTAAAATGTGAAAACACTCGTTTTTAGAAAAGAACATACAAAAAACAAATAAATGAAATACAGAAACTTAAAAACTACATTGAGTTTGGCGATTATTTGCGGCGCCATCCAATTGAATGCGCAGACCATTAAGGTAGAGGATGCGACCAATTTATTAAAGGCTAAACAAGGGAATGTTGTTTTATTGAATGACTTCTTTACAGTTAAACCTGCAGATATTAAATACAATAAAATGGTTTTGCCTGGACCACAGTTTATCATTTCTGATGATCCCGAGTATATCAGGATTCCAGAAGGGATCGCTTTGCAGGAAAATGTACAACCTGGTGCAGTTAGGTTATACGTTTATAATGTGAACGGGGTAAAGGAGCCGATAAAGATTGATCGTAAAATTACAGCAGTAATTAAAAATACTGGAAAGAAAAAAATGCACATCCGTATGCTAAAGTATTCATCCCAGAAACCTAGTGGTAATTACTTCCAAATCGGAAAGCAAGGATTAGCAGATTATTTTGCATCTAATGGAATGGATGAAATTCGTGTTGTAGAGCCAGGAGCAGTAATTGCTATCGATGAAAAATTAGAACGTAATGTTGTTAAGTATGATGAATTGGTTCATGGATTTTATGATTTTGTAATTGATCAGCCAGGACAAATAAGTATTATTCAAACAGACCTTAAAACACCTGGTCCAATAGCATTAAATCGGATTAAAACTGTTATTCCTACAGGACATAAAAATGCCGGACGTGGATTGTTTGGAGTAAGTAATTATAAAATTACCGCTGTTGATGTATTGGATACCAAAAATGGTGCAGCTGAAATTATTGTGGCTGATGGGATTAAAGATCCATGGGTAATGGGTATTGAGGGAGCAAGTGGAAAAGAGTCAACCCTAGCCGGAAACTACGGAGTAATGTATGAGATGGAGTTGAAATGGAAAAGTACAGATGGTAAAGGTTTGGCTTTAGTAACCTGGAACTCTCGTTCAGCAGATAACCAATGGTGTAATGGTATGGCTGCTACAATGATAGTAAGTAAAGGGAAGTTTAAGGAAGGTATTATCCAGTTACCTAGTGATAGGTTGGTAACCAAAGCTGCTCCCGAAGCCATATTGGTTCAGGTATTTCCACCGGCTAAAAACGGAGAGGAGCAAACTATTAAATTGACTTATTCTCCGCCGGGAGCATCATGTTTACCAACTCCACTGGTATTTATTCCAGTAGATATGGATACGTTAAAATAATTAGACAGAATATTCTAAAAGTCTTTTTCTAACTAAGAGGCAGGCACCCATAACGCCTGCTTCTTCACCAAGCTTTGAAAGTTTTAATTGCGTGTCACTATTCACAAGGCTTAATGAATATTTATTTAAAGCACTTTTAATTGGTAAGTGCAGATGTTCTCCTGTTGAAGCCAATGCACCACCAAGAATAACCAGCTCAGGGTTATAAATATTAATCAATAACGCGATACCACGCCCTAATTTCTCTCCAATTTTAGCGATTAATTCGATTGACAATACATCATCGTTGTTTGCGGCATTGATAATGTCCTGCATGAGAATATTATCGTCTGCAGTTTTATTCAGTGATGATGATGAGCCAGATAGTAATTTCTGTTTAAATAATTCTATTAATGCCCGTCCCGATGCTTCAGTTTCTAAACAACCCTTTTTGCCACAATGACAGATGATCTCATTATTAAATAATGGAATGTGGCCAATTTCACCAGCAAAGCCTGACTTTCCGTAGTAAAGTTCGTTGTTAATTAAAACACCCATACCAAGTCCATAATCCAGATTTAAGAAGAGTACATTTTTTTCTTCCTTTACTACACCACAGTTGAATTCCCCATAGGCCATTGCTCTTGAATCGTTTTCAAGATAGGTTTTTAAGTTAAGCTCTTTCTCTAGCAGCTTACTTAATGGATCCTCGTTAAAATGGAAAAAGCTATAACTATACCCGGTTGCATAATTGATTCTCCCTGAAAGATTTAAGCCAAGCCCTAGTATTTTGTCTTTTGAAATTGCAGATTCCTTTATGAAATCTTTAATCAACTGACAAAGTGCAGCAAGAGACTCAGCAGTGTTATTTAAATTATAAGGAACGTCTTTAGATATTTTAATGAGCTTTTTTTGTAAGTCAATTAAGCCGATATTAATGTGGTCGTGTTTCACATCAACACCAAGGAAAAAACCCGAGTCAGGTACCAGGCCATATATATTTGGTCTTCTACCACCAGTTGATCCTACTTTTCCAAAATCCTTAACCAGTCCGCCAGACATTAGCTCGGTTATTAATGTAGTTACTTTTGGAACACTCAGATTTGTTTCTTTACACAATTCAGCAATGGTAGCATTGCCGGCGTCAGCAAAATAAGAGATGATCTTTTTCCTGATATGTATGTTTTTATAGGCGACTCCAGTTAATATGTCGCTGTTATCATCAAAAAAATCAGTTTTCATAGCGTTCGTTTAATGGTTGATTGTATTACGTTTTACAATCTTATTAAAAATTATTAATAATAATTAGTAATATTTATTTAAAACGTGTTGTTTTACACAAAGTTAAATAAAATCACTCAGCTTATCTATATATTGTAACACTTATGAATAAAATTGTCTTCAAATAATGAATAGAGTTGTATTGAATTTTAGCTTGTTAATGAAATGCTCAACTTACATTGTTCATCTGGAAACGGGAAAGGATTTATAGCTTAAAGGACAACAAGAAGATTGTCTCATTTTCTGTGGCGGACAAGGGGCTAGTCGGTAGTGTTAATAATTCCCTTGCTTACAGAAACGTCGATTTTGATATGTTTGTAATAATTTTAATATAACTACCATGTTGTTTTTAATATATTTAATAAAGTTTATATATTTACTGCAAAACCTAACCGTTATGAACAAAGAACTAAACCGTCACATTACTCTAGAAAAAAAATAATTTATCATAATATATATACTTAACTGTTAAAATGATTCGATCAGGATTTATGAAGGGACTTTTAGTCGCAATAACGCTGTTTTTTACTTCTATAACGATTTCTGTTTCCGCTAAGGAATACCAAACACAATTACTGGTAATTGGTGGTGGTGCAAGTGGTACTACTGCAGCTGTACAAGCTTCAAGAATGGGTGTGAAAACATTAATTATTGAAGAGACTGAATGGTTGGGAGGAATGTTGACTTCCGCTGGTGTAGCTGCTATTGATGGGAATCATCAGATGCCATCTGGATTATGGGGAGAATTCAGACAAAAGTTGTACGACTATTATGGTGGCCCTGTAGCTGTAGAGACTGGATGGGTGAGCAACACTTTGTTTGAACCATCAGTGGGGAATAAAAAGCTGAAAGAATTAGCTGTAAATCCTAATCTGACCATTTGGTACAAAACAGAATGGAGAAATATTACACGTAACGGAAATAAATGGACTGTTGAAGCTTATGTGAAAGGGAAGCGTTCTGTGATCACTGCCGACTTGATTATAGATGCCACTGAACTGGGTGATGTAATGGGATTCTTGAAAGTTCCTTATCGTGTTGGTATGGATAGTCGCCACGATACAGGAGAGTCTTTTGCTCCTGAGAAAGCGAACGACATTATACAGGATTTAACTTATGTGGTTGTATTAAAGGATTTTGGTAAAAATGCCAATAAAACTATTGCAAAGCCTGCAGGTTATGATCCTAAGGAGTTTGATTGCTGCTGTGATGTTACAGATCCATCGGCCGATGCCAGTCAGGCACGTTCTATAGACTGTAATGTAATGATCACATATGGTAAATTGCCAAATGATAAATACATGATCAACTGGCCTAAATGCGGAAATGATATTTACATGAATATTATTGAGCTGAGCAAAACCGACAGAGAAAAAGCACTTAAAGAAGCAAAATTACATAGCTTAAGATTTATTTATCACTTACAAACCAAACTTGGGTTTAAGCACTTAGGTATTGCAACAGATGAGTTTCCTACGAAAGATAATCTACCTATGATTGCTTACCACAGGGAAGCAAGGAGGTTAGATGGAAAGGTGACATTAACGGTTAATGATGTAGCAGCTCCATATAATCAAAAAACAAGTCTTTACCGTACAGGTATTGCTATAGGCGATTATCCGATTGACCATCATCATTTAAAAAATCCTGAAGCACCAGAGATAGACTTTATCAATATCAAAGTTCCATCTTATAATATTCCTTTAGGTGCTTTGGTTCCTAAAAATTCAGACGGACTTATTGTGGCTGAAAAAAGTGTTAGTGTAACCAATATTGTAGCTGGAGCGAGCAGATTACAGCCGGTAGTTTTAACAATCGGACAAGCGGCAGGTGCATTGGCAGCTGTAAGTATCAAAAATAACCAACAGCCTGCACAGGTGAATATCCGTGAGGTACAATCTGCCTTATTGGAAAGTAAAGCATACCTGATGCCGTTTATTGATGTGAAGCCTGAGGATAAAAACTTCGCAGCAATGCAGAAAATTGGATCAACAGGGATCTTAAAAGGAACAGGAATTGCTTACAAATGGGCAAATCAAACCTGGTATTATCCAGAGCAACCAGTTAATGAATATACACTGATAGAAGGTTTCAAATCTTTTTATCCGGTAATGGAAGATTTAACGCCATCAGGCGAAATGGTTGATGCCGCATTTGCAGCAAAACTATTATCGTCGATATCAAAAAAGGAGATTACAATTTCAGCAATTTCACAGCTTATAAACGAGAAAGTTGCTAAACAAGAAGTGAATGGAGAAACAGTTTTATCGAGAAGAGCTTTATCTGTATTGATCGATGAAATATTAAATCCGTTTGCACAGGAAATTGATTTTGACGGATCAGTAAAAATTAAATAATACCACACACACAAACACACAAATGAAACTATTTATAAAATTAACCTTTGCACTTTTCTTCGTTTGTCTATTCGGAGAAGTGAATGCACAGCAAAAGAACCTTCTGTACTTTGATGCAACAGCTAATTATAAACGCTTTGCACATAAAGACTCTATCATTTATTATCTGCAAAAATCTAAAGAAGTAGGCGTAACTGATATTATTGTAGACGTAAAACCTATTTCAGGGGAGGTATTATATCCAAGTAAGATTGCTCCGGTTATGAAAGAATGGCGCGGTTATACTAAGACTGGTGATTTTGATATGCTGGAAACTTTTATCTCAGAAGGTCATAAGCTTGGTCTGACAATTTATGTGAGTATCAATATTTTTAGTGGCGGACATAATGCCTTTAAAAGGGGAATTGTATATAGCGATAAGAAGAAATCAAAATGGCAGTCTTTAAATTATACATCAACAGGTTTAACGCCAATTACGCAGATACAAAATAAATGGTCGGCCATGATCAACCCTGCAAATAAAGCAGTTCAGGATTATGAGTTGTCAATTATGTTAGAAATTGCTAAAATGTATCCGAAGTTAGACGGTATCATTTTAGATCGTGTACGATATGATGGTATTGAGGCTGATTTTTCACCCTTGTCAAAGAAATTATTTGAAAAATATTTGGGCGCAAAAGTAAAGCAGTTCCCTGCAGATATTTATACTTATGATGCCGATAAAAAACGTGTTCCGGGAGTACATTATAAAAAATGGATAGAGTGGAGAGCAAAGGTAATTCACGACTTTTTCTATACGGCTAAGGCAGCATTGAAGAAAAGTCAGCCGCAAATGATATTTGGTGATTATACAGGTTCATGGTATCCTAGCTATTATGAAGTTGGTGTAAACTGGGCAAGTAAAGAATACGATCCATCATTAACATTCGATTGGGCAACACCAGAGTATAAAAACTTCGGATATGCTGAGGCTTTGGATCTTTATACTACAGGAAGCTATTACTACGAGGTTGATAAAGCTGAAGCGGCGAATATTGATGTTACAAAAGTAAATAGAATTGAAGCAGGACAGGGATCAGGTAAGGATGACTGGTATACAGTAGAGGGATCAGCCGAAATGGCTATGGAGATTACCAAAGGTAAAGTACCTGTTTACGCCGGAATTTATGTTGAACAATATAAACAAGACGAAGCTCAGTTTATAAAAGCATTGAAGATGTGTCGTAAAAAATCAAACGGAGTAATGATTTTTGATATCGTACATGTGATTGAAAAAGGCTGGTGGGAAAGCTTAAAAACTGGCTTGACAGAGGCACTTTAACAATCATGAAAAAAAGAGAAGAAGCCTTAGACGCACTAAGAGGCCTAGCTATACTCCTGATGGTTTTATCAGGAAGTATTTCTTTCGGAATCTTACCTGCCTGGATGTACCACGCTCAGGTGCCACCACCTCATCATGTTTTTAAACCAGAACTACCCGGTATTACCTGGGTAGATCTGGTTTTTCCGTTTTTCCTGTTTACCATGGGTGCAGCAATCCCTTTGGCATTACAGAAGAAACTAGCAAGCCAATCTATTCTTAAAACGGCCGGACAACTTGTTCAGCGTTATTTTTTACTGATTGTGTTTGCAATATTTACCTTTCATGCCCGTGCATGGGTGATGAGTGGAACGCCAGGATGGCAAGAGCAACTATTATCAATAGCTTGTTTCTTGGTGTTGTTCTTAATGTATGCACACTTCAATAAGCTGCAAAATAAGGTGCTTGCTACAAGCATTAAAGGGCTTGGCTTTGCCTTGGTCGTTGTATTTTTCCTATGGTTCCCGTTTAAAAATGGATTTAGCTTAGGCTCAAGCGATATTATCATTATTGTGCTGGCTAATATGGCCTTTTTTGGAACGCTAATCTGGTGGCTAACCCGTAACTATCCATTGTTGAGAATAGGGGTGTTGCCATTGCTAATGGCCTTATTGCTGACAGGAAAAGATGCAGGTACATGGAACAGTTTGGTTTTTAACTGGTCGCCCGCACCATGGATGTATAAAGTGTATTACCTTAAATATTTGTTTATTGTATTGCCGGGTACATTTGCTGGAGAGTGGTTATTAAATAGAAGCTCATCACCGGTTCAGAATTTGATTGAAAGTGCTAAAGCAAAATTATTAACAGTAGCAGCCCTATGTTGGGCATTAATGATCTGTAACGTAATTTGTTTATACATGCGTTGGCTGGTTCCAAACCTGTTTATCTCTGCTTTATTAGCATTTTTATTGTTAAGGTTATTAAAGGAGATTAACGAGGGTAGCGACAAAATCTTATTTACAAAATTCGCAAATACTGGAATTTACTTATTGATATTAGGACTGTTTTTCGAGGCTTTTGAAGGCGGAATAAAAAAAGATGTATCAACTTTTAGTTATTACTTTTTAAATACCGGTTTGGCATTCTTGGTGCTATTGTCGTTCACTATCCTTGAAAAGTTAGGTCATCTCTCTGCAGTGATCACTTACCTTGGTAGCAATGGTAAAAATCCAATGGTAGCTTATACAGCTGGAAACTTATTACTGATACCTTTATTGAAGCTTACAGGTGCAGATGTATATTTAGATAGTGTAGCCAATATACCTGCTGGCGGATTGATAAGAGGACTAATATTTACAGGAGTGGTTTCACTTATTACTATATATTGTACCAGAGCAAAACTGTTCTGGAAAACCTAAAGAGCAAACCTGATTACTAATACTTAAACCTGATTACTAACACTTAAAAAAGAACTTTGTGTCACAACTAAAAACCAAAAAAATAAATCCTATTTACTGGATACCAACCACCTGGTTCGCTATGGGATTGCCTTTTGTTGCCTTGTCAGGAGCTAGTTCCATTATGTACAAAAACATGGGGATCTCGGATGCTAAAATTGCATTCTGGACTTCACTGATTATGTTCCCCTGGACTATAAAACCATTATGGGGGCCATTTCTGGAGATGTATAAGACCAAGAAATTCTTTGTTTATAGCACTCAGATTTTTACAGGTGTACTATTTGGTCTTTTGGCTTTAACCTTACAAATGGACCATTTCTTTAGCTTTTCTATAGCTATACTGACTATCATTGCTTTGAGTGGTTCTACTCATGATACTGCTGCGGATGGTGTTTATTTGAATGAACTCACACCAAAACTACAAGCCAAATTTGTAGGTTGGCAAGGGGCTTTCTATAACATTGCAAAGGTTTTTTCTGGGGGTGTATTGGTTTATTTTGCCGGACAACTGGAAAAGGAAATTGGAATACATAATGCCTGGATGGTGGTGATGTTTGCCTATGGACTTATCATGGTGGTATTGGGATTATATAATATGAAAGCCCTGCCAAATAGTAGCGAGGTTAAAACCACAAGTTCTGTTAAAGAGGGGTTTGCGGTTTTAAAAGATGTAATTATCACATTTTTCCAGAAAAAGAATATCTGGTATAGTCTGTGTTTTATTGTTTTTTATCGATTTGCAGAGGGGCAGGCAATAAAGATTGTGCCATTGTTTTTTAAAGCATCGAGAGCGGAAGGTGGCCTGGGCTTAAGTACTTCTGAGATTGGTTTGTTGTACGGTGTTTTTGGTGCAGTTGCTTTCGTTCTGGGATCTCTTGTAGCAGGATATTATGTTTCCAATAAAGGTTTAACCAAAAGAACGCTATTAATTTTATGTACTTTCTTTAATCTGCCTTTCGCGGCCTACGCTTATTTGGCTATAGCAATGCCCACTGATTTATACATTATTGCTTCGGCAGTAGCCATCGAGTATTTTGGTTATGGTTATGGATTCGTAGGATTGATCTTATTTATGATGCAAAATATTGCTCCGGGTAAATATAAAATGGCTCACTATGCTTTTGGTAGCGGATTGATGAACTTAGGATTCATGATTCCGTCCATGATAAGTGGTGTGCTAAGTGATTATTTAGGTTATAAAGAATTCTTTATATGGGTGCTTATCGCAACAATACCGGCATTTATTGTAACCTGGCTCGTGCCGTTAATGGCGCCGGAGAAAGAAGCTGAAGAAGAAACTATTGCTGAATAATATATGACTAACATGAATATTATGAAACGTCTTTTTTTAATTGGAACATTTCTGTTATCGACATTATTCGCTAGTGCTCAGAAGCAGTTGACAATAGATAGTAGTTACGCTAATGGTCATTATCTGCAAAGACTAGACTTCTTTAAAAAGATGCCCAATCAGAAGAATGAGATAGTCTTTTTGGGTAATAGCATCACTGAGGGAGGTAAATGGCAGGAGCTTATTCCTAATAAGAATGTTGTAAACAGAGGGATTAGTGGTGATGTTACCTTTGGTGTATTAGCAAGAATGGATGAAGTTCTTCAATCTAAACCTGCACGGATTTTTATACTGATTGGTATCAATGATATGAAGAGGGGGACACCACAGGAAGTGATCTTAAATAATCATAAAAGAATCATTGCTAAGATTAAGAAAGCTTCGCCAGCAACAAAGGTATATGTGCAGAGCATTTTGCCTGTAAATAAAAAGATGCTACCAGCATCTTATGAGAAATTGTCGAACGCAAATATTCTGGAAATGAATGTTCAATTAAAAAGTATTTGCGAAGCACAGGGATTAACTTATGTTAATCTGCATGAGGTATTTGCCGGTGTGGATGGTGAATTGAAAGGGGAGCTAAGTATAGACGGACTGCATTTAAAATCGGCCGCTTATATTTTATGGGCTGGATATTTAAAAAAACTGGACATCTTATAATGAAACTAAACACCTAGTAATATGAAAAGATTAAAGATCGCTATTGCTGCATGTAGCATAATGGCATGTGCTACCACTGCTGATGCACAAACCGCTGTAAAGATTGATAGTAATTATGCAAATTACTATTACAAGCAAAGGGTAGATTATTTCAACAAATCAACGCATGTTAAAAATGAAGTTGTCTTTCTGGGAAATAGCATCACTGAGCGTGGAGAATGGCAGGAGATTTTATCAGGCTATCGCTATCCAATTGTTAATCGTGGTGTTGGTGGCGATAATTCTTTTGGTATTCTGGCCCGTATGGATGAGATATTAACAGCCAAACCCAGGGCGATCTTTTTAATGGATGGTGTAAACGATCTGTTTAGAAAGCTACCTTATGATGTAAGTGTAAACAATTACAGAAGGATCATCAGGATGATTAAACAAAAGTCGCCAAAAACCAAGATCTATATAGAAAGTGCATTGCCAATAAATGAGGAAATGACTACTGAATCTTATACCAAAGGACGTAGTGCTATGGTGCCGGTGCTGAATGAAAAAATTAAGCAGATGGCTAAAGAAGAGAGGGTTACCTATATTGATATCGTTCCTCTCTTTGCAGATGAGAATGGTAACTTAAAAAAAGAAGTGACTATGGATGGTGTGCATTTGAAAGCAAGTGCTTACATAACATGGGTAAACTATTTAAAAGAAAAAAAATACTTATGAGGATAACGGGAACTTTTATAGACGAGATCTCGCATGATATTCCCCATCAAAACTGGGGTAGAGTAGAGTGGGATAGAGATTTTGCCTATATGAAATCGGTAGGAATAGATACGGTAATTATGATCAGAAGTGGTTATCGTCGCTTTATTACCTACCCATCAACTTATTTGCAAGATACATTTGGCTGCTATCGTCCACCTTTGGATTTGGTAGAGCTGTTTCTACAATTGGCAGATAAATATAATATGAAGTTTTACTTCGGATTGTATGATAGTGGTAAATATTGGGATACAGGAAACTTACAGCATGAAATTGATTCTAACCGATTCGTAATTGATGAGGTATGGAAGCAATACGGACATTATAAGAGTTTTGGTGGCTGGTATCTGAGTATGGAGATCAGCAGGAAGACTAAAGGGGCTACAGAGGCTTTCAGGACTTTAGGGCAACAGTGTAAAGATGTTAGTGGTGGCTTGCCAACCTTAATTTCACCATGGATAGATGGTAAAAAAGCTGTGATGGCTGCTTCGTCGGCATTGACTAAAGAAGACACTGTTTCTTTACAGGAGCATGAAAGAGAATGGGGAGAGATATTTCATGGAATTAGTGGTGCTGTAGATGCAGTAGCTTTTCAAGACGGACATATCGATTACCATGAGCTGGATGACTTTTTTGCAGTGAATAAGAAAATTGCAGATCAGTATGGCTTGCAGTGTTGGACCAACGCAGAAAGCTTTGACAGGGATATGCCGATTAAGTTTTTACCTATTAAATTCGAAAAGTTACGCTTGAAATTGGAAGCTGCGAGGAAAGCAGGATACGATAAGGCAATTACATTTGAATTCTCACATTTTATGAGCCCGCAATCTGCTTATCAACAGGCAGGTCATTTGTTTAACAGATATAAAGAATACATAGAAGGATTAAAGATTTGATACAATACATTTAGATGAATAACTATAGAGAGATTTACGAGCAGGAATTAATAAACAATGTGGTTCCATTTTGGATGAAGCATTCGAAAGATGAAGTGAATGGTGGATATTTTAACTGTCTGGGTCGTACTGGTAACGTGTACGATACCGATAAGTTTATGTGGCTTCAAGCCCGTGAAGTATGGACTTTCGCTACCTTATACAATGAGCAGGAAGCAAGACCTGAATGGCTGGAAATGGCAAAACATGGCGCCGACTTTATTGAAAAATATGGTCGTGATGCTGATGGTAACTGGTACTTTTCGTTAGATCAAGAGGGTAACCCTTTGACTCAACCTTATAATATATTCTCTGATTGCTTTGCAAGTATGGCTTTTGCAGCGCTATACAAAGCTGATCCGCAGGAACGTTACGCACAAATTGCTAAAGATACTTTTAACAATATTTTAAAGCGTCAGGATAATCCAAAAGGTAAATACAATAAAGCTTTTCCTGGCACACGTAGTCTTAAGAACTTCGCATTGCCAATGATCCTGAGCAATTTGTCGCTCGAGATGGAACATCTATTAGATAAAAAGACGGTTGATGATCTGTTGAAAGCAGTGATTCATGAGGTAATGGAAGTGTTTTATCAGAAAGATAGTGGCTTAATCCTGGAGAATGTAAACGTTGATGGATCTTTCTCTGATTCTTTTGATGGTCGATTGATCAATCCAGGTCATACTATCGAAGCCATGTGGTTTATGATGGATCTGGGGGTGCGTTTAAATGACCAGCAGTTAATTGAGAAATGTGTTGAGATTGCTTTGCATACACTTGATTATGGATGGGATAAGGAGTTTGGTGGAATTCTATATTTCATGGATATTAAAGGTCAGCCGCAACAACAGTTGGAGTGGGATCAGAAGTTAT
>JBEBUV010000034.1:0-35396 GCA_040393085.1 Pedobacter hiemivivus | reverse complement strand
AATATGTTTGTTGATGGAAATGCAGAAAGTATTTATTTCAATCAGGACGAAAAGAAAATATATACAGATATGAACCAAACGGTAAGTAGTCGTATAAAAATCCTGTTTAAGAATAAGGAAATAGCCCGTATTGTAACCATTAGAGAACCTGAGGGAGTAAGAACCCCTATTCCAGAATTAAAAGAAGATGTATTCCTAACTGGTTTTACCTGGAAACCAGAGCTGAGACCACGTTCTAAAAAAGAAGTCATTATTAGAGCTAATAAACCGAAAGCTCCTGCAAAAAAAGCAGCTGCACAAGGTCCAGCGACTAAAGAAACAAAAGGTATAACGGGTAAAGACAATAAAAGCACAACCGCTAAAAAAACCACACCTTTACCTGCTAAAGGCGCTAAAGCTACTGCAAGTGGAACAGATTCCTTAAAGAAAACGGCTGTTGATTTGAAAAACAAAGCTGTTGATTCAACGCATAAAGTGATTCAGAAGCTCGTTCCAGATAGTATTTCTAAAAGCATACCAGATACTTCTGCAAAGAAAGCACAACCGAAAATACAACCTCTAAATGAGGTGAAACCTGATACAACTAAGACTGTTCCTTTAAAAAAGTAATCAATTTTTTCATTGCCAATGCTCTGTGACTGATCTGGTTTTTCTGATCCATACTCATTTCAGCGAAAGTGATATCATAACCTACGGGTTCAAAGATCGGGTCATAACCGAAGCCTTTTTCGCCAACAGACTCTGCTCTGATTGTACCATTAATAATGCCCTCAAAAAGAAAAACTTCTCCATTTCTGATTAATGAGATAACCGTTTTGAAGCGTGCTTTTCTATTGGTCTCTCTTTTCATTTTCTGAAGTACCAGGTTCAGATTTTCCTTATCATCTTTAATACCAGAATACCTGGCAGAAAAAATACCTGGCTCCTGATTCAAAGCTTCTATTTCTAATCCGCTATCGTCTGCAAAACAATCCATCTGATAATGGTCTGCAACATACCTACTTTTCAAAGTTGCATTTTCAGCAAAGGTATCACCTGTTTCAGGGATATCAGTGTCACAACCAATATCATTCAGATTTAACACTTTATATTCATTCATCAGCAAATTACGCACTTCCTGCGTTTTATGCTGGTTATTAGTTGCAAAAACAAGTTCTCTCATGTTATAATCCAAGATTTTGAAGACTTCCCCATAATGCTTTTTTCCCTGCAGGATTTTTGTCAAGTACCTTTAGTTCTGCAGAAAAGATCATTTTCACAGCACTTTCCATTACAATTGTATGTTCTGGATGTGCTGTACTTAAAGCAAGATCAGCAGGGCTCACTCCAAAAGAGAAAATCAATGTACTTGAAAAGTGTTCTTGTAATTGTTTAAAGCCTACCCCCCTATATTTAGCATAGTTAAGTAAAGCAAAATCATTCGCACTAAGGTTTATAGATTTCACTATTTTTCGTAGCAATTCACGTCCGTCTTCATCACTCACCTCATTTTGCTCATCGTTAACTAGAATAAGAATATTACGCTGGTTCTTTCCCAGGTATTTGAAATTAACAGCCTGAGTTACTGAATTAGTAGCAAAATTTGCTATAATGCTTTCAGTAGGTACTGCTAAAGGTTTACTAGTAGAAATGGGATTTTCAACAACTATATCTAACGGTTTATCGGCTGCAACAGAGCACTCAACAGGCTGACTACCAACCTGGTCAACTAAATAAACATCGTCTGTAAAAAATAAACGCAGGGCTGCTCCATCTGCTGTTAATTGGCTATCCATTAATGATAATTTTTCTAGGAATCTTTTTTCTGTTAAATTTAGTTAAATATCTTCTTATAGTGCCTTTATTTATTACTTTTATGCCTTAAAAATATACACTATATATCTTTTGTGAGAAAAGCTTATTGCATTATAATCTTATGTTTTTTTGTTAAAGGTGCATTTGCACAAAATGTAGCGACCATTAATGGAAAACCTATAAGTAATAAGGAATTCCTATGGTTTTATAAAAAGAACCATAGCGGTAATTCGACTACTTCTATAAAAGATTTAGAAGATTATTTAAATCAGTACATCAACTTTAAGCTTAAAGTATTAGATGCACGAGATATGGGTTTAGACACCGATACTGCGTATCTTGCGGAAATAAAAAACTATGCGTCTGCATTGGAAGCTCAAAAAAGATCTTCCAGAACCAGTCAGACCCATACAATGATGATGAACGAATACCGCGATGCAGCTTTAATGTTTAATGTATCGGAAATAAAGGTGTGGAATAAAGCGATCAATGATCAGGATCGAATTGAAAAAGACTGGATTGATACGCTTAGGAAGAAATATAGTGTAAAGATTAACCAAAATGAGATAAGGAAATTGGCAAAGTTGTAAAAAACTAGCCATTAGCACTTGAGAATAGTAAATTTGCAAAAAGAATACAATTGAACAAATATATAATGAAGAGAATTTTTTTGATCGCAAGCGGATTAATCTGTTTGTTTTTTAATACCCAGGCACAAAAAAAGAATATAGATAAAGTCGTAGCGGTATTAGGAAGCAATATTATATTGCTATCTGATTTGAACCAGCAATATGCGCAGTTTCTTAATTCGGGAAACCCTGATGATCCAAATGTAAAATGCTATATATTACAGCAAATGCTTGCGCAAAAACTATTGAAACAGCAGGCCGAGATTGACTCTGTTACAGTTGATGATTCTCAGATTGATGAAGAGGTAGAAAAACGTATGCGCTACCAGATTCAAAGAGCAGGTGGGCAAGAACGCTTAGAGCAATTCTTAAACCGTTCTGTACTACAGTATAAAGATGAGATCAGACCTGACATTAAAGAACAGCTGATTTCAAATAAAATGCAACAAAAAATCACTCAGGATGTAGGCATCACTCCTTTAGAAGTTAAAAAATACTTTGACGGATATAAAAAAGATAGCTTACCTGATATTCCAACGGAATTTGAAATTGGTGAGATTGTCATGTATCCTAAACTTACTAAAGCGGAGAAACAAAAGTTCCATGATAAAATTGATGCGTTACGCTTAAGAGTAAAAAGTGGAGAAGACTTTGCTTTCCTTGCTAAATCATATTCCGAAGATCCGGGATCGGCACCTGATGGTGGAGACCTTGGTTTCTTTGACCGTACCCGAATGGTAAAAGAGTTTACAGCACAAGCTTTTAAATTAAAAGCGGGCGACATCTCTCCTGTTTTCGAAACTGAGCATGGATTCCATATCTTACAAGTGATAGAACGTCGTGGTGAACAAGTAAATGCGCGCCATATCCTGATTCGCCCAGAAACCACACCAGCAAGTTTGGAACGTATTAAGTTTAAAGCTGATACCATTTACAAGAATCTGGTTAGTAAAAAAATACCTTTCTCTTTTGCTGCTTCTCAATATTCAGACAACAAAGAATCTCAATATAATGGTGGTATGATTCTGTATGCAGATAACGTTACTGCCAGAACAACCTTTATTCCTGCAGACAAACTGGACCCTAAAGTATTCTTAATCGTGGATACCATGAAAGTTGGAGAAATGTCAACACCTACATTATTTACTGATCAAAGTGGTAAAGAAGGCTATAAAATCTTATATCTGAAATCTAAAATCCCACCTCACAAAGGAAATCTGGAGCAGGATTATGCTAAGTTCAAAGAAAGAGCACAACAGGAAAAAACTGATAAGGTTTTGAGTGAATGGTTTGAGAAAAGAAGAGAGAATACATATATCCGTATTGATGAAGACTACGACAACTGTGATGAATTAAAAATCTGGTCGGCAAAGTCTGCAAAAAAATAACGTTATGCAGTTTGACAATGACATTAAGGCTGTTGATGCACTGCATCAATCCTATAACAGCATTAAGGCCGAAATAGGAAAGATTGTGATCGGACAAGACGAAATAATTAAGTCTGTCCTGATTTCTATTTTTAGCAATGGTCATTGTTTATTAGTTGGCGTGCCCGGATTAGCCAAAACCCTACTGGTTCAAACTGTAGCAAATGTACTTGATCTGAACTTTAACAGGATTCAGTTTACACCGGATTTAATGCCTAGTGACATTATTGGTGCTGAAATATTAGGTGAAGACCGCAATTTCAAATTCATTAAAGGTCCTGTTTTTTCTAATATCATTCTGGCTGATGAGATCAACAGGACACCGCCCAAAACACAGGCAGCCCTATTGGAAGCCATGCAAGAGAAATCGGTTACTGCAGCAGGATTAACACATGCATTACCCAATCCTTTCTTTGTTTTAGCCACACAAAATCCAATTGAACAAGAGGGTACTTACCCCCTACCTGAAGCACAATTAGACAGATTTATGTTTAATGTACATTTAGGATACCCCTCTTTTGAAGATGAGCTTACAATTGTAAAGAATACCACCAGTAATAACGAGGTTAAGCTAAATAAGATTATCAATGCCAGTCAGATACAATATTTCCAGAAACTGGTAAGGAATATCCCTGTCACTGATAATGTAGTTGAATATGCTGTAAAACTGGTTAGTAAAACACGTCCAAACACCTCATTCGCCACCGAAGAGGTTAACAAATACGTCAATTGGGGTGCAGGCCCAAGAGCCTCGCAATTCCTAATTATAGGTGCGAAATGCCATGCAGCAATTACCGGGAAATATGCACCCGATATTGAAGATGTACAGGCGGTAGCGGAAGCTATCTTACGCCACCGTATTGTACGTAATTATCGTGCTGAAGCCGAAGGCTTATCTATAGAAAACATCATTAAGAACCTATACTAGTCCCTTTTCTGTTGCATGATATGGGTATACTGGTTAGGATAATCGGTAATGATCCCATCTACGCCCAGGTTAATCAAATAATTCATGTCTTTGGCAGTATTTACTGTCCATGGAATAATCTTTACTCCTGCGGCATGACAGCGGTCTACTAATCCCTTTCCTACCAACACATAATAAGGACTATAATAATCGGGTGTAAAACCAAGTGCAGCTATCCCATCTTCAAAATCCACTTTCTCATCTACCATTAATGATGTTTTAATACCTGGATAATGTTCCTTTAAATATTGCAAGGTGCGAATATCAAGCGACTGAATGATGACTCTTTTCGTTAGTTTCTTTTTCTTTATGATCTCCATAATGCGCTCTATAAACACCGAAGCATCTGGCTGAAACACCCCATCACCCTTTCTGATCAGGGCAGTTTCTATATTATAAAGTGGCTTTGCCAATTTGTTTTTCTTTACATAAGCCTCTACAGAGTCTATCACTTCGGTAAGCAGTGGTTTGTATGCTTTAAACTTCATTTGTCCCGGAAACCGTGGATGTAGCTTAGAACCCACATCAAACTTCCTGATCTCCTTATAATCCATTTTAAACATGTTGTATTTCTTCTCATCTTTAAAGGGAATAGGCTTACCGTCTGGCCTTTTACTGATCTCATTGTTAAAATACGGCTCATGAGAAAGTACAACCCTTTCATCTTTAGAAATCACCACCCCCATGTTTAACACATTAGCATCCAAATCTAATGCTTTTAGCATGCCCTGCACGGTATTTTCAGGCATAATACCTCGTGCTCCCTGGTGACCAATCAACATAAACTTCTGTGCGCTAACAGAGCTAACTGAAGCATATATAAAGGCGGTAATTATAAGTAGTTTCTTCATGAATATTTAATAAGGGCATAAAATAAGGATTTATTGGCTGCAAACAAAAAAGGTACCATATCCAATCATAGATACGGTACCCTTATGCTATTTAAAGCTCTTGTTTGTAATCAACAATGTTTAGCGCTCTGCAGGTGTAAATACCTGTACAATGATGTTCCAATTATGATCGGCCTGGCGCTCATAAATAAACACATAATTGAAGCTTTCTCTTAAATCTGCTTTATAATCAACCGTTGCTATACCATAAGTATAAGCAAGATCACCACCGTCAGCTTTATCTACTTTAGTAGTTTTCAGCGTTATCTTACTAATCATGCTATTAAAGAATGGCAGGATATTGTCCTTACCAATCATTGGCTCATATCCTGGGAATAGCAAGCGCGCATCATGGTTCAAAAACCCTGCAAAAGCAGGCATACCGTACGACTTTAGAGTTGTATTTAATGTTTTCTCAGTAGTAGCTATAATATCAGCACCAGCTGCTCTTTGTTTATCATTTAAAAACTTAGGTTTATAAAAGTCTTTAGGCTCAATAAACTCTGGGGTAACTTTATTCAAAGGCTTATTGCTGGAAGTTCCAAGGTCCAGTGCAAGCTCCCATTTAGAACCATTTACTTTCCAAATACTCAGGTATTGTCCATAAGAGGTTTTATCATCTTTTTCAACATATGGTCCAGTTGTAAAGCCCCAATCTCCACTTCTGGAAACTTTAGCATAAATAGGTGTCCAACTGATATTTTTACTATCGGGCTGAGAGGCATAAAATGTTTTAGCATTAACAGGGTTTGGTCTAAAAACCAATCCATCTGCCGCAGCAAAAGTTGTATAGGCAGTTTTAGCGCCATTTTTAGCCAATGAAGCAGCAAATTCCTTTTCCGCTTTCACCAGTGACTTTGTACTTCCATCAGATTTCTGGGCATAAGCACCAAGCGTAAGTGAAGCAGCAATAATTGTATAAAAAATCTTGTTTATCATAATATATAGTTTGCGTTGCGAATATAGGATTTGGATATAAATCTTGTTTAAAAAGTAATTAACAATTGCACATATTAAGCTTTAGTCCAGGTTGTGCCATCCTTACTATCTTTCAATTGTATACCCATACTTTGCAGTCCAAGGCGTATTTTATCAGATGTTGCATAATCCTTATTCTCCTTTGCCGCTTTACGAATGTCAATCACCATCTCTAAAACTGAGTTCAGTTCAATATTTGAACTATCCTCATCTTTCAAACCCAAAATATCGAATACAAAATCGTTCATCAGCTTTTTCAGCTTATCAAGTTCCGTGGCAGAGATTTTACCTTTCCCATCATATACTGTATTGATGATCCTGGTAACTTCAAATAGTTCAGCGATCACCACAGGACTATTGAAATCATCGTTCATTGCTTTTACACAATTATTTCTAATTGGATCAATCTGAAAATCACTATCTGCTGATGGACTTAACTTATCAAGCAGGCTCAGTGCATTCATTAACCGTCTGAATCCTTTTTCCGAAGCATCTAAAGCTTCATTTGAGAAGTCCAGTGTACTGCGGTAATGTGCCTGAAGCATGAAAAACTTCACTGTCATCGGACTAAATCCACGTTCCAGCAAAGGGTGGTCGCCAGTAAAAAGCTCTCCAGGTAAAAATCCGTTACCAGCAGATTTAGACATACGTGTACCATTAACAGTTAGCATATTGGTATGCATCCAGTATTTTGCGGGTTGTTTCTGACTGCAGGCTTCCGATTGTGCAATTTCATTGGTATGATGTGTTGCGGCAAGATCCATACCTCCACCATGTATATCAAACTCATCACCCAAATATTTGGCACTCATTGCCGAGCATTCAATATGCCATCCCGGGAAACCTTCACCCCATGGTGATGGCCAACGCATCAACGTTTCAGGCTTGGCACTTATCCAAAGTGCAAAATCAAGTCTACCTCTTTTATCATCCTGTCCGCCTAACTCACGTGTATTAGCTAGCATGTCTTCCAGGTTTCTGTTTGTTAATATCGTATAGTTGTATTTGGCACTATATTTTTCAACGTCAAAATAGATCGTACCATTAACCTCATAAGCATAACCATTGGCAATAATCTCTTTGATCATTTCAATCTGCTCAGTAATATGCCCTGTAGCAGTTGGTTCAATGCTAGGTGGAAGCGTATTAAACACGCGCAATACATCATGAAATCCAAGTGTGTACTTCTGTACAATCTCCATCGGCTCCAATTGTTCCAGCTTTGCACGTTTTGCAAACTTATCATCGCCCTCATCACGGTCACCCTCTAAGTGTCCTGCATCAGTAATATTCCGTACATAACGAACTTTATATCCACTGTACTTCAAATACCTGAATATTAAATCAAAAGAAATGAACGTACGACAATTACCTAAGTGAACATCACTATATACGGTAGGTCCGCAAACATACATACCTACATGAGGCGCGTTTAGCGGTTCAAAAACTTCCTTCTTTCGTGTAAGGGTATTGTACAGTTGTAAGCCGTTATCCATTCTGTAAAGTTAAAAAATTTATGGGTTTAATCTCAAATCACTGCGAACAGGAAAATGATCTGACAATTTAGCGGGTATAATGCGGTAATTCAGTACATCTATAGTTTGAGTTGTAGCAATATAATCGATCTGAAAGTTTGGAAATTTACCATTGTAGGTCTTCCCAAACCCTGTTCCTTGTTCTTTAAAAGTATTTTTTAATGATTTTGTCATCTGCCTTACTGCGTATGATGCCGGCGTATCGTTAAAATCCCCCGCTACTATATAAGGAGTTTTACAAGTGCTCATGTGTGCTTTCATGATATCAACCTGTCCACTACGTTTTAGAAAAGCATTTCTTAGCATGACTAATATCCGTTTTGATGGATAAAGTTTTGGTTCCATTTTAGACTTCACCTGATCCAGGTAATTATAATCCTGCTTATCAAATGATATAGACTGGAGATGAACATTATATACACGCAAAATCTTCTTGCCAATCATTACATCTACAAAAATGCTCGAATTTCCCCAACCATCAACAAAAGTGATCTCTCCTTTATTTTTAATCGGATATTTTGAAAAAATGGCTAATCCTGTAGCTTCATAATCATTTGCGGAAGAGGGAACAAAATAATAATAAGGTTTCTTTAAAATACGGTTTAGGCTGTCTGTAATGTCATAACTCCCTTTTTTTCTGGTAAAGTACTCCTGAAAACAAATGATATCTGGATTTTCTTCTTCAATCAGACTGAGCATCTGTTGTTTTACAGGCTCCACATTTTCCTCCCCATAAGGTTTAAAGCTATGAACATTATAAGTCATCATACGGATCTCCTCAGGCTTGTCTTTCGGCCCGCTTCCACTATCACCGATAAACCCAAATGTTGCCGTTAACGGCGTCCATCCAATAAGAATCAGCACCAAAGTTGAGATGGCAAATGTCCACCTTTTACGCAGGCACCACCAAACGATCATCAATACATTTAACAATAAAAAATAGGGATATGCTAATCCAAAAAAAGCGATGAGCTGAAAACTACGCGGATCAATCCCACCTGCCAGCATTCCCAGTAACAGCCCAAAAACCAGCCCAAATGCTGCCAGCCGAACAAATTTATCCAGAAATGTAGGCTTAGTTCTCTTCATTAGTCCTTACTAGCCTTAAATAGAGTTTCTTTCTCCTGTTTACTTAACTTATCATATCCCGTTTTAGAGATCTTATCCAGAATACGATCTATCTCTTCCTGATTTACACTTTCATTTTGTTTCCTGCCCGTTTGTTTTGCAGTGTCATTTTTAACTACCCTTAACTTAGGCTTACGTTTAAATATTTTGCTCCAGTCGGCACCGCCTTTTAATAACTTTATATATGTAAACCCGAATATCGCACCACCAAGATGTGCGAAGCTACCCCCAGCATCTTTAGATGCAATTCCAATCAGATCTAAAACAATATAAGCCAAGGCCAGATACTTAAGCTTCACTTCTCCTATTAACAGTAGCCTCATTCCATAATTAGGCAATAGGGTTGCCGTAGCCACAATAACTGCCATAACAGCTGCTGATGAACCTATCACCGTAGCCCCATGGCGTACCTCGCTAAAAACAGGGAATACATTATAAGCAAACAGGTAGAATAAAGCTCCTGCAATACCGCCTGCCAGGTATACAAAATGAAACTGACGAGGCTTTAAGAAATCAAGAAAAATATTACCCAACCAGTATAACCAGAGCATATTGAAAAGAATATGCCATATCCCATCATGGAAAAACTGATAAGTAATAATGGTATAAAATCGGGTAGGCAACTTCGACAAATCTGCCGGAAAACCTGCGTATTCCCTTACCAGAGAGTCATGTAATAATCCGCCATTCCCTGATAAAAACAAAGGAATATTCAGTAGTGCTAAGACTACAAAAATAAGCACATTGACACCTATATAAAAAAATACAGGATTACCTGATTGGAATACCTTATACTTTAAATCTTTTAATAGCTTATTATTCATAATAGGTATAAAATCTATCGTTGTTTTTGTCGTTCCAGAGCTTGACGATTATAAAGCCCACTAACGCACCACCAAGGTGTGCATAATGCGCAATAGAGTCACCAGGAATCCTTGCTACCCCTAAAGAAAGCTCCATAAGGATGTATACCGGAATGAGGAACTTTGCTTTAATGGGAACAGGAATAAACATCACATACATCTGTGTATTTGGATATAGCATCCCAAAAGCCACCAACAGTCCGAATACAGCACCTGAAGCTCCTACCATAGGGAAACCATAAATACCCATTAATGTTTGTTTTTGGGCGTCCAATACTCCACTAATATTTATATTTCCCTGTATATACCGGTTTTCAACCAGTTCTAAATAAATCGGATTATTATAAATAGATCCTGTAATGTTATAAACTTCATAAGCCTGAACAGCCATCTGAAGCGCTACTGCCCCTAAACCTGTGATCACGTAAAATTGCAGGAATTTTTTCGCACCCCACCTTACTTCCAGCACACCTCCAAACATGAATAATGCAAACATATTAAAGAAAATATGCATCATATCACCATGCATAAACATATAGGTAACCAACTGCCAGATCTTAAAATACTGGGAATCAAAATAAAAAGCCCCTAGCAGGCGATCAAGATCTACACCTGTATTTTGAAACACATATTTGGCTGCAAAAAACAGCACATTAATGATCAGCAAATTCTTTACTACAGGAGGTATATGGATATTATTCATCTATCTATTTATCAAATTTTTTATCAAGCTCAGCCAGTCCAATTGTTTGGATCACTGGTTTTCCGCTAATGCTAAAGTTAGGTGTTTTACAGGCAAAAAGCTGTTCTATCAAAGTATTCATCTCTTCTTGCCCTAATGCAGTACCATTTTTTATTGCACTATTCCTGGCCATACTTCTGGCCAATGCATCTCTTTTATCTAATTTTAATTCCTGTTGCGAATTCTTAAAACCCTCAATCAGATGTTCAAATAATTGGGTTTCATTTATATTACCCCCACCAAGATCAACAGGAATCCCTTCTATAACTAACGTATTTTTACCGAACTCTCTTACTTCAAAGCCTAAACTTTTAATATCTTCCAGTAAACTCTTTGCCAATTCATAGTCGTTCGGACTCAAAGTAACAGTCTGCGGAAACAGACTTTGTTGAGATGCACCTTTCCTGTCTTCCAGATGTAAGGTAAAGCGCTCATATAAAATCCGCTCATGTGCAGCTTGTTGATCAATCAGCATCAGACCCGATTTAATTTGCGAGATGATATAGCGGTTATGCAATTGCATTAACTGCTTCTGTACCGGTGTAAACTGATGCTCAGTTTCTGCAACAGGTAATTCTAACGTCGACTGTTCTGACTGATCATGATTTGCAATCTCATATAGCGAGCCCCAGTTCTTAGTACTTGGCGACATATTTCCACCACCACCGCCATAACTTTTAGGAAAGCTCGCATAAGCACCCTCCCTACCAGCGGGTTTATCTCCAGCAAAAGGATTAAAATCAGGGTTAAAGCTGATGCTCGGCGGTACAATTTCTTCAGGTGATTTATGAGTAATCATTCCACTGAAACCAGTTTCCTGATCAAAATCAATGGTTGGACTGATGTTAAACCTACCTAAAGATCTCTTTACTGCCGAATGTAAAATAGCATAAATAGACTTCTCGTCCAGGTATTTAATTTCGGTTTTTGTAGGGTGTACATTTACATCAATATTTGCCGGATCAATATCTATGAAAAGTACATATAGAGGGAAATGATCGTCCTGTAGCAACTCTTCGTAAGCTCTGTTAATTGCATGATTCAGGTAAGCATCTTTTATAAAACGATTGTTTACAAAAAAGAACTGCTCTCCCCTGGTTTTCTTTGCATACTCAGGCTTTCCTATATACCCCTTTAAATTGATGATACTTGTTTCTTCTTCAACCGGAATTAAGCGTTCGTTATAATTATTTCCAAATAAATGGACGATACGCTGTTTCAAAACTGAAGATGGCAAATGGTAAATTTCTACCCCATCATGATGAAGTGTAAACGCAATTCCTGGGTGTGCAAGTGTTACGCGCTGAAATTCATCAATAATATGACGCATCTCGGCAGGATTACTTTTCAGGAAATTACGTCTTGCAGGTGTATTATAAAAAAGGTTCTTGATACTGATACTTGTTCCGGCTGATGTAGCTACAGGCTCCTGCTTTTTAAATTCGGAGCCCTCAATTTCAATCAAAGTACCAATCTCTTCATCATGTTTACGCGACTTCAGTTCAACCTGTGCAATAGCAGCAATAGAAGCCATTGCTTCTCCCCTAAAGCCCATGGTACGTATAGCAAACAAATCTTCAGCTTTACGCACTTTCGACGTTGCATGACGTTCAAAGCACATTCTAGCATCAGTAACACTCATACCGGATCCATTATCTATCACCTGTATCAGCGCTTTCCCCGCATCCTTAACAATCAATTGTATTTTATTTGCTCCCGCATCAATCGCATTCTCCAATAGCTCTTTTACTGCAGAAGCGGGCCTTTGCACTACTTCACCTGCGGCAATTTGATTGGCTACACTATCGGGTAAAAGCTGTATAATATCTGACATCTATAATATCTTCGGTAAAGTCGCTAATTTAGGCAAAATACGGCTCATGTTATCTTATCTTTTTAGATATTTGTTCTGTATCTTTCAGATATTACCATAAAATTACCATTATATTTATGTTAGCAAACGTAGATTAAAACCATTAATAATACGTTTTATAAAAAAGTTATTACTGAGGACTCAATTCATGAAAAGAAATAACCTTGCAGGCATCATTACCACGAGTTTTTTTGCCCTTTTTACTTTTACCGCCTGCGCACAACAGGAGCACAAACAAAACGAACAGATACTGATGGTCTCTAAGACCATCGCAAACAATACTGTTCTACTAAATAATCAGGAGAACTTCATTCCATTGTTAAACCTTGATAAAAGGAATATAGCTTCTATAAACCTTGGCTTCACGAACCAATCGGTGTACGACAGCCTACTGTATAAGTATGCAAAGGTAACCAGCTTTTCGGCTGCAGATTATTCTACCTCTGCTACACTGAATGATCTGGAAGATGATTTGAAGTATTTCAATACGGTACTTGTAACCTTACCATCAGCTGCGGTAAATGACTCTCGGAATATTAATTTCATCTTAAACGTTGCTAAAACCAAACAGGTTATTATTGCTCTGTTTGGAGAAGGCAGGGCATTAAATGTCCTTGATGCAGTTAAATCTCCAATTATCTGGACTGCAGAAAACACCCCCATTTCTGCTACGATTGTACCACAAATGATTTTTGGAGGCATCGCAATAAACCAGAAACTCAATCAGAATTTCTCTCCTAAATATAACTTGGGTACAGGCTATACTACAAATGCTATACGACTGAAATATTCTTTACCAGAAGACGCGAATGTAAATGCAAACAACCTGCGGGAGATAGACAACATCGCTAATGAGGCAATCCTGGCAAAGGCGGCACCTGGCATGGTGGTGTTGGTAGCTAAAGATGGAAAAGTAATATTCAACAAAGCTTATGGTAGCCATACTTACGACAACGACAGACCTGATCGCTTGTCTGATATTTTTGACCTGGCTTCCTTAACTAAAACTACAGCTACTACCCCTACAATCATGAGATTGGTAGAGCAGAAAAAATTAAACCTGGATACTAATATCGCCGCATATATCCCAAGAGCCAGAAATACACCAATGGCCGATATAAAAGTACGGGAAGTTATGCTTCATCAGGCCGGTTTTATCCCTTATATTCCATTCCACAACACTATACAACCCGGCGATTATAGTCGCGACTCAAGTGTTGCTTATCCAACAAAAGTGGCCGACAACTATTATATCCGCAGAAACTATTTCAAGGATGTAATGTGGCCAAAAATGTTAAATTCTCCAATAAAAACAAGAGGTACTTATGTGTATAGCGATATCAGTATGTATGTGATGAAAGAAATTGCAGAACACATTACAGAAACTCCATTGGACCAGTATGTACAAGATAATTTCTACAAACCACTGGGTATGCAAACCGCAGGTTTCCTACCAAGAAGCAGGTTTCCAAGAGAGCAGATTGTACCTACAGAACAGGATAATTATTTCCGCAAAACATTACTGCAAGGCTATGTACATGATCAGGGAGCAGCATTAGCAGGTGGAGTTTCTGGTCACGCTGGCCTATTTGCCAGTGCCAATGATATCGCAATAATTTATCAAATGCTTTTAAATAAAGGCAGCTATGGTGGACAGCAGTATTTTACGCCGCAAATGGTAGATATGTTTACCACAAAACAATCTAATGTTAGTAGAAGAGGTTTAGGGTTTGACAGATGGGACCCTGATTTGACTAAAAAGTATCCTTCAGAAACAGCATCACCACAAACATTCGGACATACCGGATATACAGGTACCTGTGTATGGGTTGATCCATCAAGGGGTTTGGTTTATGTTTTCCTTTCCAATCGTGTTTACCCAGGTGTAACAGATAAACTGATTACCATGAAAATCAGAGGAAGAATACAGGATGTAATTAACAAAGCTATTGACAAAGGTTTATAGTTAAGCATAAAACACTAACAGAAAATCTTAGCAAAAAAATCAGTGATCTCTTCAAAGACTGGAATCTTTTGCCCTGAAGAAGGACAAAACCTCCTATGTCTTTTCTGAGACACCAATTTTTTTGTTATAATTTACAATTGGTTACGGGTCACTTTTCCTTTTACAATAAACAAACGCTTGATCATTTCTCTATCGATCACTGTATCTCCTTTAAAATTAGGATTAGATGAACGTAGGATGATCTTATTTTGATTAGGGTGTTCAAACAGTAGTTTCACTGTGGTGATGTTGTTTGCTCTTTCATCGCCCACCAAAAGGTAGGCTTCTCCCCATTGTATAATGCTAAAGTTCCTGATCTCCCTTACTGCAATGATCTCGCCACTCGCATACTTAGGGTACATACTATCACCATATATTGGTAAATAAGCATCGCAATCATTAAAAGGCCTGAAATTTACATAATATTCAGGTGGTTCTTTTAACATATTGAAACTTTCGAAAGAGATTTCAGAGAGGTTTACATTAAAGTAAGGAACACCTTTTTTCATCGCTGAAAGCTCTTCAGTGGAGAAACCCTCATCAAACATCTCCCCATCTCCGGTCTCCAGCCATTCCTGATTAACGTGGTAATATTTTGCAATATCCTCAGACAAACGTCTGCCGATATTCCTTTTGCCGTTTTCTATGGCCGTAAAGTTACTAACATGCTTAGTGACAGGACTATAAAACTCTTCCTTAGTCATTTCCATTACTTTCCGTACTTCACTTAAACGTGAGCCAATTTTATTTACCTGTAAATCAGTGTCTTCCAAAATAGTTTGATTAAAACATTCATTTGATTTCAATATCTCGTCAAAAGAACGCACGTTTACCATACAACAAATGCTAATGTAATAAACATAAATATTAAAACCACCATTATCACCCATTGTATGAAGAAGCAAAAAACACCTGTAGCAGCAACTAAAAATGTAAAAGAAAGCACTGAAACCACTGAATTAAAGAGTCTTACACAGGCAATTCTCATGAAAACAAAAGCAGAAAAGGTCATTTGCTTTGGCAGTATTGTAACGACTAAAAAGAAAAACAGTTGTTTTTCATCTGATGAAGCGGTCAAGAGAGTAGAGCCAAATAGTTATTGCCTTTTGGTTATTCCATCTGTTACAGAGACTGTTCCTGATATTTTAATACAGCAAAGATTAGAAGAACATCTTAAAAATATAGCTACCGTATCCATAATCGTTCATCGTATGGAAGAAATCAATGCTGCATTACAAAATAACAGTTCATTTTTCACCAAAGTGTATAAAAAAGGTTTGTTGTTACACGATAATGAGCTGGAGCCTTTTATCGCTCCTACAACTGGCAAAAACATTAGTGAACGTATTAGCAAGCGAGAAAAATTCTGGAATCAATGGTTTGAACTTTCACAGAGCTTCCTAATGGGTGCTCATTTTTATTCAGGTGAACAGCGGAACAACCTTGCTGTTTTCATGCTTCATCAGAGTTTGCAGCATTGTTATTCTGCAATGCTAAAAGTACTTACCGGATACCGCAGCAATAGCAACAGCTTAAAAAGACTGGTCAAACTGATTGACAGTGCACTTCCTGATTCTTCATTTTCCCCTGCTGAAGCCAGTCCGGAAAGTGCGAGATTATCGGCTTTACTCATGAAAGGGTTTAGCGATGCCAGGTACAATGATAAATATAGTGTGACAAATGATGAACTGAATACCTTACTCTACCGTATTGAAAAAATACTTACACATGCAAACATGATCTGCCAGGATCGACTTCAAGACTTGAAGTCCGGTAAGATAGCTTATACAGGCTAAAATCTTACCTATCCATAACAAGTTTGCGATAAAATTTAGCGACCTGATTAACAACGGTTGCTAAATTTCCTTTAGCTTATCCTAGAAACCTATAAAATGAAATCTATAAAAAATAAAACAATGTATCTGATCTGCATCCTGTATTACAAAAAAATCAGTGTCTCTGAAAAGACCTAGAAAGTTTTGCCCATCTTCGGAGCAAAAGATTCAGTCTTGAAGAGATTACTGATTTTTCTTATTATTTGATCACTATTTTCTTGTTATTTTTTTAAACCAATCTCTCTCAACCTTTCGTCAAGATATTCTCCAGCTGTCATATCCTCATAAACTTTGGGATGTTCAGCATCAATACATGATGATAAACTAGTCAAATCCATATCACTTCTTGGATGTAAAAAGAAAGGCACAGAAAACCTTGAAGTTTTCATCATTTCACGTGGAGGATTAACTACCCTATGCGTTGTAGATTTAAGCTTATTATTGGTCAAACGCTGTAACATATCACCAACATTCACCACAATATCCGTGTGATGTGCTTTAATTGGCAACCACTCATTACTTCTGGTTAACACTTCTAAACCATCAGCACTAGCACCAATCAATAATGTAATCAAATTAATATCCTCATGAGCACCTGCACGAACTGCGTCATCTGGCAAAGCATCTGGGTTTTCAATAGGAAAATAATGAATACCTCTTAAAATAGAATTCCCATTATGTACATGTTTATCAAAATAATCAATTGGAAGATTTAAATAGGTAGCTATTGCTCTTAACAAATATTTCCCATTAGCCTCTAATCGTTGATAAATTTCCCTTGTTACCTCATTAAACCCGTCGATCTCCTCTAAAAATTCATTATCCGGATACTGCTCCTTTATAGGATCCCCATCCATTACCTCTTGACCAATTTGCCAGAATTCTTTTAAGTCGGCGGTTTTTGCACCTTTAGCAGTTTCCTTACCCGGACTGGTATACCCACGCTGACCAGCGAGTTCAACTTTCTCGTATTTCCTTTTTTGTTCTGGCGAAAGACTAAACGCCGCTTGAATATTTCTATAGAGCTTATCAATCAACTCCTGACTAACGCCATGATTGGTAATGGTTACAAAACCAGAATCATTAAAGGCTCTACCCAATTCGTCTGAGAACTTTTTACGTTCTGCTTCATTTCCGTTGATGTACGAACCCAAGTCTAAACATGGGATATAAGGTGTAGACATAATGTTATGTTTTTAAAATGAACAACAATCTAATTTAAGAAACTATTGTTGATAAATCTCAAATCCTTAGATGTACATAAGATAAAAACCTAAAAATAACTATTTTAAGTTACCAACATAAACGATTCTGTTGCGCAATTGAATGAGTATTGGAGAACTTTATTTGCAATTACTTTTTTATGTTCTTATACCAATGCAAAAGCCAGAATAAAAAAGGGAAAATAAGACCCGGCAAATCAGATTTTTTTGAGGTTGAAAAGGAGTCGAAAAGCAAGTTGTTAAATAGAATTGAGATTAGATCTATACACATCATATAGTTGTTCAGATTGACCGAACAAACACGACCGAGAGTAGAAGGAGGTACGAACTAATAACCTCTTTGCCTTTAGGGCCGACCAAGGCTCCCATTGAGCTCAATCTAGATCAGAATTTTTGAGATTTTAAAGCGTTTTATTTTCTTCAGAATTGAAGCGGGAAGTACCATATAAATTTCTTATCTTTCATAAGATACTTCTCAAGTATACATAAATTATTTCGGATTACCAAATTAAAAATTTAGCCTTGTAAATTATCTGTAATTATCCAATAGCATTACCAGGAAAGGCCATAAAGCAAAAGTAAAGGCATGATTATTGTTTTATTTGTCTTAACAGGAGTGATTAACCTAATTTATTAAATAATCATGAAGTATATATCGATTATGATCATAGTTCTCTTAATGGCGAACAATTCTGATGCACAAACAAAAAAATTACAGAAAGCGACTTTCGGTATGGGATGTTTCTGGTGTACAGAAGCCTTGTTCCAAAAACTAAATGGTGTTGTTAGTGTTCGTTCAGGATATGAAGGCGGCTCAACAGTGAATCCTACTTACGAAGATGTTTGCAGTGGTATTACAGGCCATGCTGAGGTAATTGAAGTGACTTACGATCCAATGAAAATAAAGTATGATGAGTTGTTGGAGGTTTTCTGGAAAAGCCATGATCCAACTACATTAAACCGACAGGGTGCTGATGTGGGTACACAATACCGGTCAGTTATTTTTTATCATGATGATCAGCAGAAACAAATTGCTGAAAAATATAAAAAGGAATTAAATAGTACCAAAGCGTTTGGTAAGCCTGTTGTTACCATTATCGATAAAGCTGGTCCATTTTATGTGGCTGAAAGTTATCATCAGGATTATTTCAATAAAAATAGGAATGAGCCTTATTGCAGATTAGTTATTATGCCTAAAATGGAAAAACTAGAAAAAGTATTTAAGGCCAAAATAAAACAATAAATTATTCATCTTTAATAAATAAATATAGCTACTACGTGAAAAAACAGATCCTAATTCTCGCCATTGCCTCCATGATTACATGGGGTTGTAATTCAGAAACAAAACAACAATCATCAATAGATAGCAATGCTGTTTCTGATGGAATCGATACTGTTGCGGTAGACGATGTTCCCGATGCTGATATGCATAATGCTCAGATTTCGTTAGACTGGAATGGCACTTATAAGGGTATTACCCCTTGTGCAGATTGTGAAGGGATAGAAACAGAAGTTACCTTAAACAAAGACATGACTTATGTAATCAAAACAAAATATAAAGGAAAAGGCGATAAGACTTTTGAAGAAACAGGAAAATTCAGTTGGGATAAAAAAGGCTCCATAGTTATTCTCGAAGGACTAAAGGACCGTTCTAATAAATTCTTTGTAGGTGAGAACACTTTAACTCAACTGGATATGGATGGTAAAAAAGTTACCGGTGAATTAGCAAATAATTACATTCTTAGAAAATAGAGCCATGGATAAGATGTTACAGAAACAATGGGAAGAGATAGATAAAAAGCTTTATAAAGCTGTGATATTTAAAGACTTTCAGGAAGCTTTTGCTTTTATGCTAAAGGTTGCCTTTGTGGCAGAGAAAAACAATCACCACCCTAAATGGACTAATGAGTGGAATAAAGTAGAGTTATGGCTTTCAACTCATGATGCGGGTAACGTAGTAACTGAGAAAGACAGAAATCTGGCAAAAGAAATCGACAAGATTCTGGAAGCTTGATCAAGCATTCCTGGGAATAGCAGACCTATTGTCTTGTCACAAAAAATAGCCTGTCATGTTTAAAAATCACGACAGGCTATTTTATTTTTATCACTCCAATAGATTATGGTAATTTCACTCCTCTGTATTTAGAAACATCTACAACGGGGATATTTGATCCATATTTAGCATTAATGGCTGCAATAAAAGCATTAGCTGTAATGGCGTATCCTAATGGCGTTAAGTGTGTCCCATCTAATGAGAAAAGATTCCCCTTAATAAAGGCTGCACTTACAGGAATACCATTAACCACCTTACCTGCACCATATTCATTTAACACGTTATAAGCATCCATAATCGCTAATCCTTTAGCATTGGCAATACTTTTAATTGAGTTATTATAAGCGGTAACAAAGTTATTCACTAGTGCGATTTCAGCTTTATCTAACACATATTTACTTTCCACCGGATTTAAAGGATGTAAGCCATAAGGAGGTTTAGTAGGACTTGGCATCCCCATTACGCCGGCAGAGCTCAGCGTTAAAGTAAACAGATCTTCGGCTGTTGCAGCTCTCGGCCCTGCTGCAGTCTCAATAAAAATAGCTGTAACATCCTTACCTGTTGGGGTAGCATTAATAGCTGCAAGCAAAGATTCTAGCGTAACTGTATTAAAATAGGCAATTTTTGTAACGTCTGGTATAGTTGCTACCACCCCTTTAGCACCTTTTTCAGTAAGCTTGTTGATGACCTGGGTATACAGACTTGCAAAAGCTCCTGTTGGAGTTGGCGCTGTTCCTGTTGCACCATTACTGGCATAACCAAGAATATCATTATTTCCTAACCAGTTGCTAAAAAAGGTAAATGGTTTAGCAGTAGCAAAATCAAGATATGGAGTCATTATTGTCGCATCGGTTAACAAACGCTCATAATAATTATTCTTTGTGCCATAACCTGGAATTTGTGCGTGAGCCAACTGAATACCAGGTATACCAAAATTCTCAATATCACCTGTGTATTTGGTATATAAATTATTACCACCAGACTGTGCACGAATAGCCAGGTTTGAAGTTTCAGGAACAATAGTAGGCACCCCATTAACCAGTGCGGTTAATTTAAGATAACCAGAGCCATTAAACTGGGCATCAGGAAAAAATGGAGTACTAAAACTACCGCCACCAACGGCTTTCATTTGTGTGGCAATCATTTCAGGATAAGAATTCTTTTGGCCCTCGAGATACAATCCACCATCAGCGAAACCTGCAGTAAGCGAGTTCCCTAAGGCAATGTAGCGTGTAAAATCTGCCGTTCCTTTGGTTGGAGCTGGCGCTTCAATTGTGGGTTTACAAGATGCTAACCCAAGGATAGCTAGTGCTAATGCACTTTTAAAAAAATATGTTGATTTCATGATGTTGCTGTTAGGGATTAGAATTTATAAGATAATGCTACACCTGGAATATAGGCTACAGTTTTAAAGGTTCCGCTAAGGCCAGTTTCGATATTGGTTTCTGTTCTTTCTTGTATATTTTCATACAAGAAAGAGAAGTCGACACCAAAACGTTCAGATGGTTTTAAACCTATACCTGCACTTAATAACACTCTGTTTGCATCAGGCACTTCAGGTGTAACATAACCCTCTCCTACTGGAGATAAAGCATAAGCAACACCAGCTCTAAGTGTTAGGAAAGATGTGGTTTCATTTTGAATACCCACCCTAAAAGTAGCTGCATCATGATAGTTACGTTTAGATAAGGTAGGATCGCCTTTATCATAATAAAAGTCAAGATTCTTATAAGCATGCCACCATACCCAGTTTACATCAAGTGCAATAGTTGTTTTTTCTGATGGATAAAATCCAAAACCTAAAGTACTTGTTGCTGGCAAAGGAAGTGTTGCATTAAACTTAGTAGGTAACAATGCCTGTACGGAAGCCGGTGCGTTAAAGAAGTTAGCGTCTCCATTTTCTACCTTAGCTGTTACCTGTGATCGGTGAGTCACACCAACAGAAACCCCTGAAACTGTTTTAATGAAGATACCTGCATTCCAACCGAAATCTTTGGCATCACCTTTTAGTTGTGCAGTAGTTTGCACCCCATTATCAGAATAAGGAACTGCCTTTTTAAGATCCACTTTACCTAATGCATATACAAGACCTCCACCAATACCTATATTATCGCTAATTCTTAAACTCAAAGTAGGTTGAATATAAATTGCCTGCAAATCAAGAGAAGTAACTGTATATTTCCCTGTCCAGTCTTCATTCCAATGCATAGCACCTCCAAATGGAGTATAGACTCCCAAACCAAACCTTAACCGATTTTCTGGCGACCCAAAAACTGCATATGCAGCTAGTGGAGTAGGTATTTTACTTTTATTATATTCTGTAGTTGAAGAACCTGTTTGCAGAAAAGCTGTTTTAAGCCAGATGCCATGTGCACCTGCCTGCACTCCATTCCTTTTCAAAAAGGAAACTGCACCAGGATTAAAAAATACAGCAGCTTCGTCGAGGGCAAGACCAGCGCCTGCACCACCCATTGCTGTTTGCTTTTGTCCCTGAAGGTTTACCTGGAAAGATTGAGAGAATCCCAAAACAGGAACCGACAGTAAAAAACTTAGTAAGATCTTTTTCATAAGTAAGTTAATATTTGATTTTAAATAGAGAGTGAGTAGATGAGTTTAAAACAAGATAATTTATCAGATGTTTTAGCTAATATAAAACTATGCAAGCATAATAAAAAAATAATTTTCATTTAAAAGTCATAAGCTTCATAATTATTACCACCGAATATAATAACATACTTACATTTGCTAACAC
This sequence comes from Pedobacter hiemivivus, assembly GCA_040393085.1. Taxonomy (GTDB): domain Bacteria; phylum Bacteroidota; class Bacteroidia; order Sphingobacteriales; family Sphingobacteriaceae; genus Pedobacter; species Pedobacter hiemivivus_A. Next base: position 12,702 of record JBEBUV010000034.1, on the reverse strand, counting down.
TGTTATTGTTTATTAATAAATGATACAGTTTAAAATTAAACACAAGACATAAATAATAGATTATGAGCTTAATAGAAGCACTCAACTGGCGTTACGCCACTAAAAAAATGAATGGAAAACCGGTTCCAAAGGATAAGGTTGATCAAATTATTTCTGCCGCTCACCTTGCACCTACTTCATCTGGTTTACAACCATTTAGAATTTTTGCGATAACAGATCCAGAATTAAAAGAAAAATTAAAAAATATAGCATACGGACAGCAACAAATCACTGATGCTTCACATGTATTGGTTTTTGCAGCATGGGATGGCTATACAGAAGAGCGTGTGAAATCAGTATTTTCTCATGCCAATGCAGAGCGTGGCGTTCCAGATTCAGCTACTGAAGCTTATGTAAATAGTTTGTTAGGAACATTTTCAAAAATGACTGCTGAAGAGCACTTTCACCATGCGGCAAAACAAGCTTATATTGGATTCGGAGTAGCTATTTCTGAAGCGGCTCTTTTAAAAGTTGATGCTACACCTATGGAGGGATTTGATGCTGCAAAGGTTGATGAACTACTTGGATTAAGAGCTTTAGGATTACGCAGTACTACCATTTTACCCCTTGGATACAGAGATGAAGCGGGAGATTGGTTGGTAAATCTTAAAAAGGTGCGTACTCCTTTACAGGATTTTGTAACTGAATTAAATTAGATCGCTTTTTAGATTTTAGCGATCGATTACGTGAATACGGCTGTACATATTTGTATGGCCGTTTCTATTTCCATCCCTCCCTATAAACTGTCAAAAAGTGTTAAAGATGCAAGCTTGTTAAGCTATTCATTTCATAAATCAATATATTAGCAATATTAAACGTATATAAACAATTGATGAGATTCATAAATTTTGCTATCGCACTGCTATTTGTTACCACTGCTGCCTACTTACCAGCCTTTGCACAACAGGACAGTGTTGTTTTAGATAACATTTTAAAGAAAACTAAGAAACGGACGGATGAACGTCCTGTAGAGAAAGTATATCTACATTTCGATAAACCTTATTATTCGGTTGTTGATACCATGTGGTTTAAGGCTTACCTGACCATGGAGCAAAATATTCCATCGCAATTGAGTAAAATCGTTTATGTTGATGTCATGAGCAGTAAGGATTCCTTAGTTCAAACTTTCAAACTACCTGTTGTAGCAGGTGTTGCCACAGGAAATATCCCCCTCAACCCTAGCAATTATCAGCAGGGTAACTATTACATAAAAGCTTATACGAGATGGATGTTAAACTTTAGTGATGACTACTTTTTCAGTAAAAACATTACGATTGGCGAGGCTGTTGAAAAACAGTTAAATACACATTTTAGCTATAAAACTACGGAAACAGATAAAACCCAGATAGTTGATGCTGTGATTCAATTTAAAAATCGCGACAATGTAGTTCAAGGGGGAAAAGCGGTAACCTGGAAAGCATTATCTAATTACGATGAAGTAGCTAAAGGAAAAGGAGTTACAGATCAAAATGGATTTTTAAGAATAAAAATAGACCCAAGAAGAGCAGATAAGATCAAAAATGGTGAACTAATCACAGAAATCACCATGGCTGACAAGAATGTATTAACTTCTTCATTTAGCTTTAAGCCAAGTACTTCAGCAGGGTATGATGTTCAGTTTTTCCCTGAAGGTGGAGAGATCATAACTGGAATTGCTTCAAGAGTTGGCTTTAAAGCGCTAAAAGAAAATGGATCTGGAATAAACTTAAAAGGTTCTATAATTGACAATGCTGGAAATAAGCTAATTGATTTCACTTCCAGTCACCTCGGAATGGGCTCATTTTACCTCAATGCAGAAGAAGGGAAGACTTACAAAGCCAACATCACTTTTCAGGATGGCTCTACCAAAAGTTTCGATCTACCAAAATCAAATAGTGCGGGTCTGACTGCCCAGGTAATCAATACTGATTCATTAGCTTTTAACCTAAAAATAGTTGCCAATAATAATTATTTCGAAGCCAATAAGAACAAAATTCTTTTTATTGTAGCTACCAATGGTGGAGTTATTTATTATGCTGCTAAAACTAAATTGAATTCGCAGGTCACTTCTGCTAAATTACCTAAAGATAAATTTCCGGCAGGCATAGTACAAATTACCCTATTCAATGAAACAGGTGAACCTGTAAGTGAAAGATTAGCTTTTAATTATCAACCGAACATTTTAAAGCTATCCTTAAAAACAGACTTACCAACTTACAAACCTCGTCAGAAAGTGAAGCTTGCCGTAACAGCTAAGCATGAGGCACAATTTGCTGAGGGAGATTTCTCAATATCGGTTATTGATGAGCAAAAAGTTCCTGTTGATGAGAATTCAGAGATAACCATTTTAAGTTCATTGCTACTTACTTCAGATTTGAAAGGTTATGTAGAAAAGCCCAATTATTATTTCAATAAAACCAATGCTAAAAAATTAGCTGACCTTGATGTATTAATGCTTACTCAAGGGTTCAGAAGATATAGTTATAAGGAGATACTTTCTGATAAGCAGGCTCCACTAACACTTTTACCGGAACAAAGTATGACACTTACGGGAACGCTTAGAGACCGTACAGGTATGCCAATAAGAAAAGGTAATCTAAGGTTAACAGTGCCTGGCACCCGTATTGGTGTAGAAACTTTGAGCAGTCCATCTGGAATTTTCACTTTCCAAAACCTAAATATCCCTGATTCATCTGAGGTGGTGATTAGTGCAAAACACAATCCGAACGGAAATAATTTAATGATTATATTAGATGGGCAACCCGCTCCACAGCTGACTAAAAACCCATATCAGGCCGAAGAAGTTGTTAATATAGACAGCACAATGTCTGCTTATTTAAACAACAGTAAAAGGCAGTACAGTTATTTACGTCAACTTAAAGAAGTTAAAATTGAAGGTGCTAAGGCTAAAAGACCTTCTCATGCTGATCACCCTTCTTTAGCTGGTTTAAGCTCTATTAACAGTACTATGATTGAGGGTGACCGTTTCAAAGGTTGTAATATGCTGGCTTTATGTCTGCAAACGATGGCTACTGGTTTAATCTTTTATGAAAACAATTTTTATGTAAACAGAGATTACCAGCAAGGTAGCAGAGTACCTGTTCAGATTTTCTTAAACGGCATGCCAATAGATTACGTGGGACTTGGGGGTGTGCAATCTAATGATGTGGAGAATGTTGAGGTATTTACGAAAGATGAACTCGGCACTGTAAATAGAATGTACAATACAAATGGTGTGTTGGTTATTAACACAAAGAAAATACCTAAGGGTGAGAAGATGAGCATGGAAGATTTCAAGAAGTTGATTCCTGATCCAAGTTTATTGAAATTTACCCCTAAAGGATTTAGTAAACAGCGTGAGTTTTATTCTCCTAAATATGTTAATGCTGCAGCGACTTATAATTTTAATGACTTAAGAACAACCATTTATTGGAATCCAAAAGTAAATACTGATGCTAGCGGTGCGCTATCATTAGAGTACTATAATGCTGATGGAAAAGGCACTTATAAAGCTGTTATTGAAGGTATTGATAAGGATGGTAATGTTGGTCGTTTCGTTTACCGTTACACCGTTAAATAAACTAGATCTTATTATTGCTTTAAGTATTTATATACAGCTTTATGCTGTTTAAAATAAGAAAGGGAACATTACAATAATGTTCCCTTTCTTATTTTTTATCATTTATTAGTTATCATCTTTCTCTTTCTCGAATTTACATTTGGCACCCGTTTCAGTCATGATCCAGGTGGTGTATTGATCCCCCTCTTCCTCCTTACAACCCCAATAAGAATAACCATTTAAGTAGCGGTTGAATTCTTTATTGATCCTCACCTCAGTTCCTATAGGAATATATAAAACAAGCAAAACTTCTTGTCCTCGCCAGTTGGCCATTTTTGGGATATGAAGTATAGGATTAAAATTTAAAGAAGTTCCCTCTTGTATAAAGTCGTAATGAATATTCTGTGCATTTTTCAAAGCTACTTCAAAAGTTTTTCCTCTTGATTTAAAAGCTGTGCTTAGTGAGACCTTACCATCCACACTTTTCTCCATTCTAAATCTGATACTTCTTGGCATATTATAATCTTCATCCATGCTAGATATGATTTTTCTACCTTTATATCGATTTGCATCAATTCGATAGTTTAAGCTATCTTCTTTAGTGAAAACCTTTGTTTTATTTATATTCAAAGTGTACACTGGAAAGTATGTTAAGGGAGTTGTTTGTGCAAATTCTGCACCCTCTTTAAATTCAGTAGATACCTTAGCAACATAAAATATTCCAATAAATACGCCCGCTATCCATATTAATAATAGTCCATACGATAACACTTTACTGATAGGGCGGCCATTAAATCCTACACGAATTGAAAACAAGATCAGTCCTAATAATGGAATAAAAAGAATTAGAAATGCAGCAATGGCCATCGGAAAAATATACTCCTCATTTACCATACTGATCGGAAAATAGTTGTGTATATCTGAACTCCATAATCCCAAGAATATGGCTAACATGACAATTGTAGCTAACAGAAAGAAAGATGCAAAAGCAATAATTCCTCCTACAATAAATTTAAAAATCACTTTTCCAGTGCCTTGTATAAATTCGCCTATTCCTTGAATAAATCCCGCAATAAATCCTCGTGATTGTTCAGCAAAAGGTTGTAAATGAAAATTGGCAAAACCCCTAAGATTGGTTTCCTCCCCACGCATTTCCATTTTCTCGATTCTTGTTTTGGCTGTAGGAACCATGATCCAAAAAATAAGATACACCAAAATACCTGCACCAAATATGAAGATACTTAGAAATGTAAATAATCTGATCCACTTGGTTTGTATATCCAAATAATGTCCTAGTCCAGAACAAACACCAGCAATCATGGCATGATCTGTATCCCTATATAATTTTCTAATAGGATCATAGTGCGGATCAACGATATGCTCGCCTTCAGACTCTTCTAAAGTTTCGAAATCTTTTACTGATCCCATCTGTGTTACCACCGATTGGACATCTTCAATATTGATCACCTGCTTTTGCTGTGTAGCCAATATCTCGGCAAACATCTCGGCAATTCGGTTTTCAATATCTGTTACAATCTCAAAGTCATCAGCGCTTTTCGAAAAATGATATTTCACCTCATTCAAATAGATGGTGAGCATTTCATAAGCATCTTCCTCAATATGAACGATGGAGTTACCTATATTTATATTGTGTGTTTTCTTCATGATTCAGTTTGATTATTCGTTTTTTTAGATTCTTTATCTGCTTCTTTTCTTGATGTATTGATGGCATAAGAAAGTTCTTCCCAGGTGGTATCCAGCTGTTTTAAAATTCCTTTACCGGTATCAGTAAGGGTATAATACTTACGAGGTGGTCCAGAGGTAGACTCTACCCAGTTATAACTTAGTAAGCCATTGTTTTTTAAACGGGTAAGTAATGGGTAAAGCGTCCCCTCTACCACTAGAAGTTTTGCTTGTTTCAGTTCAGCGATAATATCCGAAGCATAAATCTCGCCCCTCGATATTATAAGCAGCACACAGTATTCAAGTATGCCCTTTCGCATTTGCGTTTGCGTATTTTCTGCTATCATAATACAAAGTTATATGTTTTATATAGTAATATGCAATACATAGTACTATAAAAAGAACAAGACAATTCGCAATAAACTGATTATCAGCACAATAATTTTACAATAACTTTACTTGCCGAACGTTAATTGAGCTGAAAAATTAGGGAAAGGTCATTTTATTAACAATTCTGTGATTAATCCTATTGTGGCTCACAATTTGCTTTATTTCAAGTACATCTATAAATCAGCTACAATATGTTAGTCAAACTTTATCCGATTCTTCAAGTTTTCGCAAGGCGAAAAGAAGAGCACGCAGAAAGCGTGGATAGAGCGGCGGGAACAGAGAAAGTTGAAAGAACGGAAAAGCAGATGACCCGACAAGAATGGATTAATGCAGACCGTATTGTAATGCTTGCCTTGGTTCTCGGCGTTATTATCGCCGCCATAATTTTTTCTTAATTACAAGCTTTTAAAGAAGCAGGGTATCTATACGATAAGCTTGAACACGGCTTTGTTGTGGAGACCATATGTAAATGGTAAAGTGTCCATCTTGTGAAGCTACTAAAGCAGTCGCATCTCTTTGGTCATGAACAAATTGTGCCGCAGAAAGATGTCTGGTACCCCCTAATTTAGCGGGATGCATTATCGTTCCCGTCCCTCCTAATATGGGCTCAAAGAAAGATAATTCATCAATATTTTCCTTTCCTTTTGCACGCCCTATCTTAGCGCCAAATGCCAATAATTCATATTCATCGCTTATAATAGTTGCCCCATCAACAGCCGTTAATCCGGATAAATGTTCAACCTCTCGTCTTAATGCCGTTTGCCAGAAAATCTGACTGGCTTCTTTTCTATCTTGTTGCAACAGTTTAGACAAGCCTGTAAATGACGGCTGTACAGCATATTGAATAGGTTTTATAATCGATTGCAACCAGTTGTTATTTATAGTTGGTACAACCAGAAGTGTTCCACCACGACCATGTGCCCGCATGGAAACAGCCAACTGGATCATCACATTTACAGAATCATTCCAATAAGATGGTGCTGTAAGATCAAGCAACGACAAGAGCATTGGCGGACAATCGGGTAGGTTTCTATGGTCACCATCCACCATTTTCACTTGATCACCTTTGAGTACGGCAATATTAGTAAATTTCCCAAATCCATAAATTCTACGGTGTTTGATCACCAATAAAGCTGGTTCAGATACATCTAATACAAAACAAAAATTAGGAATGCTTACGGTTGTTCCCCATACATACAAATCTCCATCTTCCATCCATATCCCTAAATGTATTCCCGGGCGTTCTACCCCTGGGGCAATTTTAGTTAACGAACTAGGGTTTAAAGGTAAACGTTGTCTGAAAAGCAACGGATTGCCTGCTTGTTCAGGTGGTAAAAAAGCTAGAGATATTTTGGGAGAATGGCCCTCTTCTTTTCTAAGACTAGACCAAAATGCTGCGTCTATTATTGCTTCAACGACTTTGGTTGTTGGTAATGGGGCAAGATCTTCTTCCCCATTTTCAGAAGCTGTAGCAAGGTATTGTGCAAAAATCGCCTCCACTTTCGGTGAAATAATTTTTGCAGCCTGATACGTTGTACGGTAAATCATGCCATAAAGTTAATTGATTTCGTCCAAACAATCGCATCATTTTATTGTCAATCTAAATCCCCTCAAGCCGCATATAAACTGATTTAAGTCATAGGCTGATTTATTATTTTATATTTGTGCATGCTATCTTATACCGAAGAAAACTACTTAAAAGCATTGCTGATGCTGAGCTTCAAGAATGAAGATCGGCCAGAAGCAGGCACCAATGAAATGGCCGCTTACCTGGGTGTTAAACCAGCTACGGCTACTGATATGCTTAAAAAACTGAAAGAGAAAGAGCTGGTAAATTATCAGAAATACGGAAAAATTTTATTAACCGATTTAGGTAGAAAAAAAGGAATGACCATTTTACGAAAACATCGTTTATGGGAAACTTTTTTATATGAAAAGCTTGACTTTAGCTGGGATGAGGTGCATGAAGTAGCTGAGCAATTGGAACATATACAATCCGAGAAGCTGGTAAACAAACTAGAAGAATTTCTGAATTTCCCTGATTTTGATCCGCATGGAGATCCTATTCCCAAAGCCAATGGTGAGATTCCTATAATTGATCGGATCTTACTATCTGAAGTTAAAGCAGCTGAGCATTGTCAGGTTGTTGCGGTTAAGGATACTTCTGTAATTTTCCTTCAATATCTTGAAAAACTTAATATTACAATAGGGACAAAAATTAAGGTGCTGGAAGTAATAGACTTTGATGGTTCTTTAAACATTCAGATTGAAACTGAAGAACCTAGAAGTGTTTCGATGAAGTTTGCTGAGAGTCTGTTTGTAAAGAGATAATATTAAATTTGTACTGATCCTCATTTTAATTCCAATAAAAATATGTCAACAGAGATAAAATGTCCTAATTGTTCCCATGTCTTCCCAATCGAGGAGGTAATGGCTGAGGAGTATAAAAAAGATCTTCGTGAGAAGATGGTTTCTTTTACCAAGCAGAAGGACGAGGAATACAGTAAAAAGCTAAATGAGTTTGCTCAGCAACAAAAGCAACAGGAACAAGCGTTTGAGTTGCAGAAAAAACAACAGGCTCAACTTTTTGAGGAAAAGATGGAAGCTGAAAAAAAACAGCTACAAAGGGTACTTGAAGAAAATTTACGCAAGAGTATTAGCTCAGATTTTGAGAATAAACTTCAAATGCTGGATAATGCCAATAAGGATAATGAAGAGAAGCTAAAACTTGCTCGTTCAAAGGAACTGGACTTTATGAAGAAAGAACAGGCCATGAAAGAGAAAGAAGCTGAAATGGAAATTGAGATTCAACGCAAGTTACAGGAACAGCGGGGAGAGATGGTGGAGCAAATCCGTAAACAAGAAGCAGAAAAAACCAATTTAAAAGATACAGAACATCAGTTAAGGGTAAAAGAACTAGAGAAGCAATTAGCAGATCAAAAGAAATTAGCCGAGGAAATGAAGCGTAAGGCCGAACAAGGCTCTATGCAATTACAAGGCGAGGTACAGGAACTTATTCTGGAAGAACTTTTACGTAATGCTTTCCCTTTTGATTTAGTGACAGAGGTTGGCAAAGGTGTTCGCGGTGCCGATTGTGTACATCATGTTCGCAATCAATTTGGCCAGGACTGTGGTAAAATCATTTACGAAAGCAAAAGAACTAAAGATTTCTCGATGGAATGGATTGAGAAGCTTAAAAAAGACATGCGTAGTATGGGGGTAGATGTTGCTGTGATTGTAACTCAGGTTTACCCTAAAGGAATGGATTGTTTCGGAGAAAAAGACGGGGTATGGATATGTTCTTTTGACGAGGTAAGAGCTGTTTCTTATATTCTTAGGGATGGTATTGTTAAGCTTTTTAGCGCCACTAAATCACAGGAAAACCGGGGTGATAAAATGCACATGTTATATGATTACTTAACCAGCAACGAGTTTTCTGAACAGTGGAAAGCTATAAGGGAGGGCTTTATGAGTATGAAGTTATCGATTCAACGGGAACGTGATGCGATGGAGAAATTATGGAAAGCCAGGGAGAAGCAGTTGGAGAAAGTGATGCTGAATGCGACCCATATTCGTGGTTCAATTGAAGGCATTGCGGGTACTGACAGTATACAATTGAGTTTAACTGATGACGATGATGATCCGTTATTGCTTGGTTAGGGTATTTCTTCCCGTTTAACTTGTTATCAGGGCGATTGCTAGCGTGCTTGATTTCGTGTTTGATTTAAAGCTTGATTTAAAGACTCATCTTAAAAAAAAGAGAGATCTGTTTTCTGTCTGCTGCTGCATGTCCTGAATTTATTCTCCAGGAAGAAATTTTTGAATACATCCAGCGCGAGGCCATCAAACAGATCTCTCTTTTTTTTTGAAAAATTAAGCAAGTCCTGCAGGCAGACAAATTAAATAATCTTAAGTTCGGGTTAGTCCCTAAAAGTCCAGGCTACAAAACGGCTGACCTTTTGTCCCTGAGCCATTTCAACGGTTTTTATCTGAGCAACATCTGCAGTTTTTAAGGCGGTATAAATAAATGGCAGACTGGCACTTTTAGAAACCAGGCTGCTAAACCATGAACATTGATCGGCGATATCGGTACTTTCTTCGATCATTTTCCTTATAAAAGCAACCTCTCCTCCCTCACACCAGAGTTCTGTGTTTTGTCCGCCAAAATTAAGTACCGTTTCTTTACCTCTGTGTTTACCCAGGTTTTGCAACTTTCTACGTGTGCCGGATTGTGCTTCTGCCGCAGAGGAATGAAATGGAGGATTACACATGGTAAAATCAAATCGCTCCCCAGGTTTAACGATACCTTTAAAAACATGCTGTTTATTACCTTGTTGTCTGCAACTCACGGCATCCTTTAGTTGTGTATTAGCTGATATTATGGCTTTAGCCGCTTTAATTGCTCCTGGGTCGACATCTGAACCAACGAAGTTCCATCCATACTCCTGACGGCCTATAATAGGGTAAATACAATTTGCGCCGACTCCAATATCCAGGCCTTTTATTTGTTTTCCTTTTGGCACACTACCCCCATTACTTTCTGCTAGCAGATCTGCTATATAATGAATGTAGTCGGCTCTACCTGGTATAGGAGGACAAAGATAGTTTAGGGGTATATCCCATGTTGCAATTCCATAAAAATGTTTTAATAAGGCTTTGTTCAACATCTTTACTGCTATTGGATTAGAAAAATCGATGGACTCATCGCCATGAGCATTTACAGCAACAAAAGGGGTTAAATCCGGCAAACTTTTAATCAGTTCGGGAAAATCGTACCTGGAACGGTGTTTATTTCTTGGGTGGAGGATGTTTTTTTCTACAGACATTCGTTTATGAGACTGGGGCAAAGGTAAACGTTTTATGGAAAATGAATATGTTAAGAAAGCATGTTTATCTTTGTATCATATATTAGGGCAAGCAATTAGAAAGATATGAGTAAGTTCATTAGAGGTTTTGGTTATGCATTTTCTGGATTGGGCTATGCTTTTAAAAGCCAACTCAACTTTAAAGTGCATATTTTCATTGCCTTTTTAGTTGGTTTTGCTGGTTACTGGTTTAAGCTATCTGCTACTGAATGGTTGTGGATCATAGCTTCTATAGGGATGGTATTGGTTGTTGAACTACTGAATACGGCAATAGAAGTATTGGTGGATCTTGTATCCCCCGAAATACATCCTAAGGCCAAAATTATTAAAGATGTGGCTGCGGGTGCTGTTCTTGTTGCAGCTATTACTGCTGCTGGTATTGGTCTGGTTATTTTTGTTCCAAAACTACTTCAGTATGTTGCATAAAACACGTGGCATTGTTTTAAAGACCACTTTATACAGCGAGAGTAGTGTGGTTGTTCAAATTTTTACCGAAAAATTCGGTATTCAGTCGTACATGATTAATGGGGTGAAAAAGCCTAAGGCAAAGATCAGGATGAATATGCTACAGCCATTACACCTGGTTGATATGATTGTTTATCACAAGACGAATACCAGTATACAACGCGTTTCGGAGCTTAGGCCATCCCCTATTTTTAGAAATATCCCTTATGATATTATAAAAAGTACCATTGTTCTATTTTTAAACGAAGTGTTGTACAAAAGCATTAGGCAACAAACAACAGATGAGCATTTATTCGACTTTATATTCAATGCTGTATGCTGGTTTGATGAGACAGAAGAATTAAATGTGAACTTCCATCTTGCTTTTTTACTTAAACTTTCTCGTTTTCTAGGATTTGCACCAAGTACCCAGACCAAAAGCGATCAAAGTTATTTCGATTTACAGGAGGGCGAGTTCAGGTCAACAATTCCTGTACATCCATATTTCCTTGATAAATTTGATGCTACGCTCTTCATTTCCTTATTTTCTATGCCTTTTGAAAAAATAAATGAAATCAATATGGAGAATCAAACAAGGCGCAGCATCCTAGATAAAATACTGGTTTACTACACCTTACACACGGCTTCTTTTGGAGACATCCGTTCACATCAAATTTTAGAAGATGTTCTTTCATAAAAAATTACATCTTTTTTTGCAAAAATGATTTAAGGGTGTATATTTGCAATCCCAAATCGAGGGGATCCTTGATAAAGATTTACAGCAAAACTCTGCTGGTTTTTAGAAACAAAAGAGTAGAACCAAGGGGAGATTAGCTCAGCTGGTTCAGAGCACCTGCCTTACAAGCAGGGGGTCACTGGTTCGAACCCAGTATCTCCCACACAACAAAAAGCCGTTTTTCTTATCGAAAAACGGCTTTTTACGTTATAGAAAATTATGACGTCGCCCGAGATACCTACCACTCATTCTAAACAAGAATAAGAATTTCCTGAATCTTAATCATTGTGTAACCACATATGCTTACGAAAGGAGCGTTAAGCAATTTTTGTGTTAGGGACAAATTAATTATATTTGGGTTGACGAGGAGTATCTTTGAAAGTGCTTCTACTTCTAGCTAACCAAATATTTATAAATTATCAGCTCAAAATGCAGTTCAGAATTGGATATCATTTAATCATTAAACTTTCATTCTCGGACGAAGAGTTTGAATTTATTACTAAAGCCATAACCCAATTGAAAGACGCCAAACAGGCAATAGGCCCAGGTCAATTTTGGCAACTTAATATCAGCAGACGCATGAAAAACAGCGAAGATGAATCAGCTTGTACTGTAACCATACGGCAAATTGAATCTGTTTTGCTTAAAGCAATGCAACCTTACATTTTATACGGAAATAAGGACATATAGGAAAGACAGCTTGCGCGTGATATCTATTATCAGCTGGAAAAAATACTGATGGAGGCTGTTGAAGAATCCAATATGTTAAATGATCCAAGCCAGACCTTTGAAGCTCGGGAATACAATTGAGCTGATAAAATGGGAATAGTTACCACGTGTTTACTTTCTTTATATATCTTTACAATACACTAGTAATCAGACGAACTAGTCAACTTTATGTATAATCTATTAAGCTTCGGAAGCTATTGAATAATTACGAGTTATTTGTAGCCTTAGTGGAAGAACTTAGTAAAGGAGCATTTTTTGATATCGGTTGATCAAATATC
>JBEBUV010000033.1:0-36975 GCA_040393085.1 Pedobacter hiemivivus | reverse complement strand
TCGAACCCGCGACCTCCGCCGTGACAGGGCGGCATTCTAACCAACTGAACTACCAGTCCATTTCCCTTTCGGGTGACCTTTTTATAGTAGGGTCTCTACTTTTTAAAGAGAAAAGCCACTTGTCTAAGTGGCTTTCTGCGGACCGGACGGGACTCGAACCCGCGACCTCCGCCGTGACAGGGCGGCATTCTAACCAACTGAACTACCGGTCCGTTTTCCCTTTTAACATTCAATTACGTCCGTTTCGGGATTGCAAATATAGAGTCTTTATTTATATTTACAAACTATTTTTTCAAATGTATTTTAACTACTTAAATACCAGAGCCTTCTTTTAGCTTTTCTGCATTCTCTGCAAACTGTAATGCATCAATCAGCTCTTGAACTCCTCCATCCATGATGTTATTCAGGTTATAAAGCGTCAATCCAATGCGGTGATCTGTTACTCTACCTTGGGGATAATTATATGTACGAATCTTTGCTGAACGATCTCCTGTTGAAACCATCGTCTTACGTCTTGCAGCTATATCGCCATTTTTCTTTTGCAGCTCTATATCATATAACTTACTACGCAACATTTCCATTGCAATAACTCTGTTGCCTAACTGTGAACGTTCCTGCTGACAAACAACCACAATACCAGAAGGTCTGTGAGTCAATTGTACTTTAGTTTCTACTTTATTCACATTCTGACCACCAGCACCTCCTGAACGGGAAGTTTGCAAGTCAATATCCGCGGGATTAATATAAAGATCAATTTCTTCAGCTTCCGGCAATACTGCTACAGACGCTGCGGAAGTATGTACACGCCCTTGAGTTTCTGTATCTGGCACCCTCTGCACACGGTGAACGCCCGATTCATATTTCAATTGACCATAAACATCTTCACCACTTACTTTTAACACCACTTCTTTATAGCCGCCTGCTGTTCCCTCTGTAACATCAACAGTTTCAACTTTCCAACCTCTTTGTTCAAAGAAACGACTGTACATTCTGTATAAATCGCCAGCAAATAATGCTGCTTCATCACCACCTGTACCACCTCTGATCTCGAAAACAGCGTTTTTAGCATCTTCAGGATCAACAGGAATCAACATTAGACGAACCTTTTCTTCTAGTTCTTCCTGCTGCTCCAACAAAAGATCTAGTTCCTCTTTCGCCATTTCACGCATCTCAGCGTCTTTTTCAGTGCTTAAAATCTCTTTATTAGCGTCAATATTACTCATAACATTTTTGTAGATTTTATATTGATCTACAATCTTGCCTAAGTCTTTATACTCTTTATTTAAAGCTGCAAAACGCTTCATATCCTGCATAGTGTCGGGATTACTTAATTGCTCCTCAACATCTTCCCATCGCAGTTTAATTGCTTCTAGTTTATCTAACATATCTTATTTCAGAAAATATAATATCGCTCTAAAGCTCTAATCAACAGATCATTTTCTTTAGGCGTCTGTTTTTAATTCGGGCAGCAAAAATACAGCTTTTTTTTCATTGGAATATAATTTTGTTTCAATGGTAATGAAGCTATCAAAAGCATAGTCATTGCTATTTATAAGCTGTATGCTTTTGATGGTTTCTTAGCAGTATTAAAAAGTTACATATGACAGGCTGTTATTACTTAGTCCTCTATCCTTTTTCGAAGTATTTAAGACTCAAATCATTGCCATCAAACACCGCATAAGAATTGTAATTGATCCATTCACCAAGATTTACATACCTGCTTTTATGATTTAAAGTAATATCCATAGGTAGATGTCGATGTCCAAAAACAAAATAATCATAATGTTCTTTTAACAATATTTCATTTGCATAAACTGCTAACCACTCGTTTTCGACTCCTTCGAAAACCTCTTCATTATGATTCGCCAGTCTGCTGCTTCCAGACCACCAATTCGCTATTCCCAAACCTATTTTCGGTGGAATAACTGAAAAAAGCCATTGGCAAACAGGGTTTCTGAATATTTTTCTGAGCACTTTATATTGCTTATCACCAGGACCTAAACCGTCACCATGATGTAAAAAGAAGCGCTTGCCTGCTCGCTCTATAACCTTTTCATCGCTCACTATCTCTACGCCTAATTCATCACTGAAATAGTTTTTAACCCACATATCATGATTGCCCTTAAAAAAATAAATCTTTATGCCGGCATCTGTCATACTGGCTAGCTTACCTTGAAGCCTAATGAAACCCTTGGGTATAACTGTATGGTATTCAAACCAAAAATCAAAGATATCACCCATCAGAAATAACTCACTACAGTCTGATTCTATGGAACTTAACCATCTGACTATACGATCTTCCCGCGTCCGGCTTTCTGCATGATTAGGTGACCCCAGATGGAAGTCAGAAGCAAAATATATGTTCTTTTTCATTAATGGAAACAAAGATATATAAAATATTCAGTCCTTAATTTCACAAGTTCTACCGATTTTGTAGTATATTTAACAATTAGAATCGTTATTAATTACAAAAGTTCGTAAATTCGCACAAATTTTAAACTATGATTTCTACTGATATAGCCATCATTGGCGCCGGACCTGTAGGTTTATTCGCAATTTTTGAAGCAGGTTTATTAAAAATGCGCTGTCATTTAATAGACTATCTTCCACAGGTTGGCGGACAACTTTCTGAGATATATCCAAAAAAACCGATATATGATATCCCAGGCTATCCTACTGTATTGGCTCAGGAGCTGATCGACAACCTCATGGAGCAAGCTAAACCTTTTCATCCAGGATTTACCTTAGGTGAACGTATTGAAGGTTTAGAAAAAAGAGGCGAGGGCGACTTCGTACTAACCACTAATATGGGTACTATCATAGAATCTAAGGTAGTAGTTATTGCTGGTGGTTTGGGCTGTTTTGAGCCACGTAAACCGGCAGTAGCAGGACTTGAACAATTTGAAAATGGACGAGGTGTGAATTATATGATCTTGGACCCTGAAAAATACCGTGGACAAAAGATGGTCATTGCTGGTGGAGGTGACTCTGCATTAGACTGGACCATATTTTTAGCGGATATTGTTGATGAGTTAACACTTGTACATCGCAGCGAAAGCTTCCGTGGTGCACCAGATTCTGTAAACAAGGTTATGGAACTTGCCGAAAGTGGCAAAATCAATCTGGTATTAAACAGCAACCTAAATGCGGTTCACGGAAATGGAAAACTGGAGGGTGTAGAGCTTATTCATAACAAAACATTGGAAACAAATATGATTACTGCCGATCACCTGATTCCACTATTTGGTTTAAGCCCGAAATTAGGCCCCATCGAACAATGGAACTTAAACATCAGCAAAAGTGCCATCGAAGTAAACACAGACGATTATTCGACGAATATTCCGGGTATTTATGCAATTGGCGACATTAATACATATACTAACAAGCTTAAACTTATTCTTTGCGGATTCCATGAAGCTGCTTTAATGAGCCATAGCGCATATCAATACATGAACCCAGGTGTTAAATACACAATGAAATACACTACTGTAAACGGGGTATCAGAATTTTAAAAATGGAAGAGAATAACATTACCCTACACGTAGAAAATCCAGACGGTAGCAGAACTACTTTGGAAGCACCTGTAGATATGGGCTTAAGCCTAATGGAATATTTAAAAGCCTGTGAATATGACATTCTGGCAACTTGCGGTGGAATGGCCCTATGTGCTACCTGCTGCGTAGATGTGTTAGAGGGCGAAGATAAGTTAAACGAGATGAGCGATGATGAGTATGCCATGCTTGATACGCTTCCTGACGTACTACCTAACTCAAGACTAGCTTGTCAACTACAATTAAATCCAGCAATGGATGGGCTTGTAGTTAAATTGCATCACGCAGAATAATATTTACTAATCATTTTCAACAGCGGCGGCCATTGTCTTAACAGGGCTGCCGATTGTTTTATATTCGCCATCTCCTTTTAATATAGCCAACATTTTATGGCTATCATTTAATACCAACTTTGCAGCATTTAACTCTGCATCGTACTGAAATGCCTGCGTTACTTTTCCTTTTTCATAATAATAGCGGCTGACAATCTGTGTTTCCAGTATTCTCTTTATTTCTGCTTTATAAGTGTTGAGTTCGTTTTTCTTTGCACCAATCATTTTACTTTTTAAATCATCCAGATCGGCCTTTACCATACTTAACTTATTCTCCTTTTCCGCTTCGGCACGTAAATCAGACAACAATCGCTCTGTACGCGAAACGTAAGAGTAATCCTTTCCTGCCAATGAGTTTACAAAAGCGGTATACTCATTTTCTGTGAGCTGAAATGCTGCAGCAGGCGCAATGACTTTATTATTCTTTTTATAGTTATTGGCGTAGTCAAAAAACAAGTATTTATTGGCTAATGAAATTGTAATTGGGCTTAATTTAGGGCTGTTTACCATAACATCAGGATATATACCATTTCCATCATATACATTACGTCCCATTTTAGTATTAAACCTATTCATCAAAGAATCGGCAATCTTTATTGTTTTACCACCAGCATCTTTATGCGCATAATCAAGAGCTTGAATACATCTGCCAGACGGTGTAAAATATTTTGCTACTGTAACCTTTACCAGGCTATTGTAAGGCAGATTGAACGTTTGCTGCACTAAACCTTTCCCGTAGCTTCTCTGACCGACTACTACAGCTCTATCCAGGTCCTGAAAGGCACCGGCAACTATTTCAGATGCAGAGGCTGATGAACCACTGATAAGTACTACCAAAGGGATATCCCGAAACAATGGCTGATTGATCGTTTTATAAGAAATAGTTTTTTGAGGATTCCTACCCTTTTGAGTAACAATCAGCACATCTTTATCAATAAACAGGTTGACAATCTTCACTGCTTCCTGCAATATCCCACCACCATTATACCTTAAGTCGAGGATCATTCCTTTTGGTTGCAATTTGCTAAGTGTGACCGCAGCATCTTTAACTTCCAGAGCGGCATTCTCCAGAAATTTATCCAACCTGATATAAGCTATATTATCATCGGTCATCCCCGAATAAGATACATTAGGTTGTTTTATCGCATCACGAACAAGTGTTTTGGTTAGCAAGGCGCCATCTCTTATGATCAACAACTCAACAGAAGATCCTTTAGGACCACGTAACAGCTGACTGATTTGGATTCTTTCTTTTCCTTTGATCTCATTGCCATTAATTTTAACCAATTGGTCTCCGGGCCTTATACCTTGTTTATCGGCAGGATAACCCTCATTAACTTCATTTACATAAAGCTTACCCTCGATAAAAATAGTACTTGCTCCAATACCACCATATTGAGTACTTACATACTTCAATTTATAATCTTCAACTTCTGATTCAGGAACATATTCGGTATAAGGATCGAGATTGTCCAGCATTGCATCTATACTGGTACGCATCAGGTTTGATGGATTGGTTTCTTCTACATAATTGATATTTATCTCCTTATAAAGCGAAGCAAAAATATCAAGGTTTTTAGATACCTGGAACAGATCCTCTTTAAAAGACCAGGTTAATCCGGCAAAAGAAATGAGGAGAGCGGCTACGGCAATTTTATATATTTTCATCAGTATATATTTGCTTTTTAAAGACCATGAAGCTTGCAAAGCTTATTTATTGCGATTTGTAATCTGTAAGCTTATGCAGGTTTCATCATAAAAAGGATGTTATCATCAATCTGTTGATGGTAAATTTACAAAAAAGCACGCAACAAATGCAATTAAAGTCTGTTGCCGTCGGGATCTGCCAAAGCCTTTTGAATAGTAAATTCTACATAGCTACGGTCTCTTTTTACCAGGCCCATTAATTGCGTTACCAATTGGTCTTCCTGACCTGGAACGAAAGCAAGATTAACCTGTGCAAGGTCACGGTATTTTCTTAAAATTTTAATTTTAACCTTTTCCCAGGTTTCAGGAGTTAATGTAAAGTTTGCCATACTGCAAAAATAGAAATAAATACCATACAATATCCCTTATTTTATAGTTAAGGCGCACCTTTAATATTCAAATCTTTAATCTGCTCCCTAAGCATTCTCATAAAATCTTTTCCGGGATCTGTTTTGTAGGTACTGTAGGCCGGATCTGTTTCTTTCCATAAGTCTGTCCCTTTAAATTTGGTATACTCATAATGGCCAATGACATACTGAATAGGATACTTACGCTTCAAATATCTGATGAGTTGCTCATTTGCAATAAGCTGTGCGGGAGTTAACGGATTCTTATCACTCCCAATATTCTCTACTCCAATTGCACAATAATTTAATCCAATCACATGCCGTGCAAAAACTGTATCTGGCAATAACCTAAAAACAGTTCCGTCCCTGTCGACAAGAAACTGTGATGAAACATTTAATACGCTTGCTGTTGCAATTTCCTTGCGGGCACCGGGTAATTTCGACTTATTAAAAACATCAAAAGTAACTTCGATACTAGGTATGGCTGTCCAATGTAAAACCACCATAATTGGTTTAATTGTAGGCTCAGTTTGAACGAGGCCATGGCGTTTCTCTAAATATTCCAGAGAGAGCTGTTTCCTTTCCTCATCAAAAATGATGGGCTTATCAAATATTCTAAAAGTAGCCTGCGCGCTTACATTTAGAACCGCAGTGCTACAAAATAAAACTAATAAAATGTTCTTTATAGCTTGTTTCATATTCAATTAAAAATTAAAACTAGGGACTTTCAGCCTAATGCTGATCGCCATACCCAGCATAAAACAAAAAAAGCGGCCTTATACAGGCCGCTTTAGTACCAACAAATATACTATCGATTTGGCGTATTATCAATAAACGTACGATTGGTAGCAGTGGTACCACCAACAGTAATATCCCCTCTTAAAGTAAAAGTATACACAAATGCTTTAACCGCCGAAACATCCACTCTTCTATACACATCGGCAGTCGTATTAGGGTAACGGATAATCAGATCATAAACACCATTAGGCACTTTTACAAAGGGAGAACCCGTTTTATAGGCCACATTCTGTGCAACAGGAATTTCTTCTAAAACCCCTGTTTTTAATTTCATAAAGAAATTAACAGGATTGGCATTTGGAGAGGTATGTACAAACCTCACATAGGCAAAACCTGTATCAAGAGGAGGCAAAATATCTTCCAGCATAAAAGCGTCAGTAGTCTTTGCAGTAGCATTATAAAAGCCACACATATACAAAGAATACCTCTTACCGTCCATCACATTTGCGGTAAACTTATTAATCACAAGATTCTTGTCTGCCGCCGCCGTTGATGGGCGCGTAGCTTTAAAATCATAAGTTCCCGGATCTATAGTTGCATAAGCATTATTAGCAGGAAATGCAGTACTATAACTTAAACCTGTAGTTCCGCTCTCAACCCCGGTAGTTGACACTATTGAGCTAACTTTAACATCATTTGCATAATAATTTACTACAGGGCTATTAATGGAAAAGTTAAAGAACTTTATCCCTGTTGCTTTTACAGGGCCATCAATAGTCTGAATATCGGTCTTATCGCAAGAGTAAATTATTATAGACAGCAGAAGTACTGCTGATAGTAAATATCTTCTTTTCATATTATTGAGGTGTAGTGATCCACATTTCTTTAGTATGATAGTCGGTTGCCAATCCTCCAATCACTCTTAGTGCTTCAACGTTCCAAACATATTCTGAGTTATATCGCGGACGAATACGGTAAACCAACTTACCCCCATTATCCGGATATAAACTTGCTGGCGGCAAAAAACCAGCAAACACTTGTTGCCCTGTTGCTGGATCAAGGTCCTGATAATGGTACCTTCTCAAATCCATCCATTGTTCCAAATGTCCATATCCCCATTGTGCGATATATTTTTGCAACATGATATGTGTTAAAGTTAAATCAGCAGGCAATAGAGGTATTACTAAGGGCGAAGCCATATAAGCAGCTCTTTCAGCTGGTAAAATCTGTGTCGGCAACTGTCCATCATCAGAATTTCTGGCGTTTACAAAATCAAAGTGTGCAGAAATCCCTTTTTTATAAGCATCCAAAGCCGTCACTTTATCACCACTCCTAAAAGCTGCTTCAGCTTTTACAAACTGAAGTTGTGAATAGGTAAAAGCTGGTAGCTTGCTCTTAGTAGAGAAAATATATCTTGAGGGTGTTCTTGATGCTAAAGGAGCCGTTGTATAACCCCAAAAGTTTAAGGGTTGCTGGTTAGTTGGCAATGCACCAACACCCAGGGCAATATCTAAACCTCTATACACTCCATCTGGAGCTGGAGCCAACATCCTACTCATCCTTGGATCAACTAATCCCGGATAATAAGTTCCGTTCACTAGGTTAAGAATAAACTTAGTCTGACGGTAACTAGTCAGGTTATCTCTAGCCCCTGCAAAAAAGTTAATATCATCATTTGCAGTACCAGTATAAGCAAGTAAAGGCTGCTCTTTATCAGCAGGACCAATAGAAGCATTAACAGCAGCTATAATTTCAGCTGGCTTATACAACCCAGTTTTATTTGAGAAATGATTAAGCGCCATTGCTTTTAAGCCATTTGCAAACTTAATCCACATTGCAGCATCACCTTTATAAATGACATCGTATTTTGCTAAATAGCTCTTATTCACAGCTCCGTCAGTTCTATTAAGATTTGCGATAGCTAAATCCAGTAAACGAAACGACTCCTGATATGCAAATTCCTGAGTATCATAATCAAACGTAGTTCTATTTTCAAAAGCTTGTTTTATTGGAACCTCTCCATGCAAATCAGTTACAGCTAACCAGCCCCATGCTTTTAAAATCTGACCTACACCAAGCAAATCCCAACGTTCTTCTTTTTCACACAAATTATTCATTGTTACCAGATTTTGTCCTAAACTCCAGTAGACATCTCTAAAAACTTGTCCGCCATTATCAGATGCAGGATCATAACCTTGCCTGTCCCAGGTATTTGAAGCAGTAATAAGCGTCCAATTCTGTGTATAACGTCCCACAAAACGGGCGTCATAAGCTGGTGAAGTCACCATCCAATGTAACATTGGTGCCAGATATAAGTTTGCTTCAACAACCTGTGGAGCATTTGGATTCGTATTGACGTCCAAGAACTTCTTGCAACCCCCAAGGGCTACAAATCCGACCATTAATAATATTATATATATTCTTTTCATGAGAGTACCTTTTAAAAGCCCACTTTTAAACCGAAATTAAAACCTTTAGGCATAGGGAAGTTACCAAAATCAATCCCCTGAGCACCTGAACCACCTACAGCAGCAGTATTACCATTCACCACCGGATCTAGCCCCGTATAGTTTGTAATCAGGAACAAATCTGTTCCTGTAAAAAATACACTGGCATTCTTAAAGAAACCTTGTTTTTTCAAGAATGATTGTGGCAATTTATACTGTAAGGTAATATCTTTTAAACGTATCCAATTGATATCCTTTTCAATGAAAAGCTCCTCACTCATTTCCTGATAATACAAATTTTGGTAATATGGCACTATAGAAACGTTATTAGGAGTAGGATTCGCAGTATTTTCCAAACCATCACGCATTACCCCTTTTACTACCCTTGGTTCCAGCCGGTCTGCTGTCATTGGCGACAACCCTACTTGTGTTAAGAAACTCTGTGTTGCATTCAAAATATCCCCACCTTTTCTAATATCTAATAAGAACGACAGTGAAAAATCTTTATACCTTAAAGTATTTGTGATCCCTAAAATGAAATCAGGCTGACGGTCATAACCACGTTCAATAAAAGTTGTAGATCGTGCCGGCAATCCAGATGACGGGGTGATCAAGATATCTCCCTTGTCATTTCTAAGATAAAAAAGTCCTGTAAGTGATCTTGTAGAATAACCCACAGTTACTCCATTTCTAACATTTCCATATAACCAGGTATCAGAAACATAAGATTCTGGCAAACCATTAGGCAAACTCAAAACTTTACTTCTGGCAGCCTCAAAGTTTGTCATAATATCCCATGTAAAGTTTTTGCTCTTTACTGGTGTACCCCTTAAACTAATCTCCAAGCCCTCATTCTGTGTTTCAGCCCCGTTCAGATTAAATAATATAAACCCGGTAGCATAACTACCTCTAATATCATTTACAATCTGTTTTGTGGTTTTCTTGCGATATACTGTTAAGTCAAGCCCCAATCTGTCATCAAAAAATGCCAGTTCCGTACCCAATTCATAAGAAGTTGCAAATTCAGGAACTAAATTAGGATTAGGTCCAGTAAAACCATAACCATATCCTCCACCAACAGTTGTTTTACTTTCCAGCGAAGGAATATAAGCGTATGGGCGTGCATCCTTACCTACATCTGCATAAGCCGCTCTTATCTTTCCTGAAGTGAAAACCTTACCTAAACTCTCTTTTACTGAAGGTATTTCTGTGAAGACAAAACTACCTGAAACTGATGGGTAGAAAAATGAGTTTTGCCCTCTATCACTAGGAATTGTAGAAGTCCAGTCATTTCTACCAGTAAGTGTTAAGTATAAATAGTCTTTATAACCTACAGTGGTCCTAGCAAACAAACTCACAACACGCTGTTGACCAATTAAAGATTTTGCATTCCTTAATGTAGTAGTAGTATTGTTTATAGATATAAAATTAGGATCAAGGAAGTTCTCTCCATACTGACTCTCAATTTTTGAGCTTAATGCTTTTATCGCATTACCTACAGTTGCATCAATAGTAATATCCTTGGTAATGTTCTGCTTTGTTAAGTTAATCAGTGTTTGAGAGTTGATGTTTCTGGTATTGTCATTCGCGACATCCATAATTCCTCCTTTAAGCACCCCTCTTCTACTTTCTGGGTGACTTAAAATCAAGGCGTTATTATTATAGGCATCAATACCAACATTGGTTTTTATAGACATCCATCTAACAGGGGTGATCAGAAAGCCTAAGTTTGAAATGATCCTGTTATTCCTTGTACTAGATTTATTTTTATTAACATTAAAGTAAGGATTTTCAATCTCAAGAGTCTGATTATCACCTCCAATTAATTTTCTTCTGGTACCTGCTGGTGTAAGATAATCCTTTGCGTTATCAGTTTGAGGCCAGACCAGTAATCCAATCAATGGTCCGCCATCGCCTTTAAATGACTGATTATTGGTTGCGTAGGAATAATTCATGGATAAATCTACACTTAACCACTTATTGATCTTACCACCGGTTGATCCCATCAAAGTAAAACGATCGTAGTCGGACCCAGGAACAACACCATTCTGATCTGTATATGAGGTAGATACACGGTAATTAACGGTTTCGCTACCACCCTCTACTGAAAGATTATGTTTTTGTGTAAACGCCGTCTGAAAAAATCCGTCAATGTTATCATAGAATTGAGTCCCCTCTGGATATCTAGGCCCAAAGTATCTAAAACGGTCTGTTGTAGATACGCCTAAGGCTCCTAAGCCAAATTCCTTTTGCAATTCAGGCACAGTAGATGTCTTTTCTACACGAAAGCTATTGCTATAATTTACTGAACCAGCACCTGCTTTACCTCGTTTTGTAGTAATTACAATTGCACCATTCGCAGCATCAATACCATACAAAGCCGCTGCTTCTGGTCCTTTTAACACCACTAGACTTTCAATATCTTCTGGATTGATATCCGCAGCTCTATTAGTAAAATCTACCCCTCTATTAGCGAACATAGTAGTTGAACTATTTTCAGAATAGAACGCAGAGGTATTTAGCGTTTTATTATCAACAGGCAAGCCATCAACAATAAATAGAGGTTGGTTACTTCCACTGATGGAACTGATTCCCCGAATTGTGATTGAAGCAGAGGCCCCAGGAACACCTGAAGAGCTTGTTACCTCAACACCAGCTACACGCCCCTGAAGTGCATTAATAAAGTTTTCTCTTTGTGTTTCGGCAATATCAGCACCACTCACTTGTTGTTGTGCTGTACCGATAGACCGTTTAGTTGATTTTTGTCCCAATGCTGTAACAACAATCTCATCCAAGGATTTAGTATCCTCAATAAGTGTTACATTGATAAGGTTAGCAGTTCCTACTGTTTTCTGCTGTTGAACCATTCCGATATAACTGAATGTCAATACATCTCCAAGACTTGATTGAATTGAATAATTCCCATTTGAAGAAGATTGTGAGCTAGCGGAAGTGTTTTTAGACTTGACTGAAACCCCGGGAATGGGTTGTCCGTCTGACGAAGTAACTTTACCCGTGATTGTTTTTTGTTGCGCATAACCGTAGGCAAAGAACAAAAAGCAACCTAAAGTTAGGAGTAGTTTTTTTTTCATAAACGCCAATTTTAATAAAGGTTTATATAATACTTGGTATTAGTTTGAGAGATTGAAATAACGCCCTAACCTGCATAAAGACAACGCTCTAAGTAAATATAACAAAGGCATCTCATATAAAACAATAAATTTTTACAATAATTCTACAATCTATCTTTAAAGCGTGCGAAAAAGCGCAAAATACCGCACAAAACACTACTGTTAAGTACAACCAGTGCACAGCATGCATATAAAAAGAGCGACATATGATTTGATACGCCGCTCTTCTTGTTATGATTAAAGATTCAAAACAATAATTACCAAAGCTTAGTCTGAGTCAATTTAAATCCTTTTTCCTGGTATTGAACAATCTGCGACTGCCCAACAGGAGCTAGATAAGCCCGATCAGTAAACGCATTTCTATTCACAGCACCTGTCACCATCCAGAACCCCACCATTGCAGTTGCATTAGTGCCATCATAAATCACCACTGTCCCATCTAACTTTCTAACTTTAACCGATTTTGCTGTAGCATTCGCCGCATTCAAAAAAGCTGGAACCTCTTTCTGAACATCTACCCATAACCCCATTAAGTAATCGGGATTTTTACTAAAGTCCATGTTATCCAATTTTTTCCAACGTTTCAAATCAAGTAAACGGGAATGCTCAAACACAAGCTCCATCCTTCTTTCCCTACGAACTTCCCAAATTAGTGGAGGAACATCTCCATCACGTGCAGGATCATTAGGCAAAGCAGCCAAATTTAAATGCGCTGTTTTTACCACACCTTTAGAAACCGCCGTAGCATCCAGTGGTCGATCACGGGTAGCATTGATTGATTTATCAATATCTGCTTGTGTAACCGCAGGTCCGCCATAATATTGAGCCAATTCCGCCTTTGCTTCAATCCAGTTCAACACCACCTCCCCTAAACGCATTACAGGAGCATCACTTGTATTGGTATTACTTCCCCATGCCGGAGGATAACTCCTACCTATAAAGTTAATCGCCTCTCTAGAGGCAAATTTATAACTATACAACAAAGTTGATGAAGTAGCCAATGCCTTATCAATAAAGGAGGCTTCAAACCTTGGATCTCTGGTCTTCACCAGATCGGCAATAGCAAACGACCCCGCATTAAGTACTCCCGAATTTTGCCACACCTTACCATCATTAGCAATAAAGGATTTAATAAACACTAAATTCGCATCAAATTCTGGCACTTCTGTTCCGTTATTATAAGAGCCAATTGCATGTGTTATTCCCAAACCAGCATCGTATGCCCTGTAGAAAAGAACTTCGGAGTTACCAGCAAGATTCTCGGAAGCAAATAAAGCTTTATAATCACTATTAAACGTCCATTTTCCTCCCATCACATAAGACCCGGCCTCTACCGCAAATTCCAGGTATTTTTTTGCACGTGCCGCATCCAGATTATGATAGTGCTGATAAGTACCCTCAAATAGCATCCATCTGGAAATATAACCCGCAGCAACAAACCTATTCAGATTCTGCGCGTTCACGTCGGTTTCGCGCATATTTGCCA
Organism: Pedobacter hiemivivus; assembly: GCA_040393085.1. Taxonomy (GTDB): domain Bacteria; phylum Bacteroidota; class Bacteroidia; order Sphingobacteriales; family Sphingobacteriaceae; genus Pedobacter; species Pedobacter hiemivivus_A. The sequence goes on along the minus strand of JBEBUV010000033.1, from coordinate 23,236 downwards.
TTACATATTTGAAATCATCGTACACCTTATCCATCACCAAACCGCGGTCATCACGATCTTTATACATTGTTGCCATATCATCATCCGCAATTTCCTTATCAAAGTAAGGCACATCACCAAACACACTTACCAAACGACAGTATTCATAGGCACGGAAAAACCTTGCCACTGCAGTCCAATGTTTATAAGCATCATCAGAAATATTTGGTTTCGCCCTTTCGTCTATTCTGTTAAGAAATAAATTAGCCTTACGTACCCAGGCAAAATCCCAGGTAGGACCAGCGTAGGTACCCATCCAGGCTGCAACCTCAGATGTTGACCCTCTTGATCCCGGCACACTACTTTCGAAAGACGTCTGCACGCTTTTACTTGTAAGATCATCTGAAAAGGTATACCCCCTTACAGGTGTATAATCAACACCAAAACCAGAATTATATCCATTAAAATAATTGCTATAAAATCCATTACCATACAAACGAAGATCATCTTCATTTCTCCAGAAGCTATCATCAATGTAAGTAGCCTGAGGAGGTCTATCCAAGACCTCTTTATTACATGAAACAAATAAAATTATTGCTGCAACCAGGCTATATATATATCTAAAATATCTCATTTCTCTATGTTTTAAAAGTTTAATTGAAGACCAAACGAAACACTTTTAAAAGCAGGTATCCCGACAGCGGTACGACCCGAATTATAATTGGTATCGTTCCACATAGAATAACCGTTGATCGCTTCCGGATCAATCGGCAAACCTCCCAATTTATCCCAAGTAATGAAATTCTCTAGAGATCCATATACCCTAAGTGAGCTCACACTTATCTTATTCAATAAAGAACTAGGCAATGAATAGCCCAAGGTTAAGTTTTTAAGCCTGAAATAGGCCATATTTAACAAATAACGATCCTGAATCTGCATGTTGTTATTTGTATTACTTGTCGCATTGTTATAAGCCGCCGGATAAAAAGCACCTGGATTATCTGGCGTCCAATAATCTTCAGAGATTGCTGCCGGCATTGCTCCATCAGGAGAGTTGTAGCCAGGGATGGCAAGGAATCCACTTCCCCATATTTTACGACTACCTACACCCTGGAAGAAAGCACTAATATCAAACCCTTTAAAATCAGCGCCCAACCTGAAACCGTATTCATACCTAGGGTTTTCATTACCAATAATCTCCAAGTCTCCATGATCACTCAACAATCCTTTTCCATTACTGATCTCGCCATCTCCATTTACATCTATAAACTTAACATCTCCAGGACCAAAATAAAAGTTTGAAGAGTTTTGTACAAATGGTTGATAAATTGGCTTTTCACCATTTGGTCCTGGTTTTAATTTATACGCTTTTTTACCAGCACTCAAGGCACTTTCATTAGCCGTTAATGTAATCAACTGGGGATTTCCGGCAGCATCCAATTCAAAGTCGCTTAGCTGATACAGTCGATCTGTACGGTATCCCCAGATATCGCCAATAGTTTTACCTACATAAAAATCATTCACACCAGTAAGGGTACCATACTTGGTGATGACAGATTTCGCATCAGTAAAGTTAGCCTGTAAACTAAGCCCAACACCATTATCAAACTTATGATTATACTCTATAGCTAACTCTAAACCCTTAGTACTCAATTCACCAAAATTACCAACTGGAGCACCAACACCGAAAGTTAAAGGAACTCCCTCTTGAGGAACAATCGCATTTTTTGTATCCCGCTGATAAACATCAAATGTTACTGTCAATGCATTATTCAAAAATCCCACATCCAAGCCTAGGTTTTTAGTAACAATATTTTGCCATGTAATAGATGCCTGAACTGCTGTTGGCGTTCCAACATAAGGAGCTCTAACGCCACCATTAATCCAGCTAGATAGTCCGCTTGGCATCTGAGAGATGTACAAGCCTGGAGGCACCGTCTGATCACCAATAGACCCCCACGAACCTCTCACTTTTAAAATAGACAAGGTTGGTTTAGCCCAAGTCATAAATTGCTCTTCACTAGCCACCCATCCAGCGGAGAATGATGGAAACCACCTCCACCATAAATCCCGTGGGAACTTAGAAGTACCATCATAACGTAAGTTGGCCTCTAAAAGATATTTATTTTTATAGGCATAATTGACACGACCAAAATAGCCCAATTGCGCCTCTTTATACAAACCACCCCCACCGGTAGTTGTACCCACAGCAAATGGGAACTGCGGATTAGTGATATCAGTAAGGTTTGTAATCTGTGTATACTGCGACTCATTGGTAAGCGCGACACGGTTTAAACCTAATATAAATTTAAAATCATGATCTTCCTTTAATTGCAGATTATAAGTAGTAAAGGCATTAATAGTATGATTATACCAGTTGCCTGCAAACCTGTACATATGGTCAGGATTAGATCCCGGAGCAGTATAGGTTTCTTTCAAAAGGTCGAATGCAGGAAAAGCTCCAGCAGTGGTAGCCGAGACCACCTGTCCTTCTGAATTTACATATATAGGCGCACCATTTGCATCTAACCTTGCTTTAGGGGCAACCCATGAATTTCGGGCTGTATACCTGGTACCCGGCCTTTTCCAGACTGTATCTTGCTTAGAATAGGTATAATCAAAGTCGACTTTCCAATTGCTGTTGATGTTAACTGTAGCACCAGCGTTAACGTTAAAGTAATTTTGCAGAATTTTAGCTGTATTTGCTGCAGCTGCCTCACTTGCCGGACTCCTAATAGGATCACCATTTTCGTCATTACCAAACGGATACAATGGACCCCAACGATAAAGATACAACCATGGGTCGGCAGTAGTAGAGTTAGTGATATAAGCATAGTCCTTATTTCTTTGAGAGAGCATTGCCCCTCCTCGAACAGTAAGGTATTTATTTATCTCACTTGACACCTTTACCGAACCATTGTATCGTGTAAACTTATCCGATTTAGCCGGTTTCATCATACCACTTTGGTTTAAGGCCGCCAATCCGACATTATAGCTGGTTTTGCCCGTTGTACCACCAATACTTAGGTTATGTTGCTGTGTTGGCGCCCACTCTTTAACCATTAAATCGTATGGATTATAAGTTCTAACGCCCATCTTCTGATTCGTAGCACCTTGTGTATACCAGTCTCTTCCAAAAACTGTAGGATCATTTGGACCTATTATACCACCGTACTTATTCTGCCACTCTACAGCCTTTTCATAACTTGCTCGATCAACATAATAAAACGCTCCTGTAGGGATGAATGAACCAATACGTTCAGCAGCATCAACAGTATATTTTAAGGCACTAACCTCACCCATCCTCAGCTCTTTCCATGGATTCTGGAAAGAAAAGTTATTGGTATAACTGATAGTAGGCTTATCAGACCCTGAACCTGTTTTTGTAGTGATTAGTATCACTCCAAACGCAGCTTTTGCTCCATAAATAGATGAAGCCGCAGCATCCTTTAATATTGTAACATTGGCAATATCAGCCTGATTAACCAACTGAATACTGGGTATCTCGACGTTATCCAATAAAATTAAAGGTTGTGCAGTCCCTCTGAATGAACCAATCTGACCCCTGATTTTAATAAGCGGATCTGACCCGACCTCTCCACTTGGAATCACCACACTTAAACCCGAAGCAACCCCTTGAAGCGACCTTCCAACATCAGCAACAGGTCGGCCTGCAAGGGCCTTATCTACATTAATAGAAGTAACCGCCCCAGTCAAATTCGACTTCTTCTGTGTACCATATCCAACAACAACAACTTCACTCAGTCCCTGATCGCTTTCCTTAAGCGATACATTATGGGTGGTGATTGCTGCTGTCACTTTCAGCTCCTGTGTAAAGTAACCAACATAAGAAAACGTAATGACATCTCCCACACTCACACGAATTGAGTAATTACCATTTGCACTAGATTCTGTACTAGCTGTGGTATTTTTAGACTTAATGGTAACCCCGGGGAGTGGGCTTCCGTCTGACGAAGTAACTTTACCTGTGATTGTTTTCTGTTGTGCATAAACTTGCGTAAAGAACAAAAAGCAAGCTAAAGTTAAGAGTAGTTTTTTTTTCATAAACGCCGATTTTAAAATTGATTTAGAAATACCCGGTTTATTATTAGAGAATTGAAAAAACGCAACAACCTGCATAAATGCAAGACTCTAAGTAAATATAAAAAAGATTTTTAATAAAAAGCAACAAATAATTACTAAATTTCTAAAAAATAACTACTAAACAAGCACAAACACGCACAAAAGAGCATCAACGTTTTAATAATATATTTTTTCTATACATTCGCTAAAAAATTACCTTATGCTTAAAAAAGAAAGACACGGCTTTATAATGCGTCAGATTAACTTACACAACCGTGTACTTAGCTCCGATCTTATCGATTTACTTAAAGTATCAGAGGATACAATTCGCCGCGACTTACAAGAATTATCAGAAAAAGGACAACTATCGAAAGTACATGGTGGGGCACTTTCAAAATCATACCAATCTTCTTTTGACGATAGTGAGGTCTATGCCAAGGAGGCAAAAATCATCATAGCCAAAAAAACTATCCCCTTGATTAAAGACGGAATGGTTATTTTGACAGGAGGAGGGACTTCTATCATTGAACTTGTAAAACGTTTGCCTGAAAATTTAAATGCCACCTTTTTTACGATTAGCCCCTTTGTAGCCATAGAACTAGCTAAATATCCTAAAGTTGAGGTAATACTTATTGGAGGGATCTTTTCTAAAAACTCACAAGTAACTTATGGCGGACACGTGATTAATCAGCTTTCAGAAATCAATGCTGACCTTTGTTTAATAGGAACTAGCGCAATACACCCTCAAGACGGCTTAACCGATACAGACTGGGAAATTAACCAACTTAAAAAAGCTATGTTAAATTCATGTAAGAAAACCGGCATACTTTGTATTTCTGAAAAACTAGATATTTCAATGAGATTAAAGGTAGCTGCATTGGAAAACATTGATTATTTAATTACCGAACTTAACCCACAGGCACCAGAACTTAGTGCATATAAGATAAAAACGCTTCAGATCCTCTAACCATTATTCTCCACAATAACATACCTGTTCACCCCATCCCACGAACAGGCACCTTTTTGTTGTGGAGAGATGCTCAATGTGATGATTATAACTTAACACTAAGGGATATCAGGCAGGCAAACACACCTTTCCCATAGTGATAGATGGAACGCCTTGTCGGTTGCCAAAATCTGTGTTTCCACCAACAAGAGTCTCATTTGCCAAAACAGCAAACAATATGGCCTCTTTTGCATCAGGATTAATTTCTAATTGCTCCGTTGTGTGAAATGAAGCATTCTTTAATCCGGCTTTAAGCTGACTTAACATCAAAGGATTATGTATACCACCCCCACTGATATAAACAGATGGTGTAGCATCTTTCCCAAAACACTTTTCAATGGCTTCAACAATTACAAGTGAAGAAAAACAACACAACGTAGCCATTACATCTTCTTTTTTTATAGCTAAACAACCAGTTTTCTTTTGCGCCTGCTCCAGGTAATCAAGATTAAAAAGCTCCGGACCAGTTGTCTTAGGAAAATCAGCATTCAGAAATCCTGACCGCATCAACTCATTTAAAAGCACCTTATCAACCGTTCCAGTTCTCGCTATAGCAGCATCTTTATCATAATAAAGGCCTGAAAAATGCCGTTGTACATATTGATCCATCAATGTATTTCCTGGACCCACATCTGTTGAAAAAACCTTGGCAGCATCATTATCTGCCGGGAGATAAGTAAAATTGGCAATCCCACCGATATTGAGCATCACCCGATCCTCTCCTTTTTTAGAAAAGAGTAAATAATCTCCATAAACAGCTAAAGGAGCACCTTCACCCCCAGCTGCAATATGCTTTTGTCTGAAATCTGCTATAGTTATAATCCCAGTTTTAACGGCTATATGATCACCATCACCTATCTGCAAAGTCGCGTTTGGATAATCCTTCATACCGTGTAAAGATTTAGGTGCATGAAAAATAGTTTGCCCATGACTCGCTATAACATCAATTTTATCTGATTTATACCCCCATGAGGCTATGGCTTCTAAAATCATTCCTGCATGTACTAGCGCAATTTTCTCATTCATCATACAGACCATCTGAAGATCTGCATTGCGTTTAGAAAAGACAGACTTTATCTCAGCCTTAAACTCATTTGAATAATCAATCGTTTTAAACTCAATAAGCCTGACTTTTGTTTCTGCTCCACTCCCAGAGATACCACATAAGGCAATATCCAGTCCATCCATTGAAGTACCAGACATCAACCCTATTATAATCCGTTCAGGACTTTGAATAATATCAAAGATTCTTTTCCAGTTTGAGTTCATACCCTCAGTACAACCCGACGTTAACTTACTATCCATTACGCTTTTATTCTTGATTTACTTTCCACAGTCTTCACAACCCAAATTTAAAGATACCTGATTAAATTCTTTTTGAACCAATTACATTTCTTTAATCTGCCATTCTTTGCACCTATCAACCGTTTGCACAAACCCCTAATTCTCATTTTTGAATAAGACAATGAAAAATTAAGTCAGATATACTTCTTAAAAAATTTGATAAAGTCAACAGAGTGCCTATATTTACTGTTCCGTACAATATTTAAGAACAAAAATTAAATGGCTAGATTAAATCTTCTGGAAGAAACTCGCTTTGAAAAACTGCTTGTTTCTGTCTTTGAAAACCCCAAAGCAGCATCACTTAGTGTTGCTCATCGTATCGGGAATCTCATTAGGGAAAAACAAAAAAACAATGCTCAGGCAGTTTTAGGTTTAGCTACTGGAGCTACACCAATTGCTGTTTATGCTGAACTGGTAAGGATGCATAAAGAGGAAGGTTTGAGTTTTAAAAATGTGATCACCTTTAACCTGGATGAATATTATCCTATGCAGCCTAATGCTGCACAGAGTTATGTTACTTTCATGAATGAACATCTGTTCGATCATATTGACATCGACAGAAATAATGTAAACATTCCTGACGGAACATTGAGTTTAGAGGAAATCCCTGCATTTTGCCTGAATTATGAGAAAAAGATTGGAGACCTGGGAGGATTAGATATTCAAATTCTCGGTATCGGACGTACAGGTCACATCGGATTCAATGAGCCCGGTTCTGCACCAAACTCAGGTACACGCCTAGTTACGCTTGATGATCTGACCAGAAGAGATGCAGCCAGAGATTTCGGTGGTAAATCTTTTGTTCCTACAAAAGCCATTACAATGGGTGTAGGTACTATTTTCAAGGCTAAGGAAATTATCCTTATGGCATGGAATAAAAAGAAAGCAGCTATTATCAAGAAAACTGTTGAAGGTGAGCTTTCAGGTGAAACTCCTGCAACTTATTTACAGTTATCAGATAATGTTGAGTTTATACTAGACCAGGATGCAGCTTCATTGCTTACTCGTTTTGACACCCCTTGGTTGGTTAAAGATTGCTCATGGGATGATAAAGCATTAACAAAAAAAGCGGTAATCTGGTTAGCCAATACGCTTAAAAAACCAATATTGAAGCTTACCGAAGACGATTATAACGCGCACGGAATGGCTCAACTGGCTGTCGAAAAAGGCCCGGTTTACAATATCAACATCGACATATTTAATAAATTACAACATACTATCACAGGTTGGCCAGGTGGCAAGCCAAATGCAGATGATTCACAAAGACCGGAAAGAGCAGAACCTGCTAAAAAACGTTCTATCATTTTCTCTCCGCATCCAGATGATGATGTAATCTCTATGGGTGGTACTTTCCTCCGCCTTGCTGATCAAAAACAAGATGTTCACGTAGCCTACCAAACTTCAGGTAATACTGCTGTCTGGGATGATGACGCTTTACGTTTCGTTGAGTTCAACATAGACTTCTCTGAAAAAATGGGTCTTGATACTACGGAATTGAAAATTTTGTATCAAAACATGCGTTCTTTCATGGAAACAAAGAAACCTAATCAAGTAGACACTCCTGAAATTCAAACTGTAAAAGGTCTGATCAGAAAAGGAGAAGCTATTGCAGGAGCAAGATATTGTGGTTTAGATGATGATCATATCCACTTTATGGCATTACCTTTCTACGAAAGTGGCAAGGTGAAGAAAAACCCTGTAACTGATGCAGATGTTGTTTTAACTATGGAATTACTGCAAAAAGTAAAACCTCATCAGGTATTTGCTGCTGGAGATTTTGAAGATCCACATGGTACACATATCGTTTGTTTCAACATTATTTTAGAAGCATTAAAACGTTTAGGTAAAACTGAAGACTGGGTTAAAGATTGCTGGCTATGGATGTACCGTGGCGCATGGCAAGAATTTGAAACTCATGAAATTGAAATGGCAGTTCCACTTAGCCCACAAGAAGTTGAGCGTAAGAAAATGGCTATTTTCAAACATCAGTCGCAAAAAGACACTGCTGTATTCCCAGGTGATGATCCAAGAGAATTCTGGCAACGTGCTGAAGATAGAAATAAAGAAACGGCACAGGCTTATGATAACTTAGGTTTAGCTGAGTATGAAGCTATGGAAGCCTTTGTACGTTATAAGTTTTAGTATAATTTTTTTACTATATTTAATCCCGCTATTGCTTACTGCGATAGCGGGATTATTTTTTTTAAAACCAAACCATGGCTCAACCTCAACTATCGCAGGAAGCACCTGCAAGACTTTTATCACTTGACTTTTTTAGGGGCGCAACTATTGCTGCCATGATTTTAGTAAATAATCCCGGCAGTTGGGAAAGTACCTACGCCCCATTGAAACATGCCAGTTGGGATGGCTGTACACCTACAGATCTTATCTTCCCATTTTTCCTATTTATAGTCGGTGTATCTATTGCTTATGCAATGGGCAGTAAAAAGGCAGACCCATCTACACATCGTAAAACAATTATAAAAGCATTAAAAAGAGCATTAATATTATTTGGATTAGGATTATTTCTGGCACTTTATCCTGCAATTTTCACAAATCCTATTGAAGCTATTCAAAGTGTAAGAATACCTGGTGTACTACAACGTATTGCCGTGGTTTTCTTCATCTCTTCCATTATTTTTCTTAAAACCAACGAGAAAAACATCTTCAAAATACTCTTAGGTTTACTTGCCTTATATTGGGCACTCATGACTTTTGTACCTGTACCAGGTGTGGGCTATGCAAACCTTGAAAAAGAAACGAACCTTGGTGCCTGGTTAGATCGTAGTATCCTTAGTGAAGCACATTTATGGAAATCAGCAAAAACCTGGGATCCTGAAGGTATTTTAGGTACAATACCCGCCATAGGAACAGCACTTTTTGGAATACTGGTTGGGGTATATTTAAAACGCAAAGACATTGATGCTGCTACAAAAGTAGTATGGTTATTCTGTACAGGATTAGCAGCTGTAGCCCTGGGCTTAGTCTGGGATTTACAATTCCCTATTAATAAATCATTATGGACCAGCTCCTTTGTACTTTATGCAGGTGGCCTTGCTACCTTAATTTTAGCTTTCTGCTATTGGATCATTGATATTCAAAAATACAATCGCTTTACCAAACCATTTGTAGTTTATGGCGTTAATGCAATCACAGTTTATTTTTTATCAGGGCTCTTTTTAAGAACACTCCGAATGTTTTCAGTAAAAGTAGCGGATGGATCTGAAATGAATCTTCAAGCCTGGTTATATGCAGGGATAACACCTCATTTCTCGCCAATAAATGCCTCTCTTATATGGGCGATTTCTTATGTCGTATTTTGGATGATCATTCTATGGATTATGTACAATAAGAAAATATTCATTAAAGTTTAATGTTTAGTAAAAGGGCTTGCATATTACTGTTAAATTATGTTAAATTCAACCTAACTAATTTTCGACCTTCGTAGGTTTGATTATAAACTTAAATTCATGAAAAAATATTTTAGCGTCCTTAGCATTGGACTCTCTGTACTTTTTGTGGCAAATGCTCCCGCATATGCACAAAAAAAGAATACAGTTGTTAAGAAACAAACAGTATCTAGTGCTGCAAAAACCTCCGGAACTCTCATCCCCAATGATCCAAATGTGAAAATTGGTACATTATCAAATGGGCTTACTTATTACATCAGAAAAAACTCTGAACCAAAAAACAGAGCTGAATTATACCTGGCAACACGTATTGGTTCGTTAATGGAAGATGACAATCAGCAGGGGCTGGCCCACTTTACAGAACACATGGCATTTAATGGAACTAAAGATTTTCCAAAAAATGAAATGATCAATTACCTGCAAAAAGCAGGAGTTCGTTTCGGTGCAGACTTAAATGCTTATACTAGTTTTGATCAAACTGTTTATCAATTACCAATCCCAACCGACAGTGCAGATGTTTTTAAAACCGGCTTCAAGATTCTTGCCAATTGGGCAGGTAAGATTGTTATGGAAGGTGATGAAATAGATAAAGAACGCGGAGTAATCGTTGAGGAAGATCGTCAGCGTGGTAAAAATGCACAAGAACGTATGAGCAAGCAGTTATTACCCGTATTACTGAAAGGTTCCCGCTATGCTGATCGCCTGCCTATTGGAAAAATAGATATCCTGAATAATTTTACACATGATAAAATAAGAAACTTTTACAAAGATTGGTACAGACCTAACCTACAAGCAGTAATTGCAGTTGGTGATTTTGATGTGAGTGAAGTCGAAAAGTTAATTAAAGATAATTTCTCAAGCCTTACCAATCCTACAAGCCCACGTCAGCGTTTAAACTATGATCTACCTGATAACGTTGGTCCACTTGTAAAAATTATTACTGACCCAGAGCAGCAATACAATGTAGCTATGATCATGTATAAACAACGTGGAAATGTATTAAAAACTACAGTAGATTATAAAAAAAGTATGATCGGTGGTATGATTAATAGCATGTTAAGCGCGAGGATGCAAGAGATTATGCAAAAAGGCAACGCTCCTTTCTTACAAGCACAAAGTTCTTTTGGCGCTTTCCAAGGCGGATTAATACCAAACCTTAATGCCTTTCAATCTGTTGCTGTATCTACTTCTGGTGCTACCCTCGAAAAAGCATTTACAGCTGCTCTTACTGAAAATGAGCGTATGAACAAATATGGTTTTATACAATCTGAATTAGATATTGCTAAGAAAAACATTGCCGCAGGAAACGAGGTGAGGTTGAAAGAAAAGGATAAAACTGCCTCTGCTGCTTTAGTAAAAAGGTATCTTAACCACTTCCTATCTGGAACTAGTATCCCCTCTACAGAATATTCTTATGAGCTGACTAACAAACTATTGTCTGAAATTACGCTTGCTGAGGTAAATGCAATGGCAAAAACCTTGATTACGAAAGATAATCAAATCATTATCGTTCAAGCTCCAGAAAAAGAAAAAGCAAACCTTCCTACCGAAGCTCAATTGATAGCAGCATTAAAAAATTCTTCTAACAATATAACGGCTTACGTCGACAACTCTGTAAATAAACCTTTATTAGAAAAGCAACCTATTGCAGGAAAGATTGTTTCTGAGCAAAAAAACGACAAAGTAGGCGTTACAACACTCACTTTAAGCAATGGTATTAAGGTTTTACTTAAACCAACAGATTTCAAAAACGATCAGATTATTTTCAGTTCATTCTCAAAAGGCGGTACTTCTTTAGCTACAGATGCCAATGTACAATCTGCAAGTGCAGTTAGTCTGATTCCAGGAAGTGGTGTGGGCGATTTTAATCCTACTCAGCTAAACAAATTACTTGCAGGAAATACAGGTAGAGCTGGAGCTTATGTAAATAGCCTTTACCAAGGATACAGCGGCAGTTCGACTCCTAAAGATCTTGAAACGGCGTTCCAAATGGTTTATGCTTATGCTACAAATCCTAGGAAAGATGCGGAGATTTTTAATAAGAACATCAGCGATTATAGAGTAACTCTCGAAAACAGAAGCGCTAGTCCCGAAAGTGTTTTTGGTGATACCATACAAGCAGTGCTATCTTCATATCATAAACGCGCTATGCCTACTACAATTGCAGACCTGGATAAAATATCTTTGGATGGTGCATTTGACTTCTATAAAGATCGTTTTGCAGACAATAGTGAGCAAACATTTGTAATTGTTGGCTCGTTTAACATCGAAACTATTAAACCACTTCTTGAAACTTATATAGCAAGTCTACCCTCATTAAACAAGAAGCAGAACTTTGTTGACAATGGTGTTTACCCTCCGAAAGGCAAGGTGAGCAAAACTGTATACAAAGGACTTGAAGACAAGGCTGCTGTGCGACTATATATCCACGGCGACTATGAATATAACGCTGACACAAACATGCAGCTAGACGCTTTAAAATCGGCCTTAGAGAATAAGATATTGGAGCGATTGCGTGAAAAAGAAAGCGGAGTTTATAGTCCAAATGTTGGGTTAAGCGTAAGTAAGTATCCAAAAGCACATTATTACTTCACTATATCATTTAGTTGCGCGACTGCAAATGTTGAAAAACTTATCGCAGCGGCTCTTGATGAGGTTAAACATATCAAAGATAATGGTGCCACAGCTGATGACATCGTTAAATTTAAATCCGAAGAACAACGTCAACAAGAACTTAGCTTACGCGACAACAGCTTTTGGTTAAACTACCTGAGCACTCGTGAAAAGTATGGGGATGATTTGAATCAGGTACTCAGTACTAAGGAAAGACTAGACAAGGTTACTATTGAAACTTCAAAAGAAACCGCGCAGAAGTTCTTAAATGACGAGAATTATATCCGCATGGTACTCATGCCACAGAAGTAAGAGATATTAAAGAACAAGGAGTAAGGAGCAAAGATTATCCTTACTCCTTGTTCTTTTCTCCTAAATCTATTTCCTGCCCCTCAACTGCACTAGCCAAATCCTGCGCTTCAATTCCTACAGGACCTGATGGTTCGCTTTCATTCTTAAGTCTATCTAATGCAGTAACCAGATAATTGTATCTTTTCCCTTTCTCTACATTTGTATCTATAAACTGGTGTAAATCTTCAAAGCTTATTTTAAGAATATTCTTTGCATCCAGGATATCGATTTTATCTCCCTCATTAAAGCGGTACACCACATAGCCTGAAGCAGTTTCTCCATCTGATGCTTTTAGTGGTTTCTCCCATTTCAAGTGAACACCATCTTTATGAACTTCAGCAGAAAGATTCTGTGGCTGATTAGGAATAATATCATCCAACCAAGGCATTTGCGGAGGCAAAGCCGGGTATTTGTATAAATTATTTCTTAAAGAATCTCCAAGTGCCCTTGCAACATTAGTGAAAGACTTAGAGCTAAAAAAAACACTCCCCTGGATCCGGTTATTATTCCTGATATACTTGATCTGATTTGGAATTTGATGTGGAAGCGCCCATGCTGCTTCCTTTTTACTCATACCATTATGTATTAAATAAGCACCATGACCTACATAAACATGTCTGTTAAAGTTATTATTACTCCACCAGTCAACCAATGTTCCAAATGGAGCAGCCCTACGGGTAAAACTAAAGTAAATCTGTGGATTGATATAATCAACCCATCCCTCTTTAACCCATTTCCTTGAATCCGCATATAGTTCTGAATAATTCGACAAGCCATTTGTTGCAGAACCTAAACTATCTTCAGCTTTATTTTTCCAGATTCCAAAAGGACTTATTCCGAATTTTACATATTTCTTATAGTGATGGATACTATCATCGAGCTGTTTAATCAAGAGGTCCACATTATTTCGACGCCAATCTGCCACATTGGTAAAACCATTTGAGTATTTACGAAATGTGGCCGCATCATTAATAGTTTGTCCCGCAATTTTATAAGGATAGAAATAATCATCAAAGTGAATACCATCTATATCATATCCCTTTACCACATCAAGAATGACTTGTACAATGTACTCTCTTACTTCAGGAATTCCCGGATCAAATTGCTTTTTACCTCCGTAAACAAAAAATAAATCTGGCCTTTTTCTGGTCATATGATCTGCACTAACCACCGTATTAGCACTCATAGTTGCTCTATAAGGATTAAACCATGCATGTAGCTCCATTCCTCTAAAATGAGCCTCTTTTATAGCAAATTCAAGTGGATCATAACCCGGTGCAGGTGCTTGTCCCTGCTTCCCCATTAACCATTGGCTCCATGGCTCTCTCGATTTAGAATAAAATGCATCTGCAGCTGGTCTAACCTGTAACACAATTGCATTCATTCCATTGGCTTTATGATGATCCATCAAGCCGATCAACTCCTGCTTTTGCTGATCAACACTAAGTCCCGGCTTTGAAGGCCAGTCAATATTAGCAACTGTTGCAACCCATACTCCCCTAAATTCTCTTTTTGGAGCAATTTTTGATGGTGTCTGTGCTATTAGGGAAATAGGGGTTATTGTTATTGATAATAGTGCATAGATTAATATTTTGAACATTTTTTGTGATTAGATGTGATATAAACTAGGTTTCATTTTGTTGTGTTCAGTATACAGTTCTGTAACTGATCTAAGCAATTAAACGATTTTTTTTTATCTCTCATACAAATTGAGTGTTTTTTTACCTAACTCTGCATAAAAGCTATTCCTTTTTTACTAAGTATTAAAACTAAAGAATGTCAGACAAAAATGATATTGTAAATAAAGGCGATCGTAACAAAATCTATTTTTTGATTGTTGTAATAGCTACTTTACTAGGTATCAATGCATATTTATACATAAAAGACGAGCGACAAAGCGAGCGTTTTGTTTCTATAAACACCGAAAAAGACAGGTTAAAGCTTGAGGTTGAAAAGATTGAATTTGAACTGGACAAGTCAAACAACCTGAATATGGTCCTGACAGAGAAGCTTCAAAATGAACAATCATCTGCTAGAAAAAAAATAGCCGAGCTTAAAAATGCTCTTGAAAAAGGGGTGCTTACCAAACAGAATTTAGATATCGCGCAAAGAGAAATTCGTGAGTTGAGACAATTTGTGAAAGTCCATAATGAGCAGATTTCCCATTTAAAAAAGGAGAATACAACCCTTAAAACACAACGAGACAATCTACGCGAATTTGCTAATTCGGAAAGCATTAAGGCCAACAAACTGGCTCAAAAAAATGCTGAACTAAGCGCCAAGGTTAAAACAAGCGCATCTTTAAAAGCTAGCAATGTGCACATTTTTGCCTACAGAGTTAAAAGCAGCGGAAAAAATATTGAGGTAACACGTGCCAGTACTGCAAAAAAATTAAGTGTTCAGTTCACAATTGTTCCAAACCCACTGGCCGAAAAAAACTACCATAAAATATACCTACGCATTTTTGATCCTGCGGGGAATTTAATTGCAGATGAGGACAATATGTTTGAAGCCGATGGTCAGGAAATGCAATACACTTCATCCACTACAATATTATATAATGACGATAATGTAACCTATACTATGGATTGGGTAAATCCGAATTCGTTTATTAGCGGCAATTATTCTATTATTCTATATGCTGATGGATTTACAATGGGTAAAGCGTCTACAACCTTAAGATAAAGGGAAACTAAGGTAAAAGGTGGTTCCTTTTGTAGATTCAGATCTAAAATCAACACTACCTCCTGCATTTTCTACAGCCTGTTTAACAAAGGCAAGACCTAATCCGGTTCCGGAAGACTTGGTTGTAAAATTAGGCACAAAGATTTTGTCCTGCAGGTAAAGATCTATGCCGTTTCCATTATCTTGAACTTCAATAAAAACATCAGATTTATCGTTAAAAACCTGAATCTTTATTACGCATTTGTCATTTACAGTGCCCGCTTCAATTCCATTTTTAAGTAAATTATTAAAGGTCCTAAGCAACTGATCTTTGTCTCCCAAGACAAATACATCTACACTGGTATTGTTAAAAACAGTGATCTCAGCATCCTCAGTATTTGTAAAGATATTTCTAGCCTGCTCTATAATAGGTAATAGCCTAAGCTTTTCAAGTTTTGTATCCGGCATCTTTGCAAAGTTTGAAAACTCAGAAGCGATGGTCGACAGGCTATCTATCTGTTCAATAAACGACTTATTGAACCTTTCAAACTTCTTTTCAAAATTAACATCCTTTTCTTTCCAGGACTTTTCTAATAGCTGCACCCCTAGTTTCAATGGGGTTAATGGGTTTTTAATCTCATGAGCCACTTGTTTCGCCATCTCACGCCATGCACTCTCACGTTCAGAACGAGCCAGCTTAACCGCACTTTCTTCAAGCGCAGCAATCATTTTATTATACTCCTTGATTAAGGACCCAATCTCATCATGTCGCGACCATTGAATAGGCTGATTGATTTGACCCAGCTTAGTTTTACGAATACTGTCTTGTATGAAAGTAAGCGGACTAGTGATTTGATTGGCCAGAAAAACTGCTAATATACCTATGGCCACAAATACCAAGGCATAAATATTAATGAGTGTATTGATAAATAAACCAATTTTAGCGTTATAATCAGCCTCATTGCCATAATATGGTAAACCAATATAAGCTATGGTTCTATTTTGAGCATCTCTAATCGGCGCATAAGCAGATGCATATTTAAAGTCGCCAATCTGTTCAGTTTGATTAATATATTCTGAAACCTGCCGCAGTTTTAAATAGATATATGCACTAGCTTCCATTTTTCTGCCAATGATCCCAAAATCGTAAATCTTTGGAAGTGAAGTAAAACGCACATTACCTTCTGTATCAAACAGATTTAAAAAGGCAGCATTTATATTCGCAAACTGCTTAAAATCATCATTACTCTGATCTGTTACTTCAGGAATTCCTCCGGTACTGAAGATATACTTTTCATAAGACAGCTGTACTTTTCTAATTTTCTCTTTAATAAAGCTTTCCTGTTGCCTGCGGTATTCGTCTCTGATATAAAAATAAGTTGTCCAGCCCACAATCAATAACGTAGCAACCACCGACAGCACAATAGAGAATTGTATCCTTGTTTTATAAAGGATTTTATTTGCGTTGATCATAAGCGATCGGTTAATATTAAACCACCCACCCCAACTACGATCTATATTTTTAACCAGCCATATTAGCGTATAAATTAAAACTGAAAAAAGAATAAAAACGAGGAAAAAGAAAGACAAAGTAGCCAATCTTACCACATAAGAAACCCGCTCCTTACTAATTACAATAACTTTTGAGCTAGCAGGCATGTACACCAGATGAGTATAATTAAGTGTATCATTAACAATAATACTTTTACCTACCTGCCCATTAAATACGCTGTTAGAGAGCTTATAAGTATACTTCCCAGATTGATTGATCAATTTACCTGAGTTATAAAAGGCGAAAGAATAATCGCTGTAATCCTCTTCAACTTTCACTTTCCCATCAACCAGAATCTCTGGCAACTGACTATTGTAATTATATTGCGGTGACTTAAGGTCAATAACCAGTGTTCCAAGTATATGATTATCAACAACAATAGGAATCATCCCAAAATAATTCTGATAACCGAAAGTATAATTGAGCCTGTAAAATGATTTAGATTCCGGAACCTTAACGGAACCTGACCTAATCAGACTCCTATAATAACTTAATGGAACCGCGCCCTTACTAGATATGGCAGAGTCATCCCCATTGTATTCATACAAATTATACTCATATTGAGTTAGATAACCATCTAGCAGAATCTTATTAACATGTTTTTCCAGGTTAAAAGTGCCATCTAATACTGGTCTTTTAAAATACTCAGCAATAAAGGCATCAGTTGATACTGCTTTCTCCAGGTTCTGAATGGAATTGATAATTTTTGGATCATCAGCAGAACTCAATTTTTGAGCAATGGTATGTCGTTTACTTTTTTCTTTGACCTCAGTAAACCTAAGGTATTTAATAGAAGTTATAAAGGCCAGACAGAAAAACAGAGCTGCAAATATGCCTATAGAAAACCTGTTATTCCTGATATAAATATTCCAGCCCATGATGAATATAAACAGTGCATAGGCGATAAAGAAAATGCTGAATCCTGTTATGAGTCGGTATACCAAATAGGCTAAAAATACGCTAATGAATAAGATCAACCGTTCTCTGTTGATCACCTTAGTCTGCAACGTTTGCTGCATCATAATATTTCCAACCAAATAAACATTAAACCACACCAAACATAAAATAATGATGCAAATCCAGCTGATTAAACCCAGATTAATGATATTGGTAATGTTAAAATTAATTTTCGAATTGATGATCAGCCCCAGGAATACCTGATCAAATAAAAATGCTAAAGCTGAAAAAACAATTAACAAAAGCAGGTGAAAAGCTAATCCTGCTGCCTTATTAATCTTTAGCCATTTTGGCAACTGATATTTATCCTTATAGGTGTAAACAAACAATACAACCCATGTTAGACAGATCACGTTTAGCAAGAAATCTCCAAGGGAGGGTAGAAAAAAGCTTTCTCCAAAGATTGTTGGACTAAATATCTGAAGATTAAACTGGTTATTAAACCAACCGTACTCCAGGTCAGTAATCCTAACCATCAAGAAGAAGATCATCAATAGAAAAGTTCCTGCTACAAGATATCCGCTCCTCACCATCCAGGCACATAGCGAATTGACAAATAAGCAAATACTAAAAAGTCCTACGACCCAAAGCCACACCTCAATACTGCTGTAAATATTCTTTATATAACCTTGCTTTAATTTAACTTCAAAAAGCGAATCACCTTTAACATTCTTTACACTAAAGACCTCAAGATCAGAATAACTAGCCAGTAAAAGCGAGTTTGAAGGCGATAGAAATTGTGAGAAATTATTTTCGAGATAATGATTTTGGATATCAAACTTTCTTTTTATTTCAATAAGAAAGATGAACATATGATCTCCAGAAGTTTTCTTGATGAACTCATAATATCCATTACGGAGTTCCACAAAAGAAGCCCCCTCATTTACTGACTCAGGGTCAGTAGGGAAAGCGTTAAATGAACTCCAAAATTTCAGTTCATCATCTTTATAAACCAGGAGATTAATCCCTTGATTAGAATAAGTCTTGATGAAATCTGCACTTTCCCGCTCATTCAGAGCAAAATTTTTGGCCTGCTTTACCCTCAGGCTATCAGCAAGAAAATCATAAATAACTTGCTCTTTAACATTAAGGTTTTCTTGCAGCTGACTAGCGTCATATCTGAGCAGTTCCTTTTTTGTTATAGAGTGTTTTAACGATAATGCTGTAATGATACAACAAGCGCCCAGTACTAATAAAAGAAATCTTATTTTACCTCTTATACTCACGCTTGTTCTATCATTAAATATTTATTACAATTTATACTTTTGTGGCAGAGCTTGTCTGAATCGCCCTATTTACTTTTTTTACTAATCCTTGCAGTACATTTCCCGGGCCCACTTCAACAAATTCATCAGCTCCATCAGCAATCATTTGCTCAATAGTCTGCGTCCACTTTACTGCTCCGGTTAATTGTGTAATCAAGTTGGCTTTAATTTTTTCAGGATCAGTATTCGGTACTGGATCTACGTTCTGATAAATGGGACATACCGGAGGCAATACTACAACTTTTTCAATTGCCTCTTGCAACTCTAATCTCGCTGGCTCCATTAACGGAGAATGGAAAGCACCACCTACATTTAACTTCAATGCACGTTTCGCTCCTGCTTCAGTTAATTTCTGACAAGCAATATCAACCCCCTCAATAGTGCCTGAAATCACAATTTGTCCAGGGCAGTTATAATTGGCAGCAACAACCACCTCATCTATCCCTGCACATATATTTTCTACCACATCATCGGCAAGTCCAAGAATTGCAGCCATTGTTGATGGTTGCAATTCACATGCACGTTGCATAGCATTAGCCCTTGTGATTACCAATTTCAATCCATCTTCAAAAGATAAAGCTGAAGCAGCTACCAATGCAGAAAACTCCCCTAGAGAGTGTCCCGCAACCATATCAGGTTTAAAATCTGCACCCAATGTTTTTGCTAAAATTACGGAATGTAAAAATATAGCAGGTTGGGTAACTTTTGTTTGTTTCAGTTCCTCATCAGTACCTGAGAACATGATATCGCTAATACGAAAACCAATAATCTCGTTGGCTTGCTCAAATAAGCGTTTTGCTTCTTCATTTTCATAAAGTTCTTTACCCATGCCCGAGAACTGCGCACCTTGTCCTGGAAATATATATGCTTTCATTGTTTTATTTTTGATTAAAGATTAAGGAGCATGGATCAAAGATTAAGTACTCTTTGTTCCTTTATCCTTGTTTATATTATTAATGTAAGTTCGCTGTAATTAGTCTTAAGAACTCAGCTCTGGTTCTATCTTTTGCAAACTCACCTGTAAAAGCTGAAGTTGTGGTCACTGAATTTTGTTTCTGAATCCCTCTCATTGCCATACATAGGTGCTTGCACTCAATAACTACAGCTACACCAGCAGGCATTAATGTCTCCTGAATACAATCTCTGATCTCATTAGTTAAACGCTCCTGTACTTGCAATCTACGGGCAAAAGCATCAACAATACGTGGTATTTTGCTTAAACCAACTATATGACCATTTGGAATGTAAGCAATATGGGCTTTCCCAAAGAATGGAAGCATATGATGTTCACACATAGAGAAAACCTCTATATCCTTTACCACAACCATTTGACTATAGTCCTCTTTAAACATTGCTGAACGCAATATCTCTGCCGGATTAAGGTCATAACCATGTGTAAGATATTGCAACGCTTTAGCAACACGCTCTGGCGTTTTAATCAAACCTTCACGATTAGGGTCTTCTCCCAGTTGTCCTAAAATATCTTTATAATGGTCTGCAACTGCAGCTATTTTACCCTCATTATAACGGTCTATTTTAATGTATCCGTTATCCTCTTCCTCATCTAAATGATTTGTATTGTTCATTATGTACAGTTATTGACCTAAATATTCAACAAAGTTATTTTCAGTCTCGTAAATTTTTATGCTATGTAATTCTGCTCCAGAAGCTGCAATCAAATCAGCCAATTGTTCCCAAATGGCGATTGCCAGGTTTTCTGTTGATGCCAGTTTACCTTTCATAAAATCAACATCAAGATTCAGGTTTTTATGGTCAATCTTATCAACAACATGAGTATTGGTGATGTCTTTAAGCCATTTTAGGTCAACTAAAAAGCCTGTCTCCGGGTTTATTTCACCTTTTACTGTTACATAAAGCTGGTAATTGTGACCATGCCAGTTCGGATTGGCACATTTACCAAAAACCTCAGTATTCTTATCTTCAGTCCAATCTGGTCTGGACAATTTATGTGCTGCGTTAAATGATGCTTTTCTGGTTATATAAATCATTGTCTCTTATATTATTGACAAATATACGCAGAAAGGTTAAAGGGTGAAAGGTTAATTATCTAACTTAGCTATCATGAAACTTCTTTTGGTTGCCGCCACAAGAGCGGAAATAGCTTTTTTGGCCACACATTTCCAGTTACCTGAACAGGACTTTGTTAGGACCAAAGAGTTCGATTTGTTGATTACAGGCGTCGGAATGACAGCCACTGCGTATGCTTTAGGTAAGCACCTGTCATCAAAATACAAGCTTGTCCTGAACCTCGGCATTGCAGGTTCTTTTGACATAAATATGCCCTTGGCAACAGTCGTAAATATAACATCTGATGAATTTGCAGAACTGGGAGCAGAAAACAATGATTCTTTTTTAAGCATTGATCAGTTGGGCTTCGGAAAAGCCAGGTTTGAAGCAAGGAACAACCTATTAAATAACAGTGTAGATAAGCTACCAAAAGTACATGGAATCACGGTAAACCGTGTACATGGAAATAATAACAGCATTTCAAAAGTAATTGAACAATGTAAACCCCAAACTGAAAGTATGGAAGGTGCTGCTGTACTATATTGTTGTGAAAAGGAGTCAATACCATGCTTACAAATACGAAGCATCTCTAATTATGTAGAACCTAGAAATAAAGAACGTTGGCAAATAGCTCCGGCAATAAAAAGCCTAAATGATTGGGCTATCGGATTTTTGACAAATACTTAACCAAGCATTTTTTTCTAGTCCTTACCTTTACCACATGAAACTTAGTCTTGGCTTTTCTCCCTGTCCGAATGATACTTTTATCTTTGATGCATTAATACATCACAAAATTGACACTGAAGGTTTAGAATTCGAGGTATTCTTTGATGATGTGGAAACGCTTAATCAGAAAGCTTTAAAAGGAGAACTGGATATAACAAAACTTAGCTTTCATGCTTTTGCATATGTATGTGAGCAATATGCACTACTGGATTCAGGAAGTGCATTGGGATTTGGTGTTGGCCCCTTATTAATTTGTCACAACGAAGACTTAGTTAAAAATAAAGAAAACTTAGATGCCTCTTATAAAGTAGGGATACCCGGTCGATATACCACTGCGAACTTTCTACTGGGAATCGCATTCCCCCTTTTGACGGATAAACAGGAAATGATTTTCTCGGAAATTGAAAGGTCCTTATTGGAAAACAGGATTGACCTTGGATTAATCATCCATGAAAACAGGTTTACTTATACTGATAAAGGTCTGCATAAAATCATAGATCTGGGCAATTATTGGGAACAGGAAACAGGATGTGCCATTCCTTTAGGAGGCATTGTAATCAACAGAAATCTTGATCAGGCTACTAAAGAAAAAGTAAATAGACTCATCAAAAAATCTGTAGAGTTTGCATTCGCCAACCCCAAATCATCCCTTGAATTCATTAAACAACATGCGCAGGAAATGAATGAAGAGGTGATGTATAAACATATTGATTTGTACGTAAATCAATACAGCCTGGAATTAGGGACAGAAGGCAGAAAAGCTATTGATATGATGTTTAAAATGGCAGAAGAGAAAGGAATAATCTCCCCAATTAAACAAAACATTTACCTTATTCCTTAATTACAAGGGCCATCAGGAATCTCTTTTGAAATCTTTAATAATTTGGTTACCACAAGAGTAGAATCAAAATCAGCGGACATACTCAAGCTATCAGATTTCACAGCATGACATTCCACTTCTATATAAACAGGCTCATAAGGCTTTTCAAACTCGAGGTTATTATAAGCAAGTTCCAGTGTCTTGGCACTGTCAGCAACCCAGTACTCATTACCTTCTTCACACTCGGCAAAGGACTTCAGTTCCGGACCGTAACTATATAAGCCTTTCATTACTCTGGTACCACTACCATTTACCTCTGCAGGCTTATTATTACAAGCGGTAACTACAATAAGAATTGCTATTATTAAAAATAATTGACTTTTAAATATATTCATGATTTTAGAGATCTTGATTTAAATGATTTATCTTCTTTACGCT
>JBEBUV010000032.1:0-40620 GCA_040393085.1 Pedobacter hiemivivus | reverse complement strand
CCGATGTTCAAGTAGTAACAAAAGGGGCCTTTTATTTGCAGTCTAAAGCTGCAGGACCCGCAGAACATAGCCATTAACCTGGTAGAGGATAACCCTTATCTATTGGCGATTAAACATTTAGCATTAGGTATATGACAGATATTGAAAAAACACTTAAAGATAAGCAGGTTAATCCTACCGCTATGCGGATATTGGTTTTGGATTTTCTAATAAAACAAACTGCTGCTATAAGTTTAAATGATCTTGAAAAAGGTATGGCCCCCTCCGACCGCATTACATTATACAGAACTTTAAAAACTTTCGAGGAGAAAGGTCTTGTACATAGTATTGAGGATGGTAGTGGGGCTACCAAGTATGCTTTATGTGAACAAGATTGTGATGGTGAAAACCATCACGATCTTCATGTTCATTTTTATTGTAATACCTGTAATGAGACATTTTGCCTGCCAAACACCAAAATACCTGAAATTTCATTACCTAAGGGATTCAAACAAGAAGAAATGAACCTTATAATTAAGGGGGTTTGCGAACTTTGCAGTTAAGCCTTTTCTAGTTAACCCGCTTTAAAGGGGATAGCCACAACTTGAATTAACATGCTTCAGCTAGTTTGCAATAGCATTGCATCGCTATAGCGCTTATATTTGTTATATAATATAAGGCTATGAAAGTATCGAATATACATAAAGATTGTTGTGCTATTGATGACTCCATCAATATCGGCGCTCAGGTAAACAGTAACCATATTAATCCCAGTCAGACTAATCAGGAACACAGTGACGATGATGGTCATAACCACGGTTCAGAAGAACCTGCAGGATGGTTAAGTCATTGGCCATTGCTTACTTCATTACTTGTTGTCGTAGTCATGATGGTATTGGAATATGGTTTCCATATCACTTTTAACACCCTTACACAACTAATTATTTTTATCCCTGCTTACCTCCTTGCCGGCTATAATGTGCTTAATTTGGCATTCAGAAAAGCATTGAGACTCGATTTCTTTAACGAATTCTTTTTAATGAGTGTGGCCACCATCGGTGCTTTTGCTATTGGTTCTTTTAGCGAGGGTGTAGCTGTAATGGTGTTCTATTCTATTGGCGAATGGTTCCAGGATTCTGCTGTAAACAATGCTAAACGAAGCATTAAGGCTTTATTGGACATCCGGCCAGATGTGGTTGATGTGATCAGGGATGGAAAAATATTGACGATTGCTCCTTCCGAGGTTACTATTGATGAAACGATCCAAATTAAACCAGGCGAAAAGGTTGCATTAGACGGGATTCTATTATCAGACAAAGCTACATTTAATACTGCTGCACTCACGGGCGAGAGTAAACCCGATAATAAGGCCAAGGGAGAACCTGTTTTAGCGGGTATGATTAATCTAAATCAAGTTTCTGAGGTTCAAGTGAAAGCTTCTTTTAAAGATAGTAAATTGAGTAAGATTCTGGAAATGGTTCAGGATGCCACTGCTCGCAAATCGCAAACACAATTGTTCATTTCCAGATTTGCTAAAATATATACACCTATTGTGTTTTTACTGGCAGTATTAGTGGTCGCCCTACCCTGGTTCTTCGTATCTGATTATGTGTTTAGAGATTGGTTATACAGAGGTTTGGTTTTCCTGGTAATTAGCTGTCCTTGTGCTCTGGTAGTGTCTATTCCTTTAGGCTATTTTGGTGGTATTGGCCTGGCTTCTAAGAATGGCATCTTGTTTAAAGGATCAAATTTCCTTGATGTGATGACCAAAGTAAATGCCATAGTAATGGATAAAACCGGCACTTTAACAAAAGGAGTTTTTGAAGTTCAAAAAGTTGTTACCAATAGTTTTGATGAAAAGGAACTAGTTCTTCTGGCAGCAGCTATAGAAAGTAAATCTACCCACCCTATTGGTCTTGCTGTAATAAAGTACGCTGGTGATGATTTCCATAAAACCACAATTACTGATGTAGAAGAAATAGCTGGCCACGGACTTAAGGGTAATGTAAATGGAAAAGCCGTACTTGCCGGAAATACCAAGTTGCTTAAAAAGTTTAATATTGATTACGATAACACTATAGATACTGAAGCTGATACTATTGTCGTCCTGGCTGTTGATGGAAAATATGCAGGCTACATTACCATTGCAGATGAGATTAAAGAAGATGCAAAGCAAGCGATTGCTGCAATGCATAAGCTGAATATCAAAACGGTAATGCTAAGTGGTGATAAGCAAAGTGTTGTAAATAAGGTAGCTGGTATTTTGGGGATTGATCAGGCTTATGGTGATCTTTTACCGGAGCATAAAGTAGAAAAGGTTGAAGCGCTCAAGAAAGAAGGTAAACATATTGCTTTTGTGGGCGACGGCGTAAATGATGCTCCAGTGGTAGCGCTTGCTGACGCAGGGATTGCCATGGGAGGTTTGGGTAGTGATGCGACCATTGAAACGGCAGATATTGTGATACAAAATGATCAGCCATCGAAGATTGTTACTGCGATAAGGATTGGAAAACTAACCAAAAACATTGTATGGCAGAATATTGGTTTGGCTATGGGTGTTAAAATCATCGTGTTGATTTTGGGTGCTGGTGGTGTGGCTACCCTATGGGAGGCTGTAATTGCCGATGTAGGGGTTGCTTTATTGGCAATTTTAAATGCGGTTCGCATTCAAAGGTTGAAGGTTTAATTATTAGATGCAGGATCAATTCCAAATGAAGTGATTACGGTATTAGTTGTAAATCATTGGATACAGGAATCATTTGGTGTAGAATTAAAAGCAAAAAAAGAATTCTTTTAAGAGTCCTTAGCGTTCATTGCACTTTTCAGTGCCAAAGAAATGCAGACTCAGAAGAGAATTCCTTTTTTGCTAAAAGCTAGGGCTAGTTAATCTCCATAGGTTTTATTAACCAAGTGCTTTTCTAACAGCAGGTGCTACCTGATTA
The DNA here is from genome assembly GCA_040393085.1 of Pedobacter hiemivivus. Classification (GTDB taxonomy): domain Bacteria; phylum Bacteroidota; class Bacteroidia; order Sphingobacteriales; family Sphingobacteriaceae; genus Pedobacter; species Pedobacter hiemivivus_A. The sequence goes on along the minus strand of JBEBUV010000032.1, from coordinate 37,699 downwards.
CCGAAAATTTCAATTGATTTCATCATTTCTGCATGAGACGGATCACCAATATCCATATGTGCAATGAAACGTGTAATACCAAACAACTCATGCATATAAAGAATTTTATCAGTTACTTCGGCTGCTTCACCTATAAATAATGCGCCCTCTTTAGAACGTCCTCCATCATATTGCTCCTTGGTATAAGGTGCCCAACCTCTTGATGCTCCGATTCTATCCATTTGTGCAGCATACTTACTGAAATAACCATCTGCCCCAAGTTCATTATCACTAACAAATGAATGCGAATGTATGCCTATTTGCATTTTATTAATGTCGTGACCATGTTTTACATATTGTTCTTTATAATATTCAATTAATGGCTGAAACTGTCTTGGCATCCCTCCTATAATTGCTACTATTAATGGCAGTCCCAAAACCGCAGCACGTAATACCGATTGTGGTGTTCCCCCGACAGCAATCCATATAGGTAATTGTCCATCGTTCGTAGCCCTTGGCAATACCATTTGGTTAACAAGAGGTGCACGAAGGTCGCCACTCCAGTTTACAATTTCATTGTTATTGATATTAAGGAGTAGATCAAGCTTCTCTTCAAATAACTTATCATAGTTTTTAAGATCATAACCAAAAAGAGGGAATGACTCAATAAAACTTCCTCGGCCTACACCAATTTCAGCGCGTCCGTTCGAGATCAGATCTATGGTAGAAAAGTCCTGATATACTTTAACAGGTTCAGCAGAACTCAATACCGTTACAGTACTCATCAACTTTATATTCTTTGTCACACTCGCAGCGGCAGCCAATACAATTTCAGGTGATGAAACCGCATAATCCGGACGGTGATGTTCTCCCATACCGAATACATCTAAACCTACTTCATCAGCCAGTTTAATCTGCTCAATAATTTCTTGAAGTTTTAATTTTGCAGATCTTGGTTTTCCTGTTTGCGGATCGATTGCTAAATCGCCGAACATGCCTATACCTAATTCCATATCTTTATAATTTTATAATATTTATCTATTTTTATAACACAAAGTTACCTTGTTCTATAAGCTTAGACATTGATATAGGATAAGTAATGCAATTATAAATCACAGACTATTTCTGTACACTAAACTTGTATATAGTTACTGTTTTATACTCCTGTCCGGGTTTTAACGTTGTTGAGGCAAAATTTGGTTGATTTGGTGCATCAGGAAAATGTTGTGTTTCCAGGCAGAATGCTGAACGGTGTGGGTAGCTGATCTGACCTTTACCATCCTTCTCTTCACCAGTTAAAAAGTTACCACTATAAAACTGTAAACCTGGTTCTTCTGTGAATATATCCATTACAATGCCTGTCTTGGTACTACTCACTGTAGCTACTTTTTGCAAACCAGCAGCTTTCCTCAATGCATAATTATGGTCATAACCTTTACCATATTTCAATTGCTGATCAATATTATTAATCCTTTGGCCAATTAAAGTTGGTGTATTAAAATCAAATGGTGTACCTGCAACTGGTTCTATTTTACCAGTAGGGATTAAGGTAGAATCAACTGGTGTATATCCATCAGCAGCAATTTGTAGCAGGTGATCTGTTATAGTTGCATCTCCTGCGCCATTCAGATTAAAATAAGCATGGTTGGTTAAGTTAACGACAGTATTTTTATCAGTTGTGGCATAATAACTTATTTTAAGTTCATTATCATCTGTCCAATCATAAGTTACTTTAACGTTTAAATTCCCTGGATAACCTGCTTCACCATCTTTAGATAAATAAGAAAGTTCCAACGTTTGGTCATCTACTTTCTTAGCCCCCCAAACTTTACTCCAGAAACCATTAAAGCCACCATGAAGCGTATTTACGCCATCATTAAGCTCAAGATCATATGTTCTTCCATCTAATATAAACTTCCCATTAGCAATTCGATTACCATAACGACCGATTAATGCGCCGAAAAAAGCCTCACCTTTTTTCTGATACGATTTCAAGTTATCATAACCTAAAACGACATCTTTAAATTGATTATTTTTATCGGGTACCAACAAAGAAACTACCCTTCCACCATAGTTAGTTATAGCTACCTCTGCACCAGTTTTGTTTTTTAAAACATATAGGTTTACTGAATTACCCTCTATATTAGCTTTAAAATCAGCCTGATCAGGAATATTAACAGCTGTAACATCAGTACTGTCCTTGCCAGAGGAATTGCTATTGGTTGTATTTCCGCAGCTGCTTAATGTCCCGGCTGCAATAAAAAGTAAACAGATAGTTTTGAAATAGTTGTTCATATAGTGTTTTTTTTATATTTGATCAGTCCACTAATGTATTAAAAGATATTAAACGTCACAATAACAATTAATATTAAGTATTATAATATATTTACATTTTTGAAAGAATTACCTTAAAGGTAATGAACCATCAAGTTATAGCAAAATGCAAAAACAAGATAAGTAAATTCTGATAGACCTGATAGCTTCAATACAATTGAAAAACAATTTATATTCCATATGAAAAAATATAATGATCAAACCCGTTTCTTAATAGCTGTAGATTGTATAGTATTCGGTTTTGATGGAGAGCACCTTAAAATCCTATTGATTAAAAGAGGTTTTGAGCCAGAAAAAGATAAATGGAGTTTGATGGGTGGTTTTGTTAGTCCACAGGAAAGTCTAGATGGTGCAGCCAACCGTGTACTCACACAATTAACAGGCCTAAAAGATGTTTATCTTGAACAGATTCAAGCTTATGGAGATCCGCATAGAGATCCTATTGAAAGAACATTCTCTGTAACTTATTTTGCTTTAATTGATATACATAAATATGAAACACAAATAAATGATCAATACCATGCTGAATGGTTTCTATTAAAAGATGCACCAACACTCATATTCGATCATGATGAAATGGTCGAAACAGCCAAGAAAAAAATAAGGTACAAAGCTGCACTCCACCCTATTCTTTTTGAACTTTTACCAAAGAAATTTACGGTCCCTCAATTACAAAATCTATATGAAGATGTATATAACACACAGATAGACAACCGTAACTTTATCAGGAAATTAACCGCTACAAAACTACTCATCAAATTAGATGAAAAGGATAAGTCTGGTTCTAAAAAAGGTGCCTTTTATTTTAAACTTGATAAGAAAAAATACCATGCAAACTTTCAGGCTTTCTTAAATATCATTCCAAACCCAGACAAACTAATAACTGGATAAGAACAGCTTAGCTCATAAATAAGGAATATTTACAAAAATTCTTTTATTAAAAATAATAAACGTTAATTAGACATTTAATTAACTAAATATGAGCAAAGATCAATACGTTATAGGGGTTGATTATGGATCGGATTCTGTACGTTCGGTTATTATTAATGCAAACAATGGAGCAGAACTCGCTTCATCTGTTTTTTACTATCCCCGCTGGCAAAAGGGTTTATATTGTAACCCTGCAAAAAACCAATTCAGACAACACCCACTGGACTATATAGAGGGACTGGAACAAAGCATAAAAGATTGTATTCAGAAAGCTGGTGGTGCTACTATCGCTGCAAATATCAAAGCAATTGCCGTAGATACAACAGGTTCTACTCCTGTCGCCGTTAACCAACAGGGTATTCCGCTTGCGTTATTACCTGAGTTTGAAAGCAACCCAAACGCTATGTTCGTACTTTGGAAAGACCATACTTCGGTAAAAGAAGCTATGCAAATTAATCAGCATGCCGCATTGCAAGACGTCAATTACCTTAAATATTGTGGTGGAATTTATTCATCAGAATGGTTCTGGTCCAAATTACTACATATTTTACGTGCCGATGCCGAAGTTAAAGAAGCTTGTTATTCATGGGTAGAACATTGCGACTGGATTCCTTTCCTGCTTACAGGTGGCTCCGATATTTCGGAAATGAAAAGAAGTCGTTGTGCGGCCGGACATAAGGCCCTTTGGTCTGAAGAATTTAATGGTTTACCACCAAACGAATTCTTCAAAAGCCTTGACCCATTGTTAGATGGCTATACTGATCGTCTATTTAAAGAAACTTATACTTCTGATGAATCTGCCGGATTAATCAGTTCAGAATGGGCAACACGATTAGGTCTAAATAATGAAGTATTAATTGGTGTTGGAGCATTTGATGCACATATGGGTGCTGTTGGCGGACAAATTGAGCCTTATTATTTAAGTAAAGTGATGGGTACTTCCACCTGCGATATTCTGGCTGTCCCACTGGCAGACATTGATGGTAAATTGATAAAAGGTATTTGCGGACAAGTAAATGGCTCAGTTATCCCAGGAATGTTAGGATTAGAAGCTGGTCAATCGGCATTTGGTGATATATATGCCTGGTTCAAAGAAGTTTTATCATGGCCAATAAAAAATCTGCTTCGCAATTCTACCTTATTAGATGCAAATGCTCTCGCTACTTTAGAACAAGAATTATTGGATCAGATTATTCCTGAATTAAGTAAGCAGGCAGCTGCATTAGCGAAAACTGATGATGATGAATTAGCTTTAGACTGGCTAAATGGTAGAAGAACACCCGATGCAAATCAAGAATTAAAAGGTGCAATCAGTAAGCTTGATTTAGCTAGTGATGCACCACGCATCTTTAGAGCTTTAGTTGAAGCTTCTTGCTTTGGTGCTAAAAACATAGTTGACCGCTTTATTGAAGAAGGCATCCAGGTTAAGGGAATCATTGGCATTGGCGGCGTAGCTAAAAAATCTCCTTATGTGATGCAGACCATGGCCAATGTGTTAAATATGCCGATCAGAATACACCAATTTGAGCATACTTGTGCTTTAGGTGCCGCCATGTTTGCAGCTGTTGTAGCTGACATCTATCCAACTGTGGAGGCGGCTATGCAAGGTATGGGTAGCGGTTTTGATCAGGAGTACTTCCCTGAGCCAGAAAATGTCTCCTACTATGAAGATCGCTTTGAGAAATATAAAGCTTTAGGCAATTATATTGAGGAAAGTACAAGTGCTAAACATCGTATTACAGAAAGTGTATAGTTGTGAATTAAATCACTTAAAAAGATACAAATGAGTAATTATCAGGATATAAAAGAAAAAGCTTACCATGCAAACATGCAGCTTCCAAAGTTGGGACTGGTGCTGTTTACCTTTGGTAATGCCAGTGCTGCAGACCGAACTAAAGGGGTGTTTGCCATTAAACCTAGCGGAGTTGCTTATGAGGAGCTGAGCCCGGAGAAAATGGTTATTGTTGATTTTGATGGAAATACAGTAGAAGGTACATTGCGCCCATCTTCAGACACCAAAACTCATGCAGTACTTTACAAATATTGGGAAGAAATTGGCGGCATAGTACACACGCATTCTACTTATGGAACAGCCTGGGCACAGTCGCAAAGACCTATTCCAATTTATGGAACCACACATGCAGATCACTTAACAGTTGATATTCCATGTGCCCCTCCTATGCACGATAACATGATAAAAGGTAATTATGAATATGAAACTGGTTTCCAGATCATGAATCATTTTAAAGAAGCTGGATTGAGCTATAAAGAGGTAGAAATGATTCTTGTAGGCAATCATGCGCCCTTTACCTGGGGCAAAACCGCAGAAAAAGCAGTTTACAATAGTGCAGTATTAGAGGAAGTTGGTCGAATGGCAATGCTTACAGAACAAATACGCAACGATGTACCTAAACTGAAAGACGCGCTCATTAAAAAACACTATGAGCGTAAACATGGTACAGATTCTTATTACGGACAATAACACATCAAGGACAATAAACAAGTATAAACAGATAATCACAATCAATAATGATCAACTTAAAAGATTTAGAGGTATGGTTCATAACCGGAACACAGGACCTTTACGGTGAAGAGACTTTAAAACAAGTAGCAATACACGCACAGCAAGTAGCTTCATCATTAGATACTGCGAAAGCTATACAAGTACGTGTAGTATACAAGCCAATTGTAAAAACACCTGATGAAATTTTCCAAACACTTCAACAAGCTAATTCAGCAGCAAATTGCATCGGAGTAATCACGTGGATGCACACTTTCTCTCCTGCCAAAATGTGGATCAGAGGGTTAAATATTCTTCAAAAGCCTTTATTGCATTTACATACACAATTTAACAGAGACATCCCATGGGATACCATTGATATGGATTTCATGAACCTAAATCAAAGTGCACACGGCGACCGTGAGTTTGGGTTTATGGTGACTAGAATGCGTAAAGACCGAAAGGTTGTAGTTGGTCATTGGCAGGATGAAGAAGTGACAAACGAGATCGACATCTGGACGCGTGCTGCGGCAGGATGGCATGATTGGCAGGGCGCTAAGTTTGCACGATTTGGCGATAATATGCGCTATGTAGCAGTTACAGATGGTGATAAGGTTGAAGCTGAAATGAAGTTCGGTTTTGAAGTGAATACTTATGGCATTGGTGATCTGGTAGCGGTAATTAACGGCATACCTGAATCAGCAATTCAGGAATTACTTACAGAATACGAAGCGACTTATACTATGACAGCTGATCTACTTCGTGGTGGAGAAAGACATTCATCAGTATATGAAGCCGCTAAAATAGAATTGGGCTTAAAAAAATTCCTTGAAGATGGCGGTTTTAAAGGCTTCAGTGATACTTTCGAAGATTTACATGGCATGATTCAATTGCCAGGGATAGCTGCACAAAGATTAATGGCTGCTGGATATGGCTTTGCTGGTGAGGGAGACTGGAAAACTGCAGCATTGGTAAGAGCTTGCAAAGTAATGGGTGCTGGATTACCTGGTGCAAATGCATTTATGGAAGATTACACTTATCATTTCGACCCTGCTAATTCTATGGTATTAGGTTCACATATGCTAGAAGTTGATGCTTCATTGGCTAATGGTAAAGCGCGTCTTGAGGTGCATCCACTAGGAATTGGTGGCAAAGCAGATCCAGCCAGACTGATTTTTAATGTTGCCGGTGGTAATGCCTTAAACGCTTCTATTATTGATATGGGTAACCGTTTCCGTTTACTCGTTAACGAAGTTGTAGCAGTTGAACCCGAACATCACCTTCCAAACCTTCCGGTAGCGCAGGTATTATGGAAACCACTTCCTGATATGAAAACCGGATGTGCTGCCTGGATTTACGCTGGAGGAGCTCACCATACGGCCTACAGTCAGAATCTAACTACCGCTCACTTATTAGATTTTGCCAATATCTCGGGTATCGAATATGTAAATATCGGTGCAGATACAAAAATCAATCAGTTCAGGAATGAGCTACAGTGGAACGAAGTTTTTTATAAATAATACCCACAATGAATAATAGTTTATCAACTACAGATTATGTAGTTTTCATCATCTACTTTTTAGTCGTATCTGGCTATGGGTATTATATTTACCGCCAGCGTAAAAAAGACGAGCATGATGCCAAAGCCTTTTTTCTGGCCGAGGGTACATTAACCTGGTGGGCAATTGGCGCTTCCCTAATCGCCTCGAATATTTCTGCCGAGCAATTTATCGGAATGAGTGGTGAGGGCTTCTTTCTGGGTATTGCAGTAGCCGCTTATGAATGGATTGCTGCGATTGCATTGATTATTGTTGCAGTATGGTTTATCCCTGTATATCTCAAAAACAAGATTTACACCATGCCTCAGTTCTTAAAAACCAGATACAATGAATCTGTAGCCTTAATTATGGCAGTATTCTGGTTGTTTTTATATGTTTTCGTAAACCTGACCTCAATACTTTACTTAGGTGCTGTGGCGATTAATGGACTAATGGGAGGCGAATACCTGCATATAATTATGATAGGATTAGCAGCTTTTGCCTTAATAATTTCTTTAGGTGGAATGAAAGTAGTTGCTTATACAGATGTTATTCAGGTAGGTGTTTTGATTTTTGGCGGATTGGTGACAACTTATATCGCACTAACCGTTGTAGGACAAAAGTTTGGTTTTGGGCCTAATGCACTTGCCGGTTTTAATGTCTTGATGGAACAGGCTCCAGAGCATTTTAAAATGATAATCCCTGAACCTACCGCTGAGTCGAGTCAAAATGACATCAACAAATACCTTACTTTCCCTGGCTTGATGTCTTATGCAGCAGGCATTTGGATTATCAACTTAAATTATTGGGGCTGTAATCAGTATATTACTCAACGTGCATTAGGTGCCGACTTGCATACTGCAAGAACTGGTATTTTATTCGCTGGATTCTTAAAGCTCCTAATGCCACTAATTGTAATGTTACCTGGTATTGCAGCTTACGTTTTATATGAAGGCGGACATTTACCTCAACTAATTGGTGGTAAAGATGGTGCCTATTCTGCTGTACTTACCTTCTTACCTACAGGACTTAAAGGACTATCTGTGGCTGCACTTACAGCAGCTATTGTCGCTTCACTAGCGGGAAAGGTAAACAGTATCTCTACTATCTTTACTTTAGATATCTATTCGAAATACTTTGCAAAGGCTTCGGGCGAAAAGAATCTCGTTTTTGTGGGCAGAGCGGCTGTATTTGTAGGTATGATCCTGGCTGTTCTGTTTACCTGGGATGATCTTTTAGGTATTGGCAGTGCCGGTGGCTTTACATTTATACAAAAGTATACCGGATTTATCAGTCCAGGAGTTTTCTCCATGTTCATCTTAGGTATGTTCTGGAAAAGAACTACGGGCAGTGCAGCTGTTGCAGGAGTACTTGCAGGTTTCCTACTATCGGTATTTTTCAATGAAATGGCTCCTGGAATATTAGGAAACGACACAATTTTATACACTGCCTACCCTAGTGGATCAGGTGGTTATGAAATTCCATTCCATATTTGTATGGGATTATCGTTTGCTTTTACCATGTTAATTATGGTTGCAGTAAGTATGGCTGGTCCGAAGATTAATCCTAAAGCTTTTGAACTGGATAAGGAAATGTTTAAAGTTGCTCCTTCTACTATGGCACTAATCGTTGTCACCATATTGATCATTGCTGCGCTATATGTGAAGTTTTGGTAATGACTGAATAGTTTGTTAATAGTAAAAGAATAAAGTTAATAAAGGGTTGCAATCATAAAAAATAGTTTGCAACCCTTTTTTATGATTTAAAGTTAGCCTTAGATAAACAAAGTCCAGTTAAGGGGCTTATACGAGATTAAAGCCTATTTTCCCCTATTCAAACCTTCTACCTTTATGCTTAATACTAGAGATATAAAAGATAAGGCCCACTACAAACAGTACACCTCCAGTAAAAGTTAACCAAGGGAAAGATTTATAACCATTGATATTTATAGACCATGCATGTGCATCTACTGCATTAACATAATTTAGATCTCGAAATATCAACATTCCAGCGATGACTGTTATAATCCCTAATACCATTAAAACTTTGCTTGATGTTTTCATGAGAATATAATTTAATTTATTAAGCTTGTGAAGCTATCATAAACATTCAATGCAAGCTGTAAGCTTATGATGGTTTCACTTTATTAAAATCCATAAATAAAGTCAGAACAAATAACATAATCTATTTAATATTTACAAACAATAATACCGCAATAAATACATCAAAAATATTGCCAAAACAACAATACTAATTTTATTATTTCACCATCTGGTCAGTCGCATTCATTATTTGTATCTTTTTGGTTTCTGTTTGATGAGGTTTATAAAATACTGTTTGAGTTTAGGTGTTTGATCTTGATCAATTGAAAGTACGTAGTGGTTCCCTGTGCTATTCTTCTCAAAATGTGTAAATCCTTTTTCGTCAACCCTAATTGTTCCAGGTTCAGAAATTGTTAGCAGATCGCTCTTGCTCCCATCAACAGCATAATAGACAGATGTTAAATCCCAGGTGGGACGGTTGTATGGGAACGGGCGGTAATGTTTATAAGCATCTACCAGAGGGTGATGATTGATCCAGTTGAAATCTTCCTGAATGCTTTTGGCCGGATAACTTACTTTGGCTCCAACTTCAAAGGGTGACATTACTATTCCTACCGGCCAACGATCAAATACATAACGGGCAGCAGAAATATCATGGATTACATTAAATTCAGCACGTTTCTTTTCTCCGAAACTACCAGCCATTACCGAGAGGTAAACAACCTTTTTAGCAACCAGGTCACGCCCGTTTAATTTTGAATATTCATCCGGCCCGGAACTAAGCAATCTTTGTAAATTGGTAGAGAAACCTACTGATATAACTACTACCGAGTGATCCGGCTGCTTAGCTAATATTTTTCTGTAAAGTTTTTCACTTGATAAAAGTTTTTGATGGTCTTTGACACTATATGGATATGGACTGGACGATTGAGCATTTAAATCAACTACATTTTTACAATAATCAACATAGTCGTTCAACTTCACCCCATTGCTTAATTGCCCGATTGATATTTTTGGATAGCCATACCAGGTCGAAAAAAGATCTAAAAAACGAGTCGAATATTCTGAGTCTTTATTATTAGCGATACCCAGAAGCTTTACTTTCCCCTGATCCATATACTTAAATAGCATATCCAACGCCAGAGCATCGTCAATATCGTTCCCCATATCTGTATCGAGGATTACTGAAATCTTCTTTTTAGCCGGAAAGGGATGCTCTTGGGCTTGAGCATTCGTCATACTAAAGCCAAGAAAAAAGAGGCTAACTACTATAAAAATCCTTTTCATTTTATACTGTTTTGTAAATGTTATTATTATTGACTACTCAAATCTTAACAAAGCATATCCCTATATAGAACTACGACTGTCCGTTTATAGAACTACGACTGTCCGGCCATAATAATTAAAGCAAGTCCAATGATGAAAAGCAGGAACATCAGAGACAGTAATTTTTTTACTGTTCCAGAACTCCCCTTAAATTCTTTCCAGATGAAAACTCCCCATAATGCTGCAACCAATGTAGCACCCTGACCTAACCCATAAGATATCGCTGGGCCAGCTTTCCCTGCAGCAATCAGATTAAATAAATTACCCAATCCCCAGATGCATCCACCTAATATACCTACCAAATGCAGACTAAACCTACCTTTAAAATAAGCAGAATAAGATATCGGGTCACCCTCCAAAGGCCTTTTCATTAGTATGCTGTTAAACAGAAAATTACTCAGAACTATACCTGCAGCAAATACCACAAAGGCAGTATAAGGTGTCATTTTTCCTGTGGCGGGTTGAACAAAATTTTCAAGATCCATTCCTGCTGCAATAAATGGATAGAAAGTAGACATCAATACACCTGCAATAATGGACACCACAATCCATTTACCAACTTTTTTGTTTTCAGAACCCCCTATTTTTTTACGGTAAGCGAAAGCATTAAACAAAATAGCAAGCGTAACCAATGCCGTTCCAGCGAATAACAATACAGGGTCACCTTTACTATGCATAAAGTAATTGATCATTACACCGATCACTAATGCTAAACCAATCCCTATCGGAAAAGCGACAGCCATACCAGCACCTGCAATAGCAGCCGTGAGTAAAATATTAGCAAGATTAAATACAAAACCACCGATCAATGCACTTTGAATGTTTGACCCACTTGCTTGTTCGATATCTACTAAAAATGACCTTCCAGAATCACCTGAACTACCTAATGTGAAAGCTCCAATAAGTGCAAAGAGGAAAATACCCAATACATAATCCCAGTAAAACAGCTCAAAACGCCATTCCTTTTGTACTAGTTTTTGTGTATTGGCCCATGATCCCCAGCAAAGCATGGTAATCAGACAGAATACCACTGCTAAAGTGTAATTTTCAACAATAAACATAATTATATGGTTTAAATTTGATTTATTATTCAGCTAATGCTCTCTAACAGAATTTCTTTTCTGAAAGGAATGGACGATTGAGCGCCTAAACGAGTTACGGCAATAGATGCAGCCTTGCATGCAAATTGAGTTGCTTCCTTTAGGTTTTTCCCCTCAGCTAAAGCCACTGTAAGTGCTCCATTAAATACATCGCCGGCAGCAGTAGTATCTACTGTTTCCACTATTGGTGCTTCAACATGATAGAACTCTCCATTTTCCAATACTGCAGCACCTTGCTTACCAAGAGTAATTATCACATCTTTCACCCCCATTTCTTGTAGTTTCAAGGCTGCTAAACGAGCGTCATCCAGGTTATGAATAGGAATACCAGATAGCATCTCTGCTTCATGTTCATTTGGGGTAATGATATCTATCAGATGAAAATGTTCTTGAATAAAAATATTGGCTGGTGCCGGATTTAAAATGACTTTCATGCCAAGGTCTTTACCTGTTTGCATCGTAAAAGCAACAGTTTCAATCGGGATTTCTAACTGTATAAGTAATATCTTATAATCTTCATATTTGCTGATCGCTTTTCTTACGTCTTCCGGACTCAAATTTGCATTTGCTCCTGGGGCTACTACAATACTATTCTCCCCCTCGCTGTCAACAGTGATCAAAGCAATTCCAGAAGAGGTATTTTCGTCTGAGATGATACCTCCGATATCAACATTCTCCTCTTCAAAAAGTTGTGATGATTGTCGGCCGAATACATCATCTCCTATTTTACCGATGAAAACCACCTCGCCTCCCATACGAGCAACGGCTACTGCCTGATTGGCCCCTTTACCGCCTGGGTTCATAAAAAAAGTTCCACCTAATACCGTTTCACCCGGTTTTGGTATATGGCTCGTTTTTACAACCATATCCATGTTCATACTTCCTGTTACAATAATTTTGCTGGCCATTTGGTTAAAGAGTCTATTTGGTTAATATTTCAACTCAAATATATACTTCGGAGACCATCAAAAAAGACCATATTTATCTAAAAATATTAATTAAAAACCAACAAAAAACACAAAACATATATACAATACAGTATTAATCAATATATTACAAGACCATTTCTAACCAAATTCCATTAATTGCATGCTGAAGCATAATCTTGAAAAACTAGTATCTACCTTGTCGTCATCAGAAAAAACACTTTTCAGAAAACTTTCTATATCCGATCGCACTGAAAAGGATTACCTGCTCCTATTTGAACTTTTATGTGAAAAGGAAAATGAAAGTGGCATAGAAGAAGTTTACAAAGAGAAATATCCTAAGAAATCTTTTGACAACACAGCTGCTTATCTTTTTAAAACACTAACTAATATGCTGGTTCAATTGCGCGTTGACCAGGATAAATGGTTTCACATCCACCATTGCCTCATGAAAGCGCAATTGTGTTTTGAAAGGTCAATTCCAGAAATGGGACTTAAAGAGTTGAAAAAAGCACAGAAACTAGCCGACGAAAGTCAGGATCACCTGATGCATTATTCGGCCACCAGAATGGAGCTTACACAAATTTCCGAAATAGGATTTAGAGGTATGACTGAACAGGAATTGGTAAATATACAAATGAAAGCCAAGCACAATTTACAAACCTTGCGACAAGTTCAAGAACATTATTCCTTATATGAATTACTTAACTACCGTTTTACATTACAGGGAACTATTACGGAAGATAGAAATAGTAAGAAGCTAAACGACCTGATCTTGAGTGAACTTAGCCTCACCACCCGTGGTAGTCAGCATCAATTTGAATCAAAAAAATTGCACTTACTTTTTCAATCTTTCTTCTTTATCCGCATCGGAGAATATACACCTGCCTTAAATATATTCAAGGAGTTGAATAAACTCATAGAGATGCACCCACATTTATGGACTTCCCCTCCCTATGATTATCTGTCGGCTTTAGAAGGGATATTAGATAGCCTTCGTACAATTGGCTATTATCATGAAATGGATTACTTTCTGGAAAAAATCAAAGCACTTGCCTTTAACGATTACACAGAACACTTCAGTTCAATCGCAAAACAAAGCTTATTTCTTTACACACTGAATATGTTACTAGGTAAAAAGCAATATAAAGATGCAGCTGTTTATCTCAAGAGTATTAAACCTATTTTACCAAGTGCTGACCAAAAAATCAACAATGAAACCATCATGAGCAAACGCTCAAAAATAGCGATGAATATTCCTCATGATGGCTTCATAAGCTCTAAAAAACAAATATATACCAATGAAAAACATCTGGAACTATTGTTTTTTTCAGCATTAACTTTTTACCTAAACAAAGACCTGCAAAAAGCGAATCAATACATCGGCATAGGAATAGCTGCGAACAAAAACAATGCTAAATCAATGATATACAGAGTTTCAAGACTACTCCGAATAATAATCCATCTGGAACTAGATAATATGGATTATCTACAATATGAAATCAGGGCACACAAAAGGTTATTTGCAAAACAAGGCAAAGCATTTGGTACCGAACAAATGCTTTTTAACATGATTGCAGCCGACCCAAAAAGGAGCAGCCCAGCAAAAATGAGACAGTTCGAAAAAAAATACAAACTACGTTTAGAAAATTTAAAGCTCGATAAACATGAACAACAAATATTAAAACACTTTAATTTTTGCGAATGGATACAGGAGAAGATATAGGATTGTAAAGCTCCTGATGCATTTCATGAAGTTCAGCTTCAGGAATTTTAACAACTTTCCTGTCATAAGTCATCAGACCGTTTGTTTCTATCTCCACATCTGTTGTCTGCGTGTATACTGCGGCCGACAATCCTTGCGGAATCAATCGTACCAGGTCTTTAACCAAGCCAGCATAACGCTTTTTAAGCTCTTCCTTTGTTTTAAAACTCTGGTATCCCCAATTGTCCTTTTTCTGCCAGGTATGTCCATCAACAGGCAGACCTAAACCACCAAACTCACCTAAAACCAATATCTGTTTATCGCCAAATAAATCAGCACGAGGCATTAATGCTTCTGGATAATTATGAATATCGAAAATATGACCTACAGGATAAAAATTACCTCCACTAGCACTGTTCACCAACCTCGAGGGATCATACTTTACAGTCCAATTTGTAATTTCAACAGTTTTAAACTGTCCCCAGGCTTCATTAAATGGAACCCAAACCACAATCGATGGAAAGTTGTACAATCCATCCATCATTGCTGTCAACTCCTTACGATAGATTGCTTCAGATTCTGCTGTACGGATTTTATCATGATTCTTACCTGAAGTTAATCCCGGTCGCATATCCCAATGGTTGCCTCCTAAGTCGCCACTAGGCATGTCCTGCCAAACCAATAATCCTAGTTGATCGCAATGATGATACCAACGGGCTGGTTCAACTTTAATATGTTTACGAATCATGTTAAAGCCCATTTCCTTAGTCTTAAGTACATCAAAACGTAATGCTTCATCCGTTGGTGCCGTATATAAACCATCAGGCCACCAACCTTGATCTAATGGGCCGTATTGAAAAACGAACTTATTATTTAACAACATACGCTGTACACCCTGCGTATCTTTACCCATCGAAATCTTACGCATTGCACAATAAGAGCTTACAAGATCAATTACTTTTCCATTTCGCAAGACTTTTATTTCAAGATTATAAAGTGATGGTGTTTCTGGCGACCATAGTTTGGCATTAGGCACAGAGAGTGATACAGTTTCCCCAACATTTGCCACTACCTTATTTAGTAATTGATTCCCATCAAGAATATTAACCTCCACTTTATCACCATCTTTTGCATTTTCAATTTTCGTTTGCACGAGCATCTTACCCTCGTCAATATCCGCAGTATGCTTAGTAGAAACTATATGTGTATTTGGCACCCCCTCAAGCCATACAGTCTGCCAAATTCCAGTTACAGGAGTATACCAAATCCCTCGGGGTTTCACCACCTGCTTCCCATTGGGTTGTGGACCTTCATCCGAGGGATCCCAAACACCAAGAACAATATCCTGAGTATTCGATTTTGTTAAAAATGAAGTAATATCGAATGAAAAAGCATCATACCCTCCCTCATGATCACCAACCCTTTTACCATTTACATATAATTCACATTTCCAATCTACCGCTCCAAAGTGTAGTAGGACACGCTCTTTCTTTATATTATGGTCGATTGTAATAGCTCGTTTATACCAAAGTGTCTTTTCTTTACCGACACTTTTAGCAACACCAGACAATACAGACTCAACCGGATAAGGCACAATAATATCTCCATCAAATGAAACAGGTGCCGTTCCCAATTTTCCATCTATAATTGCATACTTCCATTTGCCATTCAAATTCTGCCAGTTCTTTCTTACCAATTGAGGTCTGGGATATTCAGGTAAAGGATTATCGGGGTTAACTTTACTTGCCCATGGAGTTCGTATAGGCTCTTTATTTATCGGAGTATCTTTCTCCTGTGCATTAAGCATTTTTGAATTAAATAATAGAATAGCAATAAATACTATAAATAATAAAGTAGGATTCAGTTTACTAATAGGTTGGTTCATATATATAGGTTAATCAATATGAAATATTTGGTTTAAAATCACCCTTAAATATAATATTAATTGAATCAATATTTTATGCATATTAGGCTCAAATGAAAAACATAACTAATTATTCAGAAGTAAAGTGTATTATATTTGATTGCGATAACGTACTTGTGGACACTGAGTCTACCTTAGTTTCTGTTTTAATGGATATGGCACGCAACTATGGTGCAGAAATGGACACTGAGGAAGCAATAAGGATATTTAGTGGAAGACAGCTATTACAAAGTATAAAAATTTTAGAACAGCGTTCTGATGTTACTTTTCCTGCAGATTTTGAAAAAGAATTCAGAATAAAATTATACGATGAATTTAGAAAAGGTGTGCAGCCGATTGATGGCGTAAAGGATTTACTGGAAAATCTAAAATTACCTTATTGTGTTGCCTCTAGCGGACCTAGAGAAAAAATTGAACTTAACTTAGGACTAACTGGTTTACTCGACTTTTTTGATGAAAACAGGATATTTAGTTCATATGATATAGATAGTTGGAAACCTGAACCAGACATTTTCTTACATGCAGCCAATACTATGGGCTTTTTGCCTGAAGAATGTGTAGTTATTGAAGATAGCCTTGCTGGAGTAGAAGCTGCCAAAGCCGGAGGATTTCGGGTCTATGGTTTAACAAATGGATTCAATCAACAGGAGTTAACAGAGCAGGGTGCCATTGTATTTAATGAAATGAAAGGATTAACACATCTTTTAAATATTTGACAACATCCATTCATTTCAGGAATACTTTTTTACGTCTCAATCCTTAAATAATTCATTTGAGTATAGTTTTTTCAAATTCATTGAACATTACTTGTATTATTGAATATAACAACACGAGTAATGAAGAAAATAATTATTGCAACTGATTTTTCGCCAGAAGCTGATAATGCTATGCATTATGCTGCCACTGCCGCCGCCGAAAGTAATTACGAAGTGATACTTTTCACCTTACAAAACATCTCCATCCACGCGCTTAATTCAAGAATTTCGCCTGATGGATTAGATCAGCTCTTAAAAAAGTATCAAGAAAAGCTTAATATAGTTTCTGCAAAATTAGCGGTAGACTATAATATCAAAGTCACGCCACATTTTGCTATGGGTGATTTTTATGAAGAACTTCCAAAGTGCTATGAAACCCATGATGCTGATATGGTTGTGCTCGGTATGGCACAAAAGTCATTTGAGCAGGATTTATTAGGGAATACCACTACTCAATCTTTACATCGTTTTAAATTCCCTGTAATGGCAATACCTCTATCTGCAAAATACAATGGGATTAAAAACATACTTTTTGCTTGTGATATTGTGCGGGGTGTCCATAAAACGATTCTAGAAAATGTTAAATCTATTTCCCAGGATTTCGGTGCTAAAGTTGAAGTTTTCCATGTCTCAAATAAGGTAGCACAATTAAAACAGGAAAAAATCACCAGTAATCTGAAAGAAATAATACAAGAATTTAAAGGGATCAGCTATCAATATAAAAATGTTCAATCTAACGAAATACTAAAAGCTATTAAGACTGAAATGGAAGTTACACATGCCGATCTATTGATCATGGTTCCATATCGTTATGGCTTTTGGGCTTCATTAATACATAAAAGTAGAACCAGAGTAATGGCATCAAGCAATAACATACCCCTACTTTCCTTGCCACTTTAATCTCGTTAAAATATAAGTTACAATCGCCATCCCTCCACAATCTTTTTGTAGAGGGATGGAAATAAAAACAAAAAGCCATATCTAAACGTTTTGATATCACAAAGGTTAAGCTGACAATCAATTAAGCAACTGGTATCATTATGAAAAGAAGCCTGTTTAAATCCATGGTGATTTTATTACTATGCTGTGCTAGCTTATTCTTTTCTTGCGGATTAAAACAGGGGCTTACTACCAATAACACAAAAACATTTTCTCTGCCTATTTCAAAAAAAGTTAAACATCATTATGTTGACTTTCAAGCAGAATTTAAAAAGATTTTAAACAAAAAACGATCATTACTTCCCTATTCGGACTTGATCAATAATGTATATCGTAAAGCTGATTATCAACCAGTATTAGTACCAAAGTTTCTTCCTCAAAACCAATTACAGCTCTTGGTAGACTATTTGGAAAGATCTAATGAGCATGGCTTAGACCAAAATCTCTTTTTCATTTC
This sequence comes from Pedobacter hiemivivus, assembly GCA_040393085.1. GTDB lineage: Bacteria > Bacteroidota > Bacteroidia > Sphingobacteriales > Sphingobacteriaceae > Pedobacter > Pedobacter hiemivivus_A. The sequence continues at coordinate 19,244 of JBEBUV010000032.1, read as the reverse complement.
AGATATAAAAGAAAAACTGGCGGCAGTAAATGCTTTTATACCCACAGATACTCTTTCCAAACCGATAGACACTCTTAGAAGATACCAGAAATTAACAAAGCTTGAATTAGCTGTTGCAGGAGCAATGATCAAATACAGTATGATTCTTCAATTTGGACTAGTGGATCCAGAAAAAGTTTATGCCCAATACAGCACCCCCACTTTACAGCCTGACAGCAATGCAGTGTTACATGTATTTGAAGTAAAGGATCTGAAAAACTATCTCGACAGCATTCAACCAAAAACCTCCGCTTACATCGCATTGCAAAAAGCACTTTTTACTATAAATCGAGACAGTTCAACAAGCTCTGTCGACCTTCGAAATACATTAGTGGTGAACATGGAACGACTTCGCTGGCAGAACAGGCCTAAAGAGCAAAAATTTGTTTCCGTAAATATTGCTGATTTTAGTCTCGACGTAATCAATAAAGGCAAATCTGTACTTCATATGAAAGTTTGTGTTGGAGAGAAAGGTCAGCGTGAAACGCCACAGCTTGGCAGTATGATCTTCAGGATACAGGTAAATCCGGTATGGAATGTCCCTCAGAGTATTGCTCGTGATGAAATCAGTAAACACGCGGCTCAGGACCGTTTTTATCTGGCCAATAACAACATCAATGTGTACAAAAAAGGCGTACTTATACAAGATCCTGAGTCTATAGATTGGGGATCGGAGAATATTGACCAATATTCATTTCAACAACAGCCAGGGCCTGAAAATGCATTAGGTAAAATTAAATTCCTTTTTAATAATGAAAGCAGTGTTTATCTTCACGACACTCCCTTACAGAAAATATTCAATCAGCCGATGCGGGCAGTAAGTCACGGATGCGTTCGGGTCCAAAAACCACTTGAACTGGCTTACGCTTTGTTCGGTAAAGACAAGAAATATCAGCTTATCAAAAGAGCGATGGAAACTGGTTATCCACGTGCTAAGTTTATTGATTTACCACAACAAATACCCATTAGATTAAACTATTATACAGCAGGAATTGATGCTCATAATACTGTTCAGTACTATAAGGATATATATGACCTGGATCCCATTTTATATCATGCTATTAATATACAAAGCCTGTCTCAGTTATAATCAAGTCCATCTAAACAGTAATCGTTTAATTTAATTGCGTAAACAATTTTAAAACTGATTTGTTCTTTTATAAAAGAAAGGAAATATTCCATGAAGAGAAGAAGAAATTTTATAATTTCTGGAATTTTGGTTGTGCTTGCAGGCATAAGTACAAATTATGCCTGGAATGTTTATGATAATTCTTTAAGTGTGACCATAATGATATTTGCAACAGCTCTGTTTATGGCAGCAATAATCATTTTTATTATGAGTTTCAGGTAATAGCAAATTGAATACCGAATATAAAAACCCTACAATCTACTATATATACGATTTCTCTCAAGGAATTGCATAAACTTCCGCGATCCAACAGATGTAGTTTGTTTTGGTCGATCATTAAATTTTATAACAACAAAAAGAGGCATATCCAATTTACACTGGATTATGCCTCTTTAGATTAATTAGTACACCTACATTCGTAGATGCTCCTAACGAATATTTAATATTAAATCAATTTCTTAGCGCTTGATCTCGATTCTTAACTCCTCTTGCATATGTTTTTTAACAGTACCAATTGTATACTCATAGGATAATAAAAAGACATTAAACTTACGCCCAAAAGCTTCCTCTACCTTGAATACATTAGGATACCTTGGATCATTGTCTAATTGCGTCACCTTAATATCTTTATAAGGTTTAATTTTGATACTATTATCTGCGCCTACTTCTAATATAATGGAGGTCTTTTTGATAAGATCCTCTTTACTTTCAAATGTCTCAGTACCAGCCACTACCCGTACACTATTACGCGTTAGAGGGAACAACTTCTTATTAGCCGCTGTCACCATATCGTTTGCCAATCCAGTCATCGAATAAAAAGCATTTTCTGCCTGAGAGGCATATTCATTTTTGATGAGTACCTGATAAAGAATAGAGTTTTTCTTTGAATTTATATCAACTCCAGAAGCATCTGCAGCTTTCAATTCAATAAAATAAGTGGAATCTGGCGACAAACCATCTGGACGTAACTTAACCATTGTTCTTCCAGTACGTTCTCCCGCCTTAATCACTATTTTACTATCCACGATTTCATATTTACTCTTTGGCAAAAGCTTAGCATATAATTTATCATCGGCATCAAAAAGCGACCGATTATAAAAATCTAGTTGAGTATCACTTTCTTCCAATTGGATAACCATATCCTTTGTCGGCGAATGTGTCCCACCTGCAGAAGCAGCAATATATCCAGTTACCTCTTCTCCTGTTAAAGAAACGATTTCCTGAAAAGTATTGTAATAGTTGCTACTGATTAAGGCGACCTCATTTTTGTACATTTCCTTTTCGAAAATTTCATTGTCCTTGCACGACGAGAGCCCAGTAGCGAGTGCCATTATCATTATATACTTTAGTTTCATAATCTTATTTTTATCGTTTAACCTAATAACCTGGGTTCTGATCCAGAGAAGGTAATCTTCTCATTTCAGCACGTGGTATAGGTACAAAAACTAATTTTTTATCTACCAATCGTGTCATAAACGATGATGTTCCTGGGATGACACGTTGGTAATATGTGTCTTTAGTAGCACCGTCTGGATTCATACCACGTATAGGCTCGCGTTCCGTTTCTTCATAAATTCCCCAACGACGTACATCATAAAAGCGTCTATTTTCCCAAAGTAGTTCCACCATACGTTCACGTTCAATTTGTTTTTGAACATCAGTTTTACTATTGAGTTGAGTTCCGGTTAATCCAGGTAGGCCAGCACGATAGCGCACAAGATTAAAAGCACCTTTTATCTCATCCTCATTGCGTGACATAGTATATTCCTGATCTCCTACCTTTACAGTGTGAGTACCTGTCAAATTATTAAGCGCTTCAGCATAGGATAATAATATCTCCGCATAACGGATGATAGAATACGCTTTTTTCATATGACGAGCACCTGTCCCCTGAAAAGCATCCATTGGGTGATTATATTTTTTGATAACGTAACCTGTTATCGGGTAGTTAGGTGAAATTGCAGTTACACCACCACGACCATCAACATCCTGGAAATAATACTTCGCCGTATGATTATTAATAGAGGCACTGGATTGTGCCTGCCATACTGCTTCGTTAAAGCCAACGGATGCATAGAAGCGCATCTCACGGTTAGCATACATTTTATATACTCCGGAATTTAGGGGATATCCTGAAAAATTACGAGGCTGAGTAGTAAAGCCTGTTTCTGAATAATACCCTGTTGAAGCAGCTTCATCTTTGGTACGACCGTCATCCATTAAATAAGCATCAACCACTTTCTGAGTCACACAGAAACGTCCCCAGCCACCAAGAGAAGGAGGCATAGATCCCTGACTAATAGCTGTTTTTAGGTATTCCGTATTTCTACCCCAGATTATCTCTTTATTAATCTCTGAAACAGCTTCGCCTGTAAATACATCCGAATAGGATTTAAATGGATCAATCCCTCCTGCTCCATTAGGATAATTATCGTAGAAATTAGGATCTGAGGTAACTCCTTGAGGAAGCGCCGGAGTTTTATCATCGTTCATTACAGTATATAGTCTGTACATATTCATATCCATTACCCGCTTAGCCGCAGCTGCAGCTACAGCCCATCTTTTTTCATCATACTGTTGTGATACATAATGCACATTATCAGTTTTACGTCTCCAGTTGCCAAAATAAGAACTTGCTACCGGCCCACCATTGAATAGTGGACTTGCATGAATCAGACGCAAACGAGCAATTAAAGCAAGTGCAGCTCCTTTAGCTGGGCGTCCAAAATCAAGGATTGAGATTTCTTTAGGAAGTAATAGTGCGGCTTTTTCGAATTCTGAACAAGTATAATCCATTGTCTCATCGTATGTAGCCCTTGGACGATCGTAATATTCGATTGATTCGTTGGTATTTACCACTTCATCACCTAATAAGATGGCAGGACCATAATCTACCAAAATATTGTAGTAGGCATAAGCACGGATAAAACGTGTATAACCCTCTATCCTGAGTCGATCGGAATTGGTCATCCCTTTCGGACTATCAAGATTTTGCAGTATACTGTTACATTTACGGATAATCTTATAGTATTTCCCCCATTGATTTAAGTTAGGGCTACTGTCTCCGAAGAAATCCGAAGAGATGCGTCCAGTGGCAAAATCCATTCCATAATACACATTACTTGAGCCACCTCCGGTAAGCCCGTTCAAGCCTTCATCGGTAGCCATTGGCCCAGGCGTATATCCATAACGGATAGTATTTGATTCATCTGGAAACATAGCTGCTGCACCCCACATATAGGCCTCCATATTTCTAGGGTTGGCAAAAGCAGAATCGATGTTAAATTCATCGTCAAAATATTCGTCAATGTTTAAATACTTCTTACAGGATGATGCCATTACAATCAACTGGATCATGAAGGCTACTAGCACTATTCTTTTTATGATTGATGTTTTCATATCATTAAATTATCTACATTAAAAATTGACGTACACTTGAAATGAATACGTGGACGGTATTGGGTATTTACGCCCATTCCAAGCGGCTTGTTCCGGATCAAAAATCTTTACATTATCCCATATATATAAATTGCTACCTACAAATTGTAGATCCAAAGAAGAAACACCAATATGTTTCAAAAATTTAGGGTTAATGTTATAGTTCAATGTGATTTCCTCCAGACGGATATAACGCGCATCATCTTGCCAGAATGTCGACAATTGGCTGTTGTTACTGTTATACCCGTATTGCATACGAGGGAAGCGTGCATTTGGATTTTCGGCCAATGCAGGATCAATACCATTAGCGGCTGCATAATCTTTCGAAATCCATCTGTTTTTCGGATCTGCTGCTAAAGTAAGTACGTTACCTAATTCTCCTTCAAAGAATGGCATATACCCCATTCCGTTAGCCTTTGTTACATTATTTACTGTAGTTGGCTGCCCAACATAGAAGAAAGAAGTTCTTCCCGTTCCTTTGAACAATACACCCAGTGTCATTTTTTTGTAACGGAACTCTCCCCCCAAACCAAACATTGCAAGAGGGTAATTGCTATGAGTTAGCGGTACCATATCCAGTTTGTCGATAGTTCCATCCCCGTTCACATCCTTATATTTGATATCACCAGGTAAAACCTCTCCAAATGATTGCTTCGGACTATATTTGATATCATCTTCATCTTTAAACAGACCAATTGACTGATAACCTCTGATAGAATTATATGGGAATCCATTGTATTCCAGATAAGGGTACTCCAAATAAGCTTGCTCCCAGTTCTGCACAACATTTTTAGAGTAAGTAAAGTTACCTCTTAATGTGAAGCCCATGTCTTTAGAGAATTCGCCTGTATAACTGATGTTCCCATCAACTCCAGAACTTTTCATACGGCCCACATTGGCAAATGGGTTAGATACAACCCCCACGTATTCAGGAACCTGTACACGTTGCTGAAAAATACCATTTCGTTGATCTTTGAAAATATCTACTACAAAGTCTACTTTATTGTTAAAGAGCTTACCTTCAATACCTAAATTGGATTTTATAGCTTTTTCCCAAGCCAGGTTATCTGCACCAATACGTGTCTCATTAATTGTCTCAATACCTGGTACACCCCATACCATATCACGATCCTGATCTACTTTGGTTAGGTAAGGGAAACGAATACTCGAAATCCGGTCATTACCCACTGTACCGTATGACGCTCTGATCTTAAAATAGTTAAGCCATGGCGCTGCTTCCTGAACAAATTTGTATCCGGTAGGCACCCATCCAACAGCTACTGATGGGAAAAAACCATATTGCCTGCCGGGTTGGAAGTTCTCTGAGCCTGTATAACCAAAATTGACATCTAAAAGGTAAGTATCCTTAAAGCCATAAGTCAACCTACTAGATACACCTTGATAGCGTAAAGGGATGGCATTCATATTATTCGTAGCATCTTTACTATCTTTGGCATCACTAATATAATAGTAGATCAATGCTGATGTCCTATGATCGGTATTAAATATCTGATCGTAATTGACCACAGACTCAAAGTGGTATTTACGATACTGTCTGGTAGATCTGCTATAGCTCGCTTTCGTCTCTTGAACCGTCTCCTGCATAATAAGCGAACCATCATAGGCCCTGCCTAATGCATTATAAAGAGCCGGTTGTACACGCCTGCGCTCTTCAAAATAACTATATACATCATAAGCACCCTGAACACGGAATTTAAGTCCATCCAATATACTGGTAAGGTCCTGATTAAGGGCCAATGTGGTTTTACCTTTATATACCTCATCTAATGCTCTACCGGTACGATTAATCATCACATATGGCGAAGATCGATCCTCATTACCAAGGCCTGGAAGCATTCCATTAGAATACTGAGTAGGGATAGCAAGGGGAGTAAGTCTTGATTGGGAATTCCATATATAGTCAGTATTTGCTAGCCCTGGCTGATTTAACTTAGATAAAAATCCATCCGATCCCAGGAACACTTTTGTGGTTTTGGTTAAATTGACATCCAAATTGATCCTATAATTGTAAGTATTGAAACCAACGTTAGAGCTATATACGCTATTCTTATCTACTTTATAAGCCGCACTTTCCTGTTTACCCCCAAGGCTTAAGAAATAGCGTGCTACTTCAGAACCACCACGGCCACTCATATAATAGCTTTGGCGCCATGAGTTCTTATTAAGAATCTCGTCTTGCCAATTTACATCTGGATACATATCATAATCCAAACCATCACGAATAATACCCATTTCTGTCTGGTTGTATAAAGGGGATTGTCCGCGTAGAAAGCTTGCCTCATTTGCCAAAAGTGCATAGTCATAAGCACCTAAATATTGAGGTAAACGATTAAGGTGAGATAAGGTTGTATTGGCGCGTGCAGTAATCTGCATACGATCCACCATACCTCTTTTTGTAGTAACTAACACTACCCCATTCGCTCCCCTAACACCGTACACAGCTGTGGCTGATGCATCCTTAAGTATGGAGAAACTTTCGACATCGGCAGGATCAATGGTATTAAGGTCGCCCTCTAAACCATCAATAAGCACTAAGGCACTATTATTAGCACCAAATGTACCGATACCACGTATCCAGAATTCAGAAATATTCTTTCCTGGTTCACCGCTCCCTAGTCTGGATATAACACCGGCTGCTCTTCCTCCTAATAGGTTGGCAATTGATGGTGCCGGAGATTGAAGATCTTTGACATCCACCGTTGTAATGGCACCAACTGAACTTATTTTCCGTTGTACATTTCCCAGACCAACAATGATAACTTCATCAATGGTTTTAGAATTCTCAGCGAGTGAGATGGTTAAATTATTATTTGATTTAATTACTAAGTGTTCAGTAGGGTCGAAACCTACATAACTAAAAATAATTTTATCTCCATATACTGCTTTAATAGTAAATTTTCCTTCGTTATTAGTCGATGTACCGATAGACGGTTTGTCTTTAACATATACAGATACGCTTGGAATCGGCTTATTTTCTTTGTCAACAACTGTACCGGCAATCGTTAACTCTTTCTCTTGTTGGGCAAACGTCGTATTGAGCACTAGGCACAACGATAGTATGCACATAATCTGAATGAACTTCATTTTAGATAGATTTATTATTCAATAACTAATTTGCGTATGCGTGCATTACTCCAATCGGCGATATAGATATCACCTTGCTCATTAACTGCTACTCCCCAAGGTTGGTTGAACAGAGATTCTACCGGTCCGCCATCTTTATAACCAGGAGTACCGGGCTGACCTGCTACTGTAGTAACTATATTATCAGCTGAAACCATACGGATACAATGGTTGCCATAGTCAGCAACAAACATGTTTCCGTTATTGTCGAACTTAATATCTTTTGGGTAGTTAAATAGCGCATCAGCTATAGGGCCATCACGAAAGGCACTACCTCCTGGCGCGTTAAGTCGTTTAAAACCTCCTGATCCATTGGGATCACGAAGATCCAAAACAGAAATCGCCTGCCTGAATTCAGTCGGGGTAGCATTGGAATGGAGAGTTATATACAGAAGCCATGGCTTTACCGGATTAATTGCCTGACCATATTGAGATCCATAAGGTCCCTGGTGAACAATTTTCGCTTCTAATGTCTCAGGATTTATTTTAGCAATTTTTCCATCACGATACCTGGTATAAAGGTGTCCATCATAAGGACAGTAAGTCACAAAGTTTTTGTAGCGGTCTGCTTCTACGATTGAGTTGAAATCTATGGTAGAATACTTAACGTTACGTTGGCGGGGATACCAAGCCTCTCTTGGATCGAAAGTAAAGATTACTTCCTTTGTAGACTCATGAGCAGCGGTAAGCATACCTGTGACTCTGTCTACGGTAAGGCCATTAGCAAATAAAACACGACCCGTTGCGATTGATTCAATCAATGGCGTCACTATATTTTGTTGTTCATTTATTCTGGCTACGCCAAACGTAGCTGGGCTACCGCCATCGCGCCAAGACATAAATATATTACCCTCGGCATCAAGTTCCAGGTATTTACCATAAACCTCAGCTTCGGAAAGTACTCCTGGCTTAAAGTTTTTTTGTCCGTTTCCTGTGACTGTGCTTACCTGAGCTTGAATATGGTAAGTAAACGGCTCTTTATAAGTAACGGAATCCGTACCTACAACTACAGAGATGCGAGGATCTTCACCCGGTAGACGAGGAACAATGGCGTAAATTCTATTGCCACTAGATGAGATAACTGAGGCTCTGGCATTATTGAAATAGACCTTGAGTTTACTTGGGTCATTTCCAAAATTCTCCCCGTCCAAAAGGATTTTATCTCTAGCACCTCCCTCAAGGGGATAAAAAGATGAAAGCACTATTGGTTTTGAGGGGTCATGGATTTTACTCGGACTTTCTTTTTCTCTTTTACATGAGAGAAAACAAAACGAACTGAAGCACACCCATAATAAGGCGACAAAGCACCTTTCAGCACATTTTCGGTTATTTTTCATTTAAAAGGGTTTAAATTTGGTTAGTTTTTAGTTTAATTTGGTTGTTTTTTGATTTATAGATTGAATATATAAAATTCAAAACAATAAAACGAAAGAAAAGAAAAGAAAAAAAAATGTTACTGGTCATGATTCACAATTTGACGTAAGAAATAATAACGCAAAGTAACCTCTTTGTAAATTATCTTAATATTAAGATTAAAACAATTTACTGATTAAAAAAATGAAGAGCTATCGATGTAAACAGTCACCCAACCTCCTCATTATCATATAAGATATAACAAAAAAGCCGCAAGATCTTCTCTTGCGGCTTTAGGGCAGGCCTGTAAGCATTAGCCCATAATTTTATAACCAACTACTAGAACCTACATCATTTTAATTTTAATATCTTTCCATCTTACCTTGATTCCCCCACCATCGTGAATTTGTAAAGCAATAAATCCATTAGCAGCGCCAATTTTCTCATCATCAATATTCACCATCTGTTTCCCGTTTAACCAGGTAGTAATTTTTCCATCCTGTGCTTGAATTTTTAATTGATTCCAATCACCGACTTTCAACATCATTTCATTTTTTGGATCAGGCTTTATCAACCAGCCTCTTCCATAGGATTCATAAATTCCTCCAGTATGTAAATTAAGAGGTGCAACTTCCACTTGCCATCCTTTGATCTTTACACCATCAATATCCGAACGTATAAAAACACCACTATTACCATCAGCTTCTTGTTTAAACTTTAATTCCAGGATAAAATTATTATAAGTCTTATTCGTTGAAAGATAGCCGTATGCTTTATCAGGTCCACTTTCACAAACCAATTCACCACTTTCAACATACCACTTTTCTGTACCATGAATAGTCCAACCATTCAAATCTTTTCCATTAAATAAACTCTGATAACGTTGTGCATAAACTCCAGTGGTAATGATCAAACTTACAATGATCACAGTGATTTTTTTCATAATTACGTATTTACTTTCTTAAGGTTAAAAATAATTTAAACACAGATCACATAACAAAAATCTAGTTATGTAAAATGAGATTTCAATATAGTACTATTTCTCAAATACCAAGTAATCTCTTATAAGAAGTTTGTGCAAATGAATTTTTTAAACGACAACGAAGTCCTTCAATACTAATAGACCAATATCTTTATCCAAATACATAGTACCTAATATAGCTGCATTAATTCTTCAACTTTTATATTTCTTCGAAATTCTGAAGGCGTCATATTTTTAAACCTCTTAAACTGACGATTGAAATTAACCAAGTTTTTAAAACCGCAACTGTACGCGATTTCAGCAATATTTTTATTTTTATCACTTAAAAACCTACAAGCATATCCTATCCGAATTGAATTTACATACTCAATAAAAGTAACCCTATAATGCTTTTTAAAGAAGTTACAGAATGTTGTGATACCCATATTCGCGACTGATGCTATTTCAGAAAGAGAGATATCGTTATCAAAGTTATCTATTATGTATCTGTTGATTTTATCAAATCGGTCTGTTGCATCTAAATGTATAGTTTTCGCGTAACCAGGACTTGCCAGGGTATCATATTCTTTGGTATTAGCCAGAATATCAAAAATCATAAACAATCCTGAAACCCTCATTAATCCACTTTGATCTAACATTCCATTCATAATTTCAGCAATCCTCTTTCTTGCATTTCCTTTAATTAACAACCCTCTATTACAAAGTTCTAAAACGTTTTTAAAGGATCCCATTTCTGGGATATTAATTAGATTCTTACCTAGAAAATCATCTAAGAAATGAATTACTGTAGCATCAGCTAAATGGTCTGCTTCGCCATTTATATACTTAGGATCATTAACCCATGCATGAGGTAACATAGGACCCAAAATTACAAGGTCACCCTCCTCAAAATAGCCAATATGATCACCTGCCATTCTACGACCTGAGCTTTTATTAACTAGTACTATTTCGTACTCAGGATGGAAGTGCCAGGGGCATGGAAAAAACGCACCTTTCTCCTGAAAAACAATAAATGATTTATCCACATCTTGCGGCAAACGATATTCAATAGCATCCATAGTATCATCGTTTTACATATGAACACGCATATTAAGAATTTAAATTCATTGTTCTGACATCCTATCAAAAATTACCCTTGAAAGATCGTACTAGTAATAGGAATAAAAGTAATGCATATATCATGAGGGGATTAATAGATTTAAATTTCTAAATGGCCTGTAAAAGGAAGAAATTATTAAACTAAACTAGCAATCATATTTGAAATAAAGTTAATATGAATAAAAATGAAATACAGCCCGAAGAGGTAAATGTAGCTGTTGTAGGCTTAGGGCTTATGGGATGTAGCATTACGGCATGTTTACTGATGGCTGGCCATAAAGTAATTGCTGTAGCACCAATTGCCAGTGACGTAGATACTGCCAAGCCAAGAGTAACTGAACATTTAAAAATGTCTCTAAAAGAAGGCTTAACAAGTCAAGATCCATCAGTTCTATTGGCCAATCTAAGTATAACCCAAGATTACTCTTCTTTAAAAGAATGCAAGTTAGTTATTGAGTGCACGCTTGAAGATATTGATATTAAAAAAGTAGTCTATCATAAAATTGAGAATGAAGTTTCTACTGAAACTATTATTACCAGTAACACTTCAGCAATCCCAATTAGTATTCTGCAAAAACAGATCCAAGTTCCCTCCCGTTTTTTCGGATTACATTGGGCAGAACCATCTCATACTACACGTTTCCTTGAAATAATTTGTGGTGATGATAGCAATCAATCTCTTGCGGAATGGTTGTATGAATTATCTCATTCATGGGGTAAAGAACCCACCTTAGTAAGGAAAGATATTCGTGGTTTTATAACAAACAGGTTAATGTATGCTTTATATCGTGAGGCTTTTCACCTGGTAGAAAATGGATTTGCCAGCATAGAAGATGTAGACAGAGCTTGTCGGAATAATGCTGGATATTGGATGACTCTGGTAGGTATATTTAGGTGGATGGATTTGACAGGAGTTGCCGCTTATCATAATGTTATGAAAGATCTTTTTCCTACGCTTAATAATCAAACAGAAGTCCCAAAACTGATCGACGATTTAGTAAAGGACGGAGCAAAAGGGGTTTCAAATGCACATGGTTTTTATGAATATACAACAGAAGAAGCACTGCTTTGGAAAGAAACTTTTGAAGAGTTTAGTTATGATATACGCCGTTTAGCATTGAAGTATCCTGCCGATGTAGTCAAAAGGAAAATGGAGGTAAACCGATGAATACAGAAGAAGAAATGCCCACATTCATTATAGATGCTCACTTGGATTTAGCGATGAATGCTATTGAGTGGAATAGGGATCTACGAAAACCAGTTTTGGAAATCCGTAAAATGGAAGATGGCATGACTGATAAATTAGATCGAGGAAAAGGTACGGTAGCACTTCCTGAGCTGAGAAAAGGGAATATTGGTTTGGTTGTAGCCACTCAAATTGCCAGATATGTTGAATCTGGAAGCACTTTACCTGGTTGGAACTCTCCAGAAATTGCCTGGGGAATAACTCAGGCTCAGTTAGCCTGGTATCAGGCTATGGAAGAGCAAGGCGAAATGATTCAAATTAATAATAGAGAATCCTTAGATAATCATATCGCTAGTTGGTTAGACAATTCTATCCCCTCCTCCGAAAAACCTATTGGTTATATACTAAGCCTTGAGGGAGCTGATTCTCTTGTAAATCTTTCTTACTTAGAAAAAGCTTATGATTATGGCTTGCGAGCTTGTGGACCAGCTCATTATGGCCCTGGTAGATATGCTGCCGGCACCGGTATGACGAGTGGCCTTACAAATCAAGGTAAAGCACTTATTCAAAAGATGGATGAGTTGAATATGATCCTGGATGTAACACATTTAACAGATATAGGTTTTTCTGAAGCCACAAATATTTATAAAGGACCTATCTGGGCAAGTCACCATAATTGTCGAGCATTGGTGGATAATCAAAGACAACTTAAAGACGATCAAATTAAGATCCTATTGGAAAGAGATAGTGTAATCGGTGGCGTTTTTGATACCTGGATGCTTATAAATGATTGGCAAAGAGGAATTCATGACCCTTTTGAAAGAGGCGTAAATCTAGAAAAGATTGTAGATCACTATGACCATATCTGTCAGATTGCTGGTAATAGTAATCATATCGCTATAGGTAGTGATTTAGATGGGGCTTATGGAAAAGAACAATCCCCTTATGACCTGGAAACCATTTCAGATTTACAGAACCTTAAAAATCTGTTATTAAAGCGCGGATACACCACATTGGATATTGAGAATATATTTTATAAAAACTGGTTGAGATTTTTAAGAAAAGCTCTTTAAAAATCTATTAAAATCTAAACAAATAAATTATTAAAAAAATGATACCTGCATAAGCTTAACACTTACAAAACACAATGAACCGAGCTTGCAAGCTCTTTAACACAAAAATTAAATAAATACTAGTGAAAAATAAGCGTTGCAAGCTTCATAATCTTAAAAAGCAAATTATATACTAATGAAAAAGACTTTAAACCCAGACTTGACTAATCGTCGTTCATTTTTAAAGACCACCGGATCTGCTATGCTTGGTGGTGCAATAGCTTACAACCTAGGATTCCCTTCTGAGGCATTCGCTCATAACAAAAAGACATTAAAAATAGGACTTATCGGTTGTGGAGGAAGAGGAACAGGTGCTGCATTACAAGCATTAAAAGCAGATTCAAATGTAATCATTACTGCACTAGGAGATGCATTTGAAGATAGATTAGAAAATACCCACAAAGCTTTGATGCAGGTTGCTCCGGATCAAGTGAAAATAAAGAAGAAATTCATTGGCTTTGATGCCTATCAACAGGTAATCGATTCAGGAGTAGATGTGGTACTATTGGCTACTCCACCTGCATTCCGCCCCGATCACCTTACTTATGCAGTAAATGCCGGTAAACATATTTTTTGTGAAAAACCAGTAGCGGTAGATGCACCTGGAGTAAGGAAAGTACTGGCTGCAGCAAAACTGGCAAAAGATAAAAACCTATCCTTGGTTTCCGGATTTTGCTTCCGACATGATTTCGCAAATATGGCAACATTTGCCAAAGTGATTAACGGCGATATTGGTGAGGTAAAAACAGTTACAACATTTAGAAATGGTGGAGAGTTGTCTGCTCAATATAGTAGAGGTGGCGAAAAAGGAATAGCCCACCAATTACGTAATTGGTATTATCAAAATTGGCTTTCCGGAGATATGCTAACTGAGCAAGCTGTTCATAGTATAGATATGATGAGTTGGGCAATGAATGATCAACTACCAATAAGGGCAATGGGAACGGGTGGCCGACAAGTGCGTGTAGATGAAAAATTCGGGAATATTTATGATCACTTTGCTGTCGAATATCAGTATGCAAATGGTGCAAAAGGTTTTCACTTCTGCCGTCAACAATCTGGCACAGCTAGTCGCAATACAGTAGAAGTAACGGGCACAATTGGAGATGCAAATATGACAATGGGCGGCGACCATATTATAACAGGAAAAAATCCATGGGAATATACCGGTGAAAGCAATAATATGTTTCAGACTGAACATGATATTCTTTTCGCATCTATTCGTTCAGGGAAACCATTTAATGATGGAGAGAGAATGGCAAACAGCACTATGGTAGGCATTTTAGGCACATTAGCCGCTTATACCGGTCAAATAATCACCTGGGATGAGGCTTTTAATTCAGAACATTCAATTGGCCCGAAAATATCCGACTATAACTGGGATTTAGAGTGGAAGAACGCTCCTATAGCCATACCAGGACTCACTAAATTATTATAACCGTTTTGAGAAATTTAATAAGTCAAACTTTTAGAATGAGAATATCTATTCCTTTTAGTTTTCTATTGTTATACTCTTGTTTCAGTTATGGTCAGAAAGCTGATTTCAAAAATTATACTCAGGAAATACCCAAGGTAAAAGTTAAAATAGAAATGATAGCAATTCCAGCGGGAACTTTTACAATGGGTAGCCCTGCAGCCGAAAAAAACAGAAAAAGTGATGAGGGGCCTCAAATCCAGATAAAACTAAATGCTTTCTGGATGGGTAAATACGAAATCCCCTGGGACATCTATGAGTTATTCGTTTTCGAATCTTTAGATCCGACTCGTACTATAAATCAAGATAACAAGCTAGATGGCCTTACACGTCCGACCAAACCTTATCTCGATATGACTTTCGGAATGGGAAAACAAAACTATCCTGCACTAGGTATGACTCATTATAATGCCATTCAGTTCTGTAAGTGGTTATATTCCAGAACGGGCATTTTCTATCGTTTACCTACTGAATCCGAATGGGAATATGCCAGTCGCTCAGGCTCAAAAGAAGCTTATCATTTCGGCAATGATGAAGAGAAACTTAAAGATTATGCCTGGTATGCAAGCAATAGTAATAAAAAATCACACCCTATTGGTACAAAAAAACCAAATGATTGGGGATTATATGATATGTATGGAAACGCTTCAGAATGGACGCTTGATCAATATGCTCCAGATACTTACCAAAAGTATAAAGGAAAACTTGTTAATAATCCAGTAGTACTTCCTAACAAGCTCTACCCCCATTCAGTACGCGGAGGATCATTCAAAGAAGATGCATCAAAACTAAGATCTGCAAGTAGAAATGCTTCATCACCAGAATGGAAACAACTGGATCCTCAATCTCCAAAAAGTAACTGGTGGTTAACAGGCCCTTATGTTGGACTTCGGATTGTTAGGCCATTAGTAAGTCCTTCAGAAAAGGAGATTAATGAATATTACAATATCAAACCAATCCCAGATTATTAAATGATTTTTAATAATCTGGGATTTTAATTAATTACAATCTAACTATTTCACCTGTTTTAACCGATTGATCACAAGCAAAAGCAATCTTTAAACTATCCACTGCATCTTGCATATGATTATTTAAATCCACATTCTCCAAGATAGATTTATAAAAATATTGTTGCTGTCTGTTACAAAGTTCTTGATGATCTGGTTCATCCTTTAAATCGATCCAGGTATCTTCTTTCGCAAATTTTTCAGATGAGTTAAGGTCGGCATAATGCATTCGTAACGATTCTGTTTTTGTATGAGCCTCAATAGAATCTGATTTCCCCTCACCGCCAGCATCCTTTGCTACTATAGACAAAGCACCTTTTGGGCCGATCACATCTTTTACAAAAAAGGCTGTCTCACTCATCATTGGTCCCCAGCCTGCTTCATACCAACCTACAGATCCATCCTCAAAACGAATTTGTAGCTGACCATAATTATAATTTCCCTCAGGGATCTCTTCTGTTAATCGGGCACCAATTGCATAAACCTGTGTAGGCTTAGATCGAGCCATCTGACACATCACATCTATATAATGCACACCACAATCTACAATTGGGCTCAAACTTTTCATTAAATTCCGATGTAAAGTCCACATTTTACCATCGCTTTGTTGATTTAGGTTCATCCTCATCACTAAAGGTTTTCCTAAATCCTGACTCAACTCAATAAATTTCTCCCAAGATGGATGGTGACGTAATATATACCCTACTACTAGCTTCTTATTTGCCTTAACAGCTGCTTCAACCACTCGCTCAGCACCCTTCACAGAATCGGCAATTGGTTTCTCGACAAACACATGGCAGCCTTTCTCAAAGGCCTTTATGGCATATTTTTCATGAGTATCCGGATATGTAGAGATACAGACAGCATCAGGGTTCGTATCATTTAAAGCTTTTTCATAATCATCATATAAAGGATAAGAATTTCCTAGTCGTTCATTCAAAGCTTCCTTACTTTTCCCGGTTGAAACCAATCCGCATATCTCAAACTTATCCGGCATTGCATGATAAGCAAATGCATGAGAACTTCCCATATTTCCACAACCAACAACTAGAACCTTTAATTTCCTTATATTTTCAGCCATATGAGTTAACAATTTGAATTTTCTACATTATAATAACTTTAATATCTTTCCATCTCAGCTTAATTCCCACATCATCGTGAAAGCAGAGATCACATAACAAAAACCAAGTTATGTAAATCTGAAATATCAACATAGTACTATCTCTCAAATACAAAGTACTATCTTACAAGAAGTATTTATAGCTCATTTGTCATCCGGCATTGGAACAACCTTATTAGTTACTTTATCTATTGGCATCGAGGCTTTCCATTTCCTTAATTGTCCGCCTAATGCTTTTGAAAGTGCCGCTACTTTCTCTGGATTATCTGTTGCCAGATTCCTGCTTTCTGAAATATCATGCTTTAAGTTGTATAATTCCTTACTTCCATCACGCATATTGTATATAAGTTTCCAGTCGCCCTGACGAACTGCACTTCGATAATTGATACCAGGTCCATCAACATTTATCCATTTATTGGGATAATGCCAATACAAGAATCTTTGATCATCCTTGTAAGCTTCATTTTTTAAAACTGGTATAAAACTCTTACCATCAATCTGCTGTATGGTCTTATAGTTTTTTATCTGAGCCATCTCCAAAATGGATGGAAAAAAATCTTCAATAATTACATATTGATTAGCGATACTACCTGCTTTGGTAATTCCCGGCCACTTTACAATCATAGGCTCTCTTATACCTCCCTCATACAGAGATCCTTTACCTGCTTTCAAAGGTGAATTTTGAGTATGTGGCTTACCTCCTCTTGGTGGTGCGAGACTTAATCCACCATTATCACTCATAAAAATAATAATCGTATTCTGATCTACACGCTTTGATTTCAGGTAATCCATCAGATCACCAAGACTTTTGTCCATACCCTCAATTAAAGAAGCATACTTTGCTTCTGGAATATCCAATCCCATATCAATATATTTCTGATAAAAACGCGGATCAGCCTGTAATGGCACGTGAACCGCATAATGAGCCATATTTAAATAAAAAGGTTGTTGATCACGGATCGGTGCGTCTAATGTTTTGATTGCTTCCAGAGTAAGTGCTTCCGTTAAAAAAACATCTTTCCCATAGTATTCTTGCAAATCAGGAACAGACTGCCAGGTATTTTCTCCAGGCTTATTCCCATAAAAATCTTCTCCAAAGTAGCTTTGTGGATGTCCTGCCGAATGCCCGGAAACATTCACCATAAATCCCAAATTATACGGGTTTGAACCCGGAGTACCTGCAGATCCCCAATGCGCTTTTCCAACATGTACTGTAAAATAGCCCGCATCTTTAAGTAATTGGGGAAAAGCTGTTACGTGAGCAGTATTTGGAATACCTGGCTGTGGGCTTAAACCATTAAAATTCCATTCAGCCTTAGAAAATTGTTCATCAGCATTATCAGTATTGTTATCTTTCCGTGGGGAAGTCCAGTTTGTAATACGAAGATGGGCAGGGTTCATTCCGCTTAGCATACTCGTACGACTAGGTGTACAGACCGAGGCAGCATAACCATTGGTAAATTTCATACCTTCTTTAGCTAATCGCTCCATATTCGGTGTATGATATCGTTTATTTAATGAAGTAACTTCAGTCCAGAATGGCAATGAAGTATCTTGCCAACCCATGTCATCAACTAAAAAAACAATAATATTTGGCCTTTTCTGAGCGGAACTACTTAAGTGTATCCCTATTAAAAAAGCGAAAGCAATTGTTGATTTTTTTAAAAAGTTTTTCATCAGCTTATGGAGGTTTCATTTACGTGTTTTAATTCCGGAAATTACTATTATAACTAATTTCAATATTGAATCTAACTCTAATATAAAAGTAGAGTTTTAAAGATCGTTTAGAGACTTCATAAAAAGAAAAAATAATTATTGTTTTTGATCTGCCGCAAGCACAAATAACACTGCATTAGAAGCAACAATGGATTGTATTTAACTCATCTATCAATGCCACAGCAATATACGGGAGAAACTGGTTGAAAAATTGTATCAGATATCTACATAAAAGTAGTAGTCAACATATGTAATCCCTGCTACTTTTGATAGTATTTAATAAATTGACAAAATATGCAATGGTGTCGTGAACCCATTTTGGTTTCTTGTCTATCTCAAATATTGCTCATAGTAAAAGATTAACCTAAATAATACCAAATGATAAAAACACGAAGAGATTTTATAAAACTTGCAGCTTCAGCTGGTCTTATTTCTAGTATTCCATC
>JBEBUV010000031.1:0-41174 GCA_040393085.1 Pedobacter hiemivivus | reverse complement strand
CATGCTTTATGGGATTTTAGAGCCTGCTAATATCAGAATTTTGTAGTACTTTTGAGGGTCAAGTTACTAACATAAAACATCAATTCTTCCGTTATTAAATTATGATGAACCAAGAGGGTATTTTTAAAAAAGTAGGGCAGATATTAAATGAGCTTCAGGATCAGTATGAATTTTTAGCCCGCAATCCTGCACAGCTCAATGATTTGGAGTTGGAATTGTTTCTGGCAAATGCAAACTTCTTATCTGATCATGTTCAAATTATAAAGAAATTTAATAGCAATATACCTCTAAAAGAAATTCCTGAACATAGTGAAGATCAATCAGATGTTGTTGCTATAACTGAAATTGAGCCTTTAGTTCAAATTCCTGTTATACAAATGAATACATTCAAGTCTAATCATGTTCCTGAACAGTTGGAGACAACTGAGCCAGAGAAGGAATTGAAAATGGAGAAGGAAAAGACACTTGAAGAATTGGAAGCAGAGTATGCGGAGGTAAGTGAGCCGGAATCTGTGGTGCATGAGCTTGAATCTGTTGAAAAAGAGGAGGAAGTAATCGCAAATGATGAAGTGGAACAGAGTAAGTCAGAACCTTTAAAGTTTGAGTTTTTGATGGACAATAATGTTGAAACTGATGAGTTTGAATTTGAAGAAAAATCAATTGAATCAATTTTCGACAGACCTTTAAGTAAGGAAGAAGAAGAGATAATTGCTGAAAAGCAGAGAGTAAGAGAGGATCCAACTCCTATAATTGAGCAAACTGAAGAAAAAGTAAAAGAACAATCAGAAGAAAAGACAATTGTACCGCCAGTTGAACCTGTTATGCCACCAGTTGTATCTGTTGTACCGCCAGTTGAAGCGGTTCCAGTTGTTTCTGTTTATGAAAAACCGGTAGTACAGATAGAACCGAATAACATAACGGAAGTACCTCAGGCAAGACCAACACTTAACGATTTGCTTGCCAGTAAAAGTACTTCGGCGAATACCTTGAATGATGAAAATAATAATAAGGCAAAAATAACCGACTTGAAGCAGGCTATCAATTTAAATGAGAAACTGCTTTATATAAAAGATTTGTTTAATGGCTATAATCTTGCTTATGCAGAGGCTATAGAACTGATAAATAAGATGCCTGATTTTAAAACTGCAGATAACTTTTTACGGAATAATTATGCGGTAAAAAATAACTGGACAGATAAACAGAGTACAGTAGATAAGTTTTACGACTTATTAAATCAGCGCTTCGACGTTAAATAAAGCCCATTCGGTTCGAATCCAGTTTCAGGAAAATAAACAGTAATACGGTAAAGCTCCATAATGAGGAGCCACCGTAACTGATAAAAGGTAAGGGTATACCAATTACCGGGACAAGACCAATAGTCATCCCAATATTGATGAATACGTGGAAAAAGATGATACAGGCCACACAATACCCATATACCCGGGAAAATGAAGATCGCTGTCGCTCAGCAAGGTTAATAACCCTGAGTAATAGAAATATATATAAAGCGATAACGACAAAGCAACCTGCAAATCCCCATTCTTCACCTATGGTAGAAAAGATAAAGTCCGTACTTTGTTCAGGCACGTAACCATATTTAGTTTGTGTACCCTCTAAAAATCCACGACCAGTAAGTTGTCCGGAACCAATAGCAATTTTCGATTGATTAACATTATAACCTGCTCCCTTAGGGTCTGTTTTAAGGCCCAGGCTCACTTCAATACGAGTACGCTGGTGAGATTGCAGAACATGCTCAAACATGAGCTTAGCGATAAATAAATAGCCGATAGCAGAAAGAGTGATGATGCCAATGGTGATCATTCTACGCTGCTTCTTTTTATTGAAAAAGATAAACAAGCCCCCCATTACTAAAATTATCGTGATGAGTATCCAGGAGGTAAGATAAAGGTTCAAAATAAACAAGAGCACCATTCCCCAGAAAATAATCAATAAATAGCCTGGCAAACCTTCACGATACAAGGGGAACATAAAAGAAAGAAAGACCAACATAGACCCCGCATCAGGTTGCAACATAATAAGCGCCATAGGCAGCATAATAATGGCCATGGCTATTAATACAGGCCTTAAGGTAGTTAGCTTTGGATTAAAAGAACTGATGTATCTGGCCATGAGCAGTGCAGTTCCGAATTTAGCAAGCTCTGAGGGTTGTAAACGAAAGGAACCAATGGGAATCCAGGCCTGATTTCCCCCTACATTACGACCAACAACCAATACCGCTATAAGCAGTAACATCGTGACCCCGTAGATAATGGGTGAAAATATGCTGAAAAACTTCGCATCAAGTAATAGTATAGAAAGGCCTAATATTAAACCACTGATGATAAAAATAAGTTGTTTACCATAATTGCTTGCAAAGCTGAATGTTGGCGTTTCCTGTGGAATAGAAGCGTAAATATTTGCAAATCCTATAGCACAAAGAGCTATGTAAACCAGGATAGTGATCCAGTCTACATTAAAGAAAAATCTATTGCTATTTTGCTGATTGATCATTGTGTAATATGGATAACAGGATTAACATGATGGGGTTCTATAATAACAGCAGGAGGTAGGTTAGGTTTTACTGCAGAATCCACAGGTTTTGGCTTTAATCTAACCCTGGGTTTAGGAACTTCTGGTAAAATAACCTGTTTTTTCATCCATTCCACCTGATCTCGTTTATTAGCAGAAACTGCCCCTTTTAGATATTGTTCAGCCATATAACTGGCCATAGGTGCAGCAAAAGTACTTCCATAACCAGCGTTTTCTACAATAACTGCAATGGCAATTTTTGGATTATCACGTGGTGCAAAGCCAATAAAAACAGAGTGGTTTTTACCACGTGGATTTTGTACAGTACCGGTTTTACCACACATCAGGATACCTTCAATTCTTGAACGGATGGCTGTTCCCCAAGGGGCATTTACGGCATCCATCATCCCATCAATTACAGGTTCGAAATGTCGGGCATCTACACCAACATAGTTCTTCTTAACATATTCCTTTTTAATCACGTTGTTCTGGCCTATAGCTTTAACCAGGTGGGGCTTAACATAATAACCACGATTGGCAATAATAGCCATAATATTTGCCATTTGTAAAGGGGTAGCATCCATTTCACCCTGACCAATGGCCAAAGAAATTACAGTGCCATGATTCCAATAGTTCTTATATTTTTTAGTATAATAGGCCGCATCATATAGTCTGCCGGCTTTTTCCGATGGTAAATCTATCCCTAACTTTTCACCTATTCCGAACTTCCTGACTTTCTTTTGCCAATCGTCGTACGCCACCCGTTGATTTGGATATTTACGTTGAGTGAGCAACTTTTGAAATACATAACAGGCATAAGTATTACAAGAACGGGCAAGACCTTTTCGCAAAGCAATGTTTCCGTCAACATGCTCGCATTTAACGGTATGGCCTCCAACCTTGAAATAGCCAGGGCAATTAAATGTAGTGTTCGGGTCAATTACACCTTCTTGTAAGCCTATTAAAGCATCCAGAGGTTTAAAAGATGAACCAGGAGAATAGTAACCTTGTATGGGTCTGATGTTTAATGGACGATTAGGGCTTATTAATAGATCCATGTAATTATTTCCCTGATTACGACCAACCATTAAATTTGGGTCGTACGATGGGCTACTTATAAATGCAAGGATTTCTCCTGATGCAGGTTCAATAGCGACAATACTACCAACTTTATTGTGCATCAGTTCTTCGCCCAGTTTTTGGAGTTTAATATCTAAAGAGGAAATGAGTCGATCTCCAGAAACAGCTGCGGTATCAAATCTACCTTCAGCATAACTTCCTTTAGGAACATTGTGTGCATCATACATCATTCGCACTACACCTCTTTCACCTCTTAAAAGATTTTCATAGGACTTTTCTACACCAGATTTTCCGATATAGTCGCCCGAACGATAATACCCCTCTGATTTTTTTATGTCTGTAGGGGTAACTTCTTTAATATATCCCAGGAAATGAGCAGCTACACTATCTGGATAATGACGGATGGTTCTACTTTGAACATAGAAGCCAGGGAAACGGGAAAGCTGTTCCGATAATTTGGCATAAATCTGTACAGATAATTGCTTTTCAAAAATACTTGCCTGGTATCGGGATTGACTGGAAGCCTTATTGAAATTTCTTTTAAAGCGCTTCATATCAATGTCAATCAACCTGCAAAGAGCCATTGTATCAAATGGTTTCACTTGATTAGGGATCACCATTAAATCATATACTGCTTCATTCTGTGCCAATGCCTTTTCATTACGGTCGTAAATTACCCCACGTGCCGGGAATGAATAGATTTTACGGAGCACATTACTTTCTGCCGAAATAAAATATTTGTCGGTCGCAACCTGAATATAAAAAAGAGTTCCAAGTAAAATTAAGGCAACAACAATAAATAAACCCTGAATAACATATTTTCTACTAAACAGATTGTCCATTAGCGCATCTTTCTATTATAGAATACAAACTCTATGAGTACAACACTAAACAAGGTAAATATAACGCTAAACAAACATCTCAATAATGTGTAAGAAAATTCAGCAAGTCTGAATGTCTCTAAAAAGAAAAGTACAAGGTGATGAGCTACAGTGCATAAAAGAGCATATAGAATGAACCATTTAAAGCCCATATTGCCTAGTGTAGGTTCGGGTTCATCAAAGCCATCCCTATTCATGGTTACTGAGATAAAAGATATCCTGACAAAAGCCAAAGCAACGCAGGCTGCTGTGTGTACACCTAAAGTATCATAAAAAGCATCAAGTGTTAGCCCCGTTATAAAAGCAATAAGGTACAATAGGAGGTTAGGAGTTCCAAAAGGAATCAATAACAGAAAAAGGATATAAACAAATGGTGTAGCCATATTATAAAAACTCAGATTCCTTAACAAAAGGATCTGAATTAATAGGAGTACAAACCACCTGACGATATTTATCAATACTAATCTGCTATTCATTTGGCAACTTTGCTTCTAATTCTTTTTGTTCGGCTGCATATTTATCAAGGACTACATAAACGTACTGTAAGGTACTGAAATCATTGAAAAGTTTTATTTCTACAGACATGAAGTTATCTCCTGTCGCTACTGCAGTATTTGTCACCGTTCCTACAGGAATACCCGGCGGAAAACTTGAAAATCCTGAAGTAACTATTGTGTCTTTAAGGTTAATTTTAAAATGGTTTGGGATCTCTTTTACAAAAGCTTTTGTAAAATCAAGATTACCTACACCCCATACTAATATTCCCAGTGCATTGCTTTTTTTCTGGGTAACACTAATTTTAGTGTCTTTATGAAGTAACGATCGGATGGTGGCCAGATGCTCGGAAACATCCATTACAAAACCTACCACCCCTTTATCCGGCGAAATTACAGCCATATCTGGAGCAATTCCATCAGCACGACCTTTATTTATAGTGATGACATTATTGCGAAGTGTAATGGAGTTTTTGATGACCCTGGCAGACAGGTAAGTATATTGAGGATTGTTTAAAGTGTCTTTTACAACAACTTGCTTTGCGGAGTCAATATTTTTGAGTGCAAGCAATTCTGTTTTTAGCTTCGCGTTTTCGGCGCCAAGACTGTCATTCACTGGGCCCAGGTTCAGATACTTCTTAAGTACATTCATGTTCTGGTAAACGTCTCCAACAATTGCATTGGTAGAGTTTATAGTTACACTACGTTGGTAAACATTGTTTCTTACAGTAAGTATAACGCCAATTGTAAAGAATATAATAAATAAGAAAAATGCGTTATATCTGTTTATGAAAATCCAAAGGTTACGCATGTATCTGAAATTTTATGATGTTTGGTTTTAGTTTTTAGTGATCCATACCTAAGTCATGTACCAACCTAAATACAGATCACTAAATACTTTTAAATTTCCTTATTGCATTAAAAATTTAAAGCCGCCAATATTTTTCAGGGCGATACCAGTACCACGAACAACAGCACGAAGAGGATCTTCTGCTACGTGAACTGGAAGCTTAGTTTTTGCTGCAACACGTTTATCTAATCCACGAAGCAATGCACCACCACCAGTTAAATAAATACCTGTTTGGTAAATATCTGCTGAAAGCTCAGGAGGAGTAATCTCCAATGCCTTAAGGATTGCTTCTTCAATTTTTGAAATTGATTTATCAAGACAGTGTGCTATTTCTGTATAAGAAACAGTAATCTGCTTAGGAACACCTGTCATCAGGTCTCTACCTTGTACGGCAAAGTCTGAAGGTGGATCCTGTAGCTCAGGTAAAGCTGCACCTACTTCAATTTTAATCTTTTCTGCAGTACGGTCACCAATCATGATGTTATGCTGACGACGGATATAATTTACGATATCAGAATCAAAATTATCTCCGGCAACGCGAATAGATTGATCACAAACAATACCAGACAATGCGATTACTGCAATTTCAGTAGTACCACCACCTATATCGATAATCATGTTACCCATAGGTTCTTCCACATCAATTCCGATACCTACTGCTGCAGCCATCGGTTCATGAATCAGGTACACTTCTTTAGCACCGGCAATTTCAGCTGAATCTCTAACTGCACGTTTTTCAACCTCAGTAATTCCTGAAGGAATACAGATCACCATTCTTAACGAAGGGAACATCCATCCTTTACCACCGTTCAACATACGGATCATTCCTTTAATCATTGCTTCAGCAGCATTGAAATCTGCTATAACACCATCTTTTAAAGGTCTTACGGTACGAATATTATCATGGGTTTTACCCTCCATTTGCATGGCTTGTCTCCCAATAGCTATAATTTTATTTGTTTGTCTGTCGAAAGCAACGATTGAAGGTTCATCAACTACTACTTTGTCATTATGTATAATCAAGGTGTTAGCTGTACCTAAATCGATAGCAACTTCTTGTGTAAACCAATTAAAAAGACCCATTTATAGGTGATTATTTAAATATTAAAAATTCTATGTTCTATATTAATGTAAAACTACGGCTTTTTATTGTATTAGCTGACAAATAAATTAGTGTTTAAAGTGACGTACTCCCGTAGTAACCATGGCAATTCCCTTTTCGTTAGCCATGTTTATGGAATCTGCATCTTTAATTGAACCACCTGGTTGTAAAACAGCAGTAATACCTGCTTCGGCAGCAATTTCCACACAGTCAGGGAATGGGAAAAATGCATCAGAAGCCATAACTGATCCTTTTAAGTCGAATCCAAAGGCGTCAGCCTTAACAATTGCTTGTTTTAAAGCATCAACTCTTGAAGTTTGTCCAACACCACTAGATAATAACTGGTCGTTCTTAACAAAAACAATCGTATTTGACTTGGTGTGTTTTACAATTTTATTAGCAAAGAATAAATCTTTAAGCTCTTGCTCAGTAGCTAATTTTTCAGTTACTGCGGTCATCTGCTCAGGACCTTCAATAATTAAATCTTTATCCTGCTCAATTACACCGTTTAATAAAGTTTTAAATTGTTTCTTACTCAATTCAACATTATTACGTTGCAAAATTACCCTGTTCTTTTTACCACGGAAAAGCTCAACAGCTGCGGGCTCATAAGAAGGAGCAATTAATACTTCGAAGAATAATTTGTTGATTTCTGTAGCAGTAGCAAGGTCAATCTCTCTGTTGGCAATTAAAACACCACCAAAAGCTGAAACCGGATCGCAGGCAAGCGCTACATTCCATGCTTCAAGGATAGTAGCTTTGGAAGCTACACCGCAAGCATTGGTATGTTTTAAAATGGCAAATGTAGGGGCTTCAAATTCATCCATTAAAGCAACCGCTGCATCAACATCAACCAGGTTATTATATGAAAGCTCTTTACCGTTTAATTTGGTAAACATCGCATCTAAATCACCAAAGAATACACCTTGTTGATGTGGGTTTTCACCATATCTTAAAGTTTGTGCCTGGTTAATGCTATGTTTAAATACATTTAAAGGTTCCTCATTATTGAAGTAATTGAAGATCGCAGTATCGTAATGAGAAGAAGTATGGAATGCTTTTTTAGCAAAAGCTTTACGCTGTGCTAAAGTAGTCTCTCCGTTTTGTGCTTCTAGCTGTTCTTGTAAAGTTGAATAATCATCTTTAGAAGCAAGGATCACAACATCATTAAAGTTCTTTGCTGCTGCTCTGATCAATGAAATACCACCGATGTCAATTTTCTCGATGATGTCTGACTCAGAACCACCAGCTTTAACTGTTTCTTCAAATGGGTATAAGTCAACAATTACCAGATCAATTTCAGGAATTTCATATTGTGCAATCTGCTCCTGATCAGTATCAAGTCCTCTACGGTTTAAAATACCACCGAAAACTTTAGGATGTAATGTTTTTACACGTCCACCTAAAATTGATGGATAACCAGTAAGGTCTTCAACAGCAGTAACAGGAATATTCAGGTCTTTAATAAACTGTTCAGTACCTCCGGTAGAGAATAATTGTACACCTTGAGCTGCAAGTGTGCGAACTAATGGCTCTAAACCATCTTTGTAATAAACTGAAATTAAAGCGTTTTTGATCTTTATCGATTGACTCATTGGGGAAAAAATTTGAGCCGCAAAGTTACCCGTTTTTATTTTATTGTCAAATGTTTATTTGAGGTATCTTAAACGACGTTTGGAGATAAATAAATTTCTCTATTGTTATGGTTCACGTAAAAATGATTAGATTTAATAAAGTATTTAATCATAGTTATGCTCGAAACTACATCCTTCAAGGCCAATTCTATGGCGAGAGCGTTTTTAGAAACTCGCTTTTCCCTATTGAATACTGCAGTTAATAAATTGATATTTATTGGTTTAGTAACAATTATAAGCCTTGTTTTTATGTATACTTTCGTTCCGTTCAATATCAATAGATGGTATAATGTTGGGAATCTTACACTATTAAAGATCTTTAGTGTGTTTTCCTTTGCAGGGACACTAACATTATTGTTTACTCAATTTGGATTGCGTAGATGGTTACGCATGCAACACCTTAACTATGGGCAGTATTTCCTTTTTTTTATAGGAGAAATATCTATATTATCATTGGGTATAATAGGTTGCGATTGGATTTTAGGGAATTATGCTGATTTATCCATCAGTAATTACCTGGATACTTTTAATTATGCAATATTGATCGCTATTCCTCCTTATGCCATTTCATTACTGGTTTTATTTGGTGCCCAACAATATAAGCTCGCTCAAAACCTTTCCTTAGCCGTAATAGAGGCTAAGCCAGTTTCAGATAACCTATTGATTGGCGACGAAAATGGAAAGATTATTTTGACCCTACAGCCCAATAATCTTTTGTTTTTAAAATCTGAAGATAATTATGTTGATGTTTATTATTTGTTAGGCGGTGAGGTAAAAACAGCATTGATCCGTACGACTTTAAAAAAGATGGAATCGACTTGTAATTATTCTGGTCTGGTTAGAGTTCACAGATCTTATAGCATCAATATCAAAACTGTTTCTTCTTCAAAAAGAACTGCGAAAGGGTATGTGCTGCAATTTGATCCACTTCCGGAAATGCAGATTCCTGTATCGGCTTCACATCAAAAACAATTTGAGGAAATCTTCATCCCACTCACCCCATTATAGTCAGGTTTCATCCCAAACACCGCATAATTGTTATGCATGCATTGCATTGTAGTTTATATTGCAGTAACCAATTATAAACTTAAATCAAACGCAATGAAAGTAAAACTACTATTTTTATTGATTTCTTTCGTACTCTCATTTAGCAGTATAAGTGCTCAGGTGATTAAAGGAACAATCAAAAACAGCGCAACGCAAGAAGGAGTGCCCGCTGTTTCTGTTCATATAAAGAGTACTTCAGCAGGCACTTACTCCGATGATCGTGGGAGGTTTCAACTCACTGTTAAAAGGAAATTTCCGCTGGTATTGATTATTTCTTCTATTGGATTTACAACCAAAGAAATTAATGTGGAAAATAGCAATTCTGCTATAGAAATTGTATTAGATCCAGCCTCAATATTAGGGCAGGAAGTAGTGGTTTCGGCAAGTCGTGTAGTTCAGAAAAAGCTTGCTTCACCGGTTACAATAGAGCAAATTAGTAGTAAAGAAATCAGCAATGCTCCACAGTTAAACTACATGGACATGATCCAGGGCTTAAAAGGGGTTGATGTTACAGTTTCTAGTATAGGCTTTACAAGTATATCAACCAGAGGATTTAATACCAGTGGTAATACCAACTTTACACAAATTGTAGATGGAATGGATAATCAGGCACCAGGATTGAACTTCCCCTTAGGATCTGCCATTAGTTTAACTCAATTAGATGTAGATAATATTGAAGTGCTTTCTGGGGCATCATCAGCATTGTATGGCTCAAGAGGTTTGAATGGAACAATGGTGATGACCGGAAAAGATCCTTTTAAATATCAAGGCTTAAGTGTTTTGGTTACTCAAGGGGTAAATCACGTTAAAAATGGTAAAGATTATGATCCTGTTGGTCCATCACCATATTACGACTGGGCAGTCCGCTTTGCTACAAAAATCAATGAAAAGCTTGCTTTTAAAGTGAATGGTCAATATACTAAGGCCAATGATTGGGTGGCAAGTGATGCAAGTAATAAATGGGGGCCAGGTACAGCATTGACAGATCCCGGTTATAGTGGTGTCAACTATTACGGAGGTGCTACACGTGAAAATATCAATCCTTTTTTACAAGGGGCGCTGCAGGCTATGCCTGATCTAGCTCCGATTATCAACCCATTGCTAGATAAACCTAATTATGTGTCCAGAACAGGTTATCCTGAGTATGGTTATCTCGATAATAATGCACACTTGCTTAAATTTAATGCCGAGTTGAGGTATAAAATAAACTCTAAATTGGAGGCTATTGTGTCAGGGACATACGGAACAGGTAATATTGTATACACCAATGATACCCGTTATCAGCTGAAAGATTTTAAAGTTGGACAATATCGGGCTGAACTGAAAAGTGATAACTGGTTTGTAAGAGCTTACACGACATCTGAAAACTCTGGAAGAACAGTTATTGCGGGTCCGACTGCTCAATTAGTCAACGAGGCCTGGAAAGAAAGTTATAATGGAAGTACCGGCGATGGCTGGTATCCACAATATGTCGAAACATTAATTGGAGCACTTGCCACTGGAGTTCCACTTAACGATGCTCATCTAACTGCACGTGCCTTTGCAGATCAAGGAAGACCTGAATTGGGTACCTCGCAATTTAATGCTCTCAAAGATCAAATCAGCAACACGCCAATCTCTGACGGAGGAACATTATTCCTGGACAGAAGTAAGTTGTATAACGCAGAAGCTCAATACAATATCACTAAATATGTAAAGTTTATGGATGTAATTGCTGGTGTAAACTGGCGTTTATATAGCTTGAATAGTAAGAATACACTTTTCCCTGATAAGAGTAAGCCTATTAATGTAAAGGAGTATAGTGCTTATATTCAAATGGCAAAAAAACTAGCTCAGGATAAGTTGAGTTTGAGTACATCGTTTAGGTTCGATAAAAACTCCTTATTCTCTTCGCCCAAAGTAACATCAAGGGCATCTGCTGTGTATGAGCCGGCAAAAGAGAATTTTATCAGATTCTCTTATCAGAATGCCTATAGCTTCCCCTCAAATATCCAGGCTTTACAAAGTACACTTAATGGCTATAATAGCTATTCTTCCGGTGGTTCTTCTCTATTGCTGGTCGATAACTATCAGTTTGATAAATATGCACCTTATGAGTTGGAGAGTGTATCTAAGTATCAGGAATCAGGTAATGCGAGCGATTTAGTTCGTTTTGAATACAATGATATTAAACCTCAATCTGTTAATGCTTTTGAGTTAGGCTACGCTGCTTTAATTGGTAAAAGAGTGATGTTTGATGTCTTGGGATACTATTCAACCTGGAAAAACTTTATTGGATACGCCAATGTGGCCAATACACCCGGTACAACTGATGTAAATGCTTTTAAAAATCACGATACATATACTCAATACAATATCGCTTTTAATGGCGGACAAACAGTAAATACTTATGGTTATGCAGCTAGTGTTAGTGTGGATTTATCGTATAATTTCCTGGCTAAAGTCAATTACTTCTCCGATCATATCAATAATAAAAATAGTAAACAGATCGACAACTTTAATACGCCAGATTATCATGTTAATATGGAACTAGGTAACAGTGGTTTTGGAAAAAAACAACAATGGTCCTTCGGTACAACGTTGCGTTACAAACCAGGGTATCATTATGTAGTATCTGGTGGGTTGGCATCAGGAGAAGTGCCTAGCTCTACTGTAATTGATGCACAGGTAAGTTATAAACTGATTAAAGCACGCTCAGGAATCAGACTTGGGGCGACTAACATTACCAATAAATACTATTCAACCGGAATTGCCAACCCTAATATTGGCGCCGTATACTATGTAACTTATGCTTATAATATCCTTTAATATGAAAACGAAATCCTTATTTGCAATTGCAATAATTCTTGTTGCGGGCTTATTCTCATGTACTAGTAGTCCATCCACTAATGATGGGAAATATAAAATATCTCTGATCTTTAATCCAGGTGATGAAAATAAAATTGAAGAAGCATTTTTATCGATCAAGGATAGCACTGATATTTTACTGAAAGCTGGTGTTTATGAATTTGATAACCTGAGCATCGCACAAGTAAATCATATCCTGATTAGAGGAGAGGGGCATGATAAAACGATACTTGATTTTAAAAGTCAGACTTCGGGAGGTGAGGGAATCAGAGTAACAGATGTAAAAGGTTTCTCTATTGATGCCATGACCATTAAGGACTCAAAAGGCGATCTGCTGAAAATTAATAAAAGTAGAGATGTAAAAGTTAGTAACCTCCATGCGGTTTGGAGTAAAGCTGATTCTACAAGTGGTGGTTATGCCATTTATCCTGTAATGTGTAATAATGTGCTCATCGAATATTGTTATACGGAAGGCTCCTCGGATGCAGGGATTTATGTTGGACAAACCGATAGTGCGATTATAAGGAATAATAAAGCGGCTAAAAATGTTGCCGGTTGCGAAATTGAGAATACCTCTAATGCAGAGGTGTACGACAATGAGTTTTATAACAATACTGCAGGTTTTCTGGTATTCGATTTACCAGATCTTTCCAGAAAGGGAGGTCATGTTAAGGCTTACAACAATTATATCCACGATAACAATTT
Source organism: Pedobacter hiemivivus (assembly GCA_040393085.1). Taxonomy (GTDB): domain Bacteria; phylum Bacteroidota; class Bacteroidia; order Sphingobacteriales; family Sphingobacteriaceae; genus Pedobacter; species Pedobacter hiemivivus_A. Next base: position 28,005 of record JBEBUV010000031.1, on the reverse strand, counting down.
TAGAAACTTTGCTAAAGCAGGTAGTTTCGGAACGTCATGGGGGGTAGGGAATGCCTCGCCAGGAAGTGGTGTCATTATTCTTGCTGCTTCTGATATTGAGATTTATAACAATAGAATCATTAATAACAACTCATCAGCAATTACTATAGCCTCAGGTTTTGCTGTCGATGATAATGCAGCAGAAAAGATCAGTGCCAATTACTCTCCTATATCTAAAAATATTAAAATTTACGGTAATAAGATTGAAATGGGGACTGCTTTCCCAGAGGCAGCCTATGAACATAGAATTGGTCAGATTTTAGTCGCTGTAGAAAAACAATTGAATGCCAATGATCCAAACCGGAAAAATAAACGAATACCGGCAATTATGTACGATGGTATTTCGAGTAATATATTAACTAAAGGAACGACTGCAAATCCAGATTCCATTTGTATAGACCAACCAGAAGATAATCTGTTTGTAAATGCTGACTTCCTGAACATTAGCAATCCGAAAAATTGGAAACCTATTACCGACATAACACCTTATATCTGCAAGTAAACCCCAGTATTCATGCGTAAAACTTATATTTTAGGATTTATTCTTCTTTTCAGTAGCACCTTGTCGCTCATTAGTGGCCAGGGCTGCAAAAACAAAAGCCAGCAAATAGTTCAGAACAATGCATTCGAATTCAAGGAAAAATTGTCTGATTATGATTTCTTTAAAGGTCAGATCACAGCACTCAATCCTAATGAGGGAGTTTTACATTATGATATTAGTACAGCCTTGTTTACTGATTATGCTGTAAAGGACCGTTTCATTGTATTGCCGAAAGGAACAGCAATGGAATATACCAGTGAGGGACCGCTTGATTTTCCTGATTCTACTATTATCGTAAAAAACTTTGCTTACACTAATGTTGATCATGAGAAGATTATGATTGAAACTAGATTGATGTTTAAAGATCCGGGTGATAAAAAGTGGAAGATGATGAATTATTTATGGAATAAAGAACAAACAGATGCGATAAAACACATCAGGGGTGCTAAAATTCCGATTACATTATTGGATGATGATGGTAATAAAATGCTTACAAATTACCAGGTGCCCAATACAAATGACTGTAAGCGCTGTCATGTTAAAGATGATGTTTTGATCCCAATTGGACCTAAGGCGCGGAATTTGAACATCACACTTGCCGGACAAAAAGAAAATCAGCTTAAGGGATGGGCGGCACATGGTGTGTTGAAAGGCTTGCCAGAGACAGGAGTGGCAGAGTTGCCAAAATGGACGGATGTTAAGAGTTTTAATCTGAACCAAAGGGCGAGGGCTTATTTGGATATTAACTGTGCGCATTGCCATACTAAGGGAGGTGATGCTTACAATACAGGCTTGTTCTTAGAGTATGAGCAGACGGATCCAAATCGATTGGGTGTGAATAAAGTGCCTGTTTCAGCCGGAGGTGGTGCTGGTGGACTGGATTACGATATCATACCAGGAGACGCAGAGCATTCTATATTACATTATAGAATGAACAGTAACGAGCCGGGAACTGCAATGCCTGAATTGGCACGTACGGTAACCCATAAAGAGGGAGTTCAGCTGATTAGAGAATGGATAAATAGTATGAAGAAGTAGGCTTGACCTACTTCTTTATTTTCTTGATAACGCTTTCTACAATTCGTGGATAATGAAGGTGCTCCAGCTGTTGACCCTTAAATTTAATCATCTCCAGGTTATCGTCTTTGTCGATACGATATTTAGCCTGATATATATACTCACCTTCATCGTAATTCTCATTTACATAATGAATAGTGATACCACCTTCAGCCTCTCCTGCCGCCATTACAGCGTGGTGAACATGGTCGCCATACATACCCTTGCCTCCAAATTTCGGTAAAATTGCAGGATGGATATTGATGATCCGACCTGGATATTCTGCAATGAGTCTCTGCGGAATTAACCATAAGAATCCTGCAAGAACAATCAGGTCTATTTCCAGGTTTTTTAAGAGATCTATAATATTCTCTGTATGGTAAAATTCTTGCCTATCAAAAATATGAGATGGAATTTCAAAATTATCGGCTCTTTGTAAAACATAGGCGTCAGGATTATTGGTGAGGACCAAAGCGACCTCAACCTCTGTACTCCTTTTAAAATGTTCCATTATTTTTTGAGCGTTGGATCCTGATCCTGAGGCAAATATAGCTATGCGCTTCTTCATGACGTTTTCCTTAGTAGTATGATATTCTGCAATTAAGCTATAATAAGCCTGTTTATTGAATAATCAAAGATAAAAATTAATCATTAGCTTCAAAAAAAGAGCAGTTGGGCAGGGCTTATACTTCTTTGTGCAGATTGTTGAGTCGATGTAAAAAAAATAAGGTAGGAAAACTTTTTTCTACAAAATAAGTTAAATATGTAAGGGCTACCTCCCGATATTAATTTGTTAATGAATAAACAATAGAAATTATGGAAACGAATACCCGAAGAAATTTTATTAAAAATACTTTCACAGCTTCGCTGGCCGTTGCTATAGGGACACCTATTTTATTGGACGGAGGAGTAGCTCAGGCAGCTAATTTGGCTGATAGCGGGGATTTAGGTAGAGTTGCACTGAAGTTCGTGCAGTCGCCATTAAAGTATGCTTATGACGCACTTGAGCCTAATATAGATGCACAAACAATGGAAATTCATTATACGAAGCACCATGCAGCTTATGTGAAAAATGTAAATGATGCGATAGCAGCTGAAAATATTCCTTATTCAACCGAGTTGGAGTTTTTTAATAATGCTTCAAAGCTTTCGGCTAAGGCCCGTAATAATGGGGGTGGAGCATGGAATCATAATTTCTTTTTTGATACATTAAAAGGAGGTACGTCGACAGGACCACAGGGAGCTTTAAAAGATGCTATTGAGAAAGCATTTGGATCTGTAGATAAATTCAAAGAGCAGTTCTCTGCTGCTGGAGCTTCACGATTTGGTTCGGGATGGGCTTGGTTAATTAACGATAATGGAACTTTAAAGATTACTTCAACAGCAAATCAGGATAATCCACTGTTTGATACAGCAGAAGTAAAAGGGACACCTTTATTGGGATTGGATGTTTGGGAACATGCTTATTATTTAAAATATCAGAACAAGCGTGCTGATTATATTGCCAATTGGTGGAATATAATAGACTGGGATTTGGTAGCGCAAAGGCATGAAAGAAAGTAATTTAAAATATTTACACAATGCCTTTGTAAATTAAAAACATTAATTCTATATTTGCAGTCCGAAAATAGAACAATAAGGGCGTGAGCCCCAAAAATAAAATATTAATAAAATAAAATGGCAAATCATAAATCTTCATTAAAAAGAATTAGAGCAAACGCAACTAAACGTTTACGTAACAGGTACCAGGCAAAAACAACTCGTACGTTTATCAAAAGATTGCGTGCTGCAGAAGATAAAAAAACAGGCTTAGAATTACTTCCTAAGATTGTATCTATGTTAGATCGTTTAGCCAAAAAGAATATCATTCACAAAAACAAAGCAGCTAATAATAAATCTAAGCTGACTAAATTTGTTAATGGCTTAAAATAAATATAGCTTTATAATATTATTAAAACGGGATATGCATTGCATGTCCCGTTTTTTTGTTTAAAGATATTTTTATGAAGCCATATCAGCAAAAATTAGGGATAAAATATTGGGCGGAAGCAGACAGACCACGTGAAAAGCTCTTGCTAAAAGGTAGGCGACAGCTTACAGATGCAGAATTGATTGCCATTTTAATCAGTTCAGGCAATAAGGATGAAACAGCAGTAGATTTAAGCAGACGAATTTTGAATACTTATAGCAATGATCTGGATGTACTCGGAAAGGTTACCGTGAAAGAACTTTCTAAATTTAAAGGTATAGGTGAAGCTAAAGCAATCGCTATTGTAGCAGCCTTAGAGATTGGTAGAAGAAGAAAAGATACTGCGGAAAAGAAAGTAGTTAAAATAACAAGTTCAACAGAAGCTTTTGAAGAATTGTTTCCTGTGTTTGCAGATCTGAATCATGAGGAGTTTTGGATTCTCATGTTAAATCAGGCTAATTACGTCATTGGTAAACAGCCAATCAGTAGTGGAGGACTGGCAGGGACAGTAGCTGATCCGAAGGTAATTTTTAAAACGGCACTTGAACACAATGCAGCTTATGTAATCCTGGCACATAATCATCCCTCAGGAAGTTTAACCCCCAGTGAGCAGGATATTGAAGTTACCAAAAAACTCGTTTTAGGAGGGATTATGTTGGATCTGCCTGTGATTGATCATTTGATTGTAACGAATAAATTATATTATAGTTTTGGGGACGAAGGTTTAATTTAACATTGAAGCTGTATCTTGCCTATATGAAAACCATGATTAAACTATGCTCATTGCTCTTATTGTTGAGTATAACTGTAAATGCCCAAAGAAAACCGGCTAACTATATAAATGTGATGAGCTTTAACATTCGTTATAACAATACGGGTGATGGAGTGAATGCCTGGCCAAACAGAAAGGATAATGTAAAGGCATTGGTGAAGTTTCATGATGCTGATATTTTATGTGTGCAAGAAGCTTTGGCTTTACAAGTTGATCAGCTTTCGGAAAATACAAATTATGAAAGGGTAGGTGTTGGTCGTACCGACGGTAAACGTGAGGGTGAATTTGCAGCTATATATTTTGATAAAACAAGATTCAAGAAAAAGGATGGCGGTACTTTCTGGTTATCAGAAACACCAGATGTGCCATCTAAAGGATGGGATGCAGCTATAGTGAGGGTATGTACCTGGGTTAAACTTCACGATAAATGGAACAAGAAAGACTTTATAGTATTTAATACGCATTATGATCATGTTGGTGTTCAGGCAAGAATTGAGGCAGCAAAACTGATTAAAAAGAAAATTATGGAGATTGCGCCAAAACTACCGGTTATTTTAACGGGTGATTTGAATGTTACTCCGGAAACAGAAGCGATAGCTACGATTAAAACTTTTTTAACAGATACTAAAGAAGCTACAATAGAACCTGCTTATGGCCCTGAAGGAACATTTAATGGCTTTAAGTTTAATGCAAAACTCAAGGAAAGAATTGATTATATCTTTGTAAACAAGGGGTTTAAAGTACAAAAGTATGGCTCAATTACAGATAGTAAAGATCAGAGGTATCCATCAGACCACCTGCCGATCATGGCAAGGTTGTTTTTTTAAGCTTTCTGCTTTCCGCTTTAAATAATATCTTTGCGTTTTATATTGAATACGCAACATGAAGATATCATACAACTGGCTCAAACAATTCATTCAAACAGATAAAACACCGCAGGAAATTTCATTAATCTTAACCGATATCGGTTTAGAAGTGGAAAGCCTGGAAACAGTACAACCTGTTGCAGGTGGACTAGAGGGATTGATCATAGGGCATGTGTTGAGCTGTGTTCAACATCCAAACGCAGATCGTTTACGTGTAACTACAGTAGATGTTGGTGGAGCAGAGCCAATACAGGTTGTATGTGGCGCACCTAATGTGGCACAAGGACAGAAAGTTGTTGTGGCAACGGTAGGTACAACCGTTTATCCAAATGAAGGTGAGCCATTTAAAATCAATAAATCTAAAATAAGAGGTGAAGCATCTGAAGGGATGATCTGTGCTGAAGATGAAATTGGTTTAGGGGTATCGCATGATGGGATTATGGTGTTGCCAGAAGATACTGTAGTAGGTACAACGGCAAAGTCATACTTTAAGTTAGAAGACGACTATCTTTATGAAATTGGCTTAACACCAAACAGAGCCGACGCAACTTCACATTTAGGTGTAGCGAGAGATTTAGCAGCTTATTTCCGTACATCGATACAGATGCCGGATGTATCAGTCTTTAAGACTGACAATGAAAGTTTAGTAATCGATGTGGCAGTAGAAGATACAGCCGCTTGTCCGCGTTATAGCAGTTTAACGATAAGTGGGGTTACTGTTCAGACCTCGCCAGATTGGTTGCAGGATAAGCTGAAAGTTATTGGCATCAGACCAATCAATAATATTGTAGATATCACTAATTATGTTTTGCATGACCTGGGTGTGCCATTGCATGCTTTTGATGCAGATCAGATAAAAGGTGGAAAAGTAAAGGTTAAGAAATGTGCGGAGGGTACCCCTTTTGTAACACTGGATGGCGTTGAGCGTAAACTTTCGGCAGAAGATCTAATGATCTGTAATGCTGAAGAGCCGATGTGTATTGCAGGTGTATTTGGGGGTAAGAGTTCTGGTGTTAGTGAAAGTACCACCAATATCTTTTTAGAAAGTGCTTATTTCAATGCAGTATCAGTACGTAAAACATCAAAACGTCATACGCTAAAAACAGATGCTTCGTTCAGATTTGAGCGTGGGACTGATCCTGAAATGACTGTTGTAGCATTAAAAAGAGCAGCGTTATTAATTACAGAATTAGCAGGAGGAAAAGTTTCCTCTCAGGTATCAGATTTATATCCGACACCGGTTAAGCCTTTTGAGGTTGAGGTGACGTATCAGAATATTACCAAGTTAATTGGTGCTGATATTCCTGCGAATGAGATAAAAGAAATTATTGTAGCATTAGGAATCACTGTTGCTGCGGAAACAACAGAAAGATTAAGTCTTAAAGTTCCTACATTTAAAGTAGATGTAACACGGGAGTGTGACATTACTGAAGAAGTGCTTAGGATTTATGGCTACAATAATATTGAAATACCAAGTAAAATAAACGCATCTCTGTCATACACTTCAAAACCAGATAAAGAACAGACACAGCACGTGATTGCTGATATGCTAACTGCAAATGGTTATTTAGAAATCTGGTGTAACTCTTTAACAAAAGGAGCTTATTCAAAAAATCCAGAAGAAGCGGTACAGATTCTGAACCCTTTAAGTTCTGACCTGAATGTTATGCGTCAACATTTGTTGATGCCAGCATTAGAGAGTGTAGCTTATAATCAGAATAGAAAAACACCAGACATTAAGTTTTATGAATTTGGTAAAACCTATCACCTGATTAATGAAAAATATGTGGAGCGCCCACGTCTATTGGTATTACTATCAGGAAGTAACCAAACGGAACAATGGAACCAGAAACCTACACCAGTTAGCTTTTATCATTTAAAAGCAGCTGTTGACGCGATTATAGGACGTTTAGGTATCACAACCTATCAGACGGAAGAGTTGAACGATGAGAACTTTGCTTTTGGATTGAAGTATTTCAGAGGTGATAAGGCTATTGTGAGTTTTGGAGCAGTGACTGCGGCAGATAGAAAGAAAGCTGACGTGGATAAAGAAGTTTATTATGCAGACTTCGACTGGGCTCTTTTACTTGATATGGTAAAGAAAAACAGGATCATCAATAAAGAAGTTCCTAAGTACCCTGCAGTGAGAAGAGATTTATCGATGTTGGTAGATACAGCAGTTACATTTGATGCTTTAAAAAGTATTGTGTTCAAGACAGAAAAGAAACTTGTTAAGAATGTACAGGTGTTTGACGTTTATGTTGGAGATAAATTACCGGAAGGTAAGAAGTCGTACGCATTAAACTTTACGATTCAAGATGAAGAACAAACACTAACTGATAAACAAATTGATAATGTTATGCAAAAGATTATTCATAACTTAGCACAAACAGCAAAAGCAGAAATTAGAAAATAAAAAATATAAATATTTATTCATGTCATCAGTTGCAGATCAATTAACCTCCGTATTGCAGAAAACTGCTCGCTTAATAGAGCTTTGTAGTGCATTACAAGAAGAGAATGAGTTGCTTAAGCTGGAAAATGAATCAGTAAAAGTTTCACTTGATACGTCAAAAAACAAGAATACAGACCTTGAAGAAAAGCTTAGGGTTTTAAAATTGGCGAAAAGTATTGATGGAACAAGTGAAAAGACACTTGATATAAAGCAAAAAATTAACGATTTTGTGCGTGAAATAGATAAGTGTGTAGTGTTACTTAAAAAATAAGTGATACCTGAAAAGTGAAACAAAGCTAAGAAATGGGAGAAATCTCGATAAAAATAACTATTTCCGATCGTATATATCCTTTAAAGGTAAATACAGAAGAGGAAGAAATTGTAAGGCGGGCAGCCAAAATTATTAATGAGCGCATAAAAGACTATCAAGAAAATTATGCGGTTAGAGATAAACAGGATTTGCTTTCTATGGCAGTACTGCATTATGCAACAGCAGTATTGAGAGTAGAAAATAAAGTGCAAAACCAGGATACTGCAGTAGCCGAGAAAGTGGAGGAATTGGATAGTTTATTAAACGGATTTTTTACCAAATAAGTACGTTCTTTATATTAGTTAAGATTATTAAAACAAAGATATAGCCGCAGCTATTTTTTGAGTTTCACTTTTTAAAACTTAACACTTCAATATTTATGGGATTAAGAGGGTGTATTTCATCTGCATTTATGTACCTGAAAATGACTCAAATCCTAATTATAATTCGTTGAGGTTTTTAAAATTGAGACTTATTAAAGTAGTTGCGGTTTTTTTTTGAATAGAAAACGCCACCTATAGACAAAGGAATAAATAGTCAGATAGGATTTAATCTATGATGAATGTATTAACATCATTAAGATTGTATCTGATTAACAATAAATATAAAATAGAGAATGGAAATATTAGGAATAATAGGATATGTACTGGCCGGATTAGCAATCGGGATTTTAGTAGGGAGGTTCCTGCTAAGGAATTTACTGAAAACCCAGGAGATCGCAGCCCAGACCAAAGTGAAAAAGATGCTCAAAGATGCGGAAAGCAAAGCTGAGATCATGAAGAAGGACAGGCTGCTAGAAGCAAAAGAAAAGTTTTTGCAACTGAAATCGGAGCATGAGCAGGAAGTAAATAGTAAAAACAACCAGATCAACCAAAGGGAAAATGCAATCAAGCAGAAAGAGCAAAGCATTAACCAACGTTTAGAGAACTATAACCGCAAAGAACAGGAACTTGATAACCAAAAAAAGAACCTGGAAAAACAAACTGACATTGCTGTTAAAAAACAAGAAGAAGTAGATGTTTTAAAGAATCAGCATGTTAAACAATTGGAAACCATTGCCGGCTTAAGTGCGGATGATGCAAAGAACCAATTGGTAGAAAGCATGAAGCAGGAAGCACGTACACAAGCGATGATCCAGGTTAAGGATATTGTGGATGAAGCTAAACTTACTGCAACTAAAGAAGCTAAAAAAGTAGTAATTCAGACAATACAGCGTACAGCTGTTGAAGCAGCAATAGAAAATACAGTTTCAATTTTCCATATTGAGAGTGATGAGATAAAAGGACGTGTTATTGGTAGAGAGGGTCGTAATATCCGTGCGCTGGAAGCAGCAACAGGTATTGAGATCATTGTTGATGATACCCCGGAAGCAATCATCTTATCAGGCTTTGACCCGGTAAGAAGAGAGATTGCACGTCTGGCATTACACCGTTTGGTAACAGATGGTAGAATCCACCCGGCACGTATTGAAGAAGTAGTTGCCAAGACTAAAAAGCAAATCGAAGATGAGATTGTTGAGATCGGTGAACGTACCGTGATTGACTTAGGTATCCATGGTCTTCATCCTGAGCTGATCAGAATGGTTGGACGTATGCGTTACCGTTCTTCTTATGGTCAGAACTTATTACATCACTCTCGTGAGGTAGCAAACTTCTGTGCTACAATGGCTGCAGAACTAGGCTTAAATGCTAAAATGGCTAAACGTGCAGGATTATTACATGATATAGGTAAAGTACCTGATGATAACCCGGAATTGCCACATGCAATTTTAGGTATGCAATTAGCTGAAAAATATAAAGAGCATCCAGAGATTTGTAATGCTATTGGTGCTCACCATGATGAGATCGAGATGACTTCAATGATTTCTCCAATTATTCAGGCTTGTGATGCGATTTCAGGTGCTCGTCCGGGTGCACGCCGTGAGGTGGTAGAAAGCTATATCAAGCGCTTGAAAGAATTGGAAGAACTAGCATTATCTTACCCAGGTGTAGAGAAAACATTTGCGATACAAGCAGGTAGAGAACTACGTGTAGTGGTAGAAAGTGAAAGAGTTACTGATCAACAGGCGGAATTATTGGCAGCTGATATATCAAACAGAATACAAACAGAGATGACTTACCCTGGACAGATTAAAGTAACTGTAATCAGAGAAACAAGATCTGTGGCATTCGCCAAGTAATAAGAAAACAAGAAGTTAAATAATTAATACAAAGCGATAGGTTATCCTATCGCTTTTCTTATTTTTACATATTAATTAGTAGAAACATGAAGAAGGGACAAAATAACGTAACTCAGGCTGAACCTAAGAGGCCAGTAGATGTGCTTTTTGATAAATATGCAGAAAGTCATCAGAATCATACCAATGAAGTGATACATTGGGTTTGCGTTCCTTTAATTGTATTTAGTCTGCTCGGTATGGTATGGGCCATCCCATTTCCTCATCTTGAATTTCTAGGTAAGTTCAATGGTTTTTTAAACTGGGCATCCTTTTTAATTGCATTCTCTTTATACTATTACTTCACTTTATCGCCCGCCTTATCATTTTTGATGCTTTGGGTGGTTAGCTTAATGAGTTACTTCATCGTTCAGCTGGAGTACTGGGAAGCCGCTGGTGGACCTGCTTTCTGGCTAGTATGTCTGGTGATATTTGTGATTGCCTGGGTAGGACAATTTATCGGACATAAGATCGAAGGCAAGAAGCCCTCATTTTTAGAAGATGTTAAGTTCTTGTTAATCGGCCCAATTTGGTTATTACATTTCATTTGTAAAAAAGTAGGCATAAGATATTGATCTGAAGGCTGTTTAACAATTTGTTAACCTCCCGGTAAACGAATGGTAATTTGAAGCTAACATATAGCTAACATTGTGGTAATAGCTTTGCTGGAAATTAAAATACAGCAAATTGAAATCACAACTAAATCTCAAACAAGCAATAATTACAGTTCTATTTGTAATTATTAGTGCGGCAGTATTTGCGCAAACGGGAAAAATTTCTGGTAAAGTATCTGATAAAAAAACCGGTGAAACACTGATTGGTGTTACGGTGAAGATTAAAGGGACTTCAAAAGGAGCATCAACAGATGTTGAAGGAAGGTACATCATTAATGCCCTCGCCCCAGGGAAATATACCATCGAAGCTTCTTATGTTGGATACACCACAAGAAATATCACGGACGTAGACGTTAAAGCGGGTGCATCCACGACGGTCGACCTTGTAATGGAAGAAGGTGGTTCCCAAAAGCTAAACGAAGTTGTAATTACAGCTACACTGAAACAAGAGTCTGTAAATACGCTTTACAATCGTCAAAGAACAAGTTCCAGCATTTCTGATGGGATCTCTGCAGATCAGATCAGACGTTCTCCAGATAGAAATACTTCAGAGGTTTTAAAACGTGTAAGTGGTACAAGTATTCAGGACAATAAGTTTATCATTGTTCGGGGATTGAGTGACAGGTATAATGCTACATTATTAAACAACGCAATTTTACCAAGTTCTGAACCAGATAGAAAAGCATTTTCGTTCGATATCATCCCATCGAATATGGTAGATAATATTGTTATCAACAAAACTGCTTCACCTGATTTACCCGGAGATTTCTCTGGTGGTGTGGTTCAGGTTTTAACCAAAGATATTCCGACTGAGAATTACATTTTCGTATCTGCAGGAACGGGTTATAATTCGCAATCTACTTTTAAAAATTTCCAATTGGGTAAGAAAGATGGCGTAGAGAACTTCGGTTTTATTGGTAAAGACAGAGCTATTCCACAGGGAATTGTGTCTACGGCCAAATATCAGGTGATGACCGATTATGAAAAAATTGCCTCTGGTAAGCTTTTCGCAAACTCATTCGGCTCTTATAATAGTAAAGCCGCGCCAGCTCAGGCTTATCAATTGAGCACAGGCTTGCGTAAAACATTGAAGAATGACGCAAATATTGGAGCAATATTTTCTCTTAATTACAGAAATAGCGAGAGCATCACTAAAAGCGAGCGGTTTGAATATAATCAGAATAAAATGGAGTTTGATTATAATGATGATACGTATAAATTCAGTTCATCTCTAGGTGGATTAGCCAATATCGCTTACATCAAAGGAAATAATAAGATTGCTTTCAAAAATATCTACAATATATCATTAGATAATTCATATACTTATCGGGAGGGATTATTGGTTATTGGCGAAACGTATAGAAAAGGTCATTCTTATAATTTAGTAAGTAAATCTTTATTGAATAGTCAGCTTGATGGTGAGCATAAACTTTCCTGGAAAGACTTAAAACTAAACTGGAATTTAGGTTATTCCTATTCAGACCGTTTGCAGCCTGACCTGATGTCTTTAAACTATGATAAAGAAAACAACTCCACAGAATATTTAGCTGTTGTTCCTAACGGAACTGCATCCAGAACTGATGCGAGTCGTTTTTTCTCTGAACTTTTTGAGGATAGTTATAATGGAGGACTTAATGTAACACTTCCTTTTAATTTTCTGAAAGAGAAAAGTACGTTTAAAGCCGGCGCTTTAAAACAATATAGAGATCGGAATTTCAGTGCCCGTAAATTCGGATATATTCGTGCTTTCTCTACTGGGGAGTTTAATCAGGATCTTTTGAGACTTCCTGTAAATGAAATATTTAATCCGAATAATTTAAATGATACCGGTTTTATCTTAGATGAGGGGACTGAGGCGACAGATAGGTATGATGCGATATCAGATTTAAATGCTGGTTATTTAATGATGGATACACGACTTGGTAAGAAATTAAGAGTATCATTTGGTGTGAGAATAGAAGATTCTTATCAAGAAATCAATACCGCAACTACTAATGGAACGAAATTGAAAGTTGAAAATCATTTTACTGACATTCTTCCTTCATTAAATACAACTTATAACTTGTCAGAAAAAACCAATTTGCGTCTTTCTGTGTCTAATACCGTTACCCGTCCCGAACTTAGGGAATTATCGAACTTCGGCTTTTTTGATTATATCTCACAAAGAATCTTAATCGGAAATCCTGATCTGAAAAGAAGTCAGAATACAAACGTAGATCTTAAGTATGAGATATTCCCGGGAGCAGGACAGATTATTTCAGTGTCTGGTTACTATAAATATTTTAAAAACCCTATCGAACAGACTGTATCTTCTTCTGGTGTAAAGAATGTGACTTTCCAAAATGCAAACTCTGCAACCACTTATGGTATGGAGTTGGAAGTTAGAAAAAACCTGAGCTTCATTCAAGAAAATAGTTTTTTCCAGAATATGACCGCGTATACCAATGCCGCTTTAATTTTTTCAAGGGTAAACTTGAATAGCTTGATTTCAGAAATTACAAACAGAGCGTTGCAAGGACAATCTCCTTATCTGATCAATGCGGGATTGTTATACAATGATCCAAAAACGAACTTGTCGTTCAATCTATTGTACAATAGAATCGGCGAACGTATAGCTGAAGTTGGTTATCAAGGTTACAATGATGTTTATGAGAAAGGAAGAAATATGGTAGACTTTCAAATCTCTAAAAAACTGCTGAATACAAGAGGAGAGTTAAGACTTAACGTTTCTGATATCTTAAATGAGAAGATCCTATTCTATCAAAACAATGATAAGAATACGACTTATCAAAAAGGTGATAACATCATGAATACTGCACGAATAGGATCAGGTGCAAGTTTATCTTTCACTTATAATTTCGGACTAGACAAAAGATAGTACTTAACAATAACCTAACATATTATTATTAAAAAGGTAAAGACAACTTAACGTCAGGACAATATTAGATCCCTAATTTTACTCAAAGAAATTATAGCAAATAGAATAATGAAAACACAAAAATTATCAATCCTTTTTATAGCATTTGCCATGGCTTTTGCTTCTTGTAGAAAATCTGATAATCCAGATAATGAAGTTCCACCAACGGCGCCAGAGGCAATTTCGGGTGAGATTACTGCAAGCAGAACTTTGACTGCTGACAGAGTGTGGATATTAGACGGGACTGTATTTGTTAAAAGTCCAGCTGTATTAACCATTGAGCCTGGGACAGTGATCAGAGGGAAAATAGGTTCTAAAGCTGCATTAATCATTGATAAAGGTGCAAAGATTATGGCTGATGGTACTGCTGCTAAGCCTATCGTATTTACTTCAGGTAAAGATGTAGGAGCTAGGGCACCTGGCGATTGGGGAGGTGTTATATTGGTTGGAAGAGCAACTACAAATAGAACAGTTCCTGCTCAGGTTGAAGGTGGTGTGGCCCTTACTTACGGTACCGAAAAAATTGATGACGATAATTCTGGTATATTAAGATATGTAAGAATTGAATATGCTGGTATTGGTGTAAATGACAGTGAGATCAATGCATTGACATTTTATGCAGTGGGTAATAAAACTACAATTGAGCATGTACAGACGGTTTATGCGAATGATGATGCTTTTGAGTTTTTCGGGGGGACTGTTAATTGTAAGCACTTAGTTGCTTATGCTACTGCTGATGATGACTTCGATTTTGATTTTGGTTATAATGGTAGTGTGCAGTTTGCTCTAGCATTCAGAGATCCAAGTTTTGTTGATTCCGGAGACGATGGTAATGGTATTGAATGTGATAATGATAAAGATGGAACTGATGCAACACCTATTACACAGCCAAAGATCTCTAACATGACCATAGTCGGTCCAAATAATGCGCCGAATACGGCATCAAAACATGCTTATGGTAACCGTTGGAGAAGAGGAGCTAAATTTATCTTTAACAATTCAATTATTTTGGGTTCACAAAAAGGTGGTTTAAATATTGAGTCTGATAAATCTGCTAATTTTTATAAAAATGGAGATTCTCAATTCAAAAACAATATTGTTGCAGCTTACACAACTAACTTCTTGACCAATGCAGCAGCAACTATCCTTACAGATGCGACTTTGCAGGCTAAAGTTTTAACAGATGGAAATGTAGTATATGCAGATGCCAATACAAGTGTTAAGTTAACTAGCCCGTTCTCTTTAACAACCCCTAACTTTTTACCAGCTGCAGGTTCACCAGCTTTAAGCGGAACATGGGTTGCTACAACAGGTGCAACTGCCGTTGCTTATCGTGGTGCATTTGGCACAACAGATTGGACTACAGGATGGACCAATTGGAATGCACAAAGTACTGTTTACTAAGACAGATAAATTATAACAACAGAACAGGCTGATCATTATACAATGACCAGCCTGTTTTTATTTTAAGCGGCATCAACTTTCTTTTTCGCTTTCACTACTTTCTTACGTTTCTTTTTTTCATTGAAGACCATTTCATGCCAGCCATCTTGCTTAACGACTTCCCCAGGGCAAAAATCTGCCTTTAATATTGCTGCCGGGCTTAATTTTTTATTATTAATGACTGCATTTCCAGCAAATGTTTTTTCGGAATAATATAGTGCGAGAGCAATGATACATAATGTGCCAGGCGCAGCCTCAAATTTTAGCTGCTGCCCAGGAAATGTAAAAGGTTTGTATTTGTTCTCAATTTCAAAGGATTGCACCTCTTGATCTTTATACTCGTTATTTTCCAAATCCAATAACATTACATTAAAAGCTACAGTGCAATATCTGGCATTTGGTGGAAATTTCAATTCTTTAAGAACTTGAATCTCCGGAATGTCTATTGTTACATTTTGTTCGGTAAGGCTAACATGTGGTTGAGTAAATAAATAGTTTTTTACTGGTGATATGTTGTTAAATTCAAAACCATTCAGACGACTAAAGTAATTTTGGCTAAAATCGAAAGCTTTGTGCTTATCTACCGAAGCGCTTTGAAGAATCTGATTGCATTCACCCGTAAACCGATAAATCATGCCACCATCATAGAAACTTATGATCGGATCAATGTCAGCCCTGATGTATGCGGCTAGGGTACTGGCTCGTCCGAAAACAAAGGCGGCACTATAAGTAGCCGGTGTCATGTCTATTTGTTCCTTTTTACTTTTTCCTTGTACGGTTTGTTTATTACCAGTCTTTTTGAATACTAAGCCACCCGCGACTCCGCGTATGAATTTACCATCAAATGTTGCCATAATTTTAAGATTTAAGAGTGAATGGGAAAAGGTTAAGATTTTCTTATTAGTAACTGCATGTTAAATATATATTTAATTCATATTAAATCCAAGTTTTTATACATAAAACATGGACTAGACATGGACTCACTATGGACTTACTATGGACTTTGTGCGTTCAATATCCAAACAATATGTTAAATGTTTACACACTGTCCTCTGGCTTCAAATCAGACATTCTGGTAACTTTATAAGAAAAAGCTTTTGTATTTCATGGGGACAAACCAAGACGATTTGGGCTGTTTGCAATTGTTGCCAATATAAATTACATTTAACTATTACAATGTTGCTTGAATTTAATCAGAATGATAACTATGCAGCTAAAAATCCGATCTATCTTCTTTCTACTCCTGTTTTTTTCTGCCAAGATGCAGGCTGCTACAGTTTTGGATACTGTATTGATTAACAAAATTAAGACTATTGCTGAACGTATAGCAAAAATTGAAGTCCCCGATCCGAGAACGGATGTTTTTAATTTTGAAATTATCGGTGATGATATTCCTTTAGTCGAATTGGAGACTACTTTACCCACAGCAGAGGAAGCTTTGAAAGCCGCCTTAAAAAGAGAAGGTTTAAATACTACCATAATTACTCACCTGTTGCCAGCTGCCGATTTACAAGGTAAGACCTATGGTGTTGTTCGTTTATCCGTGGCAAATAACAGAAAAAGTCCTGCACACCCGGCTGAAATGGTTACACAAATGACCTTGGGTACTCCTGTTCAAATTTTAAAAAAACAAAGAGGCTATTCTATGGTCAGGTCGCCAGACCGGTATATTTCCTGGGTTGAGACAGACGCATTAGCTGTGATGAATGTAAATGGTTTTGATCAGTGGCAACAAGCAGAGAAACTGGTTTATACAGATGATTATGGCACTGCCTACAGTAAGCCGGATGTGAAATCACAAAGGGTATCTGACCTGGTAAAAGGTGATCTGCTGAAGCTGATAGACAAAGAAAAGAAATTTTATAAAGTAGCCTATCCTGATGAGCGTATAGGCTATATTCCGGTAAAAGCAGCACAAAATTATAAGCAATGGGTTTCAAGGCCTAATCCTGATGCAGCACAAATCCTGACTACCGCCAAAACTTTGATCGGTACGCCTTACTTATGGGGTGGTACATCTATGAAAGGTGTAGACTGCAGTGGTTTTACTAAGACTTGCTTTTTTCTAAATGGGATTATTTTGCCCCGGGATGCCTCGCAACAGGCCTTGATTGGGGAGGCTGTAGATATTTATGAAGGTGATACCGTTAATCTAGCCAAAAGCCTTAAAAACTTGCAAGCAGGTGATTTACTCTTTTTTGCAGCAGCAAAAGGCAGGTCAGACAATCCACGGGTTACTCATACAGCGATTTATATGAAAGATGGACAATTCATTCATTCAGCAGGTATGGTCAGAATCAATAGTATGGTACCTTCTGCAGCAGATTATACACATGTTCAAGCACCTACAATAGTTAGTGCCAGACGGATTTTGAATGGTATCGGAACACCTCAAATTACACGTATAGATCAAAACGAATTATATAAAAATATCAAACTATGAACAAGAGAGGGCATTGTTGATCACCAATAAGTGAAGAAAGGTATGTAAGTAGTTAATGGAAATTGACGTTGAATGAAAAGAGGGGACTGAGTCTCAAAAGCGTAGAATATTATTAATACTCAAAGCAAAACTAAAACTCAACATTATGAATAAAACCATTACTTTACTCGTTTTACTGCTTACCTTTTCTGCTGCTGTGTGGGCACAGGAGAGGGATATTAGCGGTAAAGTTACCACTTCTGATGATGGGCAACCGATTCCAGGAGTAAGTGTAACTGTTAAAGGAACTAATAAAGGTACATCAACAGTTGAAAATGGGACTTATGTGATCAAGGCTTCAACAGGCTCTGTATTATTGTTTCGCTCCATTGGTTATCTGCCAAAAGAAGTTGTTGTAAGTAGTCAATCTGTAATCAATATTTCTTTAAACCCAGATTATCAGGATCTATCGGAAGTGGTAGTTACCGCGCTAGGCATTAAACGTAGTGAGAAATCACTGGGCTATGCTACACAAGGTGTAAAAGGAGACGACCTCACATTAACTAAAGAACAAAATGTAATTGGGTCATTAGCCGGGAAAATTGCAGGTGTACAGGTTACCGGTTCGTCTGGTGCCAATATGGGTGGAACACAGAAGATCAAGATCAGAAGTGTAAATTCATTAACAGGTAGTGGACAACCTTTAATGGTAGTAGATGGAACACCCATTTCTCAAAGCAATTTTAGCGGTGGCGCTAATGGTGTGGATTATGGGAATACTTCTCAGGATATAAATCCGGAAGATATAGAAAGTGTTAACGTCTTAAAAGGACCTGCAGCATCTGCTTTATACGGAATTAGAGGTCAGTATGGAGTGATCCTTATCACCACTAAAAAAGGAGGTAAAGGGCCTAAAAAGGTAGATATTAGTGTGAGTTCCGGTTTTACTACTGACAAAGCGGGTAACTTTATGCCTCTACAGAATATTTATGGAGTGGGAAACAACCAAACATTTCTGACTTTATCGAATGGAGAAAAGTATGTCAATGGAAATGATGAAAGTTGGGGGCCAAAGATGGATGGAACTCCGGTTCGTATGTTTTATAGCTTCTACCCTCAAGATCCTGATTTTGGTAAATTAACCCCTTTTGTACCTCAGCCAAATAATATTAAAGACTTTTTTGAAACTGGATATAACTTTAACAATGGCATTTCGATAGCTGGTGGTGGTGAAAACTCTAATTTTAGATTGAGTTATAATAATGGAAATACCAATGGTATTATTCCAAATACCTGGTTGAAAAGAAATAACCTTAGTTTAAGTTCTTCGCTTGATATCACTTCGAAGCTGACTGTTGGTGCTAATGTTAATTATGCTAATAATTCAGGCCAAAGACCAACTCAGGGTTATCAGGGATCATACACAGGTGCAAATCAATGGTTTCAGCGAAATATAGATATTAATAGATTGAGGAATTATCGGTATGCAGATGGAACGATAATGAATTGGAATGTAAATCCGAATACGACTACGGGTATCATTACAAACAATAGGCCCAGCGACTGGAACAATCCATTCTTTGACGCTTATGAAGTATTAAACAATGACAATCGTAACCGTCTGTTTGGTGATGTCAATGTGAGTTATCAGGTATTGCCTGAACTAAAACTAAGTGGTTTTATCCGTTCAGATATGTATACCCAAAATATTACGCATAAAGAGGCAGAGGGTGGTAGGAACTTAAGTGGTTATAGTATTGGTAACTACCAGGGGACAGATAATAACTACGAGTTCCTTGCACAGTATGAGAAAAAATGGAATGACCTTTCCTTTAATCTGAATGTGGGTGGGAATATTTATAATACCAAGTATACCAAAACTGAGGGTGCAACGGTGGGGGGACTTTCGGCTCCTGATACTTATACGATGGCTGCATCGGTAGATCGCCCAAGTATTATTTCATACTTACTTAGGAAAAGTGTAAGAAGTGCTTATGCAATGGCATCTATTGGCTATAAGGATACTTATTTTCTAGATGCCTCTTTACGGAATGATAATTCTTCGGCATTACCTACATCCAATAATTCTTATTGGTATCCTTCAGTTTCAGGGAGTTTTCTTTTCAGTCAGCTGATGCCCTCAGATATTTTATCTTATGGTAAATTTAGAGCAAGTTATGCAGTAGCAGGATCTGATTTAGATGCTTACCAGATTTCTCAGGTTTATGGTTTTGGCGGGGTGTACGCTCCACCTACAGGTTCTATAAATACTATTTATGTCCCGGATAAACTATTGAATCCGAATTTGAAAGCTTCTTTTGGACATTCTTATGAGCTTGGTGCTGATCTAAAATTTTTCAAAAATCGTATAGGACTGGACCTGACCTGGTACCAACAACGAAATGTGAACCAGGTAATCGATCTTGCCATTTCAGGAGCAAGTGGGTTTGAAACAACAGTGGTTAATGCGGGATTGATTGAAAACAAAGGAATAGAGATTGCTTTAACAGCAAAGGTCGTTCAGTCGGATTTTTTTAGCTGGGATATGGCTTTCAACTATGCTAAAAATAAGAACAAGATCAAGGAAATATACGAAAAACAAAAGGTCTACCAACTTGATCTCAATACCTATTCGAGCCAGACTATTTATCTACATTCCAGCTTGGGAGCTACTTTTGGGAATCTGGTTGGTCCGGGATATAGAAAAGATCCTGCAACGGGTAAGAATCTTTTGGGAACAGATAATATGCCCCTGTTTGATATAACAAAGGATTTTGGCAGTGTATTGCCTCAATATACTGGCGGTTTCAGAAATAATTTCAAGATCTGGAAATTTGATCTGGCTGCAATGATTGACTTCCAAAAGGGAGGTCAGTTCTTTAGCTGGAGTAAAATGCTTGCGGCTAAATCTGGACAAGCGGCCGAAACTGCTGCGATTAATGATAAAGGATTTAATGTTCGTGATGCCGTAGCAGATGGAGGTGGTGTTAAAATAAACGGAATCTCCGCCGCTACAGGTCAGGAGGTGACAGCTTATGTAGAGGCCAGAGCTTATTATAGAACCAATTTAGGTACCCGGATCTATGACGAATGGGTTTATGATGCCTCTTATATTAAGATGAGGGAAATTAGTATGGGCTATAATTTTGAAGAGAACTTCTTGAAAAATACACCAATTAAATCTCTTAAAGTTTCGCTGATTGCACGTAATCCTTTTATGATCTGGCAAAAAGCCCCTAAAGGGGTTGACCCTTCAGAACTTTCTTCTGGCAGTGCTTCCATCAGCTGGATAGAAAAAGGAGAATTACAAACTGTACGTTCTTATGGTGTGAATCTGAACTTAACATTTTAAAATATACGACATGAAACATATATATAAAGTTGTATGCATCTCTTTATTTGGTGTTACCCTGATGAGCAGCTGCAATAAATTTGATGATTCGATCAATATAGATCCAAATAATCCAACTAAAGCCGGAACACAACTCATTGCCAATGCAGAGCTATTTTTGCCTAATATGAGTTCATCGTCTTATGGTGTGCATTATCCTCAATATCTTTCAAATACTTCTTTTACTGATAATTCGAGGTATGTAACTACCAATTTCAATTTCTATAGCTTGTATTATCAACCTTTACAAAATTTGCAGGATTTGATCAATAATCCGAATTTGAATGCAAATGAGGGTCCTATCGTTAATCAGATTGCCATAGCCAAAATATTAAAAGCATATTTCTTCTGGCATATTACAGATAGATGGGGAGATGTGCCTTTCACTGAGGCTTTGATGGGAAGGGCCAATTTAACACCTCAGTATGATAAACAATCAGTGATTTATGATGGGATGTTTAAATTATTGGATGAAGCCAATGCCGCTTTTGTACCTGGAAATATCAAAAATGATATTGTTTATGGGGGAGATGTAACCAAATGGAAGAAATTAGGAAATACCATACACTTGTTAATGGCTTTAAGGTTGTCGAAAGTAGATGCAGCTAAAGGTAAAGCTGAATTTGTCAAAGCTCAGGCGAATGGAATTATGACAGCAAATGCTGATAATTTGGCCTATCCGCATCTTTCAAATAAAGACAATGAGAATTACTGGTACAATTCCTTTACCCAGTTGGGCAGAAACTGGTTTGCGGTGAGTAAACCTATTGTGGACTATATGAAGCCACTTGATGATCCAAGGCTACCGGTTTACGCGAATAAAAATGTCGCTGGAAATTATGTTGGTTTGGATTACGGTCTCCCGGGTTCAACAACGGTTGTCATCAATAACTTTTCACTTCTTGGCAATGCAATACGTCAACAAAACTCACCTGTATACCTGGTCACTTATGCCCAGGCATTATTCGCACTGGCTGAAGCGGCTAAAATTACCTGGATTCCCGGAGGAGATGCTGTTGCGGAAACTAATTATAATCTGGCCATTGAACAATCCGTTCGCCAGTGGAATAATAATGATATTTCTGGATTGCCCTTAATGATGTTGCATTCTGAGGTTAAGTATGATTCTATTGATGCCCTAAAGAAAATTGGTTATCAACGTTGGGTACACCTCTTTATGCACGGCTATGAAGGTTGGGCGGAGTGGAGAAGAACAGGCTTTCCTGTATTGAGCCCTGCTCCTAATAACAATAATATTCCTATTCCAAGGAGAGAGGGATATTCAACTCAAGAACGTGCAAATAATAAAGTTAACTATGAAGCCGCTGTTGCTGGTTTCCCGTATGGAGGTGCAGATGACTTGAATTCAAGAGTTTGGTGGGATAAACCTTAGTTTTATTTTGAAAAATCTGTCGAGTAATCGAGGCGATGAAAAAGTCTTATGGTAATCGATTATTAATAAGTTCTTAACATGACGACCTTACTTTTGTGACATAAATATTTGGTTAGTATTTATAAAGTTTAGGTTTAGTTGATACAAAAAAGCCACGATGGATGTCGTGGCTTTTTTGGTTAAAAGTTCTTTCCAACCTTTTCCAGCATCTCTGATGGAATATTTTGCATATCGACTACCAGGAAACCATCCAGGCAATCAGAAAACTTAGGGTCGATATTGAAGCAAATGATTTTTGCATTTAAATTCATGTATTGCCTTAACAACACAGGGATTTTAATATGTGAGTTTTCAATATCAGAAATCAAACTATCCAGATCCTTTAAAGATTCACTGCTTTCAATCAACAAGTCTTTGTCGATGGCTGATAAGTCGGCCTTGAATTTGTTTTTAGGCTGAACATAATGAGCAAGTTCATAATCAAAATGGTGCTTTGTAATATAATCTACAATCAGTGATTTTGAGAATTTCGAAAAGTTATTACTGATACTTACTGGTCCAAACATGTATCTGTATTGAGGATTATCAAGCAGGTATTTTAGTATACCTTTCCATAATAAGAATAAAGGCAATGGTTTCTGCTGGTATTCTTTACGAATCCAGGAACGGCCAAGCTCTATTCCTTTTCTTAATAAAGGATAAAATGGTTCTTTAATTTTGAATAACTCAGAAAGATAAAAACCTCGGCGACCCAAAGTATTTAATATTTCATCACCTTTACCAATGCGGTAAGCGCCAACAATATTTTGTAAATCTTTATCCCAAATAAATAAGTGGTTATAATAAATGTCGTAATTGTCCAGGTCAATCTTTTTGTTGGTGCCCTCTCCAACTTCTCTAAATGTAATTTCTCTTAAACGGCCAATCTCTCTTAAGATATTAGGAATAGCTGCTGTAGGTGTGATATATACTTCGTAGTTTTTTTCCTGCCATACCCTGAAACTTTCCAGTTCTTCAACCTCCTCAACAATTAATGCGCGACTGGTTTCTTCAATAACAGGCTCAGGTTTTTTCTTAATCTTAAAGAGGCTGATGGGATTAAACAGCTTTTTCTCTTGTTCAAGACCAGTTCCCAAGGCATAAGTGCGGGCACGAAGAAAGTCGAGCAGCTTATTTGTGTTATTCCGATATGATATATCTTGAATATGAATAGGCTTGCCAATCCTCACCTTTATTTTAAGCCCCTGTTTATTTAAAAACTCAGACGGCAGTTTAGCAGTCCTTAATGTGGGATGTATAAAGCTTAAGATATTAAACAAAACCCCATTGTTTCCATGGAAATAGATAGGAACTACAGGGAGCTTTGCTCTTGCAATAAGTTTCCCCACTACTGGATGCCATAATCTGTCAGTAATTTCCTGTTTGTCTAAACTAAATGTCGAAACCTCACCTGCAGGGAAAATCCCTATAGGAGTTCCACTTTGTAAAAGATCGAATGTCGCTTTTAAACCACTGATACTGGAGGTGTGCTGCACATTCTCGAATGGATTTACTGCCACAAAGAACTCGCTCAGATTAGGGATTTTTTTAAGGATGAAATTAACCATCACCTTAGCCTCTGGTCTTACTGTACATAATAGTTTTACCAGTGCTAGTCCTTCAATACCACCATAAGGATGGTTGGCTATTGCAATAAATCCGCCTGTTTTGGGTATGTTCTTAAGGTCTTCTTCATCAAAATCGATACTAACACCTATAGTCTCTAATATTTTGTCAACAAACTCAAGTCCGTTAAAATGTTCATTCTGTGAAAAAACCTTGTTGATATCATTTAATTTCATCATCTCCATGAGCAAAGCTGCTAAACCGGGAACTCCTAGCTTATCTATCTTAGTAGCTTTTGCAAACTCTTTGGTAGTTATGATCTTCATTTAAAATCTGTTTTATAAAATGTAATGCAATTTCAAAAATAAGACTAATATTTTTAATGTAGGTTACATGCAGGAAATATATGGCAGAGAAAAAATTGAGCTTAATTGTGGATGCTTCAGGAAAGCAGGCTTAAATTAGCAAATGAATAAATGGTTGAATACTTATTTCGGTTTTAATCGCAAGGAATACAATGGATTGATGATTCTGTCGGTTCTTATTGGATTAACAATGCTCTTACCTTATATATATAGTTTAATAAAGGATGTAGAACCCATCACGGAAGCAGATGAAATGGCAATACAAGAATTGGTATTAGCTGAGCAGAGAAAGTTTGCTCCCAAAAGAAGAGAAATGGAGCAGTTTAAATATCAAGGAAAGGAAGATGCAACACTTTTTATTTTTGATCCGAATACAATTTCGCAATCTGGTTGGGAGCAACTTGGTTTATCGGAAAAGCAAGCTTCTGCTATAATAAGGTATAGGGAAAAGGGTGGGAGATTTAGAACGCGGAAGGATTTGCAGAAAATGTACACCATCAATGAAGCGACTTATAAAAGATTAAGCCCTTATATTAGGATTGCTGATGATGTTTCAATGGTTCAGGAAAAGGCAATCGCTAAGGATAAAAAATACAGCTATGAAAAGAGCATACCGGTTATTATTGAAATTAATAGAGCAGATACCACTGAACTTGATAAGATTAAGGGAATTGGAATGACCTTTGCCAATCGTATTATAAAATATAGAGATCGTATTGGCGGCTTTTATAAGAAAGAGCAATTAATGGAGGTGTATGGATTGGACGCGACAAAATACAATGAAATTAAGGATCAGGTACAGATTGATACCTCACTTATTAAAAAGATAAATGTAAATATGGTCAGTTTTGAGGAATTTAAATTTCACCCGTACATCAGATATAAGCAAGTAAATGCGTTGATACAATATAGAAAACAGCACGGAAATTATGGTAATATTGCAGACTTAAACAAAGTAGCGATTTTAGACCAGGAAACGATAGGCCGACTGGCACCTTATCTTGAATTTTAAACATGATTGAATCAAAAATAAAATTAACTGTACGTGATGTAAAAGATTTCCCTAAACCGGGTATCATTTTTAAAGACATTACCCCAATCTTAAAAGACCCGGCATTATGTATAGAAATTACTAAGGCAATGGCTGAGCAGGTAAAAGGAATGGATATTGATGTGGTGGCTGGTATTGAGAGTCGGGGTTTTTTATTCGGGCCACAACTGGCTGAACTTTTAAAGGTGCCTTTTGTACCTATCAGGAAAGCAGGAAAATTACCGTATACAACTGTGCAGCAGACTTATGATTTGGAATATGGAACAGCAACCATTGAGATGCATGAGGATGCTTTACTGGCCGGACAAAAAGTATTGATCCATGATGATCTATTAGCTACCGGAGGAACAGTGGTTGCTGCTTCAAAATTAGTGATGCAGTTAGGAGCAGAAGTGGCAGGATATTCGTTTATAATTGGTCTTGAGTTTTTAAATGGACGCTTAAGATTAGCACCATATAGTGATAAAGTATATTCGTTGGCTTCTTATTAAAATCATTACTAATTCTTGTTTTGATGTTGGAGTTCTTTTTTTTGAAAAAAAAATAAAAAAAAGTTTTAGCCTCATTTGATTTCCCTAAAATGAAAGGGTTAGGTTAATGAACTAAATACCATTTCGTTCTACCTATAATCCCGCTTCTACGTTGTGTTGCTATAGTTTTATTTGATTATCATTGCTCAAATTCAAACCATAAAATATGTTAGAAACGATGGATAATTCTGTAGGCTTTAATTTCAGTATTTCAGAAAATCAGGAGATGATTAGGGGAATGGTAAAAGATTTTGCCGAAAAAAATATAAAGCCCAATTTGATGGAGTGGGACGAAGCTCAACATTTTCCGATTGAAGTTTTTAAGCAATTAGGAGAATTGGGTTTGATGGGGGTGTTGGTTCCGGAAGTTTACGGAGGATCAGGCTTTGGCTATCAGGAATACGTAGATGTTATTGTAGAGGTAGCAAAAGTTTGTGGATCTATAGGTTTATCATTGGCAGCACACAACTCTTTATGTACTGGACATATCCTTGCTTTTGCTAATGAGGAACAAAAACAAAGGTGGTTGCCTAAGTTGGCTACTGCCGAATGGATAGGTGCCTGGGGTTTAACTGAGGCGAATACCGGATCAGATGCTTTAAGAATGATGACTACCGCTGTTCTGGATGGCGATGAATATATTATTAATGGCTCAAAAAACTGGATTACACATGGTAAATCAGGAGATATAGCTGTGGTTATGGTGCGCACTGGCGAACAAGGAGATACCAAAGGTATTTCTGCTATTGTTGTAGAACGTGGTACACCGGGATTTTCTGCCGGTAAGAAAGAAAATAAATTGGGGATGAGAGCCTCGGAAACCACAGAGATGATATTTGACAATTGTCGTGTGCCCGCAGCTAACCTTTTAGGTAAAGTAGGTGAAGGATTTAAACAGGCAATGAAAGTGCTTGATGGAGGAAGAATCTCTATCGCTGCTTTAGCGTTGGGTATTGCCAAAGGAGCTTATGAAGCTGCAGTAGCTTATGCAAAAGAACGTCACCAGTTTGGACAACCCATAGCGAGTTTCCAGGGGATCAGTTTTAAACTTGCAGATATGGCAACAGAAATTGAGGCTGCAGAACTATTGATTAGGCAGGCTGCGGATCTGAAGAATCGTGGTTTACCTATGACTAAAGAATCTGCAATGGCAAAATATTTTGCTTCAGAGGTTTCTGTAAGGTGCGCAACTGAGGCGGTACAGATTTTTGGTGGTTATGGATATACTAAAGATTTTCCGGTTGAGAAGTTCTATCGTGATAGCAAACTTTGTACAATAGGAGAGGGAACATCTGAAATACAGAAGATAGTAATAGCAAGAGAAGTACTGAAAGATTAGTCTTTCAGTTGATATAAATGAATTTTCTAACCAAATATTTATTGTAAAACTGGTAAATCCGGCATATTGAAAGATAGCCGGATTTATTTTTTATATACTTTGTTATTTTATTGAGATGATACTGTCGACCACATAAGGGCTGTAGCCACGCCATGGTAAGCTGTTGACATACTCTTTGTAGTGAAGTTCGAAGACTTTTCCACTATTCAGCATCATTTTTTGGGCGATAGCTTCGTCGCTTACAGAAAACTCAAACTCATTAGATTGAATATTTCCTGTTTGTCTGGATTTTATTCCGGATTGAATCAGCTTACCTTCATAGGTTTTAAACATATAGCCTTTTTTAACTACATAATTAAGCTCGCCAGCTTTAACACCTTCGCCGAATACAAAGTAATAGCGGTAATAGAAAAAGCCTCCAAGAACCAGGATAAGGATGCCGACAATAATGTAAATTGTTTTTTTAGTATTCATAATAGATGTATTGATGATTAAATATAACTAAATACATCAGCTGATGGAATTTATTGGTCAAATAATTAATATTAATATATTGTTTTGATTATCAAATGAAAGCCCTATCTTTGCAATCCTAAAAACAACGAGAGGAGGTATTTTACGTTATGATCATTATTAATATTAAAGACGGCGAATCATTAGATAAGGCGTTAAAACGTTTCAAAAAGAAATTTGAAAAAACTGGGGTGTTAAG
>JBEBUV010000030.1:0-41579 GCA_040393085.1 Pedobacter hiemivivus | reverse complement strand
CAGTGAAAAAAAATTAAATAATTTATATGAGCCTGATAATCATAGGAACTGTAGCCTTCGATGCTATAGAAACTCCCTTCGGGAAAACGGATAAAATAGTAGGCGGAGCCGCAACATATGCCAGTTTAGCTGCTTCTTACTTCTATAACAAAGTAAAAATCGTTGGAGTTGTAGGCGACGACTTCCTTAAAGAAGATATAGATACTTTTACAAAACACGGTATTGATACAGAAGGATTACAAATAAAAGAAGGTGAGAAATCATTCTTTTGGTCTGGAAAATATCATAATGATATGAATAGCCGGGACACATTGACAACTGAGCTAAATGTATTGGCCGATTTTGATCCAATAATTCCAGAGAACTATCAGGACTGTGAATATTTGATGTTAGGTAATCTTACTCCAATAGTACAGCAAACAGTCATTGGCAGGCTTAAAAATAGGCCTAAACTGATTGTTTTGGACACAATGAACTTCTGGATGGACATTATGATGGACGATTTACTGGAAACCATTAAAATGGTAGATGTATTAACCATAAATGATGCTGAAGCACGCCAATTATCCGGAGAATATTCTTTAGTGAAAGCTGCAAAGAAAATTTTAGAAATGGGACCGAAGTATCTAATCATTAAAAAAGGTGAACATGGGGCTTTATTATTCCATGAAGATAAAATCTTCTCAGCACCAGCACTTCCTTTAGCTGAAGTTTTTGATCCGACAGGAGCAGGTGACTCTTTTGCGGGTGGTTTTATTGGTTATATGGCTAAAGTTGGAACCGTAAACTTCAATAATATGAAGAATGCAATTATTTTCGGTTCAGCATTGGCATCATTCTGTGTAGAGAAATTCGGAACAGAAAAAATAAAGAATCTTACAGAAGCAGAAGTCGCGGCTCGTGTACAAGAATTCGTAAACTTAAGCTCATTTACTATCGAAGCATAATCGTTTTTATAGTAGTGTTTATACAAAATGGCTATTCGATGTAAAGAATAGCCATTTTTGTATTAAGATAATTTACCAACTGCTTTGAATTTCTCAAATACTGTTTCTGTATGTGGTGCTTCAGGTAATTCTTCTGTTAAGTCTTGACCCGCCCAATGTTCATAATGCTTGCCATTTCGCCATAGCCTGCTTTCACTAACATCATAAATTATCCCTTTATAGGCTACCCATATTTGTGGCTTATCCTGACCGTTGCGTAGTGCAAGCTGCTGTTTTGTATATAAAGGGAGATTATCCACGTGTACTAGTCATTTTGTTTTTTAAGAATTCGAACAAATAAATGGTCATCAAAAGTATGCCCATGAAATAGAAATATACCTCAATAGGTAAATAGATCAAGTTCAATTTTAATGTAGCATTTTCATTAAAAGCTAGTTGAGGCTGTTTTTTGAGAAATAGACAAAATAGGTACAATGGGATAAGTAAGGCAGTATAAGCACGATAAAACCTGTACATAAACCGTAGCTTGTTTTTATATTCTACATAAAGTAGCAAAGCAAATAGAATTAAAAATGTAATTAATGTAAAGGTTTTAAGATAACCGAAAAACAACATGGCAACACAGATGCCTAGAATAAGATTGCTCAGTGCAAGACTAAAACCGTCAAGACTATTATTAGGAAATCTGGAATTCAAAAAATGGTATAAACATAACCCTATGGCTGGAATGGCAAACTGAAGAACAACAATAGCGACTATTGAATCAGTGTTCTGAGATTTAAATTTACTCAGATCATCCATTGAAAAGACTCCTAATAAACTAAATAAATATGTAAGTAGACAAAAGAATATTCCTGTTAAAGCAACGGATAGTAAAAATGCTCTTGAGTAGTTATTGTTCATGTAAGAATGGTAAGTTCAATCCCAAAAGTATGATTTTGATATGGTTAAAGTCTATAATTCCATTTGGATTTTTTATATCTTTAAATTAATATCTAATTAATAATCATATCTATGAAAAAAATATTACTGTCATTTGCGCTGATAGCAGCAGGGTTATCCGGATATAGCCAAGATAATCCTAAGGTGGACACCACTAAAACCTGGACAATCCACGGAGAAAATACTTTCCTTATTAACCAAAGTTCTTTCTCTAACTGGTCTTCGGGTGGGGTAAATTCCATTGCCGGAAATATAGTTTTAAACTATGATTTTAATTATAAAAAAGACAAGTGGAGCTGGGATAATAAAGCAATTGCTGGTTACGGTTTAAGTAAGCAGGATGATCTTGGTATGCGGAAAAACGATGACAGGCTGATCTTGAATAGCTTGCTGGGTTATAAAGCCGCAGAGTTTTGGATGTATACATTTTATGCCAATTTCCAAACA
The DNA here is from genome assembly GCA_040393085.1 of Pedobacter hiemivivus. Classification (GTDB taxonomy): domain Bacteria; phylum Bacteroidota; class Bacteroidia; order Sphingobacteriales; family Sphingobacteriaceae; genus Pedobacter; species Pedobacter hiemivivus_A. The sequence goes on along the minus strand of JBEBUV010000030.1, from coordinate 39,243 downwards.
CAGTTTGCTAAGGGCTACACTTATGATGGTGCTACAAAAACTAAAATATCAAACATTTTTGCACCTGCTTATCTGACTTTCGGGCCGGGGTTTGCCTATAAGAAGTCGGATAATTTCAGGGTCAATATTTCGCCACTAGCTTCAAAGATTGTCATGGTATTCGATGATGATTTGACAGCCCAGGAGGGGGGTGCTTTTGGTGTTGAACAGGGGAAAAACATGCGCTTCGAATTTGGTGCGTCTTTAGATGCATATTATAAAGTAGACCTGGTAGAAAATATCAGTTTTGAGAATATATTAAAATTATACTCCAATTATCTGGATAAGCCACAAAATATTGATGTCGATTATACCGCCAACCTGTTTATGAAAGTAAATAAGTTCGTTACCGTAAATGCTGGAGTGCAAATGATTTATGATGATAATACGGAAATACTTAAAACAGTGAATGGAGTAGACGAGAAACATAAAGCCTTGCAGGTAAAACAGATTTTTGGTGCAGGTTTAACGTATAAGTTTTAAGTTGGCTTATTCTAATATTTGTTAAATTAAATACAGATGTCAAATATTAATTTGATTATAGAAGAGCGCCCTGCAATAGTGGGGAGCTTTATGGTTGGCCGACTATTACCTTTTCGTGAGAAACGTATGGTTGGCCCATTTGCTTTTATAGACCATATGGGGCCGGTATGTATGAGCGATAGCGAAAATGTTGATATACCACAACATCCGCATATCGGTTTGTCGACTTTAACATATCTGTTCGAAGGAAGTATCATGCATCGCGATAGTTTGGGTACTGAAATTGAAATAAAGCCAGGGCAGGTGAACTGGATGACCGCCGGAAAAGGGATTGTACACTCAGAACGTACACCAGGGTACCTACGTAATTCTGATAAAATGATGCACGGCCTACAAATCTGGGTGGCACTACCCAAACATCTGGAAGAAATGGAACCTGAGTTTTTCCATGTGGAGGGAAAAGGCTTGCCAGAATGGACAGATCAAGGAGTACATTTTAAACTGATCGCAGGTGAAGTTTTCGGTAAGAAATCTGATGTGCCAGTTTATAGCCCACTTTATTTTTTAGAACTTAAATCTTCTGAACGACAAAGTATTAAGATTGGTGAAGACTTATTTGGGGAAAGTGCTTTGTACATTTTGGAGGGGAGCATTGTGAGTGAGGGCAATACTTTCGGACCTAAACAATTGCTTGTTGCTAAAGACAGTAAACTTTGTGAATTTGAAATGCAGGAAAATACCACCATTTATATTTTTGGTGGTGAACCATTCGATGAGGGGCGTATCATTTATTGGAACTTCGTAGCCTCAACTGTTGAAAAAATAGAAGAAGCAAAAAAGAGGTGGCTTGAACAGTCATTTGTTCCTGTACCAGGCGAGATCGATTTTGTTCCATTGCCAATAGAGAGCAAGTATATCAATCCTCATAAACCTTGATCTTTTGATGTAGATTGTAAAACAAATATAATTTGTAAAACAAAACTATTGATGCTGTTTTAATAATTCACGCTGCATTACCCTCGCGGTTTGAGTGCTGCCATCGTGGCTCCATCCCGGAGGATAAAGGAAATATTTTATTTTATCAGATAATTTTGATGCCTTTTTAACATCTGCCAGTAATGCTCTAAATTCGTGGAAGATAATGTTAACAGCTCCTGTGTCTTCTGGTTGTTTGGTTAGCCCGTAGATGATATCTTCGTTCTCCAGTTCTTTCTGGAATGTGCCAAACATACGATCCCATAAAATAAGTACCATCCCCATATTTTTGTCGAGATAACGCAAATTGCTGGCGTGGTGAACACGGTGGTGCGATGGTGTTACAAAGATATATTCGAATATTGGATGAAGCCTGCCTATGGTTTGGGTATGCACCAGATTGCCATAAATTTGAGTGATCAGATAGGTAAACAGAATATCAAATGCACTAAATCCCATAAAAGCTAATGGCAGATAAAAGAAGACTCTATATAGAGGCTCAAAAACAGTGGAACGAAAACCGGTGGTTAGATTAAAATATGGGGAGGAATGGTGCGTAACATGCATGGCCCAAAAAAAGCGTACATAATGCCCTGTATAATGTAAAACCCAATACAGAAAGTCCTGAACTAGTACCAATACAACCCAATAAACAATAACATTAGAAATCTGGAATAACCTGTGATGCTTATAGATATATTCCAGGAGTATAAATGTACTTGCTTTGGTAGCCAGATTAATTACAAATGCGGCAGCCATAAGGTACATATTAGTCAGCGTATCACGGCCGCGATAGAGCTTTCTATCATGGGTATAGCTAAAGTACATTTCAACTAAACTAAGTAAAGTAACAAAGCCAAATAAGGAAACAATAGCAATGTTTTTATCCAATTCAATCATGTTTTTTGTTAAGATAAATTGCTTCTTGTTGTTCGCTACAGTAGGAGGAGCAAGGAAACAATATTAATAACAAAAATATAAATCAAAATGTTTACCTTCCTGTAAGATCTACACTAAAGCTATCAAATAAAGTAGACTCTGCATTTGCAGAACTGTTGTTTTTAGGGACGGTATAATATTCTCCCTTTATGCTAAAGTTAAATGGACTCTTTTCTATGGATACTTTTAAAAAACCATGTCTGTTATCGCAATAATTCTCTAAATGTACCTGGTCAAGCAATGGGCTGTTGGTATAATAGGCTGGATCTGCCGGGTCGGCTAAGGTATGCAGCTCTTCAAAGCCTCCTGCTCCGGCAACAATATAAGGTACTATTTTTCCATCAGAGTATTGTTTGCTAAACCTTTGGTAGTTATGTACATGGCCACTAAAAACTACATCAGGTTTAACTCCTGCTTCTTCAAATGCTGATTCCAGAAATTCTATCATTGTTAGACTAGAACCATGGTTGAAGTCGGCCGAGTAAGGGGCATGGTGTAAACTTACAATTAATGCTTTTTCTGAGCTGAATTTAGCCGCATGTTGAAGTTCTTTTATAAACCAGCTTCTTTGCTCTTTTCTAATACAACCGTACTTAGGTACATTGGTATACAGGCCTATTATGGTTGCCAACGGGGCTTGCATAGTCCAGTAGACATGAGGTTGGATCTGACTTTTACGTTGTTTGTCGGGAGCAAAATGTATTGTTTTAGGACAAGTATTGCAGAAAGCAGTATAAAAAGCTTCTAAACTTTCATAAGGTTCATCGCTTTCCGGATTGATATCACTATCGTGATTTCCGGCAATAGCATAAATAGGGGCAGGATATTGCTCAAATGGTGTTAAGAATTGTGCCTCATATTGCTCGGCTTCACCATAATGATATACAATATCCCCAAGATGGTATAGGAATGATGGACGTTCATGAGATGCTGAATTTAAATATTGAGAAGTCATTTGACGGACAACTTCTTGTTGTAAATCATTCGCTTCCATGCCTCCAGTGTCACCTATCACATGGAAAATGAGTTGCTCATTATTTCCCATATCATCAACACTTAACCGATATGGATAGCTGCCAGACGGTTGTGGTAAGGATTGGAATTTATGAGCGTCATCGATTTTTTCTGTTTTTAAAACAGCGCTGTATAAAACTTTTGTACTGATCATAACCATATGCTTCTGATTACAATAAAGTTAAAGGACTGATATTAAGGTGTTGTTAATAAATTGATAACTGTTAAAGTATATTAGTTATTTCAGACTGACATAGGGCTGTCATAACAGTTTGTAATTTTGCCTTATGAAGCCATCATAAGCACGCAATTTATAAACAACAATAAATATGCTTATGATAGCTTCATCACTATTAAAACTCAAATTATATGCAGATGAAAAATCAAACACTTAAATCTTTCCCTGTGATAGGGATTACAGTTAGGACAAGCAATGCAGAGGGAAAAGCCTCAATAGATATCCCTGAGCTTTGGTCAAGATTTTGGACAACAAATGTTGCTGCAAAAGTGCCAGGACGATTAAGCGATGATATTTATAGTATTTATACAGATTATGAAGGTGATTATACTCAACCCTATACTACGTTAATTGGATATAAAGTAGATAACCTTGATCATATACCAGAAGGGTTTACTGGGATTATGATTAATGAGGGACCTTATTTGAAATCTACGGCAAAAGGAAGGCTATCAGACGGTATTGTATTTGAAGCATGGACAGAGATTTGGAATGTAAATATACCACGTGCATATACCGCTGATTTTGAGGTTTATGATGAGCGTTCAAAAAATACTGATATGGCTGAAGTGGATATTTTTTTAGCGGTTAGACCATAACTTTTTATTAAGTTTGAATGTACTAACTTTAAACTTATGGTAAAATTGAGTAAATCAACTAGCTTGTTAATGTTTGCCGGAACCGCTTTATTCCTGTCTGCATGTAGCAATTCTGAAGTTAAACAAGCACTTCAGTCAGGAGTAATCCTTAAAAACATGGATACAATGGCTGTTCCAGGTAATAATTTCACAGAGTATGTGAATGGTACCTGGATGAAGAATACTAAGATCCCCTCAGATAAGGCTCGTTTTGGAGTAATGGACATGATCAATGATCAGGCTCAGGAAGATGTAAAAGCATTAATAGAGAACGCTGCAAAAGGTGAGGCTAAAGATGGCACTAATGAACAAAAAATTGGTGATTATTATGCGTCATATATGGATATGAAAACCAGGGATGCTGTAGGAATAACGCCTTTAGATGCTGAGTTTACAAAGATTGATGCATTAACTTCAAATCAAGATTTGGCAGGGTATTTTGCTTATGCCAATAAAAGAGGTAATAAAATCCCTTTTAGTTTAGGAGTTATTGAAGATTTTAAAGACCCTAAAAAGTATATGTTATATACCTGGCAAGGAGGTTTAGGATTGCCAGACCGTGATTTTTATTCCTTAACAGATGCGAAGTCAAAAGAGATCCGCGAGAAGTACGTTCAACATATTGAAAATATGCTCAATCTGGCAAAGATTTCTGATGCAAAAGCTAAGGCAACAGAAATCATGGCTCTAGAAACTTTACTGGCCTCTAAACAGATGAAAAAAGAGGAAACAAGGAATATAACTGGTCTGTACAATAAATATGCTGTTAAAGATTTAAATACCTTATTGTCGGGGTTTGACTGGAATACTTTGCTAAATGAAGCTGGGATAAAAGGTCAGGATAGTATTGTAGTTACACAGGTTGCTTATACAAAAGACCTGAGTGCGATCTTGAAAGATACACCTATTGATACCTGGAAAAATTATTTGAAATGGAGTGTGATTACCGATGCAGCTTCATCTTTAAATACAGCGTTGGACAATGAGAACTTTGAGTTTTATGGCAAAGTATTAAGAGGTATAAAGGAACAGAAACCTCAATGGCGTAGAGCTGTTGATGCAGTGAATGGTAACCTTGGCGAAATAGTGGGTAAATTATATGTAGAGAAGCATTTTTCGCCTGAGGCAAAAGAACGTATGCTAAAACTTGTAGGAAACTTGTTAAAAGCTTACGAAGCCAGTATCAAAGAGCTGGATTGGATGAGCCCGGAGACGAAAAAAGAAGCGTTGGTTAAAATCAGTAAGTTTACTCCTAAAATAGGTTATCCAGATAAATGGAGAGATTATGGTGCACTGAAAGTAGTGAAAAATGATCTTTATGGTAATAATTTGCGTTCAACAGAGTTCGAATATAACAGAACTATTAATAAATTAGGTAAGCCTGTAGATAGATCGGAATGGGGAATGACGCCTCAAACGGTCAATGCTTATTATAATCCTACAATGAATGAAATTGTGTTTCCTGCTGCAATTTTACAGCCTCCATTTTTTGATATGAAAGCTGAAGATGCTGTAAATTATGGTGGTATTGGAGCGGTAATTGGTCATGAAGTTGGTCATGGATTTGATGATCAGGGTAGTACTTTTGATGGTGATGGCGTAATGCGTAATTGGTGGACAAAGAAAGACAATGAAGAGTTTAAAAAAAGAACTGGTGCACTTGTAGCACAGTATAGTGGCTTTAAGGTGTTCCCTGATCTGAATGTAAATGGTGAATTTACATTAGGTGAAAATATTGGAGATCTTGGGGGATTAACGATCGCCCTGAAAGCATATAACACAAGTTTGAATGGGAAGCCTGCGCCAGTTATGGATGGCTTTACAGGAGAACAAAGGGTGTTTATTGGTTGGGGACAAGCATGGTTAAGTAAATCGACTAATGAAGCTTTAAGAAACCAGGTAGCAACAGATCCACATTCTCCTGCTAAATTCAGGGTAAATGGTGTAGTGAGAAATATTCCTGAGTTTTACACTGCTTTTAATGTGAAACCGACAGACTCCCTATATCTTGCTCCAGAGAAAAGAGTGAAGATATGGTAAGTTTCAGGAACATATAAAAAAAGCCCTCAGAATCCAATTCTGAGGGCTTTTTTTATATGCGATGGATGTTCGTAAAAAGCTAAAAGATTCTGATTTAGCTGTTAATATAGTTTTCCAATTGAGAGATCGTTTGCTTTTGATCTTCTATAATGAACTTAACCATATCACCAATTGATACCATCGCTAATAACTCGTTGTTTTCCATGACAGGTAAATGCCTGATGTGTTTATCGGTCATAATACCCATGCAAAAATCAATACTATCAGACGGCAATACCGTAATCGGATTGGCAGTCATCACCTCATTGATAGCCGTATCAGCAGAAGATTTACCATGTAAGACAATCTTTCGGGCATAATCTCTTTCTGTAAAAATCCCTTTTAATTCAATTCCATCAATGATTAGGAGTGCGCTAATGTTTTTCTCCATCATTACTTTCAATGCGTCTAAAACAGAGGTCTGCTCTGTTACCGAGTAAAGTTGAACAGATTTGGTGCTGAGTAATTGCTTTACAGTCTTCATAAGAGGTTCGTTTTTAGCTAATTAAAGCTAATGAAAAAAACTCAAACTTACAATAAGTAGAAAATATTAATCGCTTTATTAAATTATAGCCAGAATCTCTTCCACATAAGTACGGTCATTAGCCAATCGAGGAACTTTATGTTGTCCGCCCAATTTGCCTTTTGATTTTAACCAATTGTAAAACGTGTTTGATGGTGCGATATGTACTTTTGGTCGCCGTAAGGCAAGATCTTTAAAACGTTTCGCATCATAATCTGAATTTACCTCCCGCAGTGTAGCATCCAGTATATCTACAAATTTCTCAAAATCATTTGGCTCCTGATCAAATTCTATAATCCATTCATGACCGCCAACTTCTTCTCCCTTAAAATATATTGGACAAGCGGTATAGTCTTTAAAAACGGCATTGGTTTCTAAACAAGCCTTACAGATGGCCTGCTCTGCATTATCTATAATTACTTCTTCACCAAAAGCATTGATGAAATGTTTGGTGCGTCCAGTAATTTTTATGCGGTATGGGGAAAGGTTTGTAAACAGAACGGTATCACCAATCATATATCGCCATAAGCCTCCATTAGTTGAGATTATAATGGCATAATTCTTATTCAACTCCACTTCATCAAGAGATAAAGTACGGGCATTCTCATCTGAAATATTTTCTAAAGGCAGGAATTCATAATAAATACCATAATCCAGCATCAACAGCATCTCGTCAGAGTCTACCTCGTCTTGTATGCCAAAGAAGCCTTCCGATGCATTGTAGGTTTCCAGATAATACATATTATTACATGGAATTAACTCCTTAAACTGTTCTCTGTAAGGCTTAAAGTTAACGGCACCATGGATGTAAAGCTCTAAGTTTGGCCAAACTTCCAATAAGTGCTTTTTACCAGTCATCTCCAATACCTTTTTAGCCAATACAATAGTCCATGTTGGTACTCCGGCAATATTGGTTACGTTTTCTTTGATGGTTGCTTCCGCCATCTTCTCCATTTTATCTTCATAATTGTCCATTAGGGCAATAGATATATTTGGTGTCCGGTAATACTCTGCCCAAACAGGAAGGTTCTTAATCAATACAGCCGATAAATCGCCATAAAAAGAGTCTTCATTAAGCTGATTGATCTGGTGACTTCCCCCTAGTACCAGGCCTTTTCCAGTAAGGATCTGATTATCTGGACGATTATTGCAAAAGATAGAAAGCATATCTTTTCCACCTTTAAAATGGCATTCCTGTAATGACTCTGCGGACACTGGAATAAATTTGCTCCTATCGCTTGTTGTACCTGATGATTTAGCAAACCATTTGATTTCAGATGGCCAAAGGATATTTTGTTCACCCTTAAGCATCCGCTCAATGTATGGTTTTAGGGTATCGTAATTTTGTATTGGTACTCTTTCTTTAAATTGCTGTGGACTAAGGATTGATTGATAATCGTATTTTAATCCCCATTCTGTATCCTCAGCACTGGATATCAATTTATGAAACCACTCTTCTTGTACATCGTGTGGATATTTCATAAAAAGCTCGATCTGATGGACCCGCTTTTTCATATACCAGGTGAAAATTGAATTTACAATTGCCATGCGTTATATTTTGAATAAGGATTATAGATTTTTCTTGCGAAGTACGAAGTTTGATCCGAGGTATACTCTTCGAACCATTTCGTTTGCAGCAAGTACTTCAGGGGTTCCTGACTCTAGGATTTTTCCCTCAAAAAGGAGGTAAGCCCGGTCTGTAATAGATAAGGTCTCCTGCACATTGTGATCGGTAATCAATATGCCTATATTTTTTTGTTTCAGCTTTGCTACAATCGTTTGGATTTCCTCAACAGCAATAGGGTCTACCCCTGCAAAAGGCTCATCGAGTAAAATGAAATTAGGACTTGCTGCCAATGCTCTTGCAATTTCAGTTCTCCTTCTTTCGCCACCTGAAAGTAAATCTCCACGGTTTTTACGTACTTTATGTAAGCTGAATTCAGTGATGAGCTCTTCCAGTTTCTCATGTCGCTCTTCTTTATTCATGGGGGTCATTTCTAAAATGGCCATGATATTGTCCTCAACAGATAACTTTCTAAAAACCGAAGCTTCCTGTGCAAGGTATCCGATTCCTTTTTGTGCCCTTCTATACATAGGGTCTTTGGTAATATCTACATCATCCAAAAAGATGGTGCCTTCATTGGGTTTTATTAAGCCCACAATCATGTAAAATGAAGTCGTTTTTCCGGCTCCGTTTGGTCCCAGCAGACCCACAATTTCTCCCTGACTAACATTAAATGAAACGTCGTTAACAACAGTACGTTGTTTATATTTTTTTATTAGATGTTCAGCTCTTAATATCATTTATAATTACGATTACGAATTACGATTGTTGATTTGCTCAATCTAGTTTAATTCCTTTAATATTTAACTGTAACCTTTTTTGTTCTTTCCACACATTTTCTTCTATGGTATAACAAATAGAAAAAGGTTTGTTTGGTTGTAACAGTGGCTCATACTCTTCTGCCATTCCAAATCCGATGCACTCAAAAATAGCGGAATTTTGTTGTTTTACAGATAATTTTAAATGTTTTGTGCCTACAACAAATGGCTGTCCTACAAAAGTTACCTCATGACTCACAAAAACCGGAGCCGGATTATGAGGCCCGAAAGGTGCCATTTGAGCTATAATACGTTGAAATTTTCCATCTATTTGCGCAAGATCTATCTCATTATCTATTTTAATTTCAGGAATTAGCAAGTCATCCGAAATTGTGGTTTTTACCTGTTCTTCAAAACGATCAGTAAATAAGTCAATATTTTCTGGTTTAATTGTTAAACCAGCCGCAAACTTATGGCCTCCAAATTGTACAAACAGGTCGCTGCAAGCCAGCAAAGCCTCGTAGAGGTCAAAGCCAGCAACGGAACGCGCTGAGCCAGTTAATAGGCCGTTCGACTTGGTGAAGACCACAGTAGGTCGATAATAGGTTTCTGTAAGCCTGGATGCTACAATACCAATTACCCCCTTGTTCCAATCTTCATGGTATACAACAGTCGTTTTTTTATGGAGTAAAATATTACATTCTGCAATTAAAGCAAGTGCTTCAGCAGTAATGCTCTGATCGGATGTTTTACGATCTGTGTTCTGAATATTGATGAATAAACTTTGCTCTAATGCCAGGTCACGCTCCGTACATAAAAGCATTTTTACAGCCTGATTGGCATGATCCATTCTTCCAGCGGCATTGATCCGTGGTGCCAGGTTAAAGACCACATCCGTTAGTGTGTAATCCTTGTTTTTCCCAGTTAGTTCTATTAACGCTTTCAATCCCATGCAGGGATTGGTATTCAGCTTAATGAGTCCATGGTAAGCCAATATACGGTTCTCGTCTTCCACAGGAACTATGTCTGCAGCTATACTTACCATAACCAGATCAATATATCTTTCGTACTGTTCTGCAGGTAAATTATGGGTCATACAATAGGCCTGGGCCAGTTTAAAGCCTATGCCACAACCGGCAAGTTCTTTAAAAGGGTAGGGGCAATCATCTCTTTTAGGGTCCAGCACTGCTACCGCTGCGGGAAGTTCATCTCCAGGTAAGTGATGGTCACAAATGATAAAATCTATGGCTAATTCATTAGCATAAGCAATTTTATCGACAGACTTTATTCCACAATCTAATGCGATAATTAAACTGATGCCATTGGTATGTGCATAATCAATACCTGCCGTCGATATTCCGTATCCCTCTTTATGGCGGTCTGGTATATAGTATTCTATTTGTGAAGTGAACTGACTAAAAAAGCTGAATGCTAAAGCAACAGAGGTAGTGCCATCCACATCATAATCACCATATATTAGTATTTTCTCTTCATTTTTTAAGGCATTATCAATACGTTCGATAGCTTTTTCCATGTCTTTCATTAAAAAAGGATCATGAAGTTTGCTCATTTGCGGCCTGAAGTATTCACGGGCTTCATCAAAGGTAGAAATACCTCTTTGAACTAATATTTGTGCTAAACTACTGTCTATATTTAATTTTTGTGCAAGTAATGTTATTGTTTCCTGATTTGCCCGATCTGCCTGCACCCATCTTTTCTTCATTGGTATCTGTTTGTCTATTTATTCATGCAGGTTCCATATCTTTGCAATGATTCGTAAATATATCATTTAATTTCTTCTAACTAATCACTACGACATTGCAAGTTTTCACTTTATACGAAGGTTCTTATTCTGTAGATATAAGCAAAAAGTTTATCCCTTTTAATCCTGAGACAGACGACCCTAAAAGCCGCCCTGCTTCTTTATTTGTCCATATCCAGCCATTCCTGGTGAAATTGAAAGACTCTTTAGTGCTAATTGACACTGGATTAGGCTATAGCAACGATCAAGGTCAGTTAATTTTGCACGAAAATATTAAAAAAGCAGGCTTTAATCCTGATGATGTAGACATGGTCTTGATGTCGCATTTACATTTTGATCACTCTGGAGGGATGGTTCACCATATTGACAATAAAATGGAACTTAGTTTTCCACATGCCAATTATGTAATTCAGCGTGGTGAGTGGGAGAGTGCTTTTACCAATAGTTCATCTTCCTATAAAACCGAAATATTTGAGTTTTTACAAAGGAATGCACAGCTTACTTTTATTGAGGGCTCCGGACAGTTAACAGATGAAATCAGTTATGAATTAACTGGTGCACACACTCCTTTTCATCAGGTTTATTTATTGGACGATAGCGAAGATAAAGTATTTTTTGGAGGCGATGTATTGCCTGAACCAGAAGAATTACTACGCAAGTTTATTGCAAAGTATGATTTCGATGGAAGGAAAGCGATGGAGTTAAGGGAGGAATTTGGTAAAAGAGCCGCTGCAGAGAACTGGAATTGCTTATTTTATCATGCAAAAACTAAAGCTACAGGCTATGTCAGTTTAACTGATGGTCAGTTTCAAATCACTTAATTAAAATGAAGCTCATTAAAGAGTTCTATAAGTCTTTCTATAGATAAGGGTTTAGAAATAAACCCTTTAACTTTTGTGTAGGTTTTTGCTTTTTCTATGTCGTTCTCGTATACAGAAGATGAAAGCATATACATATCTATATTTTTCTCTACACGCAGTTCTTCGTAAGCTTCCAGAAATTCCCAACCATTTAGAATAGGCATATTGATGTCTATTAAAATTAGGTTCGGAAAATCTTCTTGTGCCAACGTGGCCTTTAGATAATCAATGGCTAGTAAACCATTTGCTTTGGATACCATTTTAACATTATATCCTGTTTTTTCAACTATCTTGTTTATGATAAAAATGTTAATATCATCATCATCAATAACGAGAAGGTTAATTTTATTATCCATCATAGTTAGTTTGGTCCCCATCCAAATAAAAATTGGCAATGCTATAAAGTTATGAATTATGTCTGTAAATTGGTTTATAAGGTACGTTTTATTTTAAATATCAAAAATAGGCCGTATACCTTTACAGATATACGGCCTAAATATTTATAGAGAAAAGTATTTATTTTACTTTTTAGCAACAAGTTTTATGTTCAGTTCAAAATCGTCATAAATCATTTTATCGCCAACATCTGGAAACATGCCTTTAGATCTAAATTTAATGCCAAATTTAGTGCGGTCAATTAAAACTTTTTCTGCAAGTGCAGTTACAGAACCATCAGTATTCCATACCACATTGGCAGGGAAAGTTATTGAATTGGTTATACCTTTTATGGTTAGATCTCCTGTTACATTAATCTGTTTTCCTGCTGGAGTAATTTTTTTAATTATAAATGTTGAAGTCGCAAATTTATCAGTACCAAAAAAATCATCTGCTTTTAAATGACCTTCTAGTCTTTCGCTTTTATCAGCGTCTTTAATCGTAGTCATGTCAATTACAAAGTTTCCTCCTGATAGCTTTTTGCCATCAAATAAAAGGTTTCCTGACTGTAATGCAATGGTACCATTGTGGCTGCCAGTTACTTTCTTGCCAATCCAGGTAATTGTTGATTTTGCTGCATCTACTTTGTAAGTAATGGGTTTTACTGGGGCTTTAAAAGCCGTTGAGGTGATTACTACTAAAAGTAATAACAGGGATGTAAGTTTTAATTTCATTGTTTTGAATTTTGTTTTTAAACTAATAACCAGTCAAGGCCTTTTGATACATTCTATAGACAGTAAATGTATCAAAAGGTTTGACTGGTTAAATTGATTTATTATATTTTTTACCTTAATAAATGCTAAGCGAAATCTTCCTCATAACTTTCAATTGGTGGACAAGAACAAACTAATGATCTGTCGCCGTATGAATCATTTACTCTACCTACGGATGGCCAGAATTTATAAGCTGCAACATAAGGTAATGGGAAAGCAGCAGTTTGTCTGCTGTAATTATGGTTCCACTCATCACCAGTAACAACAGTAGCTGTATGTGGTGCATTTTTCAAAGGATTATCTACCTTGTCTAAGTCGCCGTTTTCAACTGCAGCAACCTCTTTTCTAATTGCAATTAAGGCATCACAGAAGCGGTCAAGCTCATGCTTTGGCTCACTTTCCGTTGGCTCGATCATTAATGTTCCGGCAACCGGGAAAGATACTGTAGGTGCATGGAAACCATAATCCATTAAACGTTTGGCAATATCAACCACTTCAATTCCGAAGTTTTTAAAGCCACGGCAATCCAGGATCATTTCATGTGCACAACGACCATTAACTCCTGAATATAAAACAGGATAATGTTGCTCCAAACGCGCTTTCATATAGTTAGCGTTTAATATTGCATGTCTTGTTGCATTGGTTAAACCCTCAGTTCCCATCATTGCTATGTAAGCATGAGAAATGATTAATATTGATGCTGAACCCCATGGCGCAGAAGATACGGCATGAATTGATTTCTCATTATTGATGTTTACAACCGCATGTCCTGGTAAGTAAGGAACAAGGTGTTTTGCAACACCAATTGGGCCCATACCGGGACCACCACCACCGTGAGGAATACAGAAGGTTTTATGTAAGTTTAAGTGACAAACGTCTGCTCCAATATAACCCGGACTGGTTAATCCAACTTGAGCATTCATGTTGGCACCATCCATATAAACCTGTCCGCCATTTTCGTGGATGATGTTACAGATGTCGATAATACTTTCTTCAAATACACCATGTGTAGATGGGTAAGTAACCATTAGACATGAAAGGTTTTCCTTGTTAGCCTCTGCTTTTTCTCTTAGATCATCAACATCAATATTTCCGTTTTCCAGAGATTTAACGATGATGATCTTCATGCCTGCCATTGCTGCTGAAGCCGGATTTGTTCCGTGAGCAGAAGAAGGAATTAAAGCAATGTTACGGTGATGATCTCCACGATCCTGATGGTAAGCTCTGATCACCATCAAACCCGCATATTCACCCTGAGCACCTGCATTAGGCTGGAAACTCATAGCTGCAAAGCCTGTAATTTCACTTAACCACTTGTTAAGCTCATTAAATATATTGTAATAACCTAAAACCTGATCTGATGGTGCAAATGGGTGCATTTTACCAAACTCTGGCCAGGTAACAGGAATCATTTCTGTAGTTGCATTCAGTTTCATGGTACATGAACCTAAGGCAATCATCGAATGACAAAGTGAAAGATCTTTAGTCTCCAGAGATTTAATATAACGTAGCATTTCATGTTCTGAATGATGCGAGTTAAATACTGGATGAGTAAGGTAGTCAGATGTGCGTTGTAAAGAGACAGGAATTACAGATGCTACATTTTTGTCTTCAATCTCTACCGCATCAGCTGCAACAGCCTTTACTTTAGCAAAGATTTTAGTTAACAATTTAACATCATTAAGAGATGTTGTCTCATCTAAAGCGATGGTTACAACGCTACCATTATAATGTAGGTTAATTTCATTGTCGACACATTCTCTGTGTATGGAGTCAACCAAATTACCTAAATCAAACTGTATAGTATCGAAATATGCTTTGTTCAGTTGTTTGTATCCTATTTTTTCTAGTGACGTAGCAAGTATTATTGCAAGGCCATGGGTACGTTCAGCAATTAATTTTAATCCTTTAGGACCATGGTAAACAGCATAGAAACCAGCCATAATTGCTAATAAAGCCTGAGCAGTACAAATATTGGAAGTAGCTTTATCACGACGGATATGTTGTTCCCTTGTTTGTAAAGCCATGCGAAGCGCATAATTATTATTGCTGTCTATCGTTACACCTATAATACGACCTGGAATAGAACGTTTGTATTCATCCTTAGTTGCAAAATAGGCTGCGTGTGGACCACCAAAGCCCATTGCTATACCAAAACGTTGAGTTGTACCTACCACAACATCAGCTCCCCATTCTCCCGGAGGAGTTAATAAGGTAAGGCTTAGTAAGTCGGCAACAACCGTAACTTTTACATTTTTAGTATGTGCAGTTTGAGCAAATGCCGTATAATCAAATACTTCACCATTTCCTGCAGGGTATTGTACAATTGCTCCGAAAAATTCTTCTGTAAGTTCAAATGATTGGTGATCACCAATAACCAGTTCAATACCATAAGGATTGGCACGGGTTTTCAGGATATCAATAGTTTGAGGGAATAACAATTCAGAAACAAAGAATTTCTTAGCCGATTGATTTTTACGCAGGCTGTATTGCATAAACATAGCCTCAGCAGCAGCCGTACCCTCGTCTAATAGAGATGCATTTGCAATTTCCATGCCTGTAAGGTCAATGACCATAGTTTGGAAGTTTAACAATGCCTGTAAACGACCTTGCGCAATTTCTGCCTGATAAGGGGTGTACTGTGTATACCAACCTGGATTTTCCATTACATTACGTAATATAACTCCTGGGGTAATTGTATCATAATAACCTTGGCCAATATAAGACTTGAATACTTTATTTAAAGATGCAGTTTGTTTTATTGCAGCCAGATAATCTGTTTCAGATTTAGCCTTTGGTAAGTTTAAAGGCTGTTTTAACCTGATGGATTGCGGAACTGTTTGTTCAATCAGTTCGTCAACAGATTTTACCCCTATGGTGTTTAGCATTGCATTGGCGTCCTGTGTGTTAGATGCAATGTGGCGGTCTTTAAAGTCCTCTTGGTAATGAATATTTAAGCTCATGAAGTATATGAATAAAAAGTTGCGCAAAGGTAATAAAAAATACACTTAGCTCCAGTTAAAAACGCTTCATAAACGTGTAAGAATTAATGACCTACTCTCCGGAGACTGCCCAACCAGCCTTTTTGTTGTATTTTAATTTATAAGTTTTGGTGATGAAATTGCTACCCGTATTTTTGTCCTTATAAAAAACTGTAAAAGCATTTGGCTCCTTTTTAAGCATTACGGTTACTTTCGCAGTTTTATTTCCTGCCTTATCTAAAGTCGCAGGATTGTCTTTGTCCAATACATATTCCATCACTTTTACAGTTGCTTTATTCTGCTCTTGCTTTAAAATATATGTTTTAGACTTGTCAGTTAATGTGACCATATAAACATAGGAGCTGTCTTTAGACAAGAATTTCTTCTTTTGTTTCTGTAATTGCATATCTACATATCCATTGCTGCTTAGCTCTTTAAACTTAGCGAGCTTTTCCTTATCCGTAGCGCTCTTAAATTTAATTTCCCCCAACTCTATCTTTTCCAATTCGTATACTGGATTGGATTTTAAGTAAGCAGCAACAAGGCTTGAAGCAGTTGATTGCTCCAAAACTGCGTTATTTCCACAGCCGGTTATAAAAATCAGTAATAAAAGATACAAAGGAATATGTGCTTTCATAGCAGGATTGTTTAGGGTTAAGCGTTTTGTTAATTAAGGATTTAGCTGTTGTAAATACATTTGTATGGTGTTTTCTAAGCCAAAATATAAAGAATCGCTAATTAATGCATGACCAATACTCACTTCTAGAAGTCCGGGGATATTTTGAGCAAAATATTTTAAATTATGCAGATCAAGATCGTGACCAGCATTGATGCCAAGCCCTAGTTCATTAGCTTTGTGAGCTGCTGCGATGTATGCTGAGATCGCATTTTCTTTATTCTCATGATAATTAATGGCATAAGCCTCTGTATACAATTCAATTCTATCAGTACCTGTAAGCGCCGCTCCCTCAATCATTTCTATTATAGGATCAACAAAAATAGATACCCTTATGCCAGCTGATTTAAACAAGCTAACCATCTCCTTTAAATAATCTGTATGCTTTATTGTATCCCAACCATGATTAGACGTGATTTGACCATCTGCATCAGGTACTAACGTAACCTGTGCAGGCTTATTAGCCAAAACTAGATCTACAAATTTCTGTTCTCTACAATTACCTTCAATATTAAATTCTGTTGCAATTACAGTCTTTAAATCATAAACATCTTGATAACGGATATGTCTTTCATCTGGACGGGGATGTACTGTTATACCTTCAGCTCCAAAGCGTTCACAATCTAAAGCAACTTTTATAAGATCAGGATTGTTACCACCACGGCTATTGCGTAGAGTAGCTATTTTATTGATATTTACGGAAAGATGAGTCATGCCCAAAGGTAAACAATCTACGGTACTTGCACAATGTCAGACACCTTACTCAACGACTGGGGATGACTCTATTTTCTTAACAAATTCCAATTCATTGTCTTATTAAGTATAAAAATGTGAAAAATAAAAAGTATTTTCGGTTAGCGGTAACGTAACCGACGCTCTGTTTCAAAAGATATTGATTAACATACTACATAACTAAATACTTAAAACGAATGATAAAAAGACAAAATTACCTCAATTAACGGGTACGTAACCGATACCGATTTTAAAATTAAACAAGCTTAATTAATCCTTAGCGTAAACTAAACATTTAAACACAATGATGAAAACAAAGAATTTTACTGCACTAGGTTTCCTTTTTGGGATTCTATATGCTTTAATCCCCTTGGCAGGTTACGCTCAGGGGCCCAAAAATGTGAGTGGAAAGGTTGTAGATCGAACTAATCAAATCACGCTGCCCGGCGTAAGTATAAAAATAAAGGGTAGCAGTGCCGGTACGTCAAGCGATGTGAACGGAAATTTTCAGATTGTGACAAAACCAACCGATACCTTAGTTTTTTCTTTTATAGGATATCAAAGTAAACAGGTTGGTATAAATAACCAAGCCAATTTAACAGTTCAACTTGAACCAGAATCGAGTGATTTGAATGAGGTTGTGGTAGTAGGTTATGGAACTCAACGTAGAAAAGACCTGACTGGAGCTATATCTTCCATTAAATCAGAAGATTTAGTTAAGGTAGCTACACCAAGTTTTACTTCTGCAATTCAGGGTAAAGTTCCTGGTGTATATGTTTCACAAACTTCAGGAGCTCCAGGAGGTTCATCTTCCGTACGTATCAGAGGTGTTGGTACAACAGGAGGTAACCAACCATTGTATGTGGTTGATGGTTTTCCTATAAGTAGTGGAAGTATGGGGACAGGCCGCAGTTCAGATAAAGTCGATGGCTTATCTGTTATTAATCCTAATGATATCGAATCCATCGAAGTGTTGAAAGACGCAGCATCAGCAGCGATTTATGGATCAAGAGCAGCAAATGGTGTCATTTTAGTGACCACTAAAAGAGGTAAAGAAGGTCAGGCGAAAGTTAACTTTAACTCTTCTATTGGGATGGCACAGCTATGGAAAAAGCCTGAGTTTTTAAATGCTGAACAATTTGCAACCTTAGCAAATGAACTTTATACCAATTCAAATATGACACCCAATCCTGAATGGGCAAATCCTGCTTCTTTTGGAGAAGGTACAAATTGGATTGATCAGGTTTTTAGAAATGCACCGGTTCAAAATTATGATTTTAGTGCTTCTGGCGGTACACAAAAATTAAAGGCTGCCGTCTCTCTGGGCTATCTGGATCAAGATGGAACCATGATTGAAACGAAATATAAACGCTATACAGGTAGATTCACAGCTGATTTAGCAGCAAGTGATCAATTGTCCTTTGGTGGTTCCCTTGCTTATACCATCACACAATCGCAGGGACAGCAGAACCAGGTAATGAATTATGGTATTTTTAATCTGGCTCAGCAATTTTATCCTACACTTGGACCAGGAGCTGTTATTAACGGTTCTTCCGCTTATTATACCACACAGGGAGATAATCCGGTTCTTAGGGCTAAATCAATGGACAACCGTTTAAAAAATTCAAGAGTTTTTGGAAATGTGTTTGGGGCGTATGAAATTATCCCTGGATTAAAATTCAGAACAAGCTTGGGTATCGATAACGATAATAACAGAAATACCTCCTGGGAGCCAACCGCAGAGCGGGGACATTATAGAAATATTCAAGCTTATTTAAGTGAAACAGCTGCTGGCGATTTAACCTGGTTAATAGAAAATACACTTTCTTACAACAAGATTATTAACAAGCATAGCATCTCGGCGGTTGTTGGACAAACTGCACAGAAAAGTGAAACAGATTGGATTACAGCTGTGGGGAGAGAATTCTCTAATGAGCAGTTGCAAGTGATTAATGGTAGTAAAACAGATTTGAGGGAAGCAAGTGGTACACGCGGCGATTATGCACTGGCTTCTTATCTGGCACGTGTAAATTATACCTTTAATGATCGTTATTTATTTTCGGTAAGTATCAGAAGAGATGGTTCCTCTAATTTTGGACCAAATAATAAATGGGGTAATTTCCCATCGGTATCTGCAGGATGGAACATTTCAGAGGAAAATTTCCTGAAAAAAGTATCTTTTATCAATTCATTGAAAATCAGAGGTAGCTGGGGACAATTAGGTAATGATGCTATTGGTGCTTTCGGTTATTTAAATACCATTAGAAGTGGAACGGCAAGTGATAATTATGTATTCGGGCCAAACCAGGATTTAATTTTAGGAGCATCTATGTCCCGTCCTGGGAATCCTAATTTGAAATGGGAAACTACAGAACAAACAAATATAGGTATAGATGCTTCCTTATTTAATAACTCTGTTTACCTAACAGCCGATTATTATGTTAAGAATACAAAGGATATGTTGGTTAACCTGCCGGTTTCTTATGAGGCTGGTTTTACTACAGCTCCTTCTGTAAATGGAGGTGCAGTACAAAATAAAGGTTTGGAGCTTTTACTTGGTTACAAAACTGAAGTAGGAGGATTGAAAATTGATGTCAATGGAAATATTTCAACTTTAACTAATGTGGTGACTAGTTTAGGCGTAGGAAGGCCCATCAATGGTCCAACAATTAACTTTACCAGTATGAGTTCTTCTTATACGGAAGTTGGCCAGCCTATTGGATATTATAGAGGTTATGTGGTAGATGGAATTTATCAGACTAATCAAGAAGTCAATAAAACTTTACAGCCTAATGCGGTAGCGGGAGATTTTAAGTTTAAAGATATTAATGGTGATAATATTCTATCTGATCTTGATAAAGTGAAATTGGGAACACCGTGGCCGAATATCATGTATGGAATGAACCTGGATTTATCTTATAAAGGATTTGATTTAAATGTATTGCTACAAGGGGTTGCCGGAAATGAGATCTACCATTCCAATAAGTTTTCTATCTATCCAATGAAATATTTTGGTGGAACAGGAGTTGTGAACAGTTCTATAAATGTTTTAGACAGGTGGACTCCCGGAAGTGGTAAAAATGAAATCCCAGCATTGAAATATGTGGATGCTAATGGTAATTATGCAAATGCTTCTTCTTTTTACGTGGAAAAAGGCGATTACATGAGAGTTAGGAATATTGTATTGGGTTATAGTTTGCCATCCTCTGTCTTTAATAAATTAAAGTCCTTTAAGAGCTTGAGATTTTATGTAAGTGCTCAAAACCTGTTCACTTTCACTTCTTACTCCGGGTTTGATCCTGAAGTAGGCAGTACAAATCCGATTAGGGCAGGAGTTGATGATGGTATTTACCCAATGCCAAGAACTTTCACCGCAGGTATTAATCTTACGCTATAATATTCAAAACTAATTTTAAAAAAATGAAAACAGGATTTAAATATATAATGCTTTTTATAAGCATCGGCATTTTTTCTTCATGTACGAAAGACTTTCTAACCTTAACACCAAAAGATCAGTTAACGGATGCTAACTTTTTTCTAACGGAAAAAGATGCACAAGCAGCACTTACTGGTGTTTATGGGCAATTACAACCAAATGAAACTTACGGTGTATCTATAGATGCTGCTGATATTGAGTGGGCTATGAGTGGTGACCTGTATGAAATGGACGGATCTGCGGCAAGGATTGAGATACATTCCCTAAACCTACCTGCCAGCAATACAAAAATAAGAGACGTGTACAGTCAAACTTATATTGGGGTAAGTCGTGCTAATTTAACGATCTCCAGAGTAAGTAAAATGGAGGGCTTAGCTGATGATGTAAAGGCGAAAATTGTTGCTCAGGCAAAATTCTTAAGGGCTATCTATTATTATCGCCTGGTGAATTATTTCGGTGGTGTCCCTCTAGTGTTAGAAGAACTTGATGCTTCTTCAAATATGGAAATTCCAAGAGCCAGTGCTAAAGATATCTGGGTACAGGTAGAGAAAGACTTAAATGATGCAATCGCTGTTTTGCCACCAGCATGGCAGGGCAAGGACTTAGGACGCGCTACCAAAGGTGCTGCTTTAGGGTTTCTAGTGAAAGCTTATTTATGGCAGGAGAAATGGCCAGATGCGGTTAAGGCAAGTGAAGATATTAATTCTTTAAAAATCTATGATATTGTTCCGAATTTCAGAGATGTGTTTTTGGAAACTAATGAGGATAATGAAGAAATGCTTTTCGCAACACAGTTTCGTGGTGGAAATGATGGGGAGGGTAGTAACATCGTTTACAGAACAGCACCTCGTGGAGCTCCAGCTCAATTTACAGGTTCTGGTGCCTGGAGTAATTTTGTCCCACAGAAACATTGGGTTGAAGCATTTGAAAAAGATCAGAATGGCAGAATTAAAGATGATCGCTATTGGAGAGCAATCATTGGTCCAGGAGAACCTCATCAGGATATGGCAACTTTTGTAATGCCGGTTAGTGTTCCTGCCGGATGGTCTAAATCGGGTTACATACTAACTAAATATTGGCAAAAAGCGACTATTGGAAATTCTGGTGTAAATGCTCCTGTATTGCGCTATGCCGAGGTGGTATTGAATTATGCTGAAGCTTTAAATGAAGTGGGTCGCAGTGAGGATGCCATGATTGAGGTAAATCGTATCCGTACACGTGCTAAATTAGATCCAAAACCACTTACTCTGGGTAAAGAGGATGTTCTTGATGCTATATTTTATGAAAGAAGAATGGAATTTATCTGGGAGTCCGCCGGTGCTTTCTCTGATTTAAACCGCAGAGGTCGTTTCCTTGATTTTATTCGTGACAACAGACCTGAATATTCAACCCTAAATGTGGCGAATAAACCATGGCTTCAAACTAAGCCTATACGTTTACCAATTCCAAGGGAAGCATGGGAAAGAAATAGAGCCCTTGAACAAAATCCTGGATATACTTTCTAGAATTTAAATGTGAAATAATTTATCTACAGCTTAATTTTAGTTGTAGGAGTACATAAAAAAACGGTCAAGTAAAACTATGTTCTACTTGACCGTTCAATAACCGATTCACTAATGAAAGCCTTTTCTTGCTTTCTTTTTAGGAAGTGGTTTATAAGAAATATATTCTTTTCTTAATATCTGTAAGCTTCCGGTTTAAACGGACCTTCCACAGGAACACCGATATAATCAGCCTGGTGCTGATCTAATACATCCAGTTCAACACCAATTTTAGCCAGGTGTAAACGTGCAACTTTCTCATCTAAATACTTAGGAAGAACATATACTTTGTTCTCGTATTTATCCGTGTTAGTCCACAGTTCTAATTGTGCTAAAGTTTGGTTAGTGAATGAGTTAGACATCACAAAGCTTGGGTGACCAGTTGCGCAACCTAAGTTTACCAAACGGCCTTCAGCCAATAAGATAATGTCTTTGCCATCGATAGTATACTTATCAACCTGAGGTTTGATTTCTACTTTAGTATCACCATAGTTTGTGTTTAACCAGGCAACATCAATTTCATTATCGAAGTGACCAATATTACAAACAATAGCTTTGTCTTTCATTGTTTTGAAATGCTCCGCACGAACGATGTCACAGTTACCAGTAGTGGTTACAATGATATCAGCTTCTTTTACTGCAGTAGCAAACTTCTTCACTTCATATCCTTCCATTGCCGCTTGTAAAGCACAGATTGGATCAATTTCAGAAACGATTACACGTACACCTTGTGAGCTTAAAGATTCAGCAGAACCTTTACCCACATCACCGTAACCTGCCACAACAGCAACTTTACCAGCCATCATCACATCAGTTGCACGACGAATCGCATCAACTAATGACTCACGGCAACCGTATTTATTGTCGAATTTAGATTTGGTAACTGAATCGTTTACATTGATTGCAGGTAAGTGCAATGTGCCATTTTTCATGCGCTCATATAAACGGTGTACACCTGTGGTAGTTTCTTCAGATAAACCTTTAATTGCCGGAAGCAACTCAGGGAATCTATCGAAAACCATATTGGTTAAGTCGCCGCCATCATCAAGAATCATGTTTAAAGGCTGACGCTCAGGGCCGAAGTGTAAAGTTTGTTCAATACACCAGTCAAAGCTCTCTTCGTCTAAACCTTTCCAGGCATAAACCTGAATACCTGCAGCAGCCATAGCAGCAGCAGCGTGATCTTGTGTGGAGAAGATATTACATGAAGACCAGGTTACTTCTGCACCTAGTTCTACCAATGTTTCAATTAAAACCGCAGTTTGGATGGTCATGTGTAAACATCCTGCAATGCGTGCACCTTTTAAAGGTTTTGATGGTCCGAATTCTTCACGTAATGACATTAATCCAGGCATTTCAGCCTCTGCCAAACCGATTTCTTTGCGGCCCCATTCTGCCAGTGAAATGTCCTTAACTTTGTAAGGAACATAAGTTGTCTCTACTGATGACATATTCTTGATTTTTAAGTTTATGAAATCTAAAAACTATATAATAACCTTAGATTTCGTAATGCAAAAGTATGCAATAGTTGAGCCAAATTCAAAAGAGGTTATGAAGTGAAAGTAATCTCTTTGTCAACCTTTTTTTTACCCTACTAAGAATGTCCGATTTCTGCACTTTCTGCTGCGGAAATGTTTGTTTGAGGGGCTGCTGTTTCATGATCTGCTACAACTTTCCTATCTGTTTGAAAATAATAATAGAACATTGCTTTTACGGGCTGACTCATCGGTCTTGTTCCCTTTACCCAGGCAGATAGATTGGTTTTGTCAATCCCGGTATCTGCTTGAATATCTTTGATTTTAATACCCGTCTCTGCCATCTTTTCAGCAACCCATTCTGGTAGTACAACATCAACCTGTGCAATCTGAAAAGGAACCGGTTGAACAACTATCTTTAGTTCTGGAAGATACCTGATAAACAGATCTGTAGTACGGGTGTGCAACTTCTTGGTGTCGGCATAATTCCCGTCTGATTGTTTCCCTTGTGAAGCTCTTACCGTAACAGTATTGTCGCCAACACTGATAATTTTAAAAGATATGTTTGAGTGCTCTAAAAGCAATCTTGCAGCCTCATCAAGCTCCATCATTTCTCGTGCGGATGCTACACCGCCAAGTTTTAATAAACCTTTAATTGTATTCATAATATAATGTTTTAAAGGAAATTGCTAAATCCTGATATATAACGTTCGTGTTTAACAAATATAGTAAAAAGTATGTTAATTACAAACTTTTATATAGGCTCAATTGATGTCCCGGAGATTGGATTGAAGAAATACCGAGCAATTAGAGCAAGTAATACTGAAAAACAAGGATTAAAGATCGTGGTAAATGAAAAAGCCTGAATACAATTGTTTAAACTGTATTCAGGCTTTATTAATGTTATTTTAGCCGCTGTTAATTTGATCTTAGCTTTTTAACCTTTAGTAGCTCGGTTCAGATGAAATTAGCTTGGTATCGATATCTGACATCAGGTTTTTATAAAATTCTGTAGTCCCAAAATCTTCAAGAAGAATTATAAAGTCTAAGTATTTCCCATAAAAGCTTTTTACCAATACTTTAACCTTATCGGGACGGTCACCAGGATGTCCATCAGGTTTTCCTGAGTATACTTTTAAATGACACACATATAAATAGTGATTGCCATTATATTCAAAACTTTTAATTTTAGAATCTAATTTGTTAGGGTCCATTTCTAATTGGAATGGGGGACTAGTTTTGATGTTCATCTTATAAGATTTTTGTCCGTACGTTTTTAAAAGATTTTTAAAGGTCTATTTTCTCTGTAAATCGTACAAAGGTAATATAGTCATGAGTTGATATAGCCTATTATAAAGTAATTTAACGGTAAAAACTAATGCTTAAAGCACATAATCTTTGATGCTAACTACAAGTGCTGTACATTTGTATCATAAATTAGGAATTAACAAAGAATTAAAGCATATGTATCCAGAATATTTAGTAGAACCGATGCGTGCAGAACTTACCAAAGTAGGTTTTGAAGAATTAAAAACTGCAGAAGATGTTGACAATGCCATCGCGGGCGAGGGAACTGTTTTTGTAGTTGTGAACTCTGTATGTGGTTGTGCAGCTGCCAATGCACGTCCGGCAGCAAGACTGGCCGCAGCTAATGAAAAACATCCCGATAAACTAGTAACAGTGTTTGCAGGTATGGAAAAAGAAGCTGTAGATAGAGCAAGAGGTTATATGATGCCATTTCCTCCATCTTCACCAGCAATGGCTTTATTTAAAGACGGAAAATTAGTTCATATGATTGAGCGTCACCAAATTGAAGGTCGCCCAGCTCAAATGATTGCTGATAGTTTAATCGGAGCATTTGATCAATATTGCTAATCGCAAAAAAAATATAATAAATAGGGCTATCAGAAATGGTAGCCTTTTTATTTGGCAGAAATGTGGTATAATACCTTTCTATACAATTCATCTGGTAAAAACGGCTTGATTACAATATCATCAATTCCAGCCGCCATCACTCTTTCCTCGATTTCATCAGGTAGATTTGCTGTTAAGGCTATAATTGGCAAGGTAACGCCGTTCTGACGCATTTGCATACTTGATTTATATCCGTCCATTACAGGCATATGCAGATCCATCAATACCAGTTTATGTCTGTTTATATCTAACTTGTCCAGTGCTTCCTGTCCATTTAAGGCAACTTCGATTGTCGCACCCCAGCGTTCCAAATATCTTTGTGCAACAAGTACATTCATCAGATTATCTTCGACCAGCAATATATGTACTCCACTGAGAGGCTGATCACTTTCGGTTGGTAATTTCTCCTGTTTTTTATATTCAAGAGTCTTGTTACTTTTCTCAAATGTCTGGATAAAATAAAAAGTGGAGCCTTTACCTTCAACACTAATCAAGTTTAATGCTGAATTTTGTAATTCCAATATTCTTTTACAAATGGATAGTCCTAAACCAGTTCCGCCAAAACCTCTCGATGTAGAAGAGTCTGCCTGTGTAAACCTTTCGAAAATAATCTTTTGTTTGTCTGCCGATATACCTATCCCTGTATCTTTAACCTCAATAGTTAAACTGATACTTGCTTCCGTTTGTGCAGTTACATTTACCGCAACATGTACAAAGCCCTGATTTGTGAATTTTATAGCGTTATGAACAAGATTGGTCATTACTTGCGATAATCGGGTAGGATCGCCCAGTAATTTGTTTTTTAGACTTTTATCAACATGCAGTGTCAGACCGATGCCCTTATCTTGCGCTACGCTTTGCATGCCAGAAACAATGTTTCCTGCGATTGATGATACATCCATTTCAATTCGTTCGAAAGTAACTTTCCCAGCCTCAATCTTGTTCAGATCTAAAATGTCATTTACAATAGAAAGCAGGTTGTTTGCAGAGAAAAGCATCACATCAAGTTGCTCTTTCTGATCATTTCTTGGTGTGTTTTTTAACAAAAGGTGGCTCATCCCGATTACAGCATTAAGCGGAGTTCTGATTTCATGGCTCATGGTACTTAAAAACTCACTTTTTGCTCTTAGACCTTCTTCTGCTTCAATTCTAGAGTTCTTGAGTTCAAAAGATACTCTGTGAGATAAAATGAGCGATTGAAGAAAGAAAAAACTAATGTATAACACAAAACACAATAGTTGTAATGTTGGAATGAATGACCAGTAATTAAGTAAAGTAATTGCAAAGACAGGCATTAATGCAATTGTACTTAATAGCGTGTAAATTGCTCCTGGTCTTTTTCTTTTGTAAGCAATGATATATACATAAGGTACATAGATCAAGCAAGATGTCATTACGATCAGGAATGGATTGGTTAGCTGCGAAAAGTAATACGGCGATATCATCATACTAGCAACGGAGAAGCCGAAACACAATGATCCAATAACCCATATAATTATTTTATTTACTTCGACTGGATATAGGTATCTGGTATATAAAGTAAAAAGACTAATTCCTAGAAAAAGACTCAAATATTCAAGCCGGATCATTAGGTTCCAGCTTACATTTGGAAGTATTGTATGAAGCACATAATTGTCTGTTCCTGCTACTCTATAACTATACACTATAGAGAATAGAGCGAACAATAAAATTGGCTTGTCTCTGTTACCCATTAGGTATAGTCCTAAAAAAAATAGCCCACCCATTATCAGGCAACCTGTTAATAAGAGATCAATTGCTTCAGCTTGTTTTCTGTCTAAAATGATTTTCTCCTTAGTACCTATCCAAATGTCTTTTTTAATGCCAGCTTTACTATGGGCAAAATTTGAAATCTGCAATACGAGTGTTAATGTATCTGACCCGGCAGGTATTTCTACGGTTTTATATTCCCAATAAGGGACAAATTGATTTGCATCAGTACTTACTGTTCCATTTGATGCCGTTATAATTCCGTTGACATATAGTTTATATGCTGAATAAACATCAGGCATTGCAATTCTTAAGGAATTGTGTGGTTTTGGCAATATAACTTTGACTGAATAAGTCGCATAACCAAATGCAGGTAAGCTTTTCCCATTTTTTTTATCTGTCCAGCTGTAAGGAAAGTCTACCAGTTCAGCTTTGCCATTTTTTAAATCTGTGGGGCTTAACAGTTGGTTCCAATAAAAGAACCATTCACCTTTGAGAGAGATTTTTTTCTTTAAATTTTGGCCGCGAAGATCTATGATCCCATTTTTTGCAACAGGAATATTTACATCAGAATTAGCGAAAACACAACTCGTAAAGCAACATAGCAATAGCCATGCGCCGTAAAAACACTTAGTTAACTCCATTAAGAATATTAAAATACTTAATTAACGTTGTAGGGCAAATCAATTAATGATTTTAATTTTTGCGCTAATATATGGTAATTTGCAAGTGAAAAAAAAGGAAAATTAGAAATCCTTATTCAATAATTTTTCCAATTCGCCAAAGGATACGTTCATTCTTACACGTCCTTGTTTGGCATAGGCAATTTCTCCTGTTTCTTCAGAAATTATAACTGCAACAGCATCAGCGGTTTCTGAAATACCTATGCCTGCACGGTGGCGCAGACCAAATTGAGGTGGGAGTTTATCATTGTCAGTTAATGGAAGAATGCAGCTTGCACTTTTTATTTTATTTTCTGCAATAACTACGGCCCCGTCATGGAGTGGGCTATATTTTTGAAAGATACTTTCGAGTAAGCGTTTTGATATTTTTGAATCAATCAGTTCGCAGCTATTGGCAAAAAGTTGATCATCATAAAACTTAACAAATACAATCAAGGCACCTGTCCTGGTTTTTTTCATGCTCTTACAAGCATCAATAATAGGTTTAATTCGGATCAGGTTATTTTGTTCTATATTTTTGCTTCCAAATAAATAACCCCACCAGGCTTTGTTTTGCTGTAAAAAAGTGTTTTTCCCGATCAGTAGGAGAAATCGTCTGATTTCTGGCTGAAAAATTACAATCAATGCAATGATCCCTACACTCATAAACTGATTTAGAATGCTGGATAACAGATTCATATTCAACGCATCAACTACCCAATGGATTACCAGGATAATAACCATTCCCAGTAATAGGTTTACAGCCAATGTATTCTTGATCAGGTTGTAAATGTAATAGATGATCAGTGCAACCAGAATAATATCTACCGCATCTGTAATTGTTACTTTTAAGAAATCAAATTCTAGTGTTTTCACCTGTTTTTTATTATACTGTCTGCAAAATCAGCGTATTTATTGATGCCAAGTTAGGAATTTTTTAGCCATATTATTGTTGCTGCATCTTTGTAACCAATGCAATGCATTCTGCTGCGGCTTTTACATCATGAACCCTTAAAATATTTGCCCCCTTTAATAAAGCGATGGTATTTAGTGTTGTTGTTCCATTTAGTGCCTGCTCGGGCCCACCACCAAGGAATTTATAAATCATTGATTTTCTAGATAGTCCAGCCAGAACCGGAAGCTCAAGAATATCCAAATCAGACATACGCTGCAATACTTCATAATTCTGTTCCAATGTTTTCGCAAAACCAAAACCAGGGTCTAAAATTACGTCATGTACACCTAAGCTTCTCAGCTCATTCACCTTTGCAGAAAAATAACTGATCATATCCAGCATTAAATGCTCATAATTGGTATGCTGCTGCATGTTTTGAGGAGTACCCCTCATGTGCATCATGATATATGGCACCTTTAAATCAGCTACTGTCCGGAACATTTCCTCATCCATATTACCTGCAGCAATATCATTGATGACATGGGCTCCTGCTTCAATCGAATGCCGTGCAACTTTAGCCCGAAAAGTATCTATCGAAATTAAAATATCTGGGAAGCTTTTAGTAATAGATTTAACAACAGGAATAATCCGGTCAATTTCCTCTTGTTCGCTCACATCATCAGCTCCTGGTCTTGAAGAATAAGCACCAATATCTATAAATTTACCACCCTCATTAACTATCGTTTCAGCGCGTTGTAGGGCCAGTTCAAGTGAGTTGACACGACTATTGCTATAAAATGAATCGCTGGTGAGATTTAGGATTCCCATCACACATGGGCTACTCAAATCAAGGAGTCGGCCTTTAACGTTTAGTGTGGTCTTTCGGTTTAAAAATGTATCTTTAGCCATTGTTTTAATGCAAACTTAGATAAAAAAGGTTGGTATTAAAATGGGTGTGAACTTATTATATTAATTGTTTTGGTAACAAATACATCTCAGGAATTCGACGCTGTAACGGCGGTTTGCAAATCGCTTTTTTTAAAGAAAACAAAAGATTATGGTACAGCGTGGCGTATATTAAGGCCAGCGTCTATCACCGATCAGATTTTTATCAAAGCACAGCGTATTCGTACACTGGAAGAAAAGAAAGTCTCTAAAGTTGGGGAAGGTATTATTCCCGAGTATATTGGGATTATTAATTACTGTGTAATTGCAATGATGCAGCTGGAATTAAATGAAACTGACCCATTGGAGATGGATTATAAATCTGTGGAAGTAAAATACGATGAACTGGTAAATGAGAATAAAGAACTCATGTTTAATAAAAACCATGATTATGGCGAAGCCTGGCGCGATATGCGGATTAGTTCATTAACGGATCTGATTCTTATGAAGATCTTTCGTGTGAAACAGATTGAAGATAATTTGGGGCAGACACTTGCCTCTGAAGGAGTGAAAGCTAATTACCAGGATATGCTGAACTATTCAGTATTCGCATTGATTAAATTAGGAGTGCAGTAATGATGAAGATCGCATTAAACTTTTCGAGGATATTTGTAGGTGTCCTTTTTATATTCTCAGGTCTGATAAAAGCAAATGATCCATTAGGATTTGGGTATAAATTACAGGAGTATTTTGAAGTTTTCAAAATGCCTTTCTTAAGCGAATTTGCGACAGGTATTGCTATATTGCTTTGTGTATTAGAAATTGTTCTCGGCGCTTTGCTTTTATTTGGCTTCTGGAGTAAAAAGGTTACAGGTGGATTATTAGCTGTAATTATATTCTTTACTTTTTTAACTTTCGTATCGGCCGCATTTAAAGTAGTAACTTCTTGTGGTTGTTTTGGAGATGCCATTCCTTTAACACCTTGGCAGTCATTCTTTAAAGATCTAATTCTGCTCGTGCTGATCATTTATCTATTTATACAGCATAAGTTAATTAAGCCTATTACAGAAAGTGCTAATGTACAACGCGGTTTATTGATCTTTGTAACATTAGCATCAACATTATTTGGTATTTATACTTATAGTACACTACCTGTTATAGATTTTCTTCCATATAAGATAGGCGCAAATTTACCAGAACTAATGAAAATTCCTGATGGTGAAAAGGGTGATGAGTATGCGATTATGTACAATATGCACAACAAAACCAACGGAGAGAAAAAGGTGATGAGCGATAAGGATTACCTGAAAACTGAAATCTGGAAAGATGAGAATTGGGAAATTGTTGGTGAACCACAGAAACTGCTAGTTAAGAAAGGATATACTCCTAAAATTATGGATCTGATGATTAGTGATGCATCGGGGACTGATTATACCAAAGAACTTATAGAAAACCCATATTATAATCTGGTTATTGTAGCTTACAACCTTAAGGATGTAAATGAAAATGCCATAGCTAAGATAAATACTATTGCTTTGAATGCAACAGAACAGTTTAACATCAGATCAGTTTTATTAACTTCCAATTCTGCCAGCGATGCAGATGAGTTCAGTAAACGTATGAAGTTGTTTGCTGAAGTGTTTTATGCAGATGCTGTACCTTTAAAGAGTATGGTCAGATCAAATCCTGGCGTAATGTTGCTTAAAAATGGTGTGGTAATCAATAAATGGCACTATAATACAATGCCAACTTTTGATAAATTAGCTGAACAATACTTTAATAAGTAATTATGCTGCAATACGCCCTCAAAAAGATCTTGTATGGATTTGCTGTAATGGCAGGCGTAATTGTAGTGGTGTTTATTTTGTTTAACATCCTTCCCGGTGATCCGGCACGAATGACCATGGGTCAAAGGGCTGATGTTTCTTCACTTGAAGCCGTAAGAAAAGAGTTTGGCTTAGACAGGTCTAAGCATGTACAATTCTTTCTTTACTTAAATGACCTTTCACCAATTGGTCTGCATGAAAATACAAAAGAGGATAAAGAGAAATATCACTATGTAAAGCTAATTTCGGTCGGTGATCAAGTGCTTGCACTTAAATGGCCTTATTTGAGACGGTCTTATCAAACGAAAAGGGATGTGACTACCATTTTGTCGGAAACTGTGCCAAATACGTTTATTCTAGCCTTTACAGCAATGGTGTTTGCTACACTTATCGGCGTGTTTTTAGGTGTGGTTTCGGCAGTGAACAAGGGCACCTGGATTGATAAGGCAGCTAATTCCTTTGCTATATTGGGTATTTCTGCACCTTCCTTTTTTGCAGGGATCATCATAGCCTGGTTTTTTGGCTTTGTCTTGAGTGATTATACAGGGTTGAATATGTCGGGCAGTTTGTACAGTTACGACCCTTTTAAAGGAGAGATTGTAACCTGGAAGAACTTATGGCTTCCTATGGTAACCCTTGGCTTAAGGCCACTCGCTATTATTGTACAATTAACCCGTAGCGCTATGCTGGATGTACTGGCACAGGATTATATCCGTACTGCAAATGCAAAAGGTCTGAGCCGTAATGCCATCATTTATAAGCATGCACTAAAGAATGCTTTGAACCCTGTTATTACCGCTATATCTGGTTGGTTCGCATCTTTATTAGCAGGGTCATTTTTTGTAGAATACATATTTGGTTATAACGGACTCGGTCGTACTACGGTAAATGCACTGGAAATGTCTGATTTTCCTGTAGTGATGGGATCTATTCTTTTTATAGCATTTATATTTGTGATAATTAATATTTTGGTAGACATATTATATGCCTTTGCAGATCCAAGGGTGAAACTTGCATAATGATGAAAATATTTCTAACAGGCTTTATGGGCTGTGGTAAAAGTACAATGGGCAAAAAGCTTGCTCAAAAACTGGGATATACATTTGTTGATCTCGACCATGAGATAGAGAAAAGCCTAGAAGGTACTATAGCTGAGTATTTTGCCAGTCATGGTGAAGCAGCATTCAGAAAGTTGGAAAGTGAAACGTTAAAGTCTTTTGATTATCCTGCAAATGCAGTGGTAGCAACAGGAGGAGGGGCACCCTGCTTTTTTGATAATATGGAATGGATGAATGATAACGGTTTATCCATATATATAGAAATGTCTCCTGCAGCCTTAGCGAAACGCCTGGAAAATGGAAAAGACAAACGCCCTTTGCTTAAAGACCTTAATGAAACTCAGATGGTCGAATTCATTGAAAATAAACTCAATGAGCGTAATCCATTTTATTCACGTGCACTGCTTACTGTAAACGGAATTAACCTCACCGCAGATGCAATGAGAGCAGCTGTTTTAAGCTGGCAATAATCATCTTGTTGCCAAATGAAATTCTTGCCAGCTTAAGGTTATAATGATCTGAGTTTTATCTATAGATATTGGGTCTTTTTTTCATAGCCTGGTCAACAGAAAGAGGACCAGAGCCCACTACCCAGAACAAGACAAGAAGCAACAATACAAGGATCGAAAGCCATAACTCGTTGTTAAGGACAGAGAATCCACGTGAAAGGTTTACGAAAAACACAGCAATAATCAGAATTGGAATCTGGATTACTGCTGCAAAACGCGTAAGCAATCCAATGGCAATCATAATTCCTCCAACAAGATGTACAAAGCCAACAATGTGCAAGCCAAGGCTCGACATAAAGCCTGAAAATGCATAAGTGTTGTTTTGTATTAACATATCCTGAAGTGCTGCTGTATTGCTCACAATCGCAATACCCTTGCTAAAGATGAGCACACCCAATACGATGCGAATCACATCAAGCCATTTGGTACGATGGACATCGCCCCAATGTTCAATTTTTTGAATAACAGTCATATAGAACGCCTTCGTTTTAGTGAAGCCCTCTATTAAAGTTAATGAAAATTTATAAATAAAACAAGAGTAAATTGTTAACAATTAGGAGATTAAAGCCTTTTCCATGCTAGGTCTGCTTGTTGCTGTAGAACTGAAGAAAACTGCTGTCTGGGTGGTAAATCCAAATAAGGATAAGTTACTTTTGATAAATAAAGTCCTTGTGGATGTGCAGGAGTAATTAATTCAGGTGTTTTTTTATCAATCAGATAACTTTCAAACTCATCAACACTCAATACACCTTTCCCAATCTTTAGCAACTGTCCCATAATAATCCGGATCATTTTACTCAGAAACCTATTGGAAGAAATCTGGAAACGTAAATGATCACCACTTTCATCAACAGATAAACTAGCCGATCTGACAAAGCAAAGTGTATGCTCATATTTATCCGGGCTCGTGCAAAATGCTCTGTAATCTTTATAATTGGGTAGAATTGAAGCCGCCTGCTTCATTTTATCAAAGTCAAGCTTATCCAATAAATAAAATGAACTCAATCCATTTAGGAAAGGATTCTTATATGTGTGTAGAAAGTAGTCGTACGACCGCTGCACAGCGTCAAATCGCGCATGTTGCTGCCCGTCCATAGGAATGATGTCGAAAATAGCAATATTGCCAGGTAGGGCTTTATTTAACCTAAACATCAGGTCGAAATCCCAGGGATGTTCTACATCCATGTGAAAAAAGAACTGACTGGCATGGACCTGTGCATCAGTACGGCCACAGCCATTAATAAATATGGGGTTTTTTAATATATCAGTTAGTGCCTTTTCTAAGACTCCCTGGACATTCATAATCCCAGGCTGTTTTTGCCAACCACTATAATTTAATCCGTTATAACCTATGTGAACAAAGTATCTCAATTTCTTTTTATTTTCTGCCTGCTCTCTTGTTCAATTCTTCAATTGGCATATTCATCATCCTGCCAATAGGATTTTTTCCTCTGTAAGTAATGACCTTTAACATGGTCGCATCTTTTGGTGGTGTGAGCTTTTCCGTGTATTTTGGATAAAAGCGATCCGGAAAAGAGTTGTCAAAACTGTAATAAATATCTAATCCGGCAACCTCAGTACTTAATTCAATTTGCAGTTGTTTATCTGCCGATCTGCTGACTTTAAATATGGGGTCGTACACACTTGGTGCATATTTGGTCTCAGCTGCGTCCAGACGTTTAAAGTGCTGCTCTACTCTGCTGAAAAAGTTTGGCCAGTTTTTCTTGGCTGGGGGCGACCATACTGATTCTGCAATAGCCATACCTCTTGGCCAGGTCATGTATTCGGCCTGACGGATATTGTAAACCTGTTCTGTCCATAAGTTCGCCTGGCCTCCTTTAATGTATTTAGGATCTACAGATGCGGGAACAGGATCAAACTGGTAAGACTTGCTTAATCTAAGCGAAGCATAAACCCGAGGTTCTGTAATCAAATCAGCCTGCATATAATCCAGATAAGCAAATTCTGTAGGGCTCATCACTACCTCATGTTTCTTTTTAGCTGCCTCAATACCATATTTCATGCCACGCCATGCCATTACGGCTGTGCTTGGCGACATATCTCCATTTAATATCTCATCCCAACCTATAAATTTCTTTCCTTTTGATTCTACAATCTTCTGAACACGTTTTTCAAAATAGCCCTGTACCTGATGCATATTCTTTAGACCTTCCTTAAGCATTAATGCTTTGATGGCATCATTTTTCTCCCAGTAATTAAAAGGAGCCTCATCGCCACCCATGTGCATGTATTCGAATGGGAAAAGTGCAGCTACCTGTGTGATGACCGAATCTAAAAATGAATATACTTTTTCATTGGCCGGACAAAGCGTATTGTCTAACAAAGCAATAGGAGGAGCACCTCTGGACCAATCCATAATGCGTTCTCCCGAACGTACTTTATAATTTTCGGCACCCGGGGTACAGGATAATTCAGGATATGAACTAATTACGGCAAGACTATGCCCAGGTACATCAATTTCAGGGAGTATATTAACAAAACGTTCTTTGGCATATTGTACCAACTCTTTAATATCTTCCTGCGTATAAAAACCACCATAGTTGCGAGGTTCATCAGGAGAAGGAGGGGCAAAAGTTCCAAAATCACCTACCTTTTTAACGCTCCAGGCACCTACTTCTGTCAATTTAGGAAAGCCTTTAATTTCTATTCTCCAACCCTCATCATCCGTAAGGTGTAAGTGAAGGATATTGTATTTGTAACGCACCATGGCGTCTATGTACTGCTTTACTTCCTCTTTTGTGAAAAAGTGACGGGCAACGTCGAACATTAAACCTCTCCAGCCCAAGCGTGGGTAATCTGTAATTTCAACACAAGGGATTTTCCATTCAATTTGCTCAGTAATCCCACTGTGCTCTGTGTTAAAAGGTTCTTTACTTTCAATTGCTGCTGGGAACAGTTGAAGTAGGCTCTGTACGCCATAAAACAAACCTTCTGCCTTATTAGCTCTAATCGTAATGTGGTTTGGTGTTACCGTTAATTGATAACCTTCATTACCAAGAGTATGATTTGCTTTATCATTTAGTAATAAATGGATCTGTGCACTTTCTGATTTACCACTTACAGAGGTCACGAAACTACCTGTAGGCACAGAAAGTTTTTCCTGTAAAAATGTAAGCACCTGATGTGTCTCTGGAGTAGATGGGCACTGTATAGTCACATTGGCCGGTAAGACAAAATATCCCTCCTTTTTAGTAACCTCTACAGGTTCAGGAATAATGGCTATTTCTGGAGGAAGATTATTCAGCTGATTATCAAGCTCCGGACTTGTTGTTGTTTTCGATACTG
Organism: Pedobacter hiemivivus; assembly: GCA_040393085.1. GTDB lineage: Bacteria > Bacteroidota > Bacteroidia > Sphingobacteriales > Sphingobacteriaceae > Pedobacter > Pedobacter hiemivivus_A. The sequence goes on along the minus strand of JBEBUV010000030.1, from coordinate 2,599 downwards.
ATGTTTGTCCTAATACTGAACAACTAATCAAGAGTACAAATAGAGCAGTAAGTATATTCTTCATTTATAAGTGTTTTTCGGATATTAATTCTGAAAACGGGTGCAATTTACAATTACTTTAACGCATCCAATACGGTAAATAGTTTCTTGTTGATTCCTGACCCTGAATAATTATTGACATTTATAACAATAATATACTTGTTTCCTGATGTGCTGGTGTGATAGCCTGCAAATGCAGAAACATTATTTATTGTACCACTCTTAATTTTCATTCCATTATAATCAGGAAATGCTTTATAGTAATCGCTAAACCAGCTTTCTTTTTGAACTTGAAATAAAATATTTGCCATAGCCATTGTGGTTACCCGGTTTGCAGGGGATAAGCCACTTCCATCAATCATGTTCAGTGCATTTTTATCAATCCCTTTTGCTGCCCAGAATTTAATGACTGTTTCCACACCATCTGAAGTACTGGCTGTCTTCCCGGATTTTAAAGAAAGGCTTTTCAACATGGTCTCGCCATAAAGGTTGACACTCTTTTTTAAAAACCAATAGGTGATTTCCGATAAGGTAGGAGAGGTTATTGTACTAAGTTTTTGACTGATGACAGGAATAGGCTGTGAACTTAAAGCCATCATTCGGGTAGTTGTTGCAGGTACTGAGGCTACAATTCCCAGTAGTTTTAGAGTATCTTGTAAACGGTAGGCACAATCATAAGCAGGGTCTGGTAATGCAGCAGAGATACTATTTTTACGAATACCCATGCCCCAAGTTCCTCTTAAATATGCTGTATTCCCATAAGGTGGTAAAAAGACATAAGCATTATCGCCACTTCCTGAGGCTCCTGTTTTTAGCTCATTCATTATCTTTAAATACGGCATTTCAGGAACTGTCTTCATCATTATAGCTTCATCACCTTGTCTGGTGCCAGGTTTTAAATGGATGTCGAATTGATTCTCGCGCCAGGATAAGCCCGATGTACCTGCTCCATAATAATTACCCATATCCTGCCAGGTCCAGCCCTCAGGAGTAGTCTGGGTCCCAAAAGCACGATCGTCGCCAATAATTGCACCATCTATTCTTTTAATCCCAGCTTTTTTTATAGCCTCTGTCCACTCTGTTAATACTACATTTTCTTTATTCTGATAGCGATCTGATCCTAAAGTAGGGTCGCCATTGCCAATAATAATTAGATTTCCTTTTAAAATACCATCAGTACTAATGGCGCCAGTATAAGCCAATGTGGTTTGATATTGAAAATCCTTTCCAAGGATACTTAATGCAGTTGCTGCAGTAATTATTTTTAAAGTTGAGGCAGTAGCCACGCCAATTTGTTCGTTACTGGTAAATAGTGGAGTACCCGTATTGGCATCTAAAACACAAAGTGAGGTGATGGCATATTTTGTCTGCGGATCTGATTGAAAGATGTTATAAGCTTTTTCCAGTTTCTGTATTGGTGTTTGTGCGAAAGAGAAACTGCTGATGAAGAACAGGAATAAAAAAGATTGAATAGATCTTTTAGTCATAAGCTTTTAAATTAAAACGGCCATCACACTGATTTGGTATCAGAATGATGGCCGTAAATATAAGATGGTTTAAATTAAAATTAAACCAGTTTGTTTTTTACCAGGTATTCTGCAATCTGAACCGTATTTGTTGCAGCTCCTTTACGAAGGTTATCTGCTACAATCCACATATTCAATGTGTTTGGTAATGAGTTATCACGTCTGATTCTTCCAACAAATACCTCATCACGCTCATGAGCATCTTTAGGCATTGGATATTTAAGATTTGCAGGGTCATCTACAACAATGATTCCTTCTGTAGCAGCTAGTAAATCTCTTACTTCATTTACATCGAAATCATTTTCAAACTCAATGTTTACTGATTCCGAGTGACCACCTACTACAGGAATACGAACTGTTGTCGCTGTAACTCTGATGCTGTCATCACTCATGATTTTCTGAGTTTCCAATATCATTTTCATTTCCTCTTTAGTGTATCCATTATCCTGGAACACATCAATCTGAGGAATTACGTTTAAATCGATAGGGTAGGCATAAGCCATAGGACCATCAGTAATACCTTTACGCTCATTCATCATCTGCTCAACGGCTTTTACACCAGTTCCAGTTACCGACTGATAGGTAGAAACTACCACACGTTTGATTTTGTATTTATCATGAAGTGGTTTTAATGCCACTACCATTTGAGTTGTTGAGCAGTTAGGGTTGGCGATGATCTTATCATCGGCAGTTAACTCATGTGCATTTACTTCAGGAACGATCAACTTTTTCGATGGATCCATGCGCCATGCAGATGAATTGTCGATCACAGTCGTACCCACTTCAGCAAAACGAGGAGCGTCTACCAGAGACGTGCTTCCACCTGCAGAAAACAACGCAATATCAGGTCTCATCGAAATCGCAGTATCTATGTTTACAACAGCATACTTCTTACCCTTGAATGTGATTTCCTTACCAACACTCTTCTCAGAGGCTACAGGGATCAATTCAGTTAATGGGAAGTTACGCTCTTCTAATACTTTTAACATTACGGTGCCTACCAGGCCGGTGGCTCCAACTACTGCAATCTTCAT